>JAJFGG010000145.1 GCA_021776235.1 Alphaproteobacteria bacterium | reverse complement strand
GTTGTACGCTACTCGATTTGTACGCTACTCAACCGTACGCTACTCAATACTCCAACAAAATTACCAAATTACTAAAGGTCGTCGAAAATATTGTACATCTATTGTCTATATATTACTTAATTATTACAAGAAGTAACAATTGATTACAAGGTCATCATTATAGACGGCAGAACCCTAAAGAATAGATAAATTTTGTTGATTAGGTGCAACAAACCCCAATTGCGACAATAGGTCGCGCATTTCGACATGCTTTGCCGAGGCAACGGCGGGGTGAACACGAGGCCCGGCAAAGGTTTAAAACAACGATCGCTGATAGAGACCCATTGAGATTGTTAGGATTAGTTGGGCGCGATCGCAAAAGGCGCGATACGGCGGACGTTTTCATCCAGGCGCAGACGGTGATTGAGCGGCGGATGGGCCCGCTGGCCGCAGTCGAGGCGTTCGCAGACCCGGCAAGACACCCCCACATCCGTCGCCGCCTGCTTGTTTTTCAGGTCCATGGCATCGCCATAAACCAGATGCTTGGCCTGCCCCATATCGCAGCCCAGCGCCACCGCCAGGCGCGGCTGGCGGCCATGATGCCCGCCCAGGATCGGATCCACGGTGCGGGCAATGGTCAAAAAGGTGCTGCCATCAGGCATACTGGCCTGTTGTGTGTGGACCGTGCCTGGCGCGCGAAACGCATCATGAATAATCCAGCGGGGGCAGGTTCCACCGAAACGGGCGAAATGGAAGCCGGCACCGCTGAGCCGTTTTGAGATATTGCCCGCGTTGTCTATGCGGATAAAGAAGAACGGGACACCCCGCGCGCCGTTACGTTGCAGGGTCGTCAAACGGTGACAAACCTGTTCAAAGCTGACGCCAAAGCGGTTCTGCAAGATCTCCAGGTCGTAGCGCAATTCCTTGGCCGAGGTCAGAAAGGCGTCATAGGGCATCAGCACGGCGCCGGCGAAGGCGCCGGCCAGACTGATGCGGCACAGTTTTTCGGCATCGCGTGACGACAATTCCGCCTTCGCCACCAGACGATCAAGCAATTCACCTTGGCTGGACAGGGCCAGTTGCACTGCTAACTGAAAATTTCGCCCGGATGCCGGCAGCATTTCGGACAACAGCACCCGCCGCCGGTGAAAATCATAGCGTCGCAGGGTTTCCCCCATGATATCGACAGGCATGACCTTGGCGCCGATACCATGCACCGCCTGCAAATGCCCGGCCAAGCCATGATAGAGATTTCCAGCCTCTAACCCTGCATCCTGCCACAGGGCCTCGGCCGCGGTTTCCAGTTCGGGAAAATGATTCGATTGGGATTGTTGAAAATCCCGCACCTCTTCAATGGGAAAGACCTGCGCATCGAGACCCTGAATCATGTTCGGGTCCGCCAGGCGTTCGACCAGGGCCTGGGTATCCTCGCGCATCTCGGCATAGGATTTGTACAAATTCATCACCGCCTGGGTCGCAGCCGGTGAGACCTCGGCCACTTCACGAATTTCCTGTTCCCGGATGCTCACGCCTTCGAACAGCGGGTCTGAAAACATCTCCCTTAGGCCAGCGGCCAGCGCAGCCGCCTCGTCTTCGGCGAATTCGCGCAGATCAATCTGAAAAACCTGGCCCAGACGGAACAGCAGCGGCACGGTGACAGGGCGTTGGTTGTGTTCGATCAAATTGAGATAACTGGCCGAAATTTCCAGCATTTCCGCCATATCCGTCTGGCTAAGATTCTGCTCCTGACGGAAACGCCTTACCTTGTGGCCCAGCATAGCCTTTTTTTCAACTGCCATCGGTCTCTCCAATGATCTGAAGTGGTCCGTATTATTTACAAAATTTTCAACATTTCAAGAACAATATTTGCAAAATTATCAAACTGACACTTATCCATTTGCGTTCGCGCAATCAATCCTACATACCTTGCGCCGAGAGCAACCCAAAAAGCGCAAAGCTCTTAAAATTGCTGAACAATTGCTTAACAGAGTAGCAGGAGACGATCCATGACAGAGACCATCGAAGAACTTGTTTCCGCCCCGGAAGGCCGTTACGAAGGCATCCAACGTGATTACAGTGTTGAAGATGTGAAAAAACTTCAGGGCTCTGTCAAGGTAGAATACACGTTAGCCCGCAACGGCGCCGAAAAGCTGTGGAAGCTGCTGCAAACCGAAGATTACGTGCACTCCCTGGGCGCCATGACCGGCAACCAGGCCATGCAGATGATCCGCGCCGGCCTGAAGGCGATCTATTTGTCGGGTTGGCAGGTGGCGGCCGATTCCAACAATGCCGGCGCCATGTACCCGGATCAAAGCCTCTATCCCGCGGACAGCGGACCGGAGCTGGCCAAGCGCATTAACAAGACACTGCAGCGCGCCGATCAGATCCAAACCATGGAAGGCGAAGGCGATATCGATTGGTTCGCCCCTATCGTAGCCGACGCCGAAGCCGGGTTCGGCGGCGTGTTGAACGCTTTCGAGATCATGAAGGCCTATATCGAAGCGGGCGCCGCCGGCGTGCATTTCGAGGATCAACTGGCTTCCGAGAAAAAGTGCGGCCACATGGGCGGCAAGGTTCTAATACCGACACAACAGCATGTTGCCAACCTGAAGGCGGCGCGCCTGGCCGCCGACATCATGGGTGTGCCGACCTTGATCCTGGCCCGCACCGATGCCGACAGCGCCAAGCTGTTGACCTCGGACATCGACCCGCGCGACCAGGACTACATCACCGGCGAACGCACGGGAGAGGGTTTCTACCGCCATAAGGAAGGCGAAGGCGAAAGCATGCGGCGCTGTATCGCCCGCGGCCTGGCCTACGCCCCCTATGCCGATCTGTTGTGGATGGAAACCTCCACCCCGAACCTGGATCAGGCCAAGACTTTCGCCGAGGCCATTCGCAGGGAATTCCCCGACAAGATGTTGTCCTACAACTGCTCGCCCTCGTTCAATTGGACGGCGAACCTGGATCAGAACGATATCGCCCGTTTCCAGCGCGAAATCGGCGCCATGGGTTACAAATACCAGTTCGTCACCCTGGCAGGATTTCACAGTCTGAACCATTCCATGTTCGAGTTGGCTCAGGGCTATCGCGATCGCGGCATGGCGGCCTATTCGGAACTGCAGAACGCGGAATTCGCCTCGGAGGCGTCCGGCTACAGCGCCACCCGTCATCAGCGCGAAGTCGGCACCGGTTACTTCGATCAGGTCAACCAGACAATTATGGGCGGCAACTCGTCGACCACGGCGTTGACCGGGTCGACCGAATCCGATCAGTTCCGCGCCGGCGAAGCTGCCCAGGCGGCAGTGGCAGCAGAGTAGAACGAAATGTTTTGCGTACCAGTAAGCGTAGCGTACCACTAGCAGCGTGACGTCCCGACGCCCTGTCCCCCAAAGACAGGCTGCGTAGCGACGAACCACAGATACCTAGCCTCGGGGCCACCGCATTTGTCATAGTTTGCGGTGGCCCTTTTTTTTTTGCTCTGGCCCGCTGCATCGTCAGCGGCGGTCTGTCGCCAATGCCAATGATCCCCGACTTGATCCCCGCCTTGATCAGTGGCTTGATCGCTGCCTTGATCGGTTGGCCCAGCAAGGGTAAGCATGGCGGACATGAAACCCGCGACCCGACTTCTTGCCCTGACCTTGCTTGCCGGCCTGGCGGCATGTGACGGATCATCTTTGCTGCGCGACAACTACATGGGGCAGGAATGGCTGCAACCACAGATGTTGCCGAAAAAGACGCCGCGGGACAAAGATGGCAATCCACAGATGCAGACGCAATCGCGTGACGTGGAAAGCTTCTGGCAACAATTGAATGTTTGGCAAGCTGATCCGGAACCAGCGGCGCAATGACAAAGCATTCACAGAGGAGAGCAGCGCCTTGACGACACAGGAAAGGGAAAGACTGGTTGCCAATTTGCGCAGCCCGCAAGCGTCAGGGGAACTCGGTTTGGCCGAGACCCGGGCCAATCTGGGCCGTCTGGAGAAGGCGCTGCCGGTCCCCGAAGATGCCCGGATTGAATTGGTCGATGCAGACGGTGTTGCCGCCGAGTGGGTCAGTGCGCCAAATGCGGAAACGGCGGCGGAGAAGGCGCTGTTGTATCTGCACGGCGGCGGTTATGCCTTTTGCGGCCCCGGCACGCACCGGTTACTGGCCTATAATCTATCAGCCGCGGCGGCTATGCCCTGCCTGCTGGTAGACTATCGCCTGGCGCCGGAACATCCCTACCCGGCCGCGGTGGAGGACGCCGTTGCCGCCTATTGTTGGCTGTTGGATCAGGGTTATCGGGCCGATCGCCTGGCGGTGGCGGGGGATTCCGCCGGTGGCGGGTTGGCCCTGGCGGTCATGCTACGCCTGCAGCAACTTGACCGCCCCCTGCCCGCAGCCATCACCTGTCTTTCCCCCTGGACCGATCTGACCATGGCCGGTGCATCGATCAGCAGCAAGGCGGCGGCCGACCCCTTGGTCCAACCCGCCAGCCTCGAACGTTGTGCGTCCTGGTATCTGGGTGATGCGGACCGGACCGATCCCCTGGCCTCTCCCTTGTTTGGCGATCTGTCCGGCCTGCCGCCCCTGCTGGTACAGGTCGGCAGCGAGGAAATTCTGCTGGATGACGCCAGACATCTGGCTACCCGGGCGAGAACCGCCGGCGTCGCCGTTGAATATCAATGCTGGGAGCAAATGTTTCACGTATGGCAGCTTTACGCCCCCATGCTGTCGGAAGGCCGCGACGCCATTGCCGCCATCGGCGACTTTCTGGGCCGACATGTCCATTGAAATCGGTGTTGATATTGGCGGCACGTTCACCGATGTGGTCTGCCGGCGCCCGGGCCAGCCAACGCAAATCCTGAAGCTGCCCACCACGCGGGACGATCCGGGACAGGCGGTACTGGCGGCGGTCCGGCGCCTGGACGAAATGGGCGCCCTGCAAGGCGGCCAGGTCAGCCGCTTCGTCCACGGCACCACCGTGGCCACGAATGCGGTTTTGCAACGCCAGGGCGCCAGGGTCGGCCTGTTGACCACCGAAGGCTTCCGCGATGTTCTGGAAATCGGCCGGCAACTTCGCCGGGCCCTTTACGAAGTCTGCCTGCACCCCGAGACGCCTGGCTTTCTGGCCCCCCGTGCCTTTCGTGGCGAGGTCGCGGAACGGATCGATGCCCAGGGCGCGGTCATAACACCGCTGGATGAAGCGGCTTTGGTACGGACCGCCGACGAACTGGTTGCCCTGGGAGCGCAGGCGATTGCCATTGTCTTCCTGTTCGCCTTTTTGAACCCTGTGCACGAACGCCGCGCCGCGGCCCTGTTGCGGCAGCGCCATCCGGACATTGCGGTCTCTATTTCATCCGAAGTGGACCCGGCATTCCGGGAATATGAGCGCACCGCGGTCACCGCCTTTGACGCCTATATCAAACCCATTGTCGATGGCTATCTTGATCGCTTGCAAGGCGGACTGGCCCAGGCCGGCGTGGCGGCGCCGTTGCAGATTATGCAGTCCCGGGGCGGCCTGGCAGGTGCGGCCGTGGCGCGGGAACGGCCTGTGCGCCTGTTCCTGTCGGGCCCGGCCGCCGGTGTCATGGGGGCCTGCAACATTGGCGCCCGGAACGGCGTTGACAACCTGATCAGTATAGATATCGGCGGCACCACCTGCGATATCGCGCTGATCGAACAGGGCGCACCGACCATCCGCACCGAAGGCGCCATCGATGGCTATCCGGTGCGGGTTTCGATGATCGATATCAATCCCATCGGCGCCGGTGGCGGCTCCATTGCCTGGCTGGATGGGGCCGGCGGCCTGCGGGTCGGACCGCGTTCGGCCGGGTCGGAGCCAGGTCCCGCCTGCTACGGTCGCGGCGGAACAGCAGCCACGGTCACCGATGCCTCGTTGCTGCTGGGCTATCTCGACCCCGGCTATTTCGCTGCCGGCAGTGTCGCATTGCAGAAAGACCTGGCGCGGGCGGCGATCGGCAATGGCGTCGCCAAGCCATTGGCTTTGACCGAAGCCGAAGCGGCCCAGGGCATCCACCGGGTCTTGAATAGCCAGATGGCCGAGGGCATTCGGGCCGTCAGCGTGCGCCAGGGGCACGACCCGCGCGGCTTTTCCCTGGTCGCCCTGGGCGGCGCCGGGCCCTTGCATGCCATTGCCCTGGCGGAAGAACTGGGCATCCGCCGCATCCTGGTGCCGCCGCATCCCGGCGTGCTGTCAGCCCAGGGCCTCTTGGATGCGACGGTGGAGCACGAAGTCACCATGGCATTCGGTCATGCCCTCGCCACATTGGCAGCCACCGATCTGGCCCAGGCCTACCAGGGCATTGATAACCGGGCGCGTTCACTCATGGCACGCGAGGACTTGCAAGCAGAAACCTGTACCGTGCGGCACTACGCCGATGTCTGTTTCGTTGGGCAATCCCATCATCTGGACGTACCGGTCGATCTGGCCGGACCGGATCCCATCGGCGCGATCTATCAAACTTTCCTGGACACCCATGATCGTATCAACGGCCATCGCTTCGAAGCGCCGGCCAGGATCGTCAACCTGCGCACAGTGCATCGCGCCCCAGAGTGGCCGGCAAGCGGCTATTCGGTGCAGCCGGCAGCCGGAATTAAAATTGAAAAGGCTCCCCGCGCGGTGCATTTGCCCGGCCATGACAAGGCCATTGAGGTCGCGGTCCTGGATCGTGCGGCGATGACGCCAGGGCAAACTTTTCTGGGACCGGCGATCATAGAACAGGCGGACGCGACGACCTTGCTGACCAGCGGTTGGTCGGCCCTTGTGGCGCCATCGCTGACCTTAATCCTGGATCAGGTCAGGTCAACGGGATTGGATGAAGATGACCCACATTGACCCGGTAACACTGGAAGTTCTGCGCAATAAGCTGGACGGCATCGCCAACGAAATGCAGTCGACCCTGCTGCGCAGTTCTTTTTCGCCCATCGTTAAGGAGGGCCTGGATGCCTCTGCCTGCCTGTTTTCCACGGCCAGCGAAACGCTTGCGCAATCCATCTCGGTGCCCATCCATCTGGCCACCTTGATCCCGGTAATCGAGACTTTTTTGACGCGGTTTCCCCTGGCCAGCCTTGGGCCGGGCGATCTGCTGATCATGAACGACCCTTACCTGGGTGGCACCCACCTGCCCGATATTGCTGTTGCCATGCCGGTCATGCACCGGGGCAAAGCCATCGCCCTGGCCGCCGCCATGACCCATCATCAGGATGTCGGCGGCATGGCGCCCGGTTCCGTCCCCACCAATGCCACCGAGGTGTTTCAGGAAGGCGTTCGCATACCGCCCCTGAAATTGCGCGACGGCGGTGTGATGAACGAGACCTTCATTGCCATGATGCGGCAAAACGTGCGCATGCCCGATGCCTTCATGGGCGATCTGAACGCCCAGATTGCCGCCTGTACAGTCGGGGCGCGGCGCCTGGACGAGGTTGCCGAAAAATTCGGCCCCGAATTGTTGCAGAGCGCCTTCAGTGAACTGCTGGACAGATCTGAACAAATGACGCGAGCCGCCCTGCGGGCCATTCCCGATGGCCAGTACAGCTATACGGATTATCTCGACAATGATGGCATCGAACTGGACCGGTCAATCCTCATCAAGGTCATGGTCCAGGTGCGCGATGGCGAATTGACCTGCAGTTTCGAGGGCACGGCGGATCAGGTGCGCGGGCCATTCAACTGCGTGCCTTCGGGTACCGCCGCCGCCGCGCTGTTTGCCGTGCGGGCCATCACGGACCCGGAGATCCCCACCAATGGCGGTTGTTTCCGGCCCGTCCACTTGATCCTGCCCGAAGGCAGTCTGGTCAATCCAAAGCCCCCCGCGCCGGTGAATTCCCGTACCGCCACCATCAAACGGATCACGGGCTGTATCCTCGGCGCCTTGAAGGATGTCTTGCCCACGCGTATTCCAGCGGATTCAGGCGGCGAATTGCTGATCCTGTCATTCGGCGGCCAGCGGCAGGATGGCTCGACTTTTGTGGTGGGTGATTTGATTGCGTCCGGCAGCGGCGCCTCCAGCGATTGCGACGGCGTTGACATGATCGAAACCGATGCGACCAATTGCATGAACCTGCCGGTAGAGGCGCTGGAACTCGACGCACCCATACGGGTACACCATTTTGGCCTATCCCAGGGATCGGGTGGAGCGGGTCAATTTCGCGGTGGCCTGGGCTGCCGCCGTGAATACGAGATCTTGGCCGGTGAGGTTACCCTCACCTATCGCGGTGAAAGACATAACCATCCCGCCAAGGGTAGCCAGGGCGGAGAGCCCGGCGCCCTGGCCTCGGCCCGTATTCTGCGCGTGGCGGGGGGCCAGGAAGTTATTCTGTCGAAACAGGTTACCACACTTTATCCCGGTGACCGGTTATGCATTGAGACAGCCGGTGGTGGCGGCTATGGCGCGCCTGCGCAACGCAGTATCGAGGCCAGATCAGACGACCTCGCCAGCGGCAAGGTTACCGCTGGATAGTCTGCCGATCCGTCTTTGCGTCCAAACGCTTAGTCGGGCATGGAAAAAATTAACATGCCCGGGCCCTGTATTAACCGTTTTTTTACGACAGATTGGTTAACGTTACGCCGAAGATCACAGATTGCGTTTATTTGTAGTAGGAATTTCGGCATGTTTTTTCGTCGGCCAGGACCTTGCAATACCCTCACCGAGGGCGACGTATTCCAGCGCCGTGTGGCGTATGACCTTGTGGAGACGGCGCGAGTGAAGACCGTAACCACCGGCCCGCAGGGCATTCAACACGTCACCTTTCGTGTTTCCACGCCAGGCATTGATGACCAGGGCGACCAGCGCATTCTGGCGGCGGATGTTTTTTCGCAAATGTATCAACCGTCCTGAAGCCAAAGCCACGGCGCTTCTGCAACAAAAACACCCATTGCCCGGCCTCAGGTTGCCGCGGATGGCACTGTCCATACCGCGGCATTTTTGTGTCAAAGGCGCCTTCGGACTATTTCCGGTCATGTGACCAGGATTAGTCCAAATGCGCTCTTGGCATGCCTTTGCCAGCCGGGCAGGCTATAATGTCAGTTGGAATCGCAGCAGAGGGCAGGTGTTCATGAGCAAGCCGGCGACGGGAAAAAACGCCGATGCGACCGCCGATAGCGCGCGGCAACTGGACCTGCTTACCGCCCTTGAACGAAAGGTCTTGTGGCTGTCCAGTTGGATGATACACAACGCCAACCACCTGCGGCCCAACCGCGACGGCTTGAAAGTGGGCGGACACCAGGCATCCTCCGCCTCGCTGACGACCTTGATGACGGCGCTGTATTTCAACATTCTGCGGCCCGCCGACCGGGTCGCGGTGAAGCCGCACGCCAGCCCGGTGTTCCATGCCATTCAATATCTGCTGGGCCGGCAAAGCCAGGAGATGCTGTTCAATTTTCGCGCCCTGGGCGGGGCCCAGTCCTATCCCTCGCGCACCAAGGATGCGGACGAGGTGGATTTCTCCACTGGCTCGGTCGGCCTCGGCGTCGCCATGACCGCCTTCGCCGCGCTGGTGCAGGATTATGTCGCCATGAAGCAATGGCAGAATGAGGCGGTGCCGACCGGCCGCATGGTCGCGCTGATGGGTGATGCGGAACTGGACGAAGGCAATGTCTTCGAGGCCATGCTGGAAGGCTGGAAACACGATGTGCGCAACACCTGGTGGATCGTCGACTACAACCGCCAAAGCCTGGATTCGGTGATCACGGACCGCCTGTTTGGCCGGCTCGACGATATCTTCCGCACCACCGGCTGGCGCGTCATCACCCTGAAATATGGCTCCATGCTGCAAGCGGCCTTTGCAACCAGTGACGGCGAGGCCTTGCGCCGCTGGATCGACGATTGTCCGAACTCGCTGTATTCCGCCCTGACCTACAAGGGCGGGCCTGGTTGGCGCGAACATTTGCGCAAGGATCTGGGCGGCATCGCCGGCCTGCGGCCGATTATCGAGGATTACGAAGACCGGGACCTGCATGATCTGATGACCAATCTGGCCGGTCACGACATGGCCTCGGTTCTGGATTGCTTTCAAAATATCGAGGGCGACGAACCAACCTGTTTTATCGCCTATACGGTCAAGGGCAAGGAATTGCCCCTGGCCGGTCATAAGGATAACCACGCCGGTTTGATGAGCCCGGCGCAAATGGCCGAGTTTCAGGCCCGCATGCGGGTGCCCGAAGGTGACGAATGGGAGCCCATGGCCGGCCTGGACGTGGATGCAAAGGAATTGCAGCAGTTTCTGGACCAGGTGCCGTTTGCCCAAGGACCCAGCCGGCGCCATCATGCTGCCACCATCGCCGTTCCGGCCCAGCTGCCGAAACCGGGTACCGAAAAACCCATATCCACCCAGGACGCCTTCGGCCGGATCCTGTTCGATATCGCGGCAGGGGATGATGAATTCTCCCAGCGCATCGTCACCACCTCGCCCGACGTTACCGTCTCCACCAATCTGGGCGGCTGGGTCAACCGCCGGGGTATCTTCGACCGGCATCGCCGCGAGGATACCTTTCGCGAGGAAAAGGTCGTCTCGGCCCAGCGTTGGGCCATGCACCCCGACGGCCAGCATATCGAATTGGGTATTGCCGAAAATAATCTGTTTTTGACCCTGGCGTCCCTGGGTCTGTCGCATTCGCTGTTCGGCACCCGCCTGTTGCCCATTGGCACATTGTACGATCCGTTCGTTAGCCGCGGCCTGGATGCCCTGAACTATGCCTGTTATCAGGATGCCCGCTTCATGCTGATCGGAACGCCTTCGGGCATTACCCTGGCGCCCGAGGGTGGCGCCCATCAGTCCATCGGTACGCCATTGATCGCCCTGGCCCAGGATGGCCTGAGCGCGTTCGAGCCGGCCTTCATCGATGAATTGGCCGAAATCATGCATTGGGGTTTTGGCTACATGCAGGCAGAGGACGGCGGCTCGGTCTATTTGCGTCTGACCACCCGCGCCGTGACCCAGCCCGAACGTGCCATGACACCGGAATTGCGCAAGAATATCGTCGCGGGGGGCTATTGGTTACGGCCGCCGCAACCGGGCGCGGAACTTGCCATCGTCTGTTGCGGCGCCGTCACGGCAGAGGCCACGGCGGCCCATGACGAAATTCTGGAAGACCTGCCGGGTGCCGGATTGCTGGTAGTAACATCCCCTGATCTGGCTTTTCGGGATTGGAATCATGCCTGGCGGCACCGGGCATCGGGGCGCTATGAGGCGCGCAGCCATATTGGCCGCCTGCTGGATCCCCTGGCGTCCGACGCGGCCCTGGTAACGGTGATCGACGGCCATCCCGCGACCCTGTCCTGGCTGGGATCGGCCTCGCGGCGGCGGGTCTTCAGCCTGGGCGTGGAAAAGTTCGGTCAGTCAGGGGATATCCAGGATCTGTACCGGGTGCACGGCATCGATAGCGGCGCCATCCTGGATGCCTGCGCCGCCGCCTGTTTGGGCCGCTAAACCGATTATGACCAAGAAGACGATTGCCCAGCTGGAAGCGTTTCTAGGGGAGTCTTTCCCCCAGATGAACGATCTAAATCTCAGATTGGAGGAAGTTCGCCCCCGCTATCTGCGCGCCCGTGTCGCCACTTCTGAAAAGAACCTGCGCCCCGGCGGCACGATCTCCGGTCCGACCATGGTCGCCATGGCTGACGTGATGGTTTATCTCGCCATTCTGGCGACCTTGGGACATGGCGAGCAGGCCGTGACCACGAACCTGAATATCAACTTCATGAAACGCCCCGAGCCCGCTGACCTGATTGCCGAGGCCCGCCTGTTGAAGTTGGGCCGGCGCCTGGCGGTCGGTGATGTGATGATCTATTCCGACGATGGCAGCGAGGCCACCGATCACCCCGTGGCCCACGCCACCCTGACCTACGCCATTCCCAGCCCCAGTTGAACCTGATCAGGATTGGCCCGATTAAACGCTGGTCAGGCGCGCTTCCAGTTCGTGGCGCTGCACCTTGCCGGTGGTGGAACGGGGCAGTTCATCCTCGGCCAGGAAGATGATGTCCTTGGGCCGCTTGTAGGAAGACAGGTTCTCCTGGCAACGGTCCATAAGATCATCCGCGGTCAGGCTGGGATCCGCCATGACGACAAAGGCCACCGGCACCTCGCCCCATTTCCGGTCGCCGCGGCGCACGACCACCGCTTCATGCACCCGGGGGTCCGCCAGCATCACCTGCTCGATCTCGGCCGGATAGATGTTCTCGCCGCCCGACTTGATCATATATTTCACCCGGTCCACGTAATCCAGGCTGCCATCGGCATTGCGGCGCAGCACATCGCCCATATGGAACCAGCCGTTGCGGAAGTCCTGCTGGTTGGTTTCGTCAGCATGCCAATAGCCGCTGAACAGGGTGGGGCCGCGCAGGGCGACCTCGCCCGGCGTGCCCACCGGCACCTCGTTGTCGTCCGGATCCACCAGGCGCAGTTCGCAAAATGCCGATTGCCGTTTCGACAAATTGGTCGGTGCGACGCCGATGGGGATCAGGCTGGAGGTTGCGGGAGGTAAACCGGTCTCGGTCGCGCCAAAGGTATTGTTGTAGGGCGCATTCAGGGCCCGGGTGGCGGCAGCGATATCCTCGCGGGGCACCAGATCGGCCATGGCGCCACACAGACCGACGCCCTTCACCTTCACCTGGCGCGCCTCCAGAATGGCGGCAAAGGGACCGACCATGCCCGGCATCAGAATGAAAAACCGCATCACCTCACGTTCCAGAATGTCGATCAGCAGGTCCGGTTCATAGCCGTCGATGACGTGCACCGTGCCGCCGCGTAACAGCGTGGCGAGGGCCTGATCGGTGGAAGCCATATGATAGAACGGCGCCCAGGCGCAGAAATTGTCGCCAATGGGGATTAGCAGCTCCGAGGCGCTGCACATCGCCCGCGCCACCATGGCCCGATGACTGATCAGGGCGCCTTTGGGCAGTCCCG
>JAJFGG010000144.1 GCA_021776235.1 Alphaproteobacteria bacterium | reverse complement strand
AACTCCAGTCTGGTCCGGCTCAACAGACCAAAACGCTCAAGGTATTTGCGCTGTCCGTCGCGGCCCACATCCAAGGCCATCTTGGCGGCACCGATGTTCGAGGAGTAAATCAGAATTTCCGGCACCGACAGCCAACGCCTTTTGGCGTGGCTGTCGCGAATTGTGAACCGGGAGATCCGGATCGGCTTGGTCGCGTCATAGCCACCGTGCAATTTGGTCGCGCCGCTGTCCAGCGCCATGGCAACGGTCAGCACTTTGAAGACCGAGCCCAACTCGTACACACCCTTGGTAGCGCGGTTGAAGCGGGTCAAGGCGGGCGCGGCGGTGGGGTGGTTGGGGTCAAAATCCGGCAATGAGGAGAGCGCCAGTAATTCACCTGTATTGGCGTTCATCACCACACCGGCAGCACCCGAGGCACGAAAGCGAACCATGGCCGCCATCAGTTCATCGCGCAGTACATGCTGCACCCTGACATCCAGGGATAACTGCAGGGCCGCTCCCTCAGGGCCACGATCCTGCATTTCCCGGTCGAAGTATTTTTCAATGCCGGCGATGCCGTTGCCATCAACATCAGTGAAGCCCAGGACATGGGCTTCCAGCGGGCCCTGAGGATACAGGCGGCGTTGTTCAGCACGGAAATACAGGCCCGGAATTCCCAGGCCATTGACGGCAGCCTGTTGCAATGGTGTCAAATTACGTTTCAGCCAGACGAATGCCCGGCCCGAAGTCAGGCGTTCCAAAACCGCAGATGGGCTCAATTCGGGCAGGACCGTGACCAACCGCAGGGCCGCCGTCGGCGCATCGGGGACCACCCTGGCGTCCGCGTATAATGATGCCGTTAACAAACTGGTCGCCAGCAAAACGCCATTTCGATCCACAATATCAGCCCTGCCCGCGGCGGATTTGGTCGGGCTGGCGGTGACAAAAGCCAGTGAGGGACCCGGTTCGCGAATGACCGTCAGCTCGATCAGGCGGCCGGCCAGGACAAAGAAGCTGATGGCAAAAACCAGCGCCACCGTCAACAGCCGGATGCGGCCGATGCGGATTGCCTGTGCCTTGCTGCCAACCAAAAGGGCGTCGTTGTCCAGACCCATTTCAGCGTCATCATCCGGGGCGTGGACAGGTAAATTCGACCGTGTCATGACCGCTTCCCGCTGCTGGCCAGGATAATCCGTTCGACGCCCCGTGGTTTGGCCGGTTTCCATCCCGGCACGGGCGGTGCGCCCAACTGCTTCTGGTCATTACTCCGGACAACTTCGTCCTTGGTACCGTGGTTCCGTTTTTCGCCGGCATCGCGTCGGCCACCGGACTTCACGGGCAGACCGGCAAGCCGACCGACCTGTTCAGGGGCCAGAGGCCGCAGGGCAAGGTAACGCCGGGCCAGGGCTTGTACGCGGCTGGGCTGGCTCAGAAAACTCCATTCCGCCGCCAGGATACGGCTGTCGCGGCGGTTGTCTTCCAATTGGGCCGTTGCCACGGCCAAACGCCGCTCCAACTGCTGCACCTGGGATTTAAGCCGGTACAATCCGAGCGAAATGGCCAGCACCAGTGACAGCACAACAATGGTTATGGGCCACCTCATACCGCCACCTCCCCGTCCGATACGGCGCGGTCGGTGCGTTGGGCGACCCGCAAACGTGCCGAACGGGCCCTGGAATTGATTGCCACCTCTGCCGCCGTGGGCTTGACCGCCCCGCGGCGCGGCAACCGAAATGTCACGGGGCCGTGGTCCTGATCAGGCGGACGGTGACGCGAGGGACCAGGCTGCAGGCCGGCCCGTTCGGCCAGGAATTGCTTGACCTCGCGATCCTCCAATGAATGGAAGGAAACCACGGCCAGCCAGCCCTGGGGCGCCAGCAGGCGTTCGGCGGCGCGCAAGCCTTGGCGCAGCTCGTCGATTTCGCTGTTGACATAGATACGCAGCGCCTGAAAGGTTCGGGTTGCGGGATGTATGCGCCCCGCACCACGGCCGATGACCTTGGCGACAATATCAGCCAACGCCGTGGTCCGCTCAATCGGGGCGATGTCCCGGGCCTTAACGATGGCGCGCGCCACCGCTCGGGAGCGGCGCTCGTCACCCAATTGATAGATGATGTCCGCCAGTTCTTCCTGTCCGCGGCTGTTGACCACATCCGCCGCGCTTTCCCCGGTCTGCGCCATGCGCATATCCAGCGGGCCATCGGCGGCAAACGAGAATCCACGCCGGGCCTGATCCAATTGCATCGAAGAAACGCCCAGATCAAGGGCGACGCCCTGTACCTGTGGCGCACCCGCCGCAATGGCCAATTGCTCCATTTCCGAAAAACGCCCCTGGACCAAGGTCAGGCGTTCACGGTGACGCGCAGCAAGCGAAGCACCCGCGGCCACTGCGTCCGGGTCGCGGTCTATAGCGATCAACCGGCAGTCGGCAGCATCCAAAATCGCCTGGGCATAGCCGCCGGCCCCAAAGGTGCCGTCCAGATAAATGCCGCCGTCCACAGGGGCCAGGGCGTCCAGTACCTCTGCTATCATCACCGGGATGTGGGGCGCCTTGGTCATTCGCCGGCCTCCAACTGATCGCGGCGGTGCAATTCGAATTTGGCTGCCTGACCCTTGGCCCGATCCGAAGCCTCCAGTTCATAGGTCTCATAGGCTTCCGGGGCCCAAATTTGAAATGTCGCGCCACGGCCCGCGAAAGTGGCCATGTTGGTAATCCCCGCGTGCTGCAGCATTTGTTGCGGCAGGATAACCCGGCCTTCGCTGTCAAATGGCAGGCGGTGCGACTTGGTCAGGATAGCAGTGGCCAGATCGCCGTATTCGTTGGAGAATGGGTTAAAACTGTCAATGCCCTCTGACAATGACTTCATCCGGCCAATGTCGCAGGCGTCCAGGGCGCCGCCATTCACCGGAGAGGGAAATACGATAACACCCGCGAATGCATCGCTGGTAAGATCGGCACGGTACGACGCCGGCACGGAAACCCGTCCCTTCCGGTCCACCTTGTTATCAAACCGCGACAAAAACAGCGCCACGACTAATCTCCCGATCCTTGTCACCACAACGAGGTGTCACGCCATGCGATCAACATTTCCCGCCACGATACCCAATTTGGGTATTTATGGGATATCATGCCTTTATATGCCCGTCAATTATTAAACAAATAATTAACTGGCAATCTCAAAGTCAAAATTGGGGCAATAAGGTGTTTCACCAAATGCCGAGACTGATCAAATTCGGCCTGACCTATAAGTTCTTCGAAAGGTTTAGAGGAACAATATGGCGAGATCTTGTTCTTTATATGTTCTAATTTTTATTTTTGTCCGCGCATTGCACAGGCAACGCCATTTCCGATAATCAGCGCGTCCCTGAAGCGCGGCTCTCAACCCACTCGCGAATGATATCTTACGAGAGCGCGGGGGCATCTTTGCAAGCCGGCGCGCGGGTTCAATATCGGCGGGCGCCAGACGACCTGTAAGCCGGGTTCTGTCCACGCCGCAGCCCAATGTTTTGCGGCGATAGACGGCCATTCATCTTGGGCACCCGTTGCCGGGTACCTCATGCAACCTACCCGGACGGCGGCGCAAAAACCCGCCTGACCGGCCCTGGCCCCGAATAAATCCCGGGCCGGAACCGGACTTGCCGTCCCTATTCGGTTTTGCTCCCGGTGGGGTTTACCCTGCCACGACCGTTACCGGCCGTGCGGTGCGCTCTTCCCGCACCCTTTCACCCTTACCTATCCCGAAGAACTGGTCCGCAGGAGCGGCGGTTTGCTTTCTGTGGCACTTTCCCTGGGGTCGCCCCCGCCGGGCGTTACCCGGCACCGTTTTTTCGTGGAGCCCGGACTTTCCTCCCCCACCGCAAACCTCGAAGAGATCAATGGTAAAGGCGACCGTCCAGCCGTCTGGCCCAGTTAAAATGGGCCGTTCGGGCAAACCGGTCAAGTCGTTCGGTTACGCGCCGCCCTCAATCAATCAGATTAAGCAGTCCGGCAAGCCGGGCCAGGCATTCATCATCCATCAGGCCATCGATATTTTCCGGCCGCCAGTGACGTTGAAACGCGGTCGCGCAGGCGGCCAGTCCGGCGCCCGTGATGTCGTAGCCGAAGCCGGCGAGCGCCGCCGCGGCCGATAAGTCTTTGCCTTGACTTTCTGTCGGCCACAGCCCGATGCCCGCCGCCGCCAAGGTCGCCCAATCAAACAATTCGCCGGGATCTTCCTTGCGCGCGGGCGCCACGTCCGCATGGCCCAGAACCCGATGGGCCGGAATGGCGTGGCGGCACAAAACGTCCCGGCAAAGTTCCGATAAAGCGGCCATTTGTGCTTCAGGAAACCTGCGGTAGCCGAATTCGTGCCCCGGATTGACCAATTCAATGCCGATGGAACAGCCATTGATATCTTCCTGTCCGGCCCAGCGCGCGACCCCGGCGTGCCAGGCCCGGGAATCTTCCGCAACCAAGGCGAAAACCGCGCCGTCTTCGTCGATCAGATAATGAGCCGAGACCCTGGCCGACGCATCGCACAGACGCGACAAGGCCGCGTCGGCGCTGGTCATGCCAGTGTAGTGGAGCAGCAAGATGTCGATCTCCGCCCCCGCCGGGCGGGCATCATAGTTGGGCGATGGTCTTTCGGCTATCACGCCAGCATGCTCTCGGCCCGGTCAAGATCTTCGGGCCGATTGGCGTTGAAGAAGGGATCGAACGGCTGCACCGGCCAGTCCACGTGCACCAGGGCATGGCGCGCCGTCCAGGCATCAATCTTGCGCAAATCCTCAACTTCCATGGCCCGGCGCAAATCTTCCGCCAGAGCAACATCCCAAAGGCTAATCGGCGGATGGCTCCGCCCGCCGGAGCGCGCACAGGCGATCTGCGCGCCGGCCTCCACCTTCGCCGCGGCCAGCCGCGGGACCAGATCGGGGGGCAGAAAAGGCCCGTCTGTAGGCACAGACAGCATCAATGCGGCGCCCATGCCGTGCGACCGCACCCATTCCATGCCGGTCAGGATGCCGGCCAGGGGCCCGGCCATGCCGGGGATGCTATCGGCCACCACCGGCAAACCAAACGCGGCAAAACGGGCGCCATCGCCATTGGCGTTCAACACCAGCTTTCCGACCTGTCCATGCAATCGCTCTATCACATGGGCCAAAAGTGGCCGGCCGCCAAGGAGCCGCAAACATTTATCCCCACCACCCATGCGCCGGGCCCCGCCGCCCGCCAAAAGCAAGCCTACGATTGCGCCACCATCATTCATCGTTTTCGACATCTATTTTGGCGGCGCTATTGATATCCGCGTCGAAGATCAACCGGTCCGCACCCGCCAGGCACAAAAAGCGTTTGCCCTTGGCCCGGCCGATAACAGTCAGTTTGGCCTGCCGCGCCAGGTCGACCCCCCAGGCCGTGAAACCTGACCGCGAGATCAGGATCGGGATACCCATGCGCACGGTCTTGATGATCATCTCCGAGGTCAGACGTCCCGTGGTGTAAAAAATTTTACCCTGGGCTGGCTCATCATTCAGGAACATCCAGCCCGCGATCTTATCGATGGCATTGTGCCGGCCCACGTCTTCCATATAGATCAGGGGCCGGTCTTCTTCGCAAAGTACACAGCCATGAATGGCGCCGGCGGTCAGATAGAGGCTGGGTTGTTGATTGATTTTTCGGCTGAGGCCGTAAATCCACGACGTCTTTAGCACCGCATCGCCGGGCAGCTCGATATCCTCGAAATGTTCCATGATGTCGCCAAATGCCGTGCCCTGGGCGCAGCCGGAGGTCAAGGTTTTCTTTTTCAGCTTTTCTTCGAAATCCGTGGCCCGTTCGGTGCGGACCACGACGACCGCCAGTTCTTCGTCGTAATCAATGCCGCTCAGTTTGTCATCGGGGCGCAGCATGTTCTGGTTCAACAAATAACCCACGGCCAGAAAATCCGGGTGATCGCCGATGGTCATCATGGTGACGATTTCCTGGCCGTTAAGGTACAGGGTCAGGGGCTGTTCGATCACCACGCGAGTGTTGATCCGGGCACCGGTCTGATCGATGCCACCAACTTGTTGTGTCAGACGCTCGTCATCGGGTGCCGGGGCCAGTTGAAATTCCTTCATGGCCACAATATGGCCAAGGCTACCAGCAAAGCCAAGGCCAACGAGACGGATTCCCCAAGCCGTTGGCAGCCCGCAATCAGGTCATAAGAATTTGAAAGCTGATCCCGGCGACCAACGAGCCGACCAGGGCCAGACCTAGATACCAGGCAAAAACCTGCAGACGGACCAGGGCAAAGACCGCGATGGCAGCCGGAATACAGGACACGCCACCGGCCACCATGAACGCCATCGCGGCCCCCGGCGCCATGCCCAGATCCATCAGGCCCGAGACCAACGGAATAGCTGCGAAGCCGTTCAGATAAGCCGGCACGCCAACAACAGCCGCCAGAGGAATGGCCCAGAAATTGTCGCCGCCCAGCAAACCGGCAATGGCCTCGGCCGGAACGTAGGCCAACATGACGCTTTCCAGCAGAAATGCCACCAGCAGCCATTTACCCAGGAACAAAGTGGTCCGCCAAGCCTCTTCGGCAAATTTTGCCCGACGCGCGGCATCCCGCCAGAATTTCCAGGCCACCTGTCCTTCACTGCGCACCGAACCGGCGCCGCAACCACCGTCGCCTACGCCTTCACGCAGGGGCATGGCAAAGCCGCCGGCCCGTTGCAGCGACAGGGTGGCAAAGCCGCCCAACAGGCCGATACCAAATGCGGCGGCGGTCTTACCGACGGCAAAAGGCAGGCCCAAGGCGCCCAGGGTCAGCAAGAACATCTGCGGGTCCATCAATGGCGACGCCAGCCAAAACGCCATGACGGGCGCCAGAGGCACGCCCATGGCCAACAGGGCGGCGATCAGGGGGATTACCCCGCAAGAGCAGAACGGCGAAAGGGCACCGAACAGCGAGGCGGCAAAAACCATTTGCACCGCCCGGCCCTGGAACACTTTGGCGATCAGATTATCGGCGCCCGACGCCTTGGCGTAAGCCGCCAGACCGATGGAAATGAACAGGAAGGGTGCGATTTGCAGCAACCCGTCGGCGGCGAAACCTATGCTGGAGACGGTCTGTTGCGGCACAAATATGGCGCCAAGCAGCAAGCCAGCAGCAACCGCTAGCCAGACCCGGTCAATATGGGAAACACGACGCACCGCACCCGAAATGGAGAGAGAAATATCGCTCATGCTGCGGATCCTTCCTGAGTATCCGGATCTTGGTGATCGTGCACCGCCAAGGGGTCATGGGAGGCGCCATCGGCGGCACAGCAATTCCGGGTCAAAAACTGCAAAACCCCATCCATGCGCTGATAGTTGGCCCGGCAAATCAGCTTTCGCCCTTGGCGTTCCTGGCCGACCAGGCCAACCTGGATCAACCGCGCCAGATGATGGGAAAGGGTCGAGGCCGGCACGCCAAGGCGCGTCTGGATCTCTCCCACGGTCAAACCGGCCCGCCCTGCCGGCACCAGTTGTGTGAAGACCGCCAAACGGGTCTCGTTGCCCAAGGCCTCCATGGCATCGGCGGTTGCTTGCAGTTGGCTTGGATCGGGAAGCACAATTATCTCGTTCATGGAGGTCAACATAAGGCCTCGGAGAACCAATTGCAACTATAATTCTAGAATTATCGAATTATCGAATTTGTAATACTAGGCATGCCCTGCTTCGACGGACAGGAATGACGGGTCGATCCCAACCTTGCGTACGGCGCGGTCCCACTTGTCGCCAAAATCCTCATCAAAAAGCAGGCCGGCGTCGGCGGTAACGTTGAGCCAGCCGTTGGCCTGAATTTCGCTGTCCAACTGGCCGGCAGACCAACCGGCATAACCCAGGGTCAGCAGGCTGTGGGCCGGTCCCTCGCCTTCGGCAATAGAGCGTAGAATATCCACGGTCGCCGTCAGGCCTACTTCCTCGGTCACTTCCAGGGTTGAATCCTGGCGATAATCCAGAGAATGCAGAACGAAACCGCGACCGGTTTCCACCGGGCCGCCGACCAGGATCGGGATCGGGTTCTTGATGCTTTCGGTCTCGATCTCCAACTGCTTCAACAGTTCCGGAAAATCGATTTCGTTAGCCTTTTTATTGACCACTAAGCCCATGGCCCCATCCGCCGAATGGGCACACATATAGATGACCGTTCTCTCGAACCGCGGATCGCCCATGGTGGGCATGGCGATCAAAAGCTGACCGGTCATATAGCCGTCTTCGTCCAAAGCATTATCTGCGGTGGAGCCGGGCTGGTCTTCAGTATCTTCGTCAGAATCCATGATATTCACGTGGTGATGTTGGCAAAGGAATTCAAACGCTCACGCTATTGTCAGCCCATATAGGTTAATTAACCCCTATATTGCAGACTATGGAGCGTCGAATATATGCGATGTCTCACCAAAAAGATGCAAAATTTGATACTAATGCTCCAAAAATCGGCAGGTCCCGGGTTTGCCGCCCAATTTATGGTCGTCCTGACCATAGCCGCTACTCTGCTAGCCGGCCGCGCCCTGGCCGAGACCGCGTCCGGAGCCTGGCAAAGGGCGGAGGAAGCCACCACGCGCCTGATCGCCGAACAAGACCAAGTGGATGGTGCTGGCGAGATATGGCTGGGAGTACAAATCAGGCTTGGACCGGGCTGGAAGACATACTGGCGAAACCCGGGTGAATCGGGAGCGCCGCCCCGTTTGGATTGGAGCACATCGGGCAATCTGGCATCAGCCAAGATGCATTGGCCCGCGCCGCAACGTTTCAGCGCCTTCGGCTTTGACAGCTTTGGCTATCATGATGAAGTCGTCTTGCCCGTGTTGCTCAAGGCGGCGGTCCCCGCGCGGGCAGTTGCCGCCCGCCTGCATATGGATTACCTGGTTTGCGCCCAGGTCTGTATCCCCATGCGGGCCGAACTGGCCCTGGATATACCCGCCAATGTCACGGGCGGCATTGGGGCCAAGCCGGAACCAAGCGCCTTCGCACCCCTGATCCGGCAGTATCTGGCGCGCGTGCCCCAACCGTCGGCCACAACTGGCCTGGTCATCAAAAGCGCGCAGGTTAGCGGCCCGCCCGGCAAACAGATTCTGCAGATATCGGGCCATTCAGAATTGCCTTTCGCGGCACCGGATCTGATGGTCGAGGGGCCGGAGCCTTTTGGTTTTGGCCGCCCTGAATTGTCCTATGGCCCGGGACGTCACGAGGTTGTCATGGCGCTACCGGTCTATGCCGGCACCGGCAAGGCAAAACTGACGACCCAGACGCTTACGCTTACCATGGTGGACGGCCGCCGCGCCGTGGAACGCCGGGTAATCCTGGGCCGATAGAAAAGCCGCACAGGGCACTTTGCATCCGTCCGCGTCAAGGCTATATGCTGTAGGAATGTTATCGGGTACAGGGTTGCCCACTGGCAATCTCGACACTGACAATCACCAAATGATGGGGAGACGTGGCTATGACGATTTCGGTTGGCGACAAGATGCCTTCGGGTACTTTGATGACCATGGGCGACGGTGGTCCGGAACCCGTATCAACGGACGAATGGTTTGGTGGGAAAAAAGTTGTTCTGTTCGGGCTGCCCGGCGCCTTTACGCCGACCTGCTCGGCCCAGCATGTGCCCAGTTATGTGGAAAATCATACTGCGCTGGCGGCCAAGGGCGTGGACGCGGTCGGCTGCATGTCAGTCAACGACGCGTTTGTCATGGGCGCCTGGGGCAAGGATCAACAGGTTGGCAACTATGTCACGATGCTGGCCGACGGCAGCGCCGCCTATACCAAGGCCCTGGGCCTGGAGTTGGATTTGACCGCGCGCGGCATGGGCGTTCGTTGCCAGCGTTTCGCGATAGTCGTGGACGACGGCGTGGTCAGCGCTGTCCAGGTCGAGGAAAATCCGGGCGGCATAGAAATGACCGGCGCCCAGGCGGTCCTGGATATTCTGTAAACGGTACACGCTTGCCAAACGTCCCGGCGGATATTCCGCCGGGACTTTTTTTATTCGTCCTGGGGAATACGGGCCCGCACCGATACCCGCATGGCGGCGACAGCGGCCAGCAATTCGTCCACCTCTTTCAATAGTCCGGGCGCTTCCTTGGCATCGATATCACCGTCGTCGGCTAGATACACGCCGGCCCGGTGGAAGACATCGCCGGCCTCCTTGCCGATCGAGGTGAGATGGTCGAGCCAACTGCCCACCGCCTCGACCGACGGCAAATGCAACAAAAGCGCGCCATGCTCGGCGGCAAGATGTTCGGTAACCGGCATTTCGCCGGCCGCGCGTTCCAGGGCCAGCACCACATCCACGGGCATGTGCCGCTCACCGTAGCGCGGATTACCATATTCAGACAATGTTGATTTGGAAACCCGACAGAGCGCCGCCGCCTTGGCCTCGCCACCGGTCGTATGCAACAAGGCGCGAACCGCCGATTTGACATCACCGTAAAGCTCGGGATGAAAGGAATGAATTCTGCTTTTATTGCTCATATCCGGATTTCGTCCCACCACTTCCGCTTGTCATGGATGCCTGCCATGTAAAGCTATACAATAATACAGTTCCGCCAAATTTAATTGTGATGGGATATTAGCATGGATTTTACCTTCGATGGCTCGACCATCTTTGTTTTTGTTTTGGTGTTGCTTGCCATCATCCTGGTTTTCGCCGGGGTGAAGACGGTGCCCCAGGGAATGGAATACACGGTCGAACGGTTTGGCCGCTACACCCGCACCCTGGCGCCGGGCCTGCATTTGATCGTTCCGATCGTTGATCGCCTCGGCGCTAAAATGAACATGATGGAACAGGTGCTGGACGTTCCAACCCAGGAAGTCATCACCAAGGACAATGCCATGGTGGCGGTCGACGGGGTGGTTTTCTACCAGGTTTTGGATGCCGCATCCGCCGCCTATGAAGTCAGCCAGTTGGAGGTGGCAACCCTGAACCTGACCATGACCAATATCCGTACCGTCATGGGCAGCATGGATTTGGACGAGTTGTTGTCCAAGCGGGACGACATCAACGCGCGCCTGCTGACGGTTGTTGATGGCGCTACATCGCCCTGGGGCATCAAAGTGACCCGGATCGAGATCAAGGATATCGCACCGCCGCGGGATCTGGTCGATGCCATGGCCAGGCAGATGAAGGCGGAGCGGGAGAAACGGGCCAATATATTGGAAGCCGAAGGCTTTCGGGCCGCCGAAATTCTGAAGGCGGAGGGCGAAAAACAAGCCATCATTCTGGAGGCCGAAGGCCGCCGCGAAGCTGCGTTCCGGGATGCCGAAGCGCGTGAGCGGGAGGCCCAGGCAGAGGCACAGGCAACCACCATGGTTTCCGAAGCCATCGGCAAAGGCGACGTGCAGGCCATCAACTATTTCGTGGCCCAGAAGTATATCGAGGCGCTGGGCGAGATCGCCAGCTCCCGCAACCAGAAAATACTCATGCTGCCGTTGGAAGCCTCGTCTGTCATTGGCGCCATTGGCGGCATTGCTGAAATCGCCCGGGAAAGCTTCCGCGACAACGATGGCGGCGGCAGCAGCAGCGGCAGCGGTTCACCGATTCCACATAGTGGAGGATAATCGGGTGCAGGTGCTTCTCTACCTGGAAACCTTGGCCTATTGGGACTGGTTCATCGCTGCCCTGGTTCTGGTGATTCTGGAGATTCTTGCACCGGGCGTCGTGTTCATGTGGCTGGGTATCTCTGCCGGGGTGGTCGGTGCCGTGGTTTTCATGGCGCCGGAGTTGGATTGGAAATGGCAGTTCACCCTGTTCGCGGTCCTTGCTGTCGTCTCCATCGTTGCCTCGCGCCTCTATCAGAAGGGCCGGCCACGGGCCACCGACCATCCGGCCTTGAACCGGCGCGGGGCGAAATATGTGGGCCGTGATTTCGTTCTGGACACAGCCATCACCGGCGGTCACGGCCGCATGCGGGTAGACGATGGCACTTGGCGCGTGGAAGGACCGGACCTGCCCGCAGGCGCCAGGGTGCGGGTCACCGCGGTGGCCGGCGCCACGTTGCGCATCGAAGCCGTCCCACCCGACTAATATCAATCACCATTGCTATGTGGCTTGACCCCGCGATGCCAAGATGGTGTTGTCCCGCCGCGAATTCAGGCAGGGAGATGTCATAGATGTCGGGCGTTCTAGTGGTCACCGGGGCCAGCCGTGGCATTGGCGCGGCTTGCGCCATTCTGGGTGCGGCCAGGGGTTTCAAGGTTTGCGTTAACTATCACAGCAGCCCGGACCGGGCCGAAGCAGTGGTGGCAAAGATTGCCGCGGCCGGCGGACGGGCCATCGCCGTCGGCGGCGATATGGGGCGGGAGAAGGCTATTACCGCCCTGTTCGAACAGGTTGACGAGGCCCTGGGCCCGGTCACCGCGCTGATCAATAATGCCGCCATGACCGGCACCGTCGGCCGCCTGGAGGTGATGCAAGAGGCTGAAATGGCCGAGGTCTTTCGCCTCAACCTAATCGGACCATTTTTGTGCGCCCGTGAAGCGGTCAAACGCATGTCGACCAAGAACGGCGGCCAGGGCGGTGTGATCGTCAACATCACCTCGGCGGCGGCACGGCTGGGCGGCGCCAGCCAATATCTGCACTACGCGGCGTCGAAAGGTGGCCTGGAAACCTTCACCAAGGGGCTGGGCCTGGAGGTGGCGGCGGACGGTATCCGCGTGGTCGGTGTACAGCCCGGTGTCATAGATACGGAAATTCATGCCCGCATGGGCATGCCGGAACGGGTGGCCGAACTGGGCCGGGCCGCGCCCCTGGGCCGGCCCGGCACGGCGGAAGAAATGGCCCAGACAGCTCTGTGGCTGATCAGCGGCGAGGCCTCCTACATCACGTCGACGACCATCGAAGCAACGGGCGGCCGTTGACCATGACGAGCAATGATAAGGATCTGGCCGCCGCGATCGAGGCCATTGCGCTAGAGGCAGGCGCCGCCATCATGGAAATCTATGGCCGGGATTTCGCAGTGGAGAAAAAAGCGGATGCCTCCCCCGTGACCGAAGCCGACCGCGCAGCCGAAGCGATTATTGTCGCCGCCTTGCGTGAACTAACGCCCAATATTCCAGTGGTCGCGGAGGAAGAAGTTTCCGCCGGGCACCAACCCCATATCGGTACCGGACCGTTCTGGCTGGTCGATCCTCTTGACGGCACCCGGGAGTTCGTTTCGCGGAATGGTGATTTCACGGTCAATATTGCCCTGATCCGCGGGGGCGTTCCGGCCCTGGGCACGGTGTATGTGCCGGCCAAGGCCGAAACCTATACCGCCGCCGGACCCGGTCAGGTCACCCGCCGGCGCGGCGCCGGCGCGGCGGAGGCAATCAGCACTCGGGCGCCTGCCGGCGACGGTCTGGTGGCCATGGTGAGCCGATCACACGCTTCGCCGGAGACGGATGCATTTCTGGCGGGGTTTGTCATAAAGGAACGCATTGATGCGGGCAGCAGCCTGAAATTCTGCCGCCTGGCGGAAGGCGCCGCCGATCTGTATCCCCGCCTGGGCCGCACCATGGAATGGGACACCGCGGCCGGTCACGCGGTGTTAGCCTGTGCCGGGGGCGATGTCCGCTGCCTGGATGGCAGTACGTTACAATATGGCAAGGCCGGCTTCGAGAACCCCCATTTCCTTGCCCGTGGCCAATCCGGCTAGGGGTATCCGGTCAAAAATCGCTGCCTGGCCTGAAGGCGCCCTATAGCTGGATGATATCTCCATCGGGGTTGTCGGCGTAGAGGCGCGCCACGTCCCCGGCCCGGTTGTCCAGCACAGCGCGTTGATTGATATATCCCTTGTCCGTGATTTCGTTGGCATCAATGGCCGCAGGCTCGGGCATTAGCAACAGGCGCTGAATTCGGGTGGAAGAGGCCGGGTTGGCCAGATTATAGGCCGCCAGGCCGTCACGGATATGTTGGCGCACAGCCGCCGCTGCCACTGCCCCCGCCGCATCGAGGTCGCCGTCGCCACTTACTGACCGGCAACCGGCCAGGTTCGGCCAGGCCAGCAAAGTGACGAAATCGCGGTCATGCCCGGCCACCACCACATCCTGCAAGACCGGCGACACGGCGGACAGCGCGGCCAGCCGCAATGCCCCGCTGTTGACCCAGGTGCCCGTGGTCAGCTTGAAGTCTTCCGCCACCCGGCCGTCAAATACCAGGCCTTTGACCGGGTCCTCCGGATCCGCGAATTGGCCCGCGTCCCCAATGCGGTAGAACCCTTCCTCGTCAAACGCCTCGGCGGTCAGGTCGGGCCGTTTCAAATAACCCGGCGTGACATTGGGGCCACGTACCCGCAGTTCCATCTTGCCGGCGTTCGGCACCATTTTGACTTCGGTACCCGGCACCGGCAGTCCGATCACCCCGGCCCGATCGATGGCCCAGTGTACCGCGGTCGCCATGGGCGCGGTCTCGGTCGAGCCCCAGGCCGACACCATTGCGATGGGCCGCCCTTCGGCCCCTCCCTGAGCCCGCCCTTGGGCCCGCTCTTGAGACTGCAAGGAAACCGCTTCCAGGCGTTGCCAGATATCCTGGGACAAGGCGGCGCCGGCATAAAAAATCAGCCTCAACTGACGAAAGAAACTGTCGCGCAATGCGGCATCGCTCTCCAAGAAAGGCAATAGGGCGGCGAAACCAGCGGGCACGTTGTAATACAGGGTTGGCGAGGCCCGGCGCAGATTATCAACAGTGATATCTATCAGGCCCGGCGCCGGCTTGCCGCCATCGATATAAAGTGTACCGCCATTGGCAAGTGCATTGTTGATGACGATATTGCCGCCAAAGGTATGGTTCCAGGGCAGCCAATCGCACAGGATCGGTGGTTGTTCCATAAGGAACGGCCAGATTTGGCGCAATTGCTGCATGTTGGCGCATAGCATGCGCTGGGTGTTGATCACCCCCTTCGGCAGACCGGTGGAGCCGGAGGTGAAAAGATACTTGGCAACCGTATCCGGCCCGACGGAGGCAAAGGCCGTTTCCACCGCGGCACCGGGCCGGGTCGCGCACAGGGCGCCGAATGCCGCCCCGCCGCCGTCCAGTATTTCCACGCCTTCCAATTCCAGGCTGTCCAGGGCGCCGGCAAATGGCGCGCCGGTTTCCACGTAGATCATGGCCGGACGCACCAGCGAAAAAATATGGCGCAGTTTGGCAAAATCCTGGCTCATCAGGGAATACGCTGGCGACACCGGCGACACCGGTATGCCCACCTGCATGGCGCCGTAGGTCAGCAACGCGTGTCGCAGCGAATTGCCTGAAAGGATCATCAACGGCCGGTCCGGGCCAAGCGCGCGGTCCAGCAAACCCTGGGCGATGGCATCAACCTGATTGCGGGCCGCGGCAAAGGAGATCCCGCGCCAGCCGCAGTCTTGCGCAGCAGTCTCGCGCTCGACCAAAAACGTCCGCTCGGCCGCGGCCTCGGCCCAATGGCGCAGGTACACCCCCAACTGCACAACCCCTGGGCCCAGGGGATACGGCGAGGAGAGCACAATGCTGCCATCGCGTCGGCGCTCCACCTCGACTTTGGGCTGCAAATAATGCAAATCAGGGACGGCGGCCGGGTCCGCATTTTCTGACATGGAATTCTCTTATGAACATGCTCGCGCAGGATTGACTTCCCGTGAACCGGGATCACCTCCATAATAATAGCAATGAGACTAATCCTGCTGTTTATCCTTAGCCACCTGATTCTTGGCCCGGCTTTGGCCGAGGCGATTTCCGGCCCCGTCGAGGTCATTGATGCCGCGACCTTACGCGTTGCCGGCCAAGTCGTTCGCCTAAGGGGCATTGCAGCGCCGAAACCCGGCGATCAATGCGCGCTGCGCGGCACAACCATTCCCTGTGGCCGCGTCGCTACGACAGCATTGATGGATTTGACCGCCGGAGCAGAGGTGCACTGCCAGACTCATGCTCAATCCGGCGGCCCTGGCACCCTATTGGCGACCTGCGAGGCAGGCGGCTACGATCTTTCAGAGGGCATGATCTACACCGGTTGGGCCCGGCCGGACAAACGGGCGACCGCCCGGTACCGCGAGGTTGAAGAGGACGCGCGCAAGCGCCGGCGCGGTCTGTGGCGCGGCGAGTTCCCCAAGGCCGTCGATCGGGCCGCTGTCAGCCGCTAATACGACCTTGCGATGATAGGGACCCATACAGACGCCGTGCGGAAGTTTTCGGATGGCGTCTCCAAGGGTCCCAATCATCGCAAGGTTATACAACCTGAACCACAACTTTACCTACCGCCTGGCCGGATTCCAAACGGGCATGAGCCGCCGCCACGTCTTCCAGGGCGAATGGCGCGCCGTCCAATAGTGGGCGCAATTGTCCCGCCTCCGCCAGGGCCGTGATCTCCCGCATGATTTGGCCGTGCCGGGCACCGCCAATGCCGTGCAACAGCGGGATCAGCATCAGGACGCCGATATGGTGCAAGCCCTTCAAATGCAGCGGCGTCAGATCCTGGGTCGAATTGGTTTGGCAACTGATCACCGTGCCCCTTAATTTCGCGGCGGCCCAGGCGTTCGGAATATTGTCGCCGCCGACCGTATCGTAGACGATGTCAAAGCCGCTCCCACCAGTATGATCACGGACATAATCTTCGACATTGCTGTCCCGATAGTTGATGGGAACGGCGCCGAGCCCACGGACGACCTCGGCTTTCGCGGGGCCGGAAACCGTGGCGAACACCTTGGCCCCACGGGCAACGGCGATCTGTATGGCTACGTGACCGACGCCCCCGGCGCCGGCATGCACCAGGACCGTATGGCCCCAGCCGACGTTGGCGCCATCGACCAGGCCTTCCCACGCTGTCAGGCAGACGAGAGGCAGGGCCGCCGCCTCGACAAAGGAAAGATTGGTCGGCTTCGGGGCCAGAAATTCCGCATTGCAGGCCATGAATTCGGCCAAGGCTCCGCCCGTGCCTTTAACGCCGCCGGCGCAGCCATAGACTTCGTCCCCAACGGCGAAATCACGGACGTCTTGACCCACGGCCTCGACCACGCCGGCGACATCGCCATGCAACACCGCCGGCAGGTCAGGCGCCAGGGGCGGGTTTAGCTTGCGAATTTTCCAATCCACCGGATTAACGGAGCTCGCCGCGACCCGGACCAGAACCTGACCGGGGGCTATCTTCGGCACCTCCAGATCCGCCGCCTGAAACACCGTCGGCTCGCCGCTTTCGCGGATGATCATTGCTTTCATGATTTTAGCCCTTGTCGACACTACGGTACTGCCAGGCACGCGCTACAGCCCAAGCCGCGCCTTGGCGATGATGTTGTGCTGAATTTCGTTCGAGCCGGAGTAAATCGAAACCTTGCGGAAATGCAGGTAGGCGGGACTGCAGCCGTTAGCGTATTCGGCCCCAACGGGCGGTTCGTTCCAACCCTGTTTCAAGGCCGAGATTTGATAGGGCATGGCATAATTGCCAATCGCCTCGAGCTTCAGTTCGGTCAGCCGTTGCAGAATTTCCGAGTTGCGCATTTTAAAGATGTTGGCTTCCACGCCCAACGCCTTGCCGCCCAGTTCGCCGTCGCGGGAGAACTTGTCGATGGCCCGCATGTTGAAAGCTTCCAGGCTGCGCAGCTCCAGCTCGATTTCAGCGATGCGGCGCGCGAAACCGGGGTCTTCGGCCAAAGCCTGCCCGTTCTTGCGTTCGTCAAGCGCCACGATCTGTTTCAATTGCCGCAACAGGGTCTTGTGCTGACCCAAAGAGCCGCCCGACATGCGTTCATGGGCCAGCAAGTATTTGCCGATGGACCAGCCATTATCTATCTCGCCAACGGTATTTTCCACCGGCACCCGGACATCGGTGAAATAGACCTGATTGGTTTCATGCAGACCGTCCAGCAGATAGATCGGCCGGGTCTCGATGCCCGGCGTCCGCAAATCCACCAGAATGAAACTAATGCCCTCCTGTTTTTTGCCGCCAGTCCCGGTGCGCGCCAGCAAGAAACACCAATCCGCCCAATGCGCCTTGGTGGTCCATGTCTTGACACCATTGATCACCCATTCATCGCCATCACGAACCGCCATGGTACGAAGCGAGGCGAGGTCGGAGCCGGCTTCCGGTTCCGAGTAGCCCTGACACCAAATATGTTCACCGGACAGCATCGGCGGCAGAAAGCGTTGCTGCTGCGCTTCGCTACCGAACCCGATCAGTACCGGCCCGCACATGTTGATGCCAAAGACCACCAGACGCGGCGCGCCAGCCAGGCCCAGTTCTTCGTCGAAGATGTATTTTTGCGTCAGGCTCCAGCCGGGACCGCCATACGCCTGCGGCCAGTTTGGCGCGACCCAGCCTCTTTCATACAGGATTCGATGCCAGCCGACCACGTCGGCGCGCTGCATCTCGATGCCATTTTCGATCTTGTATTTCAGCTCCGGGGGTATCGCCTCGGCCAGGAATTTCCGCACCTCGGTTCGAAAGGCCGCGTCTTCAGCGCTGAAGGTCATATCCATAGCGGGCACCGTATGTCATGGCGAGACAAGGACAGAGAAGCCTAGAACATTTCCGGGCCTTTTCCAAAGCGGCCAGGAGCCCGGTGTCATGCGGCCTCCTCTCCAATTGTCGATTTCGTGATACAATTGCGAAACGCGCCGACACGACCAGACTGCCGCGAGGGACCGGAATGCTGATTTCAACCGCCACCGAAACCGCTCAGCAGCGCGAGATGACCCATCTCGTCGACGATCAACCGTACAGGGGCCAAGAATATATCGGTTCGGCGCCAAAGCCGGGAACCGCGGACTATGGACGGAGTGTGGCGGGCGGCGGCGGGCCCCAGGCCTATCTCGTGATACAGCCGCCTCATTCGGTGACCCGCCCGCATTTTCATCAGACCAATCAGTTTCAGCTGTTTGTCGGCGGCGGGGGTCGGGTCGGTAAACAGCGCGCCGATCCGCTGACCGTGCAGTACGCCGGCGGCAACACACCATACGGACCGATCGTGGCGGAAGACGACGGCATTCAGTATTTCACTTTGCGTCAAGCCTGGGATTCGGGCGCCAAATACCTCCCCGCCATGAAAGATACGCTGGTCAACGGGCAACAGCGGCAGGTCATCGCGGTCAAATCATGTCATGGGGCGGGCGAAATTCCACACCAGGACGGCGCCATCAAAAGCGAAACCCTGACGGCACCGACGGCGGACGGCCTATTCATGCAGTGGCTGGCGCTTGCGCCCGGGACCAGAACCACGCTGCCGGACACGGCCGAGGGTGGTGGACAGTATCACGTGGTCATATCCGGTTCGCTCTTGCGGGCGGGCGAGGATCTGCCCGCCTTGTCAGTCGAATTCGCCTCGCCGGACGAAGGCGCGGTGGCAATCGAGGCGGGCGCGAATGGGCTTGAACTGATGCTGCTGCGCTTCCCCAAAGTCCCGGCTGCGCCGTCAAATGGGTCGCAATAGCCCCGACATGCGCCAGAGCAGCCTGCGTTCATTTGAACGCAGACAAGTTGCTCTGACTCTTTGAAATCGATCAAATTGTCAGCCCAAAAATGATTCCATTTTTGGGCTGTTTGATCTACGCCGCGCGTGCCGCCTCGCCGGTGGGTCGCGGCGCGCCGAACAGAAAGCCCTGGCCATAGTCAAAGCCATACTCCAACATTTCGATAACGTCCGATTCCTGCTCAATCCGTTCCACCACCAGATCAATTTCAGAGACCGCCGACTTAGCTTTCAAATTGCGCGGATGGACCCAATCCGCGCCATCTTCCGGCAGCGTCAGCAACAGATTGATGGGAATTTTTATGAACTGGAAATGGGATTCTGCCAGAGCCTGGAAATCGATATCCAGAATACTGACCTGATCCATGGAGAAGCGGAAGCCCATCTCGCCGAGGCGCGCCAGCTGCGCCAACGCCGCCTTGGACAGTTCGGCAACATCCTGCTGCGCGATCTCAAATACCAGGCGCGCGGCAAGACTGGGATTGCTGGCCATGAAATCAATAAATTGTGCCAAAAAACTCTCATCATTCAACGTGTGATGCGAGATATTGACGAAGAAGCTGGTATCGCTTGGCCGCTTTTCATTGCGCCGGAGAAGCTGGACACAACGCATGAGCAGCAAATTGTCGATGGTCCCGATCAGGCCCTCCTGCTTGGCCACTTCGAGATACTGCTGCGCCGCAACAATTCGGCCGTCTCCGGTGCGAATGCGGGAGAATGCCTCGTAGTGCCGGGTGCGCCGCTGGGGCAGGCTGACGATCGGCTGCATATAAAGATCAACGCGATTGGCTTCCAGCGCCTCGCGGATGTAGCCTAGAATTTCCTGTTTGTTGACCGTCTCTTCGGCGGCTGTCAGCACCAATGTCGACGGCTCAGTCCCGGCCCTGTCGCCGGGCCATTCCCGGCCTGGACGCGACGCTTTGGGCCGTTCGACCTTTTCCATATGACCCAGTTGCGATCGCAGCACTTTCATTTCCCGCACCAGCGCATCGTTGGTTCCCTCGGCCGCGGATTCCACCGCGGCGGTCAGAACCACCATTTCCTCGCGGGTGCGCACCAGGTTCTCCGTCAAGTCCTGATTGGCCTCGCGCATATCGTCAATCTCGTCGAACGCCACATCCAGCTGACCCAGCAATTCGCGCTGTTCGATACGGCGGGAAAGGATTTCGTGGATCAGGGTCGCCACCAGAAATCCGGCGCCCGCAATTGCGTAGCAGATCTCCGGCGCAAGCTGGGTCAACACCTGCGGCAGAACAAAGCCTGCCGCAGCCGACACCACCGCGTAGGAAGCAAGGATAATCAGATGCGTCATAACCGATAAATCACTTCAGAATGAATTAGACGCAGTCTGCCGTCCGTCGGTTTCAATATGGTTAACGGTTGCGCGCCAAATCAGCCCAATTACGCCCGGATCCAGACAATTCATGACGGCGCGAGGCTTCGGGATTCCAGGTATATGCGGCGAATTTCCGGAAAATTTTCACGCAGTTTGATTTCCAGCTCGGCGGTTGCCGCTTCGACCTCGCCCGAAGTCAGAACATCGGCAAAATCCAGATCCGCGGCCAGCAGGATATCCCGCGGGCCAAAATGCATGGTCCGAACGCCCGCCACCCGCACCACCCGGCGGTCGCCGTTCAAGAGCGCCCGGCAGCTCTCCACGACCTGCGGGTCCGCCGACTCGCCGATCAACAGAGCCTTGCATTCATAGGCCAGGAACATGGCGACGCCGGCCAGCACCAGGCCAATGGCCACCGCCGCCGCGCCGTCCAACCAGGGCAGCTGCAACTGCTGGCCCAGGAATATGCCCGTCATGGCAATTATCAGGCCCAGCATCGCCGCGCTGTCTTCGAACAATACAGTGAACAGGGCCGGATCCTTGCCCTGCCGCACGGCCGCGAAAAAACCCAAATCACCCTTTTCGGCCAGGAACTGGCGCAAGGCCAGATAGCACGCCGCGCCCTCGAACAGCAGGGCCAGGCCCAGAACCAGATAGCTGATCATGACATTTTCGATCGGCGTGGGCTGCAGTATGCCGTGGATGCCTTCATAGATTGAAAACCCCGCGCCCAGGCCGAAAATAAGAATAGCAACCACGAAACTCCAGAAATAGAGCTCCTTGCCATAACCGAAAGGGTGCTGTTCATCGGCTGGCAGCGTGGCTCTGTGCATGCCATACAGCAACAGCACCTGATTGCCTGTATCCACCAGGCTATGGATGGCCTCGGACAGCATGGCGGATGATCCGGTGAACATGGCCGCCCCGAACTTGAGCACGGCTATGGCCAGATTTCCCGCCAAGGCCGCATATACCGCCAATTTCGAGGAGCCAGTCGCCATTGCGCCATGCTATACCAAAGCGGTTGAAATTGGGGAGCGTTATGAACGAAAGACAGAACATTGTGGATACGGGCCAGCTGGCCAGCGGCGAGGCCGGTGCCCGCGCCACGGTCGAGGGTTTAGGCGTTTCCCTGATCCGGGACGTGGCCAACGCGGGCATGGGCCTGGATGACATTATTGCGCTTTGGTACGGCGAACCGGACCGGCCGACGCCGGAATTCATTTGCCAGGCCGCCGCCGCCTCGTTGGCCAACGGCGATACCTTCTATACCGAGAACTTCGGCATCCCCGAATTGCGCACGGCCCTGGCCGAGTATATGAGCGGGTTGTATCGACGGCCCATCCACGAAGAGCGCATTGCCGTCACCGCGTCCGGCATGAGCGCGACAAACCTGATGCAACAGGTTTTGACGGACCCCGGCGATAATGTGGTCGTGACGGCGCCGGTATGGCCAAATCTGATCGAAACCGTCCGCACCATGGGCGGCGAGCCCCGCTTTGCCTGGTTGCAGTTCGGCAATCAAGGTTGGAGCCTGGATCTGGAACGGATGTTCGACATGGTCGATGGCCGCACCCGCGCCATCCTGATCAATTCCCCTTCCAATCCCACCGGCTGGGTGATGAACCATGATGAAATGACCAAGGTGCTGGAGTTCTGCCGGGCCAGGGGTATCTGGGTGCTGAGCGACGAGGTCTATGCCCGGGTCGTCTATGACCGTCCCGCCGCCCCCTCTTTCCTGGACATCGCGGCGCCCGATGATCGTCTGGTGGTTGTCAACAGCTTCTCCAAATCATGGTGCATGACGGGCTGGCGTCTGGGCTGGTTGACGGCCCCCCCGGCCTTGATGCCGACGCTGGAAAAAATGATCGAATTTCACTACTCGTGCCCGGCGCATTTCTCCCAAGTTGCCGGCATTACCGCCGTACGCGAGGGCGAGGCCTTCGTCCACGACACCGTTGCCCAGTACAAACTGGCCCGCGATCTGGTCATTGAGCGCCTGCAAGCCATGCCGAGGGTACGGGTGCATCGCCCGGAAGGGGCGTTCTATGCCTTCTTCGCCGTCGACGGCATGGACGATTCCCTGGCCAAGTGTAAAGAGATTGTCCGCCAAAGCCGCGTCGGACTGGCGCCGGGCGCGGCTTTCGGGACCCGGGGTGAAGGTTTCATCCGCCTCTGTTTCGCCCAATCCCTGGATCGATTGGACGACGCCATGGACCGCCTGGGACCCTTGCTGGCATGATGAAAACAGATAATGGTTCATGGATCCGCAGGGCCAAGTCCAAGGAGACGAATTGATGAAAGTTGTTATTACGGGTGGGGCCGGCTTTATCGGCCGCAAACTGGCGCAGCGGATCTTGGCCCGGGGCACCCTGACGGGAGCATCGGGACAGGCGGAGGCTGTGACCGATCTGGTCCTGTTCGATGCCGTGGCGCCGCCGGACGAGGAATTGACGGATCAGCGGGTTCGCGCCGTCACCGGCGATATCACCGATGCCGGTCTGGTGGCCGAGGTTATCGACATCCATACCGACAGCGTCTTTCACCTTGCCGCCGTGGTCAGTGCCGGCGCCGAGGCGGAATTCGACCTGGGCTATCAGGTCAATCTGGACGGCACCCACAACGTCCTGGAAGCGGCCCGGGCCGCCGATGGAACACCGCGCGTGGTCTTCGCCTCGTCCCTGGCGGTCTATGGCGGCGCGGTACCGGATACAGTGGTGGATGAAACCCCCATCACGCCGGAAACCTCCTATGGCGCGCAAAAGGTCATCGGCGAATTCCTGATCACGGACTACAGCCGCAAGGGCTATATCGACGGTCGGGCCATGCGCCTGCCGACCATCGTGGTACGGCCCGGCAAGCCGAACAAGGCCGCCTCGGGTTTCGCTTCCGGCATCATCCGCGAACCCTTGAACGGCGTCGACATGGTCTGCCCGGTGACGCCTGAATCTCGCATGGCAATCATGTCGCCGCGCACGGTGGTGGAGTGTTTCATGCATATGCATGAATTGGACAGCACCCGCCTGGGCGCCTCGCGGGCCATATTGTTATCCGGCTTCTCGGTCTCCATGGGCGACGCGGCGGCGGCGGTGCAGGCGGTCGAAACCAACCGCACACGGGGCCGGATCACCTTCGAGGTCGATCCGCAGATCCAGGCCATCGTTGACGGCTGGCCCAAGACCACGTCGTCGGCCCAGGCCGCGGACCTGGGTTTCCCTAGCGACAGCAACATAGGCGAGGTAATATCCGCCTATATCGAAGATGAACTAGGGTAAGGAATTTCGCCATGACGGGACGTTTGGCCGGAAAACGCGCCTTTATCACGGCCGCCGCCCAGGGTATCGGCCGGGCCACGGCGGAAACCTTTCTGCGCGAGGGGGCCCAGGTCATCGCCACGGATATCAATATGGATATCCTGACGCAACTGAACGGTCAGGGCGATGTGATTGCAGAATTGTTGGACGCGCGCGATGGCGCGGCGATCCAGGATGCGGCGCAACGCCATGGCGCCGTGGATATTCTATTCAACTGCGCCGGCTTTGTGCACAACGGCGCCTTATTGGATTCCACCGAAGAGGAATGGGATTTTGCCTTCGATCTGAACGTAAAATCCATGTACCGGGTCTGCCGGGCTTTTCTCCCGGCCATGCTGGAGAACGGCGGCGGCAGCATTATCAACACATCTTCCATCGCCTCTGCCGCCAAGGGCATCGTCAGCCGCTGTATCTATAGCGCCTCGAAGGCAGCGGTCACCGGCCTGACCAAATCCATCGCGGCCGACTATGTGGGCCAGGGGATACGGTGCAACGCCATCGCGCCCGGCACCATCGATACGCCCTCTTTGGGCGACCGCATCAACGCGGCCGCCGACCCCGAACAGCAGCGCCGCGACTTCATCGCCCGTCAGCCCCTGGGCCGCCTGGGCACGGCCCAGGAAGTGGCCAATCTGGTGCTGTTCCTGGCTTCGGACGAAAGCGCCTTTATCACCGGGCAGTTGCACACCGTCGATGGCGGCGTCTTGATGTAATACTAGAGATCGTCTCCGCCCACCCTCAGGTAAGAGAGAAGGCGCAGGCGATTTGGGACATCGTCAAGCTGTCACGATGCCATCCGAGGGTGCGTGGAGACGACCGAAATGGCGCTTTGATGTCACGGCCCGATAGCGCCGCGCATGTCATAAACCCTTTCCCGCGCATAGGTCCTATCGACGCAGGCCTGCCAAGCCGGTGTCCCTTGGGCATGGCCTTCCTCGACGCATTTCCTGCCACCGAAGCCACCGGTGCCGCTGGTGCCAGTCTGGCATGCGGTGAGCAAAGCGACCAACGCCGCGACAAGCAATACCTTGTATCTTCTCATCTCAATCTCCGAACACCTTATGCTGAATTTATTCTGTCAATCACGCCGGTCGACCATACGGGATTACCCCAAACCCTATTTCAATAGATAGTCCCGACGCCGCCAATGTCATCAAGCACCTGGACACGATATTGTGTTTGATGTTGCCGAATTAGCACAACAAAAATTATATATAATATAAGTTTTATACAATTTTTGATCTATACCAGAATGCCGGCGCTTGGCGATATTCATCGTTCGGCCACCGGCATTTCATCCATTTTCCGGGAATTGATGCGACACAAACGCCCGGAAAATAATTTATTGTAAGGTCAATTAAACTATGTAACGTTTTCAACATGAAACCCGATGGCGCGGCCACGGATTTGGGCTGCGGTAAAGCGCGTTAGAGCAGGGCGGGACCTACCGTTGCGGTCAGCCAGATCAAGTGGGGGAAATTCAGCGATGTTTAGAAAAGGACGATTTTGTCTGACCATGGGTGTGCTTGTCTGCTTCATAATTGCTGGTTTGATCAGCGGCGCACCGGCCGAGGCGCAAACGAAGAAGCCAAATATTCTGGTAATCTGGGGCGACGATATCGGCCTGACAAACATCAGTGCCTATACCATGGGTCTGGTGGGCTATCGCACGCCCAACATCGACCGTATCGCCAACGAGGGCATGATTTTCACCGACTATTACGGCGAGCAATCCTGCACCGCCGGCCGGTCGTCCTACATCATGGGCCAAAGCGTATTTCGGACCGGTCTTTCCAAGGTCGGTCTGCCGGGGGCCAAGGAGGGCATGAAAGAGGAAGACCCGACCATTGCCGGTCTGCTCAAGGCGCAGGGGTACGCGACCGGCCAGTTCGGCAAGAACCATCTTGGCGATGCGGATGACATGCTGCCCACCAATCATGGCTTCGACGAGTTCTTCGGCAATCTTTATCACCTGAATGCCGAGGAAGAGCCCGAGAACGAGGATTACCCCAAGAATCCTGAATTCCGCAAACGCTTTGGCCCCCGCGGCGTCATCAAGTCGTCTTCGGATGGCAAGGTCGAGGACACCGGCCCGCTGACCAAAAAGCGCATGGAAACGGTTGACGATGAGACCCTGGCCGGCGCCCTCGACTTTATCGAACGGGCCCACAAGGCCGGCAAGCCTTTCTACGTATGGTGGAACGGCACCCGCATGCATTTCCGCACCCATGTGAAAAAGGAACTGCGGGGCATCTCCGGCCAGGACGAGTATGCGGACGGCATGCTCGAACATGACGGGCATGTGGGCCAACTGCTCAAAAAGCTGGATGACCTGGGGATCGCGGAAAATACCATTGTGCATTATTCGACCGACAACGGGGTTCACATGAACACCTGGCCCGACGCCGGCATGACCCCCTTCCGTGGCGAGAAGAACACCAATTGGGAAGGCGGCTGGCGGGTCCCATCCATGGTACGTTGGCCCGGCAAGATCAAAGCCGCTTCCGTATCAAACGAGATCATGCATCACATGGACTGGCTGCCGACCTATCTAGCCGCCGCCGGAGATCCCGATATCAAAGGCAAACTGAAGAAGGGCGGCGTACAGGCGATCGGACGTACTTATAAGGTCCATCTCGATGGCTACAACTTCCTGCCTCACCTGACCGGCAAGGAGGAAAAGGGTCCCCGCAGGGAGGTCTTCTATTTCTCCGATGAAGGCGACCTGACGGCCCTTCGTTACAATGACTGGAAGGCCGTTTTCATGGAGCAGAAGGCGGAAACCACTTTGCGGGCCTGGATCGAGCCGTGGACAGTGCTGCGGTTGCCGCTGATCTTCAACCTGCGCCGCGACCCCTATGAACGGGCCTATTCCACGTCAAACACCTACTACGACTGGTTGATCGACCGCGCGTACCTGCTGGTCCCGGCGCAGGTCTATGTGGCGAATTTTCTGAAAACCTTCCAGGAATTCCCGCCACGCCAGAAGGCGGCTAGTTTCAGCCTCTCCAAAGTGATGGAAAAGATGCAGCAGCCAGGCGGCGCCCAGTAGCCCAGGCAGCATGACATCCGGTTCGCGTCGCCCGACGGTGGCGCGGGCCGGTTGGATTCCTATCAACGCTGGTGGGTATAAGCCGAAGCTGGTGGGGCGAATTGCTGGCAAGCCCTTGATCGAAGTTATCAAACAAGGTCGGTAGATCGGTGACTGCGCCAGGCCGGCTGCGAATACTTACTCGAAACATCTGCCACGCGCGGCGACATAAGAATTGCCTAAGCCGGGAGCCTTGCCAGCACGGCGCCTTCCAGGTCGAAGCAGGTGGCCTGCAACGGACCGCCGACATCGCTGGCGGCATCAATGCTGATGGTATAGGGGCCAATATTGATGCCGCCATGGTTGGCATCAAAACCACGGATGACAAAGGCGAAGTCCTCGAAAGGTGCCGCCATGGCCTCGAAGCCGGCGGCATTCCACCAGAAGGCATCGTTCTGTTTTTCCAACGGCAGGCCAGGGTCAATGCCGGCGCTGACGAAGAGCAATTTACCGTCCGAAGTTGGCGCGGCGGAGGCCAGGCTGTGTAAAAATTCATAGTGGCCGGGATGGGCTTGAAAATTTTCCCGCAGTTCGGTGGTCCAGCGGGTGGTAACGACCACGCCGGCGTGAAATTTCGCCTGGGCATGTGATGGATCGCCGCCGTAATCGCGCAGGGTCGCCTCGACCCCATGCGCCATCATCCATTGAAATGTTTCGATCGGCCGCATGGCCCATTGGATTTCCAGCAGCTTGACCCACATTTCCTCCTGCGCGCCGCGCAGATGGGTCACCTGAATGTCTTTCAGTTCGGCCCGAAAGCGCAACAATTCATCCACGGTTTCCGCGACCGCCTGGCCATGGCCCATATAATTGCCCAGGTAGACCAGGCAATCACCGGGGCGTAATTGCGCCCGCAAGCCGGCGTGCAGCTCACCCAAAGCGGCCGCTTGTCCCAGCACCGCAGGAACGGCCCAGATCCGTTGCGTTGTGTTCAAGGTCATTAGCATTGCCGCGATCCATCCGAAATAGTAATGCTGACTGCATTATATACAGCGTAATTCCGCTGGCCGCTCCCGTTGATTGGATACGCCGGCGGCCTGATCAATCCAATGCACAGCACGAGAGACAAAAATGCATGACCCGATCCACCTGACCGAAGATTTGCGGCTCATCCGCGACCAGCTGCGGCGTTTCGTGGCCGCCGAGGTCGAACCTCAGGGCGAGGCCTGGGAAGCGCAAGGCATGGTGCCGCGGGAGATCTTGCGGCGCATGGGCGCTTTGGGGTTTCTGGGCATGCGGCATCCCGAAGAGCATGGCGGCTCGGGCCTGGGCGCCATGGCCTCATTGATCCTGGCCGAGGAACTGGGCCGCTCCACCTTTGGCGGCTTTTCCGCGACGGTCCTGGTGCATACCGACATGGCCTCGCCGCACCTGGCCCGCTATGGCAGCCCAGCGCAAAAGGCCAAATATCTGCCCGCAATCTGCCGCGGAGAAATCATCACGGCGGTCGCCGTGACCGAACCGGGCGCGGGGTCGGATGTCGCCGGCCTGGCAACCCGTGCCGTGCGGGATGGCGATGACTATGTCCTGAACGGGGCCAAGATGTTCATCACCAATGGCGTGCATGGCGATCTGTTCTTTGTCGCCGCCCGCACCGACCCTGATGTAAAAGCCAGCCGGGGCATTTCCATTTTCATGGTGGAGAAAGGCACCCCTGGATTTTCCGTCAGCCGGCAATTGGACAAGCATGGCTGGCGCTGTTCCGATACCGCGGAACTGGTCTTTGCCGATTGCCGCATACCCGCCGCCAATCTGTTGGGCGACGAGAACAGGGGCTTCTATGCCATCATGGACAATTTCCAGAACGAGCGTCTGGTTCTTTCGGGCATGGCCATCGGCGAGGCCGGCAAAGCCTTGGAAATTACCCTATCCTATCTGAAGCAGCGGCAGGCCTTCGACGCCAGCCTTTGGGACAAACAGGGCATCCGCCAACGCCTCGCCATGCTGGCGGCCCAGGTCGAGGCGGCCCGGCAACTCGCCTATCACGTGGCCTGGCTGGATGGCGAGGGCCAGGATTGTGTCGCCGAAGTTTCCATGCTGAAGGCCATGTCGGCGGAGGTTGCCAACCGGGTGCTCTACGACTGCGTCCAGTTTCACGGCGGCATGGGCTATATGCGCGAAAGCACCATCGAGCGCATGTCGCGGGACGCCCGCCTGTTGCCCATCGGGGGCGGCGCGACCGAGGTGATGTTGGAAGAGGTCGCGAAACGGTTATAGTGCCGATATGCACTAATTGTAGAATTTTACGAGGTCGAGATGAGTGGCATGGAAGAAACCTCCAGCTTCGGCTGGAGCGACGAAGAATTACTGGCCTATCCGCTGGTCTATCGGCCCGACCTTTTCGCGGGCAAGGTCGCGCTTGTATCGGGCGGTGGCAGTGGTCTGGGCAAGGCCATCGCCTATACTTTCGCCCGACTGGGCGCCAGCCTGGTACTATGCGGCCGCAACGCCGAGAAACTGGCCCAGGCCAAGGCCCGGATCGAAGCCCTGGGCGCCAGGTGCGACACCCACCAGATGACGATCCGCGAACCCGATCAGGTCGATGCCATGATCGCCGCGGTCTTCGAAAGCCATGGCAACCTGGATGTCTTGATCAACAACGCGGGCGGCCAGTTTCCCCAACCGGCCATCGATTTTTCCCCCAAGGGCTGGAAGGCGGTGATCGACACCAACCTGAACGGCACCTGGTACATGATGCAGGCGGCGGCGCGGCAATGGCGCGACCGCGGACAATCGGGATCAATCATCAACATCGTCGCCGATATCTGGCGCGGCCTGCCCGACATCGCGCATACCTGTGCCGCCCGCGCCGGGGTGATCTATCTGTCCAAGACGGTAGCCGTGGAATGGGCACCACTGAATATTCGCGTCAACTGCGTCGCGCCGGGCTGTTGCGAAACCGAGGCTTTCTCGCTCTATCCGCCCGAGGCCGCCGCCAATTACGAAGTATCCAACCCCATGCTGCATTCCGGCGATCCCATGGATATTGCCGAGGCCGTAATTTATGTGGCCGCCCCGTCGGGCAAATTCGTCAATGGTGAAGTGTTGACCGTGGACGGCGGCCAGCAATTGTGGGGCGACGTATGGGCCTATCACAAACCCGAATGGACCAAGGTCGATTAGGAAAAGAGCATGCCATGTGGCAACCGATGATGGACGCTGGAACCATCGACCGGGACGGTTGATGATTTCAAGGACTAGCGCCATTGAGGCGCGCAGCCTGCGTGGCGCTTGAACGCAATAGTAAGGGTCGCTTTCAGCGAACCTTGCCATAAGAGGAACCACATATGACGGCGGCAAGCAGAGATATTCTGGACGTCATCACCGCCCAGCGAACCATGGAAGGGGCCGGTTTTCCCGTGCGCCGCCCCTTCCCCACCCCGGAGCTGGACAACCTGGACCCATTCCTGATGCTGGACGAGGTCGGGCCGGTGGATTGGCCGCCGGGCCAGGCCAAGGGTGCACCGGATCATCCGCACCGCGGCTTTGAAACCATCAGTTACATCCTGTCGGGTGAAAAGCTGCATGAAGATTCGACCGGCGATCATCAGATCCTCGGTCCCGGCGATGTGCAATGGATGACAGCCGGCAGCGGCATCGTGCATTCGGAAATGCCCAGCCCGGCCATGCGCGAGGCCGGCGGCCGAGCCCATTCCTTTCAGATCTGGGTCAACCTGCCCAGGGAACAGAAAATGGCCCCACAACGCTATCAATTCGTCGCCAGGGATCAGATTCCCCAGGGCCACAGCGCGGACGGCCTGGCCACGGCCCGGGTGATTGCGGGCGAGGCATATGGTGTTGCCGCCAGGATCGACACCTACACCCCCGTAACGCTACAGGACTGGACCGTGCAACCTGGTGGCGTGGCGCGGCCCACGCCGCCCGCGGCGCAACAGATGGCGCTTTATCTATTTCAGGGCACACTTGCAGTGGGGCCGCAAGGCCGTCTGATCGATGAGGGGCAGTTGGTAATTTTCGGCCCTGGCGACGGCATCGATCTGGCCTTGGACGCCGGGGCGGACCAGGCGGCCCGCTTTCTGTTGTTCGGCGGCGTGCCCCTTGGCGAACCCATCGCCCGCTATGGCCCGTTCGTGATGAACACACAAGCGGAGCTGGTCCAGGCGTTTGATGATTTCCAATCAGGGCGCATGGGCGTCATATCGCGCTAGTGGTCTGAATCATCTAAAGCGCCGGGTATAGGTTTTTCAGCTTGATGCGGGCGTTCTCGGTTGTAAACCGCCAATCTGCTTTGACGTTATGTTTGTTGCGTCTTTGCAGCCAAGCCGCGACGTGTTGCTCAAGGG
>JAJFGG010000143.1 GCA_021776235.1 Alphaproteobacteria bacterium | reverse complement strand
CCCTTGAGCAACACGTCGCGGCTTGGCTGCAAAGACGCAACAAACATAACGTCAAAGCAGATTGGCGGTTTACAACCGAGAACGCCCGCATCAAGCTGAAAAACCTATACCCGGCGCTTTAGATGATTCAGACCACTAGCGTGGCGCGTTCCATCGCCTATTTGCCGATCAGCCGGGCGAGGGCTTCCGGCTTGAAGAAACGACTGATGGTGAGGCCCTGAACGATGATCGAGAAGGCGACCACCGCGTAGGTCATATAGAGGACGCCGGCCTTCTCGGGCGCGGCAGGAATTGAAAGCGCCAGCGCCAGCGCCAAACCACCGCGCAAACCGCCCCAGGTCAGAAGCTTGGTTAGGCCAAAGCCTTCCGTTGTCAGCACCGAGGTGCGCCGCAGCAACGCGATCGGAATATGGACGCTGATCGCCCGTGCGATCAGACAAACGATGATGGCCGTAATGGCGGCGGGAAAATCTTCGACTGGGTGCAGCAGCACGATGTTAAGGCCGATGAGGACGAACAGCATGGCGTTCAGGATTTCGTCGATGCCGTGCCAGAAGGTGTCGAAGCGCGCGCGTACCGTGTCCGCCATCTTGGGGCGCGCGAAATTGCCGATGATCAGTCCCGTCACCACGCTGGCAATTGGGCCGGAAACCTCAATGTACTCGGCTAGGCTATAGGATAGGGCAATTATGCCGAGCGAAGCCAAGAGCTGCGTACCGTAGTCCTCCGAGCGGTGCAGCATCCAGTTCATCAGAACCGCGGCGCAGAGGCCGAGTGCGATGCCGCCCAGCACCTCGCGCAGGAATAGGAGGATGGCTTCGCCGAAGGTCGGCTGTACGGGCGCGATGGCAATAGCCAGGCACATGGTGAACAGGACGACGCCAACGCCATCGTTGAATAGCGATTCGCCGCTGATGATGGCTTCAAGGCGATCTGGCAATCCGGCCTTGCCCAGGATTGCCAGAGCCGCGATCGGATCGGTCGGCGCAATAAGGGCGCCGAACAGGAAGAAATAGATCGGTGACACGCCGAGTCCGAACAGCGATGCCACGCCCCACAGCATGCCGCCGATCAGCAGCCAGGCGACAAGGGTCCCGCCTATGGCGAGCGAACCGATCAACCATTTCTCTTCGGCAAGGAGCTTCAGTTTCACATTGACACTGCCGGCGAACAGCATGAAGCACAGCACGCCTTTGAGCAGGGTGTCGCCAAGGTCGAGTTGCGCGACGAGCCGCCGCTGGGCGTCGATCAGTTCTATCGCGCCGAAGGCATTGAGAATGGCCGCCAGGAGGCTGAAGCCAAGCGCCAGCAGCATGAGCCCAATCGTGGTTTCCAGATGCAACAGACGCTCGTTGATGTAGGAGAACAGGGCGCTTAGCCCCAGGATGACGGCTAGGAGGGTGAAGAGATCCATGATTCATTTCCCCTACAAAGGCTGTTCAGTCTCGGTTCAGGTGGCAATTATGCGCCTTTGGCGCCAGCCGCACAAACGCCTGTTGGCAACCGCTCTGCCGTCGCCGCGAGAACCCCCCAGTGTGCGCCCATCTCAATGCCGTACTACCTGCCATCTTCCTTGCCAAAATAAACCCGTTGAACAGAGGCGATGACAATCGCCGCCGTCCAGCCGAACATGATGATCCCGTTGGCTGCCTCGAAGGAGGCGAGCAGGCGCCAGCGTTCATCAAGAACGATTTCGCCGTAGCCAAGGGTGGTGAAGGTGACCATGGAAAAATAGACGGCCTTCTCGAAGCCTTCAATCGCATTCAATGCCAAATAGGTGGCAGCCCACAACAATACCTCGACCAGCGAGACGCAGAACATCAGAATAACGACACGGCTGACTTGGTATACGGGTGAGTGTTGCCGTTGAGGCATCAAGCGCCCCTGAGTCTTCCCGCGAAGGCTTAGTGCCCACATCATGCCCGCCGCATGGACCGCGGTGGTCCCCATCATCAGGGCTGTGGCAATGACAACATTAAGCAGCACTCTGTTTCTCCCCAAACAACATTAGGAAAAATGCCATTGCCGGACGCCACCCCGGGCTTCGGTCCTTTTCCCGCAACATTCCCATTGGAGCAGCGCGGAGAAATTCAACCGGATCCCGATTCCCGCGAACCGCCCAACCATGCTTCATTTAATCAACTTCGTATCTGGCGCCCTGGTTCGAATAAGGACGGATGCTGTCGTCCCGACGCGCAGAGCAACATTTTTCGGCACCTCTGTCAGATGAATGCGAACCGGCACCCGCTGGGCCAGTCGGATCCACTCGAAGGTGGGGCTGACGGTGGGCAACAGTGCAGATCCGGTGCTGCCGTCCTGCTGGGAAATGCCCCAACCAAGACTGTCAACCGAACCCCTAATCGGGGTATCCGGATAGGTCATCAAGGTAACGATTGCCTGATCACCGGCACGAATATTTTCTATTGATGTCTCCTTGAAAAAGCCATGGACCCAGTAGCTGCTAACGTCGACCAGTGCCAGTATTGGCTGATTGGCAACAACGTTGCTGCCAAGCCGCAGGTTCAGGTTGGTGACATAACCGTCAACGGGTGCTTTGACCTGGGTAAATTCAAGGTTCAGCTCCGCCTGCCGTATTGCTGCCAGGGCTTCCCGAATGCTGGCGTTATTTTTCCCCACGGCTCCAAGATCGGCTTGCGTCTTCGCCAGGGTGGATTTTGCCTGGCTTAATGCGGCACGGGACTGGGCCAGGGCGGCCACCGCTCCATTTCGTTGCTCCACCGAGCCGGTGTAGTTGGCCTTGGCCCGGTCTACGGATCTTTGCGACGTTGCCCCCTCGCCTATCATATCATTCTGACGCCCCAACTCAGCCTTGTTCTTCTCAATCAGGGAATCGAGCTGCTTGATCGCGCTTTGCGCTTGTTGAATTGCAGCGCGTGCGGCCTCGACCTGGGCATTTGCGGCATCGATCTCCTTTTCCTGACCCAGGTTGGTGTCCCCGGTCTTGTCGTATTGCGCGCGCGCCTCTGCCATGCTTGCTTCAAACGTTCGAGGATCAATCTGAAAGAGTAGATCTCCCGCCTTGACGAACTGATTGTCTTTCACGGTAAGTCTGATAATCGGTCCCGACACCCGGGGGGTAATCTGAATGACGTCGGCCCGCACCTGGCCGTCCCGGGTCCAGGGATTCGTGACGTATTCCCAGTATTTGAAAAATAAAGCGCCGCCGGCGACAAGGACAACGATGCCCGTCATCAGGTATCTTTGATATGTTTTCATACCCTACCCCTTGATAAAGAATGTCCCGATAAGGACAGTATAAATGACGAGTAACGCCAGAAAGACCAGCGGCGGATAGAAAAAATAATTCGAAAGCCGATAGCGGTTAAGCAAACGAGCGGTGATGATGGTGGCCACCGTTCCTAACAGAGCAGCGACCAGCAATGGCGGCATAAAAACCCCGCCAATAGCGAACTCGTGAGGTATTTGGTTCACAACTGATGCCCTTGATACATCATCAGAATTTTTCCTCACGCCAGCAGTCCCAGTCAATGCCGCCGGCACTTCCGGCATAGGCGACGGCTGCTTCGCAAATGCCCCGATACGCGCCCAGCAGGCGATAGAAATTTTCACCGTCCTCCTCGCTCAGTGTTTCCATGTCCGCGCGCCCCAGAGTTTGGTCAATCCGCTCTTCCAGTCGATCGAGTCCGCCCGCTAGTCGTTTCTCCAAATCGGCCACCGGCCCAGCCTCGGGGTTCTCGGACCATTTCATGAAGGCTGACACAATGGACGCGCTCGACGTGCGGATGTCTTGCCTCATCTCCTGTGTCAAAGCTTCTGCCTGCCGGGCGCTGCTGGTCTCAAGCAAATTCTCAACGCGATATACCAGACCCCGCAAGGCCGTCACCAAACTCTGCACCTGAGCTGGTCCGTTTTCGGAATACTTCTTCTGATCAATGGCCTTGCCCCATGCCTCGATTTTTCCCGGTAGCGATTTTATCTCGTGCCGGTATAGCGCGATCTTCCAGCGTTCAATGATCGAGGATGAGCGTCCGGTTTCGATTGTCAATCGGGACGTTAGAAATTCCACACCGCGAAAGAACCGACGTATGTCGGCCAATACTTTCTTCTCTGGCCTCGGCGAGTTCATTATGTGCGACAACACAAACAGGAATAAGAAGACCAATATCAAAAAGAGCATGGTGTTGGCTTGCACCGCGAAGTTGTAGGTTTGCTGATTCTGAATCGGAATCATATTGATGATGGCGATGTTGCCCATCGCCTGCGCCAAGCCTGAAAAGAAATAGCGGTTGATGAACATGCAGACGAAAAGCAGCAGCCCAAGTTCATAGTAGTTCGACAGGCGCGGCATAATCAAAAAGTAGGCGCAACTACTGAGGACCGCGGCCACTGCAAGGGGCATAACAAAATTCGTCACTCTTACCTGGAGTGCGCCGGCAGTGACCAGAGCCAGGGTGCCTAACAGATTGAACCAACCGCTGTGACCCGGCGGGTCGACAAAGATATACATGAAAAATCCCGCACAGGTAGCCGTTACCACGTACGCCGCAGCCCGCAGGTGATCCAGGTCGGGAACCGGTAAGGTCAGGCCTGGACTGACGGTTCGGGAAAGCGGCCTGAATTCCGGCGTCGATTCGGATGCCGCCTGACCCGAAAGATCGCGGGCGCATGCAAGCAAAGCCGCGGTCAGCGTATCCAGGGTTTCCAACTCACTCTTGGTCACGGCGAGTGCGGCCAGCTCAAAGTGAGACAGTCCATCGGCTGCGGCTTTGCTGACATTCAGGGAAATCGGGCGCGGCTTGTACTTGGCGGGGTTTCCTTCCAGCAGCTGCTGGATTTCCCCGAAGCGGCAATCGAGCTCATGGAAGAAATCTTCCGTATCGGGCAGAACCGCTTTCACGTCTATCCGGGCGATCTCGACCATGCCGGTGTGCCATCGTTCGAGGGATTCCGTCAGGGCCGTCGCCAGGTCATGAAATTGATCCCAGAGATGGCGAAGTTCGCGCACCTCGTAGCTCTCGGAACCCTCGGCCACGAGTGTGTTTTCAAGTTGCGCCAGCTGCGCGATCTCCCGCTGGTGGAGCTCGATCAGGGTCTCCTTGGTATCTGTTGTTGGGCCTCTGCCCAACATTGCAGCCCAGCCGGCGTGCCAAAGCGCGGCCTGTGTCGTCACCAGGTCTCGGCTGCCTTTCTTGATCGCTCCGGCATTGGTGACAGGCCAGAGAAATACCGAGACACAGGTGTAGACGGCGATCCCCATCACCGTTTCCACCACGCGAAACACCGCGTGCTGGAATATATCCTGCGAAGACGATCCGTTGGTGGAGGCGATGATGAGACAGACGAAACCCGATACGGTCCAAAAGTAAGCGTTGTTCTTGCTTCCGAGCTGCATGTACGAGGTGATGAATATCCAGATGCAGGTTAGAAACAGAAATTCCCACCGGCTTTGCGGCGCCACGGCAACAATAATTAGTCCGGCGATACAGCCAGGGACTGTCCCGGCGATCCGATCCATGCCCTTGTGGAGCGACTGCCCTGCCGTGTGCATGGCGCCCATCGCTACGGCGAAAGCGGCCCAGTAGGGGTTCAACCAGCCGGACTCCAGTGCAATCGCGTAAACAAGCACGAACGCCAAGCCGGTCTTGATCGCCTCTTTTGCCTTTCTGGAATGCATTATTTGGTTGCCATTCATGGCGCTTTCATCGTTGTCGGCTATTCGGCAAAGACACCGCCAGCGGCCGGGGAGAACGTCGTTTCCCGCCCCTTCGTGGGATGGCGCGGCACAAGAAAGGCGAGGCAGAGTGACACGCACGCCATCCCGGCCGCAAATGTATAGACCGATGCCGGGTCGACAAGCCAAAGGTATCCAAGCAATGCAGGCAGGAAGACCGCTGCGATATGGTTGATCGTGAAGGCGACGGCGGCGGTCGATGCCTGATCCTCCGGGTCTGCGATCTTCTGGAAATAGGTTTTCTGCGCGAAGGCCATGGTGAAGAGAATATGATCCGCCACATACAACACCGCGGCGACCTCCCACGGCCAGCGGAACCAATAGAGCCCGGCGTAAAGTATGAACACCACCAGCAGCCCGGCATATTCCGCGATCAGGGAAATCCGCTCACCCATGTTGCTGATCAGGCGTCCGATCAAAGGCCCCGTCAGCATTGTCGCCAGGTGATTTATCAGCATCAGCCCGGCCACATGATGCAACTCAAAACCATAAAGCTCCACCATCATGAAGGCGGCGAAGACGACGAATATCTGCCGCCGCGCGCCGCCGATGAAAACCAGGCTGTAGTAAAGCCAATATCGCCTTTTCAGCACGAGCTGCTTGCGTTGCGGCGTCGGCGATAGAAATTGCGGATAAGCGAACCAGCTGAAAACCGCGGCCACCATGCAGAAACCGCCGGAGGCCCAATAGACGCTGCGGTAATCCAGGTCAAACGCCTCCCAGGTGAGGACGATCGCGCCATAGGCGACCAATGCGCCAAACGCACCGGCGGATACGATCCAGCCCAGCATCTTCGCCGCCCGCTCCTTCGGCAGCCATTGCAGTTGCAGGCTTAAGGCGACGGTCTCGTAATAGTGAAAACCCAGCGAAGAGATGAACGTGACCACCAGCACCCCTTGCAGGGTCGGAAATTCCGCCGTTAGCGCCGAGCCAAGTCCTAACAGGAAGAATGAGATGATGCCGAAGGACTGCTCGCGGATCAGGGCGAAGATGAAGATGGCGAGAAAGGCCAAAAAGCCCGGAATCTCGCGCACCGTATGCATCCAACCATTGTCAGAACCATCGAAACCGACGACCTCTACGACAAAATTCGCGGCCACGGCCATCCAGGTTGAAAAGGCAAGCATGGTGGCAAACGCCATGACAATCAGTAACGCCTCGGGCCGCCGCCACAAGGGCAGCGTGCGGGCCTCCTCCAAGGTCATGTCGCGTTGGTAGACATGCCTTTCCATTGCTGCGTTCCCTCAGAGCCAATTCAACAATCTAGATGACAACCCAACCCTCCGGCGGGCCACCCTTGCCAGGATGCAAGGCACCACAGTTATTGCATGTGCGCGCTGCCTCGTCCCGATGAAAGGCATCATAGACAACGGGTAGCTGATCAACGATACCAGTTGCCGAAGTCAGCGCCACCTCAAACCGGTGCACCCTTGCCTCGCATTCAAAACAGTACCATTCGAAGGCCTCTTTCATGCCGAACATGCGGGGACTTTCGACCACGATGCCAATGGATCCGGCTTCGGGGCGCTGCGGTGCATGCAGGGTGTGGGAGGGTAGGAAAAAGACTTCGCCCTCGCGGATTGGCACGTCGTAGATTCTGCCATCATCGGCGATCTTCAGCACCATGTTGCCGCGATATTGAAAGAACCACTCCTCGACCGGATCATCATGAAAGTCGACCCGCGTGTTCGGACCACCGACGACCATGACGATCATGCCGGTATCATCGTGCAGCATCTTGTTTCCGACAGGTGGCTGCAAGAGATGCTGATTGTCATCAATCCACTGTTCAAAGTTGAATGCCTTGAATTTTGGGTGTGCCGGCATGGTTCTCTCCAAAGGACAAATTTGAAATTCACCTAGGTCTTTAGGCCGCAATTGGCGAAGGCCTCCCGGGTCGCGGTCTTTTCGTCTTCGGTTAGTTGCAACATTGGCCGCCGCACCGGGCCGCCGGCCTGGCCCAGGAGTTCCTGCCAGTATTTTTGATGGGCCTGCGGTTTGCCGCCCGGGCGCGAAGACTTCAGTGCCTGCCGCACGGGCTCCAGGCTTTGCCAAATGGCGCGGGCCTTTTCCGTCTCGCCGGCAAAGGCCGCTTGCGTATAGTCATGCATACGGCGGTCGGCGGCGGATTGAATGAGGTAGGGCGGCGACGAGCACAGATAGAGTTGCCAGCCGAGCTCGATAATATTGTCGAGCCATTCCTCTTCCGACGCCGTGCTGACCAGCAACTTGTCACCGGCAATTTCGCTGAGCCTGCAGTACATGTCCCGCGGCACGCTGTATTTGATCGCAACGATATTCGGCAATTCGGCAATTTCCGCGCACAGTTCGGGGCTCATCAGATAGCCGCTGTCAGGGTGGCTCCACATGGCAATGCCGATGTCGACCTGCGCGGAAATATGTTGATAGTATTGCCGGATGGTTTCGTCGCGGTCGGTCACGAAATTCAGGATAGGCGCGTGCACGACGATATAGTCGGCACCGATATCCTGAGCATGACGGGCCAACGCCAGGACCACATCCATGTTCTGATCCGAACAGGACATGATGGTGGCGCCGCCGGATTGGGTTTCTTCCACGGCAATCTCGAATGTCCGCTTGCGCTCGGCCAGGGACATGGAGAAGAACTCCCCCTGCTTGCCGGAAATGAATAATCCTGAGATGCTCAGTTCATCGATCCAGTGCCGGATATTGCGCCGCATGCCGTCTTCATTGAGGCTGAAATCCGGATTGAAGGGATTAAGCGCCGCGGCCCAGATGCCGCGCATATGTTCACGGGCATAGTCCTTTGCTTCGTGTTTTCTATATTTCATTTTCGTCTTCTGGTTCTAGCTTGCACCGGATCAGGGGCTTGAATAATCCAATGCCGCGGTTGCTCTGTTCTCTTGGCGCGACAATTCAGTTGGGTTCGGTCCGGAGCGTCAGGATATATGTCCCGGGATGTTGAAACGGTCCTGCCGCCACTCTTCGGAAACCAGAACCTCCTTGAGATGAGCCACCGCCCGCCAGACATCATGATGCGAGAGATACAGGGGGGCAAATCCAAATCGCATGACATTTGGCGCACGGAAACCACCAATCACACCACGGGCGGTGAGGGCAGCGATAATCGGCGCGCCGTTTGCATGCGAAAGCGAAACCTGGCTGCCGCGCGCCCGGGCATCGCGGGGGCTTGCCACTTCGACATCATGCCCCTGGCATTCCTGGTCGATCAGGTTGATGAAAAGGTTGGTCAGGGACATGCTTTTCTGACGCACGTCAACCATATCGAGATCAGCATAAATATCGAGACCGGCTTTTAACGCCCGCATTGACAGGATTGGCTGGGTACCGCACAGAAGCCGTCTGATACCCTTGGCGGCAGTGTATGTTGGCTCGAACGCAAATGGCTCCATATGCCCCCACCAACCGGACAATGGTTGCGAAAGTTCGCCGTGATGGCGGGTGGCGGCAAATATGTAGGCCGGCGATCCGGGCCCGCCATTGAGGTATTTATAGGTACAGCCGGCGGCAAAGTCGACGTTGGCACCGTTCAGATCGATGGGATAAACGCCGGCGCTATGACAAAGGTCCCAAATGGCGATGGCGCCGGCCGCATGGATTCTTTTGGTGATTTGCTTCATGTTTCGCACCGCGCCAGTACGATAATCGATGTGATTGATCAAAACCGCGGCAATGCTGTCGTCCAACAGTTCGTCGATATTGTTATCATCAAGGGATCCGAGACGCAGTTCGATGTTTTCACGGACGGATTTAACGCCTTCGGCAATATAGGTATCGGTCGGAAAGCCTTCGGCCTCGGTCAGGATCACCGGTCGCTTCGGGCGCAATGACAGCGCCGCATGCAGCGCCTTGTACAGATTGCTTGACGTTGTATCGCAAACCACGATCTCGCCTTGCTGCGCGCCGGCCAGGCCGGCCAACAGGTCACCGAGGGTCTCGGGCAATGCCCACCAACCGGCACCCTGCCAGCTTCTGATAAGTTGATCTGCCCATTCAGATTTTGCGGCCGCATTCAATTCCTCGAAAGCGGCTTTTGGCGCGGCGCCCAAAGAGTTGCCATCGAGATAGACAACACCTGCGGGCAGGTGGAATTTTTCACGGACAGCGGCAAGCGGGTCGCCAATATCCATTTTCCGCACGTCATCTTCGGTGCAATCGCTCGTCATCTCATTATCCGGCGATATCAGGGACCATTGATATCACTCACAGCCGGACGTTACGGTTTCAACTTGAAACTGACAGTCAGCCACAGTTTGTCGATATCAGTGGCGAAGGTGTCGGCCTCGTAGTCGGCGTATTGCAGGCTGAGGGTCACCGGTCCCATCTTGGTCGCAAAGGCCTTGGCTACACCCAAATTCCATTCCTCGCCGTAATCCGTGCTGCCGTCATCGTCAGTAAACTGGTGGTAGGCGCCAAAAATCTTGATGCCGTCGATCCCGGCGATCGCAGGCAGTGTGGTTTTGGCCTTGCCGTAGACATCGCGCAGGCCACCCACCGGCGTCGTCAGGAACTGGTCCGTTATGCCGTTGAATTTATGCAAGGTCGCCAGCGGTGTATTGAAGGCTTGTGTGCCATTGCCGTCCAGTTGTTCGATCCCGGCGCTAAACCGCCAGGCGCGGTAGCCCAGGCCCGGTTCGGCGTTGTAGTACCAGACGTCGAAATCGCCGGTGTTATTGCCATGGTCGTCCTGGCGCACCCCGCTGCCAGCGAAAAAGACAGTAAAATCATCGTTCAACTTTTTCGTGGCGTTAACCAACAAGCCGTAGCTGGCGGTGGAGTTGGCGGCCTGGCTGGTGCGGTCATAGTCCAGGAACAGCGCGAAGGGCGTGATCGTCAATGGCTTGAAGCCACGATATTGCGCCCGCACGCCATGTCCATTCAATTTGAAACGTCCAACCGCCGAATCCCGGCCGAAGATGCGATGCACCTCGCCGATGTAAAGATATTCCAGGTCGGTGTCTGGCAGCGCGGTCGCGTCGAGACGCGCGGCGTCAAAGGTCTGCTCATTCTGGCGAAAGCCGACGTTGCCGATAAAGCGCGCGTTGTCCCAAATCACGCGTTGACGGCCAATCTTGAACTTGGTGCCGGGAATGGTGTCATCGGCGATCAGGTAAAGTTGGTTCAAGTCGAAGTCGTCCGGATCGGCGACGACCGGATAGCGGGTGTCGCCGGTGATCGTATCGTTGAATTTTTGGGCGCCCAGGTGTTCGATCCACTCGACGTCGAACACACCGCCGATACCATTGATACGGCCGGTTTCGTAGCCGGCCCGGAAGCGGACGGTATGCGCATCGGCGTCTTTCTGACGGCCCTTTTGATCAACATGTTCGTAGCGGTAACGGGCGTCCAAAGTCGGCTTGCCGCCTTCGATCAGGGTCATCAAGTTTTCGGCTGGCGCCAGGGTGGAAACGAAGACAAAGGCAAGCGCGCTGGCAATTGGCAGTGACGCTGAAAACGCGCGGCGGCGGATGGTGCAACCCGTGGACATGGCAAACCCTTATACAGCTATGGTACCGAGGATTGCCATGCGGTACCGGGCGTCACCTTGACACTTATCAAGCGATCTATGATGGGGCCTGAATACCAAATGGCCGGACCCCTGCCTTCGCAGGGTGTCTGCGCTGCCTCGCCTTGGTTGGCGGTCTACAAGCAATGGTTATGGCCTCTTCAACAACGTCTTTTTCCGGCATTCCTGGGATCGGTCTGACGGTGGCCAGCCTCAGAGAAAATACTAGTGACCATTGGAATTGATCCCACCCATAATTTCGTCCGCGTCAGCCGAGATAGAACGGCCGGCCCGCCTCGCGCAGCCATATGCGGACCAGATGACGGCGCCGTTCGGGTTCATCCCAGTCCTGGAATGCGCTACGCCGGTGGCCCAGCCGCTTGTTATTGACGACCTGGATCTGTCCGCGGGCAAAGTCAAAAGACTTGCCCAGACCGGCGCGCTCGGAAACCGCGACCAAAGCCTCGATTGCGGCGCGGGAGGGCGTATCCATATCCTCGTGCTTCACTTCATAACCCTGGGCGACCAGGCGGGGAGAGAAATTGGCAAAAACCCGTTCCCCGTCGCACTGGAATACCGGCTTGAAAGACAGCCGCACATCATCCGGTGCGTGTTCCATCTGGCGGTCAAAATAGAACGGCTCATAGAGGCGGGGCAGCAGATCGCGAAATTCCTCACGCAACAGATTATGCACGGTCTCGAAACTGATGAGCCCGCTGACGCCGCCCGCCTTCGCGGTCTGCAGGCAGAACAGGGCCACGAAATCCGGCGGCAGGTTAAAGGCGTTGTCCGTGTGGTAGCCTTGACCGCCGCTGGTCTTCGAGGACCGGACCCCGTTGCCGGCCAGCGCCTGCTTCCCCGTATCGAGGACGTCGTAGATCATCGTGCCATCCCATTTCTGGGCCACCGGACGGCTGACCATGGACATCAACAACCAGTACAGTTTTGTCGCGGCGTCCACGGACAGGTGGTCTACCGGCAGGCGGTCAATGATCGCGAATCCAATGCCGTTGCAGATTTGGTCGTACACGTGGGTCATCGCCGCCCGACAGGACGGCATCTCGAAATCCATTGGCGTGAGCGCCTCAGCCGGCAGCGGATTGGCTTCGATTGCAACCGCGGCGGCCTCCAACTCGGCCAGGCAGGCATCACCCAGAACGATGCGTCCATCATTCTCGAGCATGGTCTCGGCCGCCCAGGTCATGGGACTGTCAAGCGGCCGCTCCATTATCGTCACCATCACTCGGCCCGTTCTTTCGAGTTGTTAAGTTTGTCCATTCGGATTGTACGTGTGTTGCCGGTCATAAGCACAACATAATTCCTTCATAGTCTATGCTTTTGTGCCCTGGGCACGAGCTGTCCCGTGGCGACGCGGCGGACGCCTGGGTCCGCCGCCGCCAGACAGACCGGATGCAGCGCCAGCAAAAGCCGTCCAGCCGCCGTGCCGCCCCAAAACCAATCCGCGAGGGCCCGGCTGGTGACCGGGCCAGGCTGCGCTGTTGCTGCCTCCATATAAAACGTCCTCATATCTTCCGAGGCACCGCGAAAGGTTTGCCCCAGACTAAGTTCTGTTGACGGATTGCTGGTATGCCCGCCGCCTTCCAGAAGGGCGTGGAGGAAATTCGCGGATTGGACAATCTCCATTCTGGCGGCGCCGAGAGCGGTGTGCCCGCGATGTTCCCTGGCCAGGGTCTGCCAGGGCGTGAGATTGGCAATTTCCGCCAGGACATCGGCCAGCAGGGCCGGTTGATCCGATGCCTCGGCCGGTGGCAGGGGGATGGGACAAGTCCAGCCGGTCATATCCATGGCGTCGCCGCCAGGCGCGTCATCGGGAAAATCGTCGAGGATGGGCGGACCATCCCGGCGTTCAAGCAGGCCGAGCGCGGCGCGCAGCACTTTGCTCTGGAATGCCGGTTCGCCGGGCGCACCGAAGGGCCGGCCAAGTTCGAAGGGTACCCAAAGAAAGCGCGGCGGCCGCAACCGTTCCGTATTGTCGCGCACGAGAGAGATTCCAGTGGTCGCGACGCCTTCATCTTCGATATAGTGTGCCAGTGCGCCCACGGCGCGCGTGCAGTTGGGTCAGACCGGGACAAGGATGGCGGCGGTGACCCCGTCCTCCTTCAATAATCGCCCGACCTCGCGCGCCGTCGGCTCGAACGCGGCGGCCAGCTGGCCGGCGCCATTGAAGGCGTAATGAAAAGAGGCGATGGAGCCGATCTCCCCCGCGCCGGCCATTTCCCGCAGGCGATCGAGTGGGAAAACAACATTGATATCCTGTTGAAAGCCCGTGCGGTCGTAATTGACCGAGGCCTGGGTCATCACCAGATCGTCGAGCCGGACATCGCCGGGGATCACCCGGTAACTGAGATCACCCAGGTCAAAATTCCGGTCCTCCCGCCGGTGCAGACCGGCCGAAGTGATGATGGCAACCCGCCGCTCCGTCAGGGGTGGGCCCGAAACCCAAGGTTGATTTTCAAAGGGCGGACAATCCTTGTCCAGCAGGTGCCGGGCGGAACCGGGGTCAATCTCTGTCATGCGAACCATGGCACGGACGCTAGCGGAGGTCGGCTAGCCTGTCAAAACCGGCTGTATCAACGACCCGGTGCCAGTTCGGCGTTATTGGGTTTTCGCTGTTATCGGCGGATTTGATTTCTTGCCATACTTGGCTGTCCATGCACGCGACAACGCCTGCGCTTCGGCAATTTGGGCCGGCGTCAATTTCACCGCAATCTCGTCCCGCTGACGGGCCACTTCATAGTCGTTGGCGCTCGCAATATTGAGCCACATGTACCCTTGCACATAGTCCTGCGGGACCGAAACACCACGGATATACATATAACCTAGAACAATTTGCGCTTTGGTGTGACCTTGTTGGGCCGCCTTGCGAAACCATTTCGCCGCCTCGACATCGTCGCGCGGCACACCTTTACCCTCCGCATACATGGTACCCAGGCCGTACTGGGCACCGGCATTGTCCAGTTCCGCCATCGGACGCCACAGGAACAATGCAGTGTCGTAATCGCCGGCTTGATAAGCCTGCTGTCCATCGAGGAATTGTTGCACCGTGAGATCGCATCCGACCATCATGGGCATCGTGACGATCATCACCGCGAAGATATGGCCCCGCAACTTCATGCCTTATTCCTTCGTTTCGCATGCGTTGAAATACTCTATCCGTGCGGTCCCACGACGCCAAGCGCCACGCCAGCCTTGGCGCCCATGGGCTATGATTGCCGGTGCTGTCAATTGATCTGCCTGGCCCGCTATCAGCTAGCGCCGATCAAATGGCCGTTATGTGGCTGTGGCCGAACAAAAGCGTATAAATCGAACGGTCGTGAACCCTTTCATGGCTGCCCCGGCGGAACAGGGCAATGTCCTGGAAATCGCCGGCAACGGCGTAATGTTCGCCGTCGGGATGCAGGCAGACGCCGCGCGGCAGGCGCAGGCCCCCACTAGCCGCGGTATCGATTTCGCGGACCAATCCGCCGTCAGTGCCCCTGAATACCAGAACCCGATTGGCACCGGGGAAAGTGGCGATGGCTTCGTCGTGCACCGGGTCATAGGTAACGCTCTGGGCCCGTAACATGGAACGCATGTTGGGAGTCGTCAGGTTGGCGAAACTGCCGCCTTCGGCAGCGTCCGCCTGCAGCATTGGCGGTGCGGTCTGCAGCATGCCGTACTTGGGCGCCAGATCCGGCAGAAGAAATTCGTCCACACCGGCCAGCAGACGCGCCTGTTCCGCCGGCGGCGCGAACATGTTCTGCAGACAGAAAATTCGCTTACGGTCATAGGCGGCCAGATGGCGTATCTCCCCTGCAGGCTTGGCAGGACGGATGCTTTCAACCAGTTTGCCGCTGGCCAGTTCAATGATGGTGACGCTGGGATCGAGCAAAAGGGGCCGATTCTTTTCGTATTTGGGATCGTAGGCAGAGCCATAGTTGGCGACCGCCAAGTGCTTGCCGTCTCGCATCAATTGCACCTCGTGCGGCGCGATGCCGTGGCAGGGGTATGTTTCCAACGCCTTCAGCGTCTTAGTATCGCGGATGGCCAAGCGGCCCTCGTGCGCTTTCAGATCGCCGGTGAACTTGCGGTAGGCGGTCCGCTCCGTTACCGCCATGTTATCACTACCGGGCAGAAAAACGCTGTGCCCGCCGCCGAAGATGCCTTCCTCGTAGACGTGGAAAACGCCCATTTCCAAGGTTTTGGGATCGAACGACACCATGGTCGGTCCGTTTTGGGTGTTAAAGACGCCGATGTGACCGTCGGGATGGATATCTATGTCGTGTCCCTTGACCGGCATTAATGTCCTGACGGTAGGCTCGCCCCGCTCCGAGATCCGGTTCAACAAGACCATATTGCCGTCGTAGCCTTTAGGAATGTTGCGCCGCAGGGCCGGCACCTCGCTGACGGGTTTGCCGCGGTAATAGGCGATCTTTGGATGGTAACCCGGTACAAAATAGGTTGCGCGATAGCCGGGCCGTACGGCTTCCGATTTGACCCAGCTTTTCGACAACGATGGCGCCGCCGTCAGCGCCGACAGCGAAAAGACACCCATTCCATAAAGAAATCTACGCCGCTTCATCCTGCACTCCTATCGCACTATTGCTGCCGGTACCCAGCCAAAGACCACAACACTATGTCCGCTGATAAAGTTTCTTCTATTTCCGCAGACTACGCCATCATAGCAATGCGTTTCTATTGAAGCGCATTGCTATGAAGCGGTATCGCCAGAACCACATGCCCACCGGTCTTCGCCGTACCCACGCATCGACCAACGGCACGCGGGCAGGGGCTCAGGCGACCCGTTTGGTCAGGGCGATCCGCTGGGTCGGCTTGAAGCCGGCGTGATAGAGAAAACCCAGCAGATCGAAATTGTTGAGGCCGACAGTCGTCTCGACGCTTTCAACCCTGAGGCCGTTCAAGTTTACCATCAATTGGGATAGCAGTGCCCCTGCGATGTCGCGGCCAGCGAAATCGGGATGCACACCAATAGTATCGATTACCGCTACCGGCGCGGTGCGGCCAAAATCGCCGAAATCCAACCGGGCCATCACGAAGCCGGCGATGATGCCATCGGCCCTTGCCGTCAGTGAAACCCTAATTCCGGAATCGAGCAGGGCCTCGTCAAGTTTGGCCGCCATGTAGTCTCGCCGGTCCCGCCTGGTCAGCTTGCGGTCAATCAGGGCCAAGGCTTCCAGGTCAAGTTTCTCAAGAGACGCTACTTCGAAGCGGTCGCGGGGCAATGCCTTGAGGTTGTCAGCCCGATCGATATCGTCCCCATCATCCGTATCATCTTCGGCGATGCCGCCTTCCGGCGACTGTTCCGTCGGGCCCCGCGATCCGGATTCCAGCGATTGGCCGACCGAGGCGGCGATGATATGGCGCGGTGCTTTCAAAAAACCGTTGGCGCCAAAGAATTTCGCCATGACGTGATCTGTCCAGGTAATCGCGGATTGCAGCTCCTCAATGCCGCGGCGACGCATCTCGCTTTCCAGTGCTTCAAGCAGCAATGAGCCGTGGCCGTAGTGCCGGTTCACGGGCGCAACATCGATGACTTCCAGGGCAACCGCGGGCGTCTCGAGGCCGAATTCGCCACTTAATATCCGGCCCAGGGTCAATGCTTCCAAGCCTCCGGGCCCGTCGACGCCGAACTGGATGTGAGCATCGGGATCGCGCAATGCCGCGGCTAATCGCTTTTCGAAGTAGCCGCGCCTTGAATGGCCAATGATTTCCTTGTCGATCGCGACAGCGGCATCAAGATCATCCGGCGTGAGGCGCCGGACGGCTTGATCCTGACTTGGTTTTTTCTCATTCATCGCTATTTCATCCGGCATTTTCCAGGCGGCGTCCAGGTATCGATTGAAAATAGCAAGATCAACGCTTTCACGGAAGCTCGAGTTCGATATTCGCGGATTTTCCACGCTTCATTTGATCCTGCCAGGTCAGTGGACGCCAGCCATTGGCAAGGCCGGGAGCGGTTGGCATGGGACAATCCTGTACAACTCCCGCCACCGTATATTGCCAAAAAAAAGGGGACGCCGCAGCGTCCCCTTCTCGTTATCGCCGTTTGGCGTTTTCCGATCAGGCGCCCTGGTGGCCGATGATGGCAACGGACGAGACGTTCTGATGCGGTTGCCCGCCAAGATTGTGGGTCATGCCGAATACCGGGTCCTTCAACTGGCGTTCACCGGCGCGGCCCAACAGCTGGAAGTACATTTCGTACAGCATGCGCAGCCCCGAAGCGCCGATCGGATGGCCAAAGCATTTCAGGCCGCCATCGATCTGGCAGGGCACCTGACCGTCGGCGTTGTAGAAGCCGTCCAGCACATCGCGCCAGGCTTCGCCTTCGTTGGAGATGTACAGATCTTCCATGGTCACCATCTCGGTGATCGAGAAGCAGTCATGGCACTCGAACATGGAGATCTGTTCCCGCGGTTTTTCGATCCCGGCCTCCTTGTAAGCCCGCTCAGATGCCTTGCGGGTGGTCAGGAAATAGCTGCCGTCCCAGGAGTTATGGCCCGATTCCTGACCATTCGAGACCGCCAGTTGCAGGGCCTTTACGGTGATCAGGTCATGTTTGCCCAGGGACTTGGCAATTTCCGGCGTGGTCACGATGGCGGCGGCGGAACCGTCCGAGACGCCGCAGCAATCGAACAGGCCCAGGGGCGCGGCGATCATCGGCGCGTTCAGCACCGTTTCCAGGGGGATCGCCTTGCGCAGATGGGCCTTGGGGTTCTTGACGCCATTGGCGTGGCTCTTAACGGAAATGCTGCCGATGGCTTTTTTCACGGTCTCCATATCGACGCCATGCTTTTGCGAATAGGCCGTAGCCAATTGCGCAAAGCCGCCCGGCGCGGAACCGTTGTTCTTGATCATATCGTTCAATGGACCGGCGCCACGCTGTGGCAGGCCGCCATAGCCGGTATCTTTCAGCTTCTCAACCCCTACCGCCAGGGCAATATCGGCGGCGCCGGAGGCAACCGCGTAAACCGCGCCGCGAAAGGCTTCCGTGCCCGAGGCGCAGAAGTTTTCCACCCGCGTGACCGGGATGTTGGGCAGGCGCAACGCGACGGAAAGGGGTACGCCGGATTTACCGACATGTACTTCCTCAATCGCGGTGGCAAACCAGGCGGCGTCAATCTGGCTGGTTTCGATCCCAGCGTCGGCGACAGCTTCCTGATAAGCTTCAACAATTAAATCTTCGGCATCGCAATCCCAGCGCTCCCCGAATTTCGAGCAGCCCATGCCAAGAATAGCGACTTTATCTTTAATACCTGAGGCCATTTTTCCTATCTCCTTATGACGCCTGAACTTTCGGCGCTGCTTTCCAAAAATACTTGTTGAAACCCCGTCGTTCGTCCGCCGCCTTGATGCGGAAGACCATGTGGAATTCGTCTCCGACGGCCACGCCGCCTTCGTCTACGTCGGTGAAGTCGGCCATCATACGGCCACCTTCGCCAAACGTCACCATACCGAAATGATGCGGCGGGTCCGGCGCATAGGTTAGATTATCGGCGGTCCACGATTGTATGGTGGCCGAGGTCTCCGCCATTCTGTGATCTTCCTGGGTGTTGATGGCGCCGCAATTGGGGTTCACGCAAATCCGCGACTTCGGATATTGCACGGTGCCGCACTGCTCGCACTTGCCGCCAACGAAGCCGATGACCATCTCTTTATTGCGATACAAGGTGGTCAGCGCTGTCTGCTTGTCCGTCTCCGAACGCAGGCCGCCGTCCTGTTGCACCAGGCCATTGAAGGCCAGGAACTTGTTATAGTTGGTTTCTTCCTTGCGGTGGGCAAGATGACCCTTGATGCCCAGACGGTTCGCCATGCTGGGAAGTTTGTCCGTGGTGCGGAACACCAGGGCATCGCAGCCCTGACCCCAGCCAATCACCATGATCACCTGCCCCGGCTTGGCGTCTTGCAGGCAATCAACCAGCATCACCAGACTGTGGGCCGTGCCCGACTCGCCCATCACGCCATGCAGGTTGTCGCGGGCGGCATCCTCTCTGATGCCGCAACGCTTGCCCACCATGGCCGCAATGTTGCGAATGGTGCCGGGCATCACGAAATGATCGACCTCGTCAGCGCTGATGCCCGTATTGTCCAGGGCCGCCTGCACCGCATCAGGTACGATCTTCATAAAGCCTTCGTCGCGGATCCAGCGTTCTTCCCAGTTGTAGTCGAAGTCTGCATTCTGCCCGCGGTAATGATCCACAAAGTCCACGGCGACCTGACCGGCGCCGATATATTCGGCCACCACATCGTCTTCACCCAGCAACAGTGCGGCGCCGCCGTCGCCATACATCAATTCATTGTTGTTGGCGGTCTGGCTGCGCCGGTGCTCGCCGGTCGCGAAGAGCGCGCTGCCGCCCATACCCTTCGCCACGTTCAAGGCATTGATCAGACCAGATGTCGCAGCCCGCTGGGAGGACGTAATATCCATGGTCATCATGTTCTGGCCCAGGTTCAGGGCCGTGCCCAAAATGCCTGAATTCTGCCGATCTGTGAAAGGCAACGTGGTCGAGGCCAGATAAATTGCCTTGATGTCGTCAGGCCTGGTCTTATCCAGGCAATCGCGGGAGGCCTCGACCGCCATGGTCAGGGCATCCTCGTCCCAATTGCACATGGACCGCTCGCCCTTGCTGTAAGCCTTCAGAGCCGAATTAAACCAGCCATTGGCCTCGACAATGACACCGCGCGGCAGCCTGCGCCTGGGCACATAGCCGCCGTACGCCTTGATACCAACCATTCCTACTTCCCTCCACCCGGCCGATCATGTCGGCTCGTACTTATGGTAGACCCAAACAAATAGGCCCACAAATTTATTGCATTCTGCGTTCCTTCACAATCTACCAGAGCCCGCCCCGGCGTCAAGAGAACCGGCGCTAAAGCACGCTTTGGCGGCGGCCCAGGTTGCGGCGGAATAGCCGACGCCGCCCGGACGTCGATAGTGGGACTATTGGTATGAGATCTAAACCTGTCCCCGCAACGTCTCGATCAGCCGGGCGATCTTGTCCAGGCGGGGGAGGACATCTTCCGCCGGCGCCGCGGTAAGGCCAAAGATGCAGCGTGTCACCCCGGCCTGGGCCAGCTTTGCGATGGCGTCCGGGTCGCGGGGCGTGCCGAAGGTGGTGATGGGATAGGGTTCGCGGCCGGCGGCCTTGGCAAGGGCCGCCAGTTCGGCCATGCGGCCGGCTTTGAGATCGAACTGGTTGTCTTCTCCCGCCAGCATGGGAATCCAGCCGTCACCATAGCGCAGCACCCTACGGAAGGTGCCGGGGGCATCGCCGCCGACGAAGATCGGTGGATGTGGCTTTTGCACCGGCTTGGGCCAGGATTGTATGCGCTCGAAATTGACAAACTCGCCGGCATAGCTTGCCTCGTCCCCGGCCCAGATCGCCTTCATTGCCTCGATCCGCTCCCGCGCCACCTTCCAACGGCGGCTCCAGGGCGCGCCGTGGTTCTCCATCTCCTCACGGTTCCAGCCGCCGCCGATGCCAAAATCCACCCGCCCGCCCGAAATGTGGTCCAGGCTGGCGACCTCCTTGGCGGTGATAATCGGGTCGCGCTCGACCACCAGGCAGATGCCGGTGCCAAGGCGAATGCGTTTTGTAACGGCCGCCGCCGCCGCCAGGGCCAGGAACATATCGACGTTGTGGGAATAGTCCGGCGGCAAATCGCCGCCCAGGGTGAACTGCGTGTCACGGCTGGCTGGGATATGGGTGTGGTCGGGTATGAACAGGGCATCGAAGCCGCGCTCTTCGACCGCCATGGCAAGGTCCGCCGCCTGCATCGAATAATCCGTGGCGAACATGCAAATGCCGAATTCCATACCTGCCTCCGCTCCATGCCTGGCCCATTACGCTGTACCGGCACGGAATAATAGGCCAAAATTGGCCGAAATGCAGTTTAGGGGAAATACCATGCAATTAGAACATCCAGTCCTTTTGACGGGCGGCGCCTCGGGCGTTGGCGCGGCGACGGCAGAGCTTTTGCTGGCGCGGGGCCATTCCGTGGTCTCGCTGGATATCAAGCCGTCGAACAACCCGGAGGTCCGCCATCATGCCTGTGATATGAGCGACCCGGTCAGCATCGACGCGGTGCTGGACGAGTTGGACGGTCCCTATTCATCGTTGCTGAATGTGGCCGGGGTGCCGGGCACCGTGGGCAGCGAGTTGACCATGAAGGTCAATTTCTTTGGCTTGCGTTATCTGACCGAAAAGCTCTGGGACCGTTTGGCCGACGGCGGTACGGTGGTCAATGTCTCGTCAATCGCCGGCAACAACTGGCGCAAGCGGCGCGGCTATTTGACCGAGTTGATGGGCCTTGAAAGTTTCGCGGACGGCGTGGCCTGGTGGGCCAGGAACGCCGAGGCCGTGGAAACCGATGCCTATACCTTTTCCAAGGAGGCCGTGGTGGTCTACACCATGGTCCTGGCGGGGCAGGGATTGGCCCGTGGTATCCGGGTCAACGACGTGGGGCCGGGACCCGTCGACACCCCCATTCTGCCTGATTTCACCGAAGATGTGGGTGAAGACGTCATGCAGTCCATGATCGACATGGTTGGCCGTTCGGCCCAGCCGCGCGACATCGGCGAGGCCCTGGTGGCCCTGGCGGAGGGTCAGATCAGTTGGCTCAATGGCCAACACATCATCGTCGATGGCGGTCTGATGGCGGGTCTTTCCAGCGGCTGGAAGCGCTGAGGCGCCATGGCGCTTCGCCGCCGCGCCGGTGCTGGACACAAGACATAGGGGAGTTGCCAGTTGTTGGAACAAATGCCGGCCGTCGATCTGTCCGACGATACCAGCTTCAGAAATGGCTTCCCGCACGAGTTTTTCACCTGGCTGCGGCAGAACGATCCGGTGCATTGGCACGAGGCGACCCCGGTCACGCCCGATGGCGAGGGCTTTTGGGTGGTCAGCCGCTACGACGACGTGATGACGGTCCTGCGCACGCCGGAGATATATTCCTCCAATACCGGGGGTGACCGTCAGGGCGGCGGCACCACCATGAAGGACGAACGCGCCGCGGGCAAAATTCTCAACTATACCGATGACCCACACCACCGGGTTCTGCGCAGTCTGGTCAACAAGGGCTTCACCGCACAGGCCGTGGGCCGCCTGGAGGCCGAGCTGCGCCGCCGGGCCAATTTGCTGATTGATGATTTTCCCCGCGGCAGACCGTTTGATTTCGTCAGCCATTTCTCCCGCGAATTACCATTGCAGGCCATTTGCATTGTCCTCGGTGTGCCCCAGGAAGACCGCTTGCAGCTGTGTGATTGGATCGACCAGGGTTTGGCGGCGGACAGCCCCAATGTTCTGGGCAAGGAATCCTACCTGAAGATCATGGCTTACGCCGCCAGGATCATTGCCGAGAAACGGCGCCATACCCTGGACGATATCCTTTCGAAAATCGTCCAGGCGCGCCTTGACGACGAAGGTGGCCGGGCCTTGACAGATGAAGAACTGATCAATTTCTTTGCCCTGCTGTTTCCCGCCGGGGCCGAAACCACCCGCAGCGCCATCGGCGGCGGTTTGCGCGCCCTGATCCAGCATCCCGATCAGCTGCGGCAATTGCGAGTTGACCCCGGCCTGGTCAAAAGCGCGGTGGAGGAGTTCGTGCGTTGGATGACGCCGTCCATTTACAAACGGCGCACGGTAACCAGGGACGTCATGCTGGGCGGCAAAAGCCTGAAGCGGGGAGACAAGGTCACCATCTGGGAGATGTCCGCCAACCGCGACGCTTCCGTTTTCGATGATCCCTTCAGGTTCGATATCAGCCGCCAGCCCAACCGCCATATCGGCTTTGGCTTTGGCGCCCATATTTGCCTGGGCGCCGGCCTGGCCCGGCTGGAAATCAAGATCGCGATAGAGGAATTACTGCGCCGCATAGAGCGTTTCGAATTGGCCGGCCCGGCCCATTGGGTTCCCAACAACCGCCTGCTGGGCCTGCGCAACCTGCAACTATCCGTTGGCATGAAGGAACAAATCCCATGAGCGACAGCAACGATAAACGGGACAGAGGTAAGGCCCTGGCCCGGGTTCTCCTGAAAGGTACGGCCCGCGGCCCCCGTGTGCCGAAAAAATTCGCTGACTACAGCCTGGAACATCTGTTTGGTGATCTGTGGCAGGGTGAGGAGTTGAGCCTCGAGGAACGCTCCCTGGTCACCTGCACCATATTGGTGGCGCTGAACCGGGAGGCCGAACAGCGCATCCATTTCCGCGCCGCCAACACCCTTGGCCTGCCCCGCGAGCGCATCGAGGGCATGATCACCCACGCCGCCCACTACGCCGGCTGGCCCGTCGCCGCCTCGGCCTTCCGCGTCCTGGCCGAGGTTTGGCCGGAAGACGAGACAGAAGACGAAAACTGAAGATCGAGCGGAAAATGATGCAATTCCGGAAGAGGGGCCATGTCATGATGTTAGCTCGGGTTGCCCTGGGACTGGTTACCTTCACCCTGTCCTTGTTTTCCGCCGCTTTGAGCGTGGCGCAGCCGGTGGAGTTCGTCGTGCTGGGCGATATTCCTTATGGCAAGGACCAGATCGGCAGCGTTAAATTTATCGGCAAGGCGATCAGGAAGGCTGGTTTTCCCTTCGTCATTCATTATGGGGACCTGAAATCCGGGGGCTCTCCATGCGACGACAGTCTTCTGTCTGAACGCCGGGATCTTCTTGCGAAAATCGTCGAAGGCGGTCTCTTCTACACGCCCGGAGACAACGATTGGACCGACTGCGACAGGCCAGGTGCGGGCGGCTATGACGAGCTTGAACGGCTGAAGAAAATTCGCAGCCTTTTCTTCTCGCAAAATCTGATGTTAAAGCCTGAATGGCAGACGGCGCGCCAAAGCCCGGACTACCCGGAAAACGCACGCTGGGTGTTCGGCAACCTGCAGTTTGTGACATTGCATATTGTCGGTACCGACAATGGCCGGCAGGAGATCCTGAAAACCGACCCAGCGGCAAAAGCCCTTGACGCCGTTGACGCACGGGACCGCGCCAACCTGGTCTGGCTTGAAGCCGCCTTTGATAACGCGCGGCAACATGGTCTCGACGGCCTCATCGTTGCGATGCAGGCAGACCCCTTCGATATTGCCGACCATGCGCAACGCAACCGGCCCTGCTCGCAGACGGAACGCACCGCCTGCAACCCGTACCTGCCATTTCTGCAAAATCTGACCAGGCTGGCGGATCTTTTTGACAGACCGGTGCTGCTGGTTCACGGTAGCACCAGCAACTTTTGCATAGATCGAGGATTTGGCGGCTGGAGAGCACGAAAACTCTGGCGGCTAAACGGCCCCGGCGACTTTGTCTACGTTGATGCGGCGGTTGTTCGTTTCGATCCGGATGATGTCAATCCGTTCCAGGTCCGCAGTCTATCAACCGAGGATCCGGTATCGCCCTGCCGCCTGAGGGACAAGGCCAAGTGATATCAAGGACGATTGGTGCGAACCCCGCCTGGTGTCCGAAAGCGCGCCCGTATGGGGCGGCATAATCAGGCGTTACGACCGTTTGTTTGACTTGCCCGATGGCGCGCAATGCAGCGGCGCGACGGCCTTTCCGCTGGGGACGACCATATCCGGACTAAAACAGGTGACTTTTCCGGGGCCATTCAGCCAGTGCGGGTTGGGGTCAACATGCTCGCGCTTGTTGTTTAAAACACGCAATTCGTAATGGACATGCTCGGTTGGTCCGCTGCACGCATCAGCCGCCCAAGGCTGCACGAAACCAATGTGATCCCCAGGTCGAATTCTGTCTCCCGGTGCGAGGCCGTCTCGCATGGTAACGTGCACATATTTTGCGTAAACCGGAATCTGCATCTTGTACCGCGGCTCGTAGTACCCTTCGATATCCGTCACGACGGTCAACGTTCCGCCCCCGCAGCCGTTAACAGCAAACTCGGAAATCTCGCCATGGGTCGCGGAAATCACCGTGGTTCCGGACGGTGCCAAAAAATCGATCCCGGCATGCGCGGTCCGCCCATCCGGCATGAGATACTTGTTGCCGGTACAAGAGGTGTTCGATCCGTAATCACTGCAGACGTTTAGCCCGGACCCCGAAGGCGAAATGGCTTTTGGGCCCGCAGCTACCTGCAACCCGGAGCCCCAGGACGAAGCGGTGCTAGGGGCATTGGTTGTTTGGCAAGCGGCCAGCAGTATACCCGTCAAAACCGGAAGCAAAAACCGAGACATGGCCTGCAACCTCCTCAGCGCAGTAATGGACAGCAAGAGATGGTCATAAATTCCGCTATATTTGAACCCAAATTCCTTAAGGAAACGTTTGCGCCGCCCTCCCCACGCTGGACGGCGGTTCGGCGATGCCCATTCGGCTGCCGGCGCGGCAGACCAGAAATCTAAGCGGGACTGTTCCCGGGTTTCGGATTATCAGGCGCGGCTTTTGGCTCTTTTGCCTTGTCCCCGTTCCCCTCGCCCGGTTTGTGAATACCTTTGGAGAGCACATAGCTGCCGCCGCTGATGCCCAGCAGAGCCCAGACGCCGGAACCAATTGTCGGAAATACGATATCTCCACTCTTGATATTCGCAATGACCAGGACAAACAGGCTTATCGCGATGACAAAAGTGAAAATAAGAAACTGAAAGCGGGACAAACTCGCCTGGCCGTCCCGTTCGTTGATCAGAAAATCGATTTTGATCGTACCGCGCCAAATTTTTATAATTATCGTGGCGCCGAAGGCCAATATCAGGATGATTACGGCGTAGCCCGCGATCAGCAGAAGCGTATCGAAGTTGGCCATTGCTGCAGCGTTGACGGCCTTACTCTCCATGACGGTTTCCCCCTATAGTTCGCTATCTTACCAAGAGTTTTTGCATTATGCCTAGAATC
>JAJFGG010000142.1 GCA_021776235.1 Alphaproteobacteria bacterium | reverse complement strand
CACCGCATGACCGGGCTGCCAGCGGCGCAATTCGGCTTCAAGGACCGCGGTGTCCTGCGCCCGGGCGGTTTTGCCGATCTGGTCATCTTCAATCCCAAGACGGTGCTGGACGGCGCCACATTCGAGGCGCCGACAACCCCTGCCATCGGCATCGACAGTGTTTTTGTCAACGGCCAGCCCGTTTGGCGGCAGGGCAAAGCCAGCGGCGCCCGGCCGGGCCGGCCCATTCGCCTTGGCGATACCAGCCGCGGCGGTTAATCTGTGACCGCAATGACAGTTTAGGAGACAATCATGATCACCAAAGGCGTCAAGGAACTCTGCGCCCACGCGGAAACCATTGTCGAGACCTGGAGCGTGGAACAGGCCATGGAACATTACGGCGATGACGACGTGGTCTTTGTCGATATCCGTGACATCCGCGAACTTTGGCGTGAAGGGGCGATCCCCGGCGCCATGCACTCGCCGCGGGGCATGCTGGAATTCTGGGTCGACCCGGACAGCCCCTATGCCAAGGAGGCCTTCCAGTCCGGCAAGCGCTTTTGCTTCTTCTGTGCCGGCGGCCTGCGCTCGGCCCTGGCCGCCCTGGCTGTCCATGATATGGGCCTGGCCCCGGTCTGCCACATGGAAGGCGGCTATGGCGCCTGGAGAGAGGCTGGCGGCGCCACCGAGGAAAAGGTCCAGCGGCCGCCAAAACAAGCATGACGCCTTGAGCAAACGAAGCCGGACCTATACCTGGGCCGACCCAGGCGAGACCGCCGAGGCGGGCCGCGCCATGACGGGCATCGACTATTTGCAGGCCATGATGAACGGCAGTCTGCCCCAGGCCGCGTTTCAGGCCACCTTGGATTATGACCTGGTTGAGGTGGCCGAGGGCCGGGTCGTGTTCCAGGGCCATCCCGGGGAATATCTGGCCAATCCCCTCGGCGGCGTGCATGGCGGCTATTACGCCGGCATGCTGGACTCGGCATTGGGTTGCGCCATTCACAGCTTGCTGCCGGCGGGTCAATCCTACACCACCCTGGAGTTCAAGCTGAACATGGTCCGCCCCTTGCCCGTGGACGGCAGCCCCATCCGCGCCATCGGTGAAGTCATTCACCCCGGCCGGAAGATCGCCACCTCGGAAGCGCGCCTGGTGGATGCCAACGACAAGCTCTATGCCCACGCCACCTGTTCCTGCCTGATCTTCAGCGGCGAAGGCTAGCGAGGCAAGCCAAGATGAACAGCAGCTCCGTGGTTGCGGGCGGCAAAAACATTTACGGTGCGTCGGTAGGCATACTGATGCTTGAAACCCGGTTTCCCCGCATCCTGGGCGATATGGGCAATGCCGGTACCTGGCCGTTCCCCGTTCTCTACAAGGTGGTCAGGGGCGCCTCGCCGGAACGCGCTGTCCGACGCGGCGCCATCGGGCTGGCCGAACCGTTTATCGACGCGGCCCGCGAACTGGTCGCCGATGGCGCCGATGGCATCACCACCAACTGCGGCTTTCTAGCCCTGATGCAGGACCAGTTGGCGCAGGCCGTCGGTGTCCCTGTCGCAGCGTCGTCGCTCATGCAGGTGCCCATGGTGCAAGCTCTGTTACCGCCGGACCGCCGGGTCGGCGTGCTGACCATCGCAAAAGACAGCCTGACGGCGGAACATCTGGCGGCTTCCGGCGTCCCACTCGATACCGCGATCGTCGGCACGGACGAGGGCCGTGAGTTCAGCCGCGCCATCTTGACTGACGAGCCGACTTTGGACCTTGAGTTGGCCCGCGCCGATATGCTGGACGCCGGACAACGGCTGGTCAAAGAGTTTCCTGATACCGGCGCTATCGTGCTGGAGTGCACGAACATGGTGCCCTTTGCCGCCGACTTGCGGCAGATGCTCGGCCTGCCCGTTTACAGCATTTACAGCTTCGTGACCTGGTTCCAGGCCGGACTCCTGCCACGCACATTCGAGCCACGGTTGGTCGATCCAAGAATTTGAGCATTTCCGGGCTATCGTGAAAAGATTGCAATCGGCGCTGCCGCATTGCTATGGCATGGTTTATCGGAGATCATCGCCTGATGAGCCCGCAGGCCGATCAGGACAGCAGCCCATTGCGCACCGCCCTTCGCCGCGCTTTCCTTGCGGATGAAGCCGCTGCGGTCCGCCGGCTGATCGAAGTCATGCAGCTTGATAGGCCGGCGCGCCGGCGCATCGAACAAAAAGCCGTCGCTCTGGTCGACGCGCTGCGCCGCGCCAAACAGCCCGGCATGATGGAGACCTTCCTGGCCGAGTACGGGCTCAGCACCAAAGAGGGTGTCGCCCTGATGTGTCTGGCCGAAGCCTTGCTGCGCGTTCCCGATGACCTGACCATGGACGCCCTGATACGGGACAAGATCGCGCCCGCCGATTGGGGCCGGCACCTGGGGCAATCGGGCTCGCCGCTGGTCAACGCCTCGACCTGGGCGTTGATGCTGACCGGCAAGATCATCGCACCGGACGATGTCCAGCAATGGGATATCGCCGGCACATTGCGCGTGATGGTCAGGCGGGTTGGCGATCCGGTGGTTCGCAAAGCCGTGGCCCAATCCATGCGCGTGTTAGGGCATCAATTCGTCCTGGGCCGCGATATCGACGAGGCCGTAAAACGGGCCAGGGACAACGAAGCAATGGGTTACACCCATTCCTATGACATGCTGGGCGAGGCCGCTTATACGGCAGAGGACGCGCGGCGCTATTTCCTGGCCTATTCAAGCGCCATCACGGCACTGGCTGAACACTGCGGCCAGGACGACATCCACCGCAATCCCGGAATCTCGGTGAAATTATCGGCGCTTCACCCGCGCTATGAATTTAGCCAACGCAAACAAATGACTGCCGAACTGACGACGCGGACCGCCAGTTTGGCCACCTTGGCAAAGAACGCCAACATGGGCTTCACCATCGATGCCGAGGAAGCCGCGCGGCTGGACCTGTCCCTGGACGTGATCGAGGGAGTCGCATCGATCCCGGACCTGAAGGGCTGGGACGGCTTTGGCGTCGTCGTGCAGGCTTATGCGCCGCGGGCGCTTTACGTCATCGATTGGCTGCATGATCTGGCCCAGCGCCTGGACCGGCGGTTCATGGTTCGTCTGGTCAAAGGCGCCTATTGGGACAGCGAAATCAAACTGGCCCAGGAAGACGGGCTGTCCGGGTATCCTGTATTTACCCGCAAGGTATCGACGGATATTTCCTACATGGCCTGCACGCGCCGCCTGCTGGAGCATTCCGCGCGGATCTATCCGCAATTCGCCACCCACAACGCACATACGGTTGCAGCGGTGTTGGAAATGGCGGGCGATTTCAAGGCCTTCGAGTTTCAACGCCTCCACGGAATGGGAGAGAGCCTGTTCGATTTGCTGCGGCAGCAACATGACCGGCGTTGCCGGATTTACGCGCCGGTCGGCGTTCACGAGGATTTGCTTGCCTATCTGGTCCGCCGGTTGCTGGAAAACGGCGCCAACAGTTCTTTTGTCAATCAGGTACTGGACGAGGCTGTTCCGGCTGTCGATCTGGTCCGCGACCCGGTCGACATCGTGCAGAGCCTGGAAGCGATCCCCAACCCGCGCATTCCGCTGCCCATGGATTTGTTCGGGCCGCAACGGAGAAATTCCCAGGGCTGGAATTTGGCCGACCCGTTGGAACTGGAGAGTTTGCAGGCGCAACGCACCGCGTACAAAGACAAGACATGGCGCGCCGCACCGCTGATAGGCGGAAAGATAAAGGCCGGCCAAGGCCGCGCCATTCGCAACCCCGCAGACCGGCGCGATCTGGTCGGAGAGGTCGCGGAAGCGACGGCCGCGCAGGTCGACGATGCCCTGATGCGCGCCGCTGCCGCCCTGGATGAATGGCGAGATATGGACGTTGGCACGCGCGCCGGCTGTCTTCGGCGCATTGCCGGTCTGTACGAGAATAATGCTATTGAACTTATGGCCCTGGCCACGCGCGAGGCCGGCAAGACCCTGCCCGACGGCGTCGCGGAAGTGCGCGAGGCGGTCGATTTTTGCCGCTATTATGCTGTTGAGGCCGAAAGGCTGTTTACCGGGCTGGAGCGCCGCGGGCGCGGCATCTTTCTGTGTATTTCGCCCTGGAATTTTCCTTTGGCCATTTTCACCGGTCAGATTGTTGCCGCTCTGGTCAGCGGCAATGCGGTGATCGCAAAACCGGCCGAGCAGACACCCTTGATCGCCGCCAGGGCGGTGCAACTGATGCACCAGGCGGGCATTCCCGGAGATGTACTTCAACTGCTGCCAGGCGACGGGCCGACGGTCGGGGGCGCCTTGGCCGCGGATCCGCGCATCAACGGTGTCTGTTTTACCGGCTCCACGGAGACGGCTCAGAGCATCAATCGCGCCATGGCACAAAAAGGCAACCCACGGGCGCCGCTCATTGCTGAAACCGGCGGCCTCAACGCCATGATTGTCGATTCCTCCGCCCTGCCAGAGCAGGCGGTGCGCGATATCGTCACGGCCGCCTTTCAAAGCGCCGGACAGCGCTGCTCGGCGCTGCGGGTGTTGTTCCTGCAATCCGACATTGCCGAAGACTTTCTCACCTTGCTGCAAGGCGCCATGGACGAGCTTCGCGTCGGCGATCCATGGGATATTGCAACCGATGTGGGACCGGTTATCGACAGCGAGGCGAAGAATGCTATCGAGGCACATTGCCGATCCATGGAAAATGATCATCGCCTGATCCAGCGGATTGCCATGCCCATCGCGCAAGCCCGGCGCGGTTATTTCGCTCTTCCTGCCGCCTACAGCTTGCAAGGCATTGAAGAGCTGGAACGGGAAATCTTCGGACCCATTCTGCATGTGGTCACTTTCGAAGCGGGAAATCTGGACGCTCTGGTCGAGAGTATAAATGCCCGCGGCTATGGCCTGACCCTGGGCATACACACGCGGGTCGACAACCGGGTGCAGGACATTTGCGACCGGGCAAGGGTCAGCAACATCTATGTAAACCGTAACCAGATCGGCGCCGTCGTCGGGAGCCAGCCTTTCGGCGGAGAAGGCCTATCGGGCACCGGTCCGAAGGCGGGCGGGCCAAATTACCTGGCCCGGTTCACCGAGAATACAGATCACGCGCAGGGCCCAAAAGCAGGGCGGGTCACGGCTGCGGCGCTGCCAAAAGCAGCAACAGCCAAGAAAAACAGCGCGCTCTCGCAAGCAGCCGCTGCCTCCCTGGCTGCGCAACGATTTTGGGATCAATCGGCGCGGCGTCGGACGATCCTTGAACAGGCCGCGAGCGACCTTTTGGACCCCATTCATGCCGCGATCCGGAGCGCATTGTCGTCCTTACCGGATTTTGCCGCCGGCGCCATGGATTTGCCGGGACCGACCGGAGAAAGCAACCGCCTTACATTGCATGGCCGCGGCGTGTTTCTCTGTCTGGGTCCTGACGACAATGGCAAACGGGCCTTCCGGCAGGCCGGTCTTGCCATGTTACTTGGCAACGGAGCCGTTATCCCGGCCGACGCTGAAGGGCGCCACGATGGGGAACAGTTCGTCGCCGAGATGACCGAGGCCGGCGCACCAGAGGGCTTGCTGAGTACGGTTGGCGAAGCGTCCCTGCAGGCCATCGTGGCCACAGCCGGTCTGGGGGGCATCATCTTCCAGGGTTCCGATAAAGAACACCGTGCGGTCAGGATCGCACTAGCGTCCCGCGCTGGCCCTATTCTGCCCCTGATCGACGACTTATCCGACTGGCGGTCCATGCTGATCGAGCGCGCCCTGTGTATCGATACGACAGCTTCGGGCGGCAATGCCGCCTTGCTGGCGTCCGCGGGGCAATCGTGATGACCCAATGCATCAGGATTTCAGGCCAAATCGGCACTTCCGGGTCCAACGGTCCTGGACTGGATAGTTTCCCGGAATTATTTTCGTTTGGTGTCCGTATCATGCCAACTTAAACTTTTGCCGCGAGTTAAAATCCGCCACGACCAGATTTGAGGGGACGTATCATGATCGTTAAGGAACCGACAGTTGGACCGATTATTGGCCATACAACCACCAATTCCGGTAGGCTTTGGGCCAGAGGCGAAAAAAGTTCAGAAAGCCGGACTTTCGGTATCGCGCGAATTCGAAGAACCGGTACACAAAACTTCGGCCAGGCCAAAGTCTTCAAAATGCTGCCGGTGTTCGATTTTACGGCCATTGTTGATTTCAAGAACCTGACCACCAATCAAAGCTACGACTATCAGATCGGGTATGTTTTCGCCGACGGCGAACCCCACGAAATACCGGTTGACGCGACGGTTGATTGGACAGACGCCGCGAACGGTTGCTTCCGCACGGCGGTTGCAAACGGCACGGATAAGACCTCATTCATATTTGGCTCTTGTCGATATCTGCTGCGGTTGTTCGGCGGATCATTCTTTGATGGCCGGGGCGACAAGACCTTCAGATCGATCAATCGGCAAATCGAAGCCGGGAAATCCACGGATCTGCTGCTGATGGTTGGCGATCAGATTTACGCCGACGACCTGAATGTTCTATCGCCAGATAATCAGGCAGATGAATTTCTCTCTCGCTACCGCAAGGTATTCGGTCAAGATCATATCCGGGCGCTTATGGGCCAGGTGCCCACCTACATGACATTGGATGATCATGAGATCAGCAATGATTGGGATCAGGATCGTGTGAAAATGGAGGCAAATTTATTTGCCGCCGCCATCCATGCCTACGAATGCTATCAGTTCGTTCACGGACCCGGGTTCCAATTCTCCGGCATATCGAACAGGTCTGATACACCACAGAAGCTCTGGTACACATTCCGCCACGGCAAATCGGCATTCTTTGTCATGGATACGCGAACCGAACGCTATTCCTCCTTTGAACCGCCGCAAATGATCAGCTTGGAACAAATGGACGCGCTAAAGGGCTGGCTCACAGCCAGCGGACAAGGCGGCAACACCAAATTCATCGTCACTTCGGTACCGTTTTTTCCCGATACGCGGTCCGGATCAAAAGACAAATGGTCGGGCTTCACCGCGCAACGGTTGGAAATCCTGGACTTCATCCGCGAGCAGAAGATCGGCAAAGTCGTCTTTCTTTCCGGCGACGTCCATTGTTCCATGGCCGGGCAGCTCAAATTCCCGGGTGACCCAAACTTTACCGTGACTTCGGTGGTTTCCTCGTCGTTTTTCTGGCCCTATCCGCAAGGCCAAGCCTCGGGCTTCAAGCTGAAAGGGACATTAGAGGACAGCGACGGACAATCCTATACGTTGTCCGGCTTCGGAAAAGTTCATTCCGAAGACAATTTTACCCGGCTATCGACCGGCGGCGGCCAGCTAAAGGTCGAGTTTTTCGAGCGGAAAGGCGCCAAGCTGGGTACCAGGACATTGACCTTGTGACGAAGGATGGCAGCATAACGGCAGCCCGCCTCCGAATCCGTTCGTGTCGGATGGCTGAACTCTAGGACGTAATAGTTAGCTGCTGCTGTTGGCGCCCGCGAGGCGCAGGATCGCGTCCAGTGTCTTCGCCACATCCGCGTCCCTGGTGGCATGGGACGAGAAACTGATGCGCATGGCCGCCCGGCCATGCCAGCGGGTGCCGCCGCACCAGGCGGTACCGTCGGCCTGGACATCGGCGATGATCCGTTCGGTCAGATCATCACTACCGAACGAGACCAGAACCTGGTTCAACCTGACATCGTTCAAAACCTCATATCCGGCCGCCGCCAGCCCCTGCCCCATCATCGCGGCATGGCGGCAACAGGTTTCGATCAGATCAGCCAGGCCGACCCGGCCCAGGCTGGCCAGGGCGGCCCAGATTTCCACCGCGCGCATGCGGCGGCTGCATTCTGGCGTGTAGTCATAAGGCTCCCGCGCCTCGGCGTCGGGCAGATAGGCCGCACTGATGGACATGGCGGCATGCAGGCTGCCTGGGTCCCGGACCAGGGTCAGACCGCTATCGTACGGCACGTTCAACCATTTATGGCCGTCCACGGCCAGGGAATCCGCCAACTCGTACCCGGCCGCCAGGTCCGCGCGTGCAGGCGCCGCCTTGGCCCAGATACCAAAGGCGCCGTCCACATGCACCCAGGCGCCGGCATCCCGGGCAGCGGGGATCAGGTTCGCCGCGGGATCGAAGGCGCCGGAGTTAACGTTGCCCGCCTGTAGGCACAGAATGGTCGGGCCCTTGATGGGCGGCAGGGCATCGGCCCGGATGGCGCCCTGGCCGTCGACCGCCAGACGATGCACCCGGCCCTCGCCCAGGCCCAGCATGCGCACCGCTTTCAACATGGCCGCGTGGCCCTCGCCGCCGACCAGCACCGTGATCGGCGGAGCGCCGAACAGGCCGTCCTGTTCAACGTCCCAGCCGGTTTGCGCCAATACGGCGTGACGGGCGGCGGCCAGGGCGGTGAAATTGGCCATGGTGGCGCCGGTGACAAAGGCGCCGCCGGCGGCCTCCGGAAAGCCGAAGATCTCCCGCAGCCAGCTCAAGCAGGCCATTTCCAGGGCTGCGCCCAGGGGTGACGAGGTGGTGGAAAAAGCATTCTGATCCCAGGCGCCGGCTAGCCAGTTGGCCGCCAGGGCCACAGGCAAACTGCCACCCGTTACGAAACCGAAATAACGCGGCCCGGCACTGGCGATGGTGGCGGGACTGCCCAGGCGATCCAACTTCGCCAGGATATCCGGCGCCCCTTCGCCCCGATCGGGAAAGGGCGTGGCCAACTCCGAAAGTGCCGCCAACGCCGCCGCACTTGGCCCGACGTCCCGCTCCCCCAGGCCTGCCAAATAGGTCTCGGCCCGCGCGGCAGCTTCCCGCAGCAGTGTATCCATTTATTCCGCCGCGTCCGCCCGCATTGCCGCCGGGCCGACATAGCCTTCACGCAGGTCCCGTTCGATATCACCCACCGAGCGCTCGCTGGGTTTGCCATAGCCGGCCCCGCCGCCGGTCCGCGCCACCAGGATGTCGCCCTTCTGCAGAGGAAAACTGATCTTCGACGGCAATTCTATCACCTGATCGCCGCGCAACACCTGGGTCGAGGCGCAGACACCATCGGCGCCGCCGAACAGGCCCTCCGGTGCCAGGCGAAAACGGTCCGAATAGGTCGCAAATGTGACGTCATCCGCCAGAATGTGATAGCGGCGCTGAAACCCCAGTCCGCCGCGATAGCGCCCGGCACCGCCTGAGTCAGGCACCAGACTGTAATCTTCCACGCGGAAATAATCGTATTCCATGTCCATGGCTTCTACGGGCACGTTGGAACAGTTGGACAGAGGGCTGTCGACCGCGTCGCAGCCATCGCCATGGGTCGAGGCGCCATAGCCGCCGCCCAGGATTTCCAGATAGATGGCATAGCCGTCCTTGCGCAACTGGCTGAGGACGATGATTTCCGTGGAATCAAAGCCGGCCGCGATGACCTTGTCCGGGGCCGAGGGCGCCAGGGCCTTCATGACGGCGTTATAGGCGCGATAGGCCGACAACATACGGGCCCGCACGGGTGCCGGCCGCCGTGGATTGAGTATGCTGCCATAGGGCGCACGCACCTCGATAGGGCGCTTGCTGCCCTCGTTGAAGGGGATATCGGGGCTGGTCAGCACCGACTTCACACAGGACAGTCCTGCAGCCACGGTCGAGGCATAGGGGCAATTGACGTTGGATTTAACCTGTTCGCAGGTCCCTTCGTAATCCACAATGACGCTGTCGCCCTTGATTTCCACCCGTGCCTTCACCTGCAGGGGTTCATCGGTGATGCCGTCGTCGTCCAGATAATCCTCGCCCTCGTAAACCCCGTCGGGCAGCGCCCGGATCGCGGCCCGCATGCGGCGCTCGGAATAATCCAGCAATTCGTCCATGGCCTCGCACACCACGTCCGCCCCGAAACGGCTGCACAGATCCTGCACCCGGCGGCCACCGATGCCGTTGGCGGCGAACTGGGCATTGAAATCGCCGATGGTCTGGTCCGGCACCCTGATATTGGCCCGGATCAGCCGCTCCAACGGGCCGCCGTGCCAATCATGATCCATGTTGTATTTGCTGGGCGGAAAAATGATGCCTTCCTGATGCACATCCGTGGCATCCGGGTTCAAACCCGGCGCGCCACCGCCCAGATCCAGGTGATGGGCCACGGTGGCGCCAAATCCCACCAGCACGCCGGCATGAAAGATGGGCGAAAACAGAAAGACATCCTGCAAATGCTGACCGCCCTGGAAGGGGTCGTTGTTGATATAAAAATCACCTTCCACCAGGGTGTCGGTGGGAAACAACTCGGCACAGGGGCGGAAAGTGGCGCCAATGGGCCCTAGTTGCATGGGGATCAATTCAGCCTGGGCCACCACGTTGCCATGGCGGTCCAACAGGGCCGCGGAACAGTCATTGGCCTCCCGGACCACCGGCGAATAGGCCGAGCGGACCAGCTTAACCCCCATTTCCCGCGCGGCGGCGATCAGCCCCTGGCTGATTACGGCTTGATCGACAGTATTTACGGCCATTTCTCTGTTCCTTCCCCGTGTTCCTAACTTTTAGCGTGTAACAGAATATTGTCCTGGCTATCGACGCTCGCGGTCCAGCCCTGCGGAACGAAAATCGTCGAGGTGCCATCTTCCACCAGGGCCGGCCCTGGAACGCCCGCCGCCTCGCCGGCAATGGCGGCGCGGCTGACCAATTGGCATTGCCGCCATTCACCAAGGTCGAATATCTGCGCTTCCGAATGCAGCACCTTATCGCCGATACCCTCGTTCAGGGCCGGCACCACATCAGGCGGCGCCGAGGCGCCCAGGCGAAAGGATACGATCTCGGCCCGGTGCAGACCGGATTCACCGAACGCAAAGACCCGGTTATGGGCTTCGTTGAACAGGTTCAAGAGTCCATCCGGGGTCAAATCTGCCAATACGTCTCCATCGATTTCCACCGTAATTTCAAAAGCTTGCCCGACAAACCTCATATCCAGGCTATAGCTGATTTCCAGGTCCCCAGGAATCCCAAGATCCCGGAACGAGGCCGTGGCGTGGGCCTGCATTTCCGCGAAAACCGCGCGCACCTGATCCGCGGCCCCCTCGCCCAGCAATATGCGCCGGGTCAGGGTTTCATACTGCAGAAAATCCGAAGCCAGCAGTCCATAGGCCGACAGCACGCCGGCGTTCGGCGGCACCAGAATGGTGGAAATCCCCAGTTCCTCGGCCACGCGGGCCGCATGCAGGGGCCCGGCGCCGCCAAAAGGCACCAGAACATAGTCCCGCGGATCCCGGCCCCGCTCGGTCGAGACAAGCTGGATGGCGCCGACGATATTGGCGTCGGCAACGCGCACGGCACTGTCGGCAACTTCTTCTATCGACATATCAAGCTTATCGGACAACACTTTGAAAACACTCTCCGCTGCGGATGCATCGACGTCCATCTTACCGCCCAGAAAGGTCTCCGCCCGGATCGTGCCGCGCACCATATGGGCATCGGTGATGGCGGGCCTGTTGCCGCCTCTGCCATAACAGGCAGGCCCCGGATCGGCGCCGGCGGACTCCGGTCCCACGCGCAGCATGCCGCCGTCATCCTGCCAGCAGATGGAACCGCCGCCCGCCCCAACCGTGACGATATCCAGCACCGGGGTGCGGATGGGCAAACCATCCACTTCCGTCTCGCCGGACAGGTTCGGTTTGCCGTCCGCCACCAGACAGACATCGGTCGAGGTGCCGCCCATGTCCAGGGTAATCAGATTGCCGTGGCCGGACAGGCCGGCCTGGCGCACCGCGCCCATGACCCCGGCGGCGGGACCCGAGAACAACGAGGTAATGGCGTTGCGCGACATCCCCGCCACGGGCAGACGCCCGCCGTTCGACTGCATAATGGAAAACCGCCCCTCAAAGCCCTGCTGTCCCAACTGGCTTTCAAAACGGCGCAGATAACTATCGATCACTGGCTGCACATAGGCCGCCAATGTGGTCGTAGAGGTGCGTTCATATTCGCGAAATTCGCGGGTCACGTCCGCGGAACAGGTGACGGTCAGGTCGGGGAATTTCTCAGCAACCAGCGCGGCCAGCTGGCGTTCGTGCCGGGGCTCGGCGTAACCGTTCAACAGACAGATGGCGACGGATTGATAACGGCCGGAGCCGAGAAATTCTTCCAACTGCGCGGTTGTGGCGGCGACATCAAGGGCCTCGATAACCTCGCCCTGGCCCGATATGCGCTCGTCAATCTCCAGAATATCCCGGCGCGCCAGCACCGGTTCCGGCTTGCGGTAGAACAGATCATAGATTTGCGTGCGGTTGTGGCGTTGCAGAAACAGCACGTCGCGGAAACCCCGCGTGGTCAACAAGGCGACCGGGGCGCCCTTGCGCTCCAATATGGCATTTGTCGCGACGGTGGAGCCGTGCACCAGATCATTCACCGTCGAAAGCGCGATTTCAGCCGCCGCCAGGGACGCCATGGCGCCCTCGTCGGGCCGGGCCGGTACCGAGGGCACCTTGGCCACCCGTACCCGGCCATCCTCGATTGCGACCAGATCGGTAAAGGTCCCGCCCACTTCAACACCAACACGCATGCAAACCTCCAAGCCACAGATCATCAGACATACTATAGGGCGACGGGCGGATCAGGAAGAGCCGCTTGCCGCCGCTATGGCCACGCCCCCGGGTCCGGCGCCGCTCGAAGCAAATTTACCATGGCCACTGGCCAGCGCGGCGGCAATAACGCAAACTATGGTCCTGACGAGGGAGGATGCTTGATTATGGTCATGGTGCAGCTGGCGGCCGATTTACGGGCCGAGGGGGACGAACTGCATGCGCTGCTGGATAATCTTTCCGAAGCGGATTGGCAGCGGCCAACGCCGTTCAAGGACTGGACCGTTGATTACGTCATGCAGCACCTGCTCTTCGGCGATTGGCTGAATACGCTTTCGCTTACCGACCCGGAGGCTTTTAGCGCGGTGATGGCCCAGCGCAAGGCGGCGCGGGCCGAGGGCCGGAAAGCAATGGGCCTGGAATACACCGGGTTGGAGCTTGGCCAGGGTCCGGAACTGCTGCACCATTGGCATGACCGCCTGCACAAGTTGTGCGACCTGTTCGCGGACGCCGACCCGAAGACACGCATGAAATGGGTGGGGCCGGATATGAGCGTCCGCTCGGCCGCCACGGCCCGGCTGATGGAGACCTGGGCCCATGGCCAGGATGTCTACGATATGCTGCGCCGTCCCCGGGTGCCTACGGACCGGATTCGCAATATCGCCACCCTTGGGGTGAACACCTATGGCTGGAGCTTCCAGAACCGTGGCCTGGAACCGCCCGGACCGGCGCCCCACGTGTCCCTGACGGCGCCATCGGGCGCAACCTGGACCTGGAACCAGGGCGACCCGGATAACCGTATCGAAGGCTCTGCCCTGGATTTCTGCCATGTGGTCACTCAGGGTCGGAATATTGACGAGGTTGATTTGCAGGTCACCGGCGAAACCGCCAGGCAATGGATGGCGATCGCGCAATGTTTCGCCGGTGTCCCGGAAAGCCCGCCGCCGTCCGGTACCCGCGGCTGGTAAGAGTTGAGAATGGCCTTGAGGTAGCAATGGTATGAACTCTGATGGCGAAGATATTAGCAGTCCCAAAGGCCTGGCCCGTGGGCTGACCAACTATGGCGACAGGGATTTTTCGCTGTATCTGCGGCGCTCGTTCGCCAAGGCCATGGGCTATTCGGACGAGATGCTGGAGCGGCCCATAGTCGGTATCGTCAACACGGCTTCCGGTTACAACAACTGCCATCGCGGGGTGCCGGAACTGGTGGATGCGGTCAAACGCGGGGTTCTGGCCCGTGGCGGCCTGCCCATTGATTTTCCCACCATATCCCTGGGCGAAGTCTTCCTGAATCCCACTTCGTTGATGTTCCGCAATCTGATGGCAATGGATACGGAGGAAATGATCCGGGCCCAGCCCATGGATGCGGTGGTGCTGGTGGGCGGCTGCGACAAGACCGTGCCGGCGCAACTGATGGGCGCGGCCTCGGCTGATCGGCCCAGCCTGCAGCTCGTCGTCGGGCCCATGATGACCGGACGCCACGAGGGTGAACGCCTGGGCGCCTGCACCGACTGCCGGCGCTTTTGGGCCGACTTTCGGGCCGCGCGCATCGACAAAACCCGGATTAGCGCGATCGAGGGCAACCTGGCTACCACCATCGGCACCTGCGCCGTGATGGGCACCGCCTCCACCATGGCCTGTATCGCCGAGACCCTGGGCCTGACCCTGCCCGGCACCGCCGCCATTCCGGCGGTGCATGCGGACCGCCTGCGCGCGGCCGAGGCAACCGGCGCCCAGGCCCTGGAAACGGCGCGGCTTGGCCTGACGCCAGCCCGCCTGATCACGGAAAAATCCGTGGAGAATGCCCTGCGTGTTTTGCTCGCCCTGGGTGGCTCGACCAACGGTATCCTGCATCTGACGGCCATTGCCGGACGTCGCGGCATTTCCATTCCGCTGCGCCGGTTGAACGAATTGAGCGACAGCACGCCGGTGCTGATCAATCTGAAGCCCACGGGCGAAGGTTATATGGAGGATTTCCATACCGCGGGCGGCATGGGCGCCCTCTTGCGCGAATTGGCGCCGCTGCTGCATTTGGAGTGCCAATCGGTAACCGGCGAAACCCTGGGCGACCGCCTGGCCGCCGCGCCGGCCTACGTGGACAGGGCCACAATCCGCACCCGCGAGGCGCCGTTCGAGGCCGTCGGCGGCCTGGTCGCCTTGTTCGGCAACATGGCCCCCGGCGGGGCCATATTGAAACGTTCCGCAGCCGATCCAAAGCTGTTTGAAGCCACGGGCCGGGCGGTGGTCTTCACATCATTGGAGGATCTGGCCGACCGCATCGATGGCGACGATCTGGATGTGAAGGCGGATGATATCCTGGTGTTGCAGAATGCCGGCCCGAAAAGCCCGGCCGGGATGCCGGAGGCCGGCTATATTCCCATACCCAAGAAACTGGCCCAGCGCGGCGTCAAGGACATGATCCGCATCTCCGATTGCCGTATGAGCGGCACCGCATTTGGCACCATCGTCCTGCACGTAACCCCGGAAGCAGCCATCGGCGGGGCCATTGGATTGGTTCAGAATGGTGATGAAATCAGATTAAGTGTTGCCAATAACACGTTGGATTTACTTGTTGATGATGAAGAGCTTAAGCGGCGGCGACAAACCACCCCTGCCCGGCCCGCCAGGCCCGGCCGCGGCTATGGCAAGCTCTACGCCGATCACGTCATGCAGGCGGACCAGGGCGCGGATTTCGATTTCCTGATGGCGTCGGAATAGCACCACCTTGCGATGATAGGGACCAGACCTGCCACGCGAACAGGGCGATGGCCAATGGCAGCAAGGGCATGAAATACAGGTTCACGCCCAGGATCGGCCATAACAGGGGCAGCAGCCAGAGCAAGGCACACGCCATAGCCCGGGGCCTGGTCCCGAACCAGTTTGGCTGGGCCGACAGCAACAACAGGCTGGCCCCGGCCAGGATCACCAGATCATAGGCCATGGCATAGGGCGTGGCCAGAAAACCGGCGGCAAGGGTGAAGACCATCGCCGGCAGAGGCGGCCCCCGCCGGCCAATACCATAGACGCCCAGGGCGCAAACCAGGGTTACGGCCAATTGCAACAGGTAGGCCAACGGGATTGGCAGTCCCATGACTTTTCCGGCCATGAAGGGGGTGACTGTCAACAGCATGAAAAAACCGCTGCCGGTTTCCAGAAACATCCGCTGTACAGGCAATACGAGCTCAAAATATTGCCGCCAGGCAGAAATGCCATCCAAGGTGATGCTGATGCCAATCAGCAACATCGCGACCGCGCCGGCCACGGCCATGGCGTACCACTGCCTTTGCGCCAATAACAGGATCGGCAGTAACAAACCCAGTTGCGGTTTCAGGGTTGCCAAACCCAGTAGCAGGCCCGCCAACAGCGGCCGCCGGTCAACCTGCGACAGACCGCCAATCAAAAGCCCGGCCAGCAGGAAGCCATACTGGCCAAAAAACAAGTTCACCGCCGCCGCCGGCGTCAATAGGCCGGCCGCCAGCCACCAGCCGCGCAATCCGGCCAATCGCAGGCCGCCCAGATAAATCGCCATGGTGGCGATACTCCACAGACCCAGCGCCGGCAGATAGGACATTCCAGTAAACAGCCGCGCCGGCAGGAACATGGTCGGTGGATAGGACCAGACGTAGTGGTACAAGGGTACTTCAATATTAAATAATTTTGTTAAAAATAATGAATAACTCGCTGAATCAAAAACATTATCAATACTCATCGATTGGGAATAAATCTGCCCGGCGGCATACAGATTGATAAAATCCTTGCCGCTCGGAAATGCCAGCATGAACAGCAAAGGATCGGATAAATCCCAATCATGCTGCCAGACGGCGAAAACACAGCCATAGAGCATTGCGCCCGCGATCGACGTGATTATCAGTGCCTTTCCCATTGCGCCGCCTGTTCCGCCCGCTCTTTCACCACGCCCACAGCCTTATTTGCTATCATAGCTGAAATTTTTGACCCTTGCGGCTATGCGCAGGGTGTCCTTGGATCAACATCATGGACAAAATAGGATCAGAAGCCGGCGTTGGCTCCGGAACCGGGCAGCATACCAGACAGGATACCGGGCGAGAATCCGGGCCGGGCCATTGGCGCGGCACATTTTCGGCCCTATGCGCCTTGCTGGTGGGGATCGGTCTGGCCCGCTTCGCCTATACGCCCCTCATGCCCGCGCTGATCACGGAAGGCTGGTTTTCAGCCGGTCACGCGGCCTATTTGGGCGCGGCCAATCTGGCGGGTTACCTGGCCGGCGCGCTGCTGGCCCGCACCGTGGCGGCGCGGACTTCGACCCGGTTCGCGTTGCGCGCAGGCATGCTGTTGGCCAGCCTGACCTTTTTTGCCTGCAGCTCCCCCTGGTCGTTTGCCTGGTTTGCCGTCTGGCGCTTTGCCGCCGGCTTGTCAGGCGGTGTCCTGATGGTTCTGGCGGCGCCCACCGTCCTGCCCTTTGTTCCCGCTCACCGGCTGGGCCTCGCGGGCGGCGTAATCTTCACCGGCGTTGCCCTTGGCATCGCCATCTCCGGCACCCTGGTCCCCATTACCCTGGATCTGGGCCTGATGGAGACCTGGATATCTCTGGGCGCCCTGGCGGTGCTGCTGACGGCCCTGTCCTGGTACGGCTGGCCGGCCGCCGTCCCGGACAGTCAACCGGCCAAAAACGCATGCCCCGTTGCCAGCCTGCCTCTGAAGTCGCTTTATCTGGAATATGGCCTGAACGCCTTTGGTCTGGTGCCGCATATGGTATTTTTGGTGGCATTCGTCGCCCAGGGCCTGGAACAGAGCCTGGCAGTCGGGGCCCGCTATTGGGTGTTGTTCGGCCTGGGGGCAGTGATCGGGCCGGTCACGGTGGGCTATCTGGCTGACCGGGTTGGTTTCTTAAGGGCCCTGCGACTGGGTTATGTCCTGCAGGCAATTTTCGTCGGGGCGCTGTTTTTTACGGATCAGACAATGGTCCTGGTCCTATCCAGCCTGATCATGGGCGCCTTTGTTCCCGCCAGCACGACCCTGGTGCTGGGCCGCTTGCGGGAACTGCTGACCCATGACCCGGCCGGCCAAACCGGCGGCTGGCGGCTAGCCACCATCGCCTTTGCCGTGGGCCAGGCGGCGGGCGCCTATGGTCTGTCCTATTTGTTTGATCTGGATGGCGACTACACCGTGTTGTTCGGCATCGGCGGCGGCATGCTGCTGCTCGCCCTGGGACTCAATCTTCTGACCGGCCGGCGACCCTGACGCAACGGTCCTTGATTTTAATCGGGACTTTCCGGCACCACGCTCTGGGCGATGCTGTCGTCCAGGGCCTCGAATTCGTGATAGCGGATGCTGTCGTACAGTTCCGCCCGGGTCTGCATTTGCGTCAATCTGCCCTGGGCGCTGCCCTTGTCGGCCAGTTCGGCATACAGATCTGCGACGGCGTATGCCGCGACCCGCAAAGACGATGCCGGCCAGATCACGATCTTGCAGCCCAGCGCCTGCAACTGCGCCGCCGTCCGTTGCGGGGTGCGGCCGAATTCGGTCATATTGGCCAGCACCGGGACCCTGACGGCGGCGGTAAAACGCTGGAAATCCTCGTCCGAGATCAGGGCATCGGGGAAGATGATGTCCGCCCCGGCCGCCACATACAGATTGGCCCGGCGGATCGCCTCATCCAGGCTTTCGGCGGCGGCATCCGTACGCGCCACCACCAATAAATGCCGCCGGGCGGCGGCGGCGGCGGCAATCTTGCGGGCCGCGTCCTCCGCCGTGGCCAGTTGTTTGTCGTTCAGATGGCCGCATTTTTTGGGCAGCACCTGATCCTCGATCTGCACGGCGGCGGCGCCCGCGTCCTCCAGTTCGCGGACCAGACGCATGACGTTCAGGGCCTCGCCATAGCCCGTGTCGCCATCAACGATCAGCGGCAGGTCGGTGGCCCTGGCCAATGTCCTGGTGGCGCCGCACAGCTCTTCCATGGTCATGACACCGAGATCGGGCAACCCCATCCCTGCCGTCAGGGCCGCGCCCGAGACATACAGGCATTCAAAACCCGCCTGCCGCGCCAATAGCCCTGACAGCCCGTCATGGGCGCCCGGCACCCCAAGAATGCCGGGCCGGGCCAGCAAGGCCGCCAATCGCTGTCCGGCCGGTGTCCCATCGGTCCCGCCGGCAAACCAGATCGGTGGTTGTTCGGATCGCTCGCCTTTAGGCATTGCAGTACTCCCTTGTTGAAGGCCTTTTTCGGATTTGACGTCGAAGGCAATATTCGCCACCCGCCAATCGCTACGGTCAAACCTGTTTGTCCCGGGACGTCAGGATTGCAACTTTCAAGTTTTGCCCTTGGAACGGGCAATCCATGGCTCCGTCCTTGCCGAACCCAATGGCCCATCGGTCCGGCCCTCTCAATCGTTCCGCACCCCAGGCCGAGGCCGCGTTCAGCGATGACCACGGTGTCCCATCGTTTTCACGCCACATTACACCGCCCGGCCCCATGCCGAAATGAAACAGAACCTGGCATTCGAAAGGAACACCCGGGGCAAAGCACGGACCAAACCAATAATGCGGACTTCGCCCTGGCTCGGGGCACATAATGATTGTCAGGCGCTGCGTCTTGCCGCTCAGACCGATCCAGAATGACGCCAGGTCATTGCCCTCCGACCAGGCGGATATCAGCGTCTGCGCCTGACCGCCAATATCGCCGCCCGCACGCCCGGTAAAATGCCAGGCAAGCAACGCCGTGCCATCGCCGTCGGCTGCCAACGCACCCTGATCGGGTGCGGCCTGCTCGCCCAGCAGCAATGATTGCCAATGGGTACAAGACGGCAATTTCAATGGCCATGAGAGGCGCTCCCTCACCTGCCCCTCCGGGTCGCGAACCTGATAGCGCAACCCTTCTGCGTCCAGGGCTGCCTGAACACAATGGAGATATTCGATATCCTCTGGCATCCGATAGGCCGTGCCTGCACCAGCCGTCAATATTTGCAGCACGCCGTCATGCACCTGCACATCAAAAGCAAGAATATGGCTGCACAGGTAAGCGAACACGTCATGCTTCACTAGAATTTGCCAGAATTCACCTGCATGCTCCGGCCCGATTTCGCGCTGATACGCACCGGCAAAGCCGTTGACCGGGAATACCGGATGATGCCCAACGACAAGTTTATAGCGAGCATCGCGGTGCCGCTGCAGCGTCGCATTTAGCCATTCCGTCTCCACATGACCCTCGCCCCCAAGGCCGGACCATACGGTATTTACGAACACCAGCAGGAGATCATCGCGGCGCACGAAATAGGATAATCCCTCCTGCCCTGGCGGACCATTGCGCGGCAGGTGCGGCAACATTTCAGCAAAGACCTGCTCGCTCATAGCGCTGTAGGTCGTATGGTTCGAAGTGGTCTGAAACAGGGGTGTCGCCAGCCGGTCCAACCAGGCCATTTCAACGTCAAGCCAGTAGCGCCATTGTTCCTTCAACTCGGACTCGGAGCTCGTCAGACCGGCGATTTCGTCGCCCGGAAAAACAATGAAATCCGGCCTGGGCGAGAACCGTGATACGACGGCGTTGATGCCGGCAAAGGTGCTTTCATGGGGCGCGCCCGGAAGACCCGAACAGCTATCGCCATAAACCACAAAACAGTGGCCGTTGCCGCGCGGCACCAGAGCATGAATTTGTGCCGGCAGTGTCGTGGGATATGCGGCATCTTTCATTGAATTATGTTTCCGGCCGGCATCTGAACCGCCATTCCTTGCTCCCTTTTGTCAGGTAAACTCTTGCAGGAATTGCAACAATAGTGCGGCCACCGCCTGCGGCTGCTCCTGCTGCACCCAATGGCCGGCACCGCGCAACAGATGGACGCCCTGCATTTGGCTGCAGGCACTGTTCTGCATGGCCGCCAGGCTGCCAGGTGATTGATATACGCCCCAGTCCGCCGCCCCGGCAATGAAACACGACGGCACATCTATGCGACGGCCCGAGAATATTTCAAGATCGCTGCTGGAACTATGTTGCGTGCGGCAGCGGTACCATTGCAAACCGCCCTGGAAACCGGTGCGGTCGAACTCTCCGGCGTAGACCGACAATTCATCCTCGGTCAGCCAGGCGCAGGCCGCGATCTCCGGCGCGGAGGGCATTTCCGCGGCCACCACTTCGGCCATGTTCTGGCCCTGATCCATTATGTAATAGGTCGGCATTTTCTCCAGTTCACCGGCCGACCAGGCGCGCAAGGGAAAGGGTTTGTTCCTGTCCCAGTCCGCGCTTTTGCAATGATAGTAGGCGCGCAGGAAATTGTGGATGCCCTGGGGGCAAAGACGCATATCATTATCCGCCTCGCGGGTTGAATAATACCATTGATAATGCTTGCGCGGACGCGGCAGCGCCGCCAAGGCGGCGTGAACATCCGGTGCCTGAATGGCAACGTCTTCGGGCCGGTTGGCGGTATCGAAGGGCAGCGGCGGCGGCCCGGCAAAAGGCGCGCTCATCAAAACCACCGAGCGGAATACATCCGGCCGGATCAGGGCGCAATGTGCCGCCACGGGCGAGCCGAAATCATGCCCGATCACGGCTGCCACCGAGCGGTGGCCAAGGGCCGCGACCAGGCCCAGAGCGTCCCTGGCCAGATTCAACATCCGGAACGAGCCCAGATCGCCATCGTATGCACCGTCCCAGCCCGTGGTGTGGCCATAGCCCCGTTGGTCGGGCGCGACAACATGAAATCCGGCGGCGGCCAGGGGCAGCATGATTTTCCGCCAGCTGTAGGCAAGTTCCGGAAAGCCATGCAGCAGCAGAACGCAGGGCCGCCCGGCGTCCTCGAAGCCTGCCTCCAGCACATGCACGTTCAGACCATTCACGCCGGCCACGAAGCGCGAACGTATCCCGGGCGGTAGGGTATCCGCGCCATAAGCGGTGGCTTCATGCATCATCAACTCCAACTCCCCGGGCTCCCGCCGAAGGCGGAATAATAGTTATTCACAGAGCGCTGTCAGCCAGATTTTAGGCTCGGACGGCTACCACTTGAGTTATCCGCGCCGGGGCCCTAAATTGGCGCCAAATCTTCTCCCACAACTCCCACGAAATATGGCGTAGCAAACGATGAAATTTACCGGCACGGACTCTTATGTAGCGACGGACGACCTGATGATCGCGGTCAACGCGGCCATTACCCTGCAACGGCCTCTTTTGGTAAAGGGGGAACCGGGCACGGGCAAGACGGTTCTGGCCCATGAGGTCGCCAAGGCGCTGGACCGGCCGTTGATCGAATGGCACGTCAAGTCCACCACCAAGGCAGCCCAGGGCCTGTACGAATATGATGCGGTCTCCCGCCTGCGGGATTCCCAGTTGGGCGACGAAAAGGTCAAGGATATTTCCAACTATATCGTGCGCGGCAAGCTGTGGGATGCCTTTACGGCGGATCAGTCACCGGTACTGTTAATCGACGAGGTGGACAAGGCGGACATCGAATTTCCCAACGATTTGCTGCTGGAACTGGATCGCATGCAGTTCTTTGTCTACGAGACCCAGGAAACCATTACGGCGGTCAACCGGCCCATCGTCATGATCACCTCGAATAACGAAAAGGAATTGCCGGACGCCTTCCTGCGCCGTTGTTTCTTCCATTACATCCGTTTTCCCGAGCGCGATACCATGCAGGAAATTATTGACGTGCATTATCCCGATATTCAGAAGACCCTGGTGCGCGAAGCGCTGAATGTCTTCTATGAAGTGCGCGACGTGCCGGGATTGAAGAAAAAACCCTCGACCTCGGAATTGCTGGATTGGCTGAAACTGTTGATGTCCGATGATATTTCACCGGAGGTATTGCGCAACAAGGATCCAAAGAAACTGATACCGCCCCTGCACGGCGCCCTGTTGAAGAATGAACAGGATGTGCATCTGTTCGAACGGCTGGCGTTTCTGGCCCGCCGCGAGCAGGGAAATTGAACGGATTGCCCCATAAAGAACCAGGATAGAGCCTATGTTCTTCAACCTGTTTTTCGAACTGAAGTCGGCCAAAGTTCCGGTCAGCCTGAAGGAATACCTTACCCTTCTGGAGGCCATGTCTCACAATGTGGCCGAATACAATGTCGAGAATTTCTACTATCTCTCCCGTTCCTGTCTGGTGAAGGACGAACGCAATCTTGACAAATTCGACCGGGTCTTTGGCTCGGTCTTCAAGGGGTTGGAGCCACCCGATAATCCGGAAACGGAGGAAATCCCGGAAGAGTGGCTACGCAAGCTGACGGAATTGCACCTTAGCGAAGAGGAAAAGGCCAAGATCGAAGCCCTGGGCGGCTGGGAAAAGATCATGGAGGAGTTGAAAAAGCGCCTCGAAGAACAGGAAAAACGCCACCAGGGCGGCAGCAAATGGATCGGCACCGGCGGCACCTCGCCCTTCGGCGCCCACGGCTACAATCCGGAAGGCGTGCGCATCGGCCAGGAGAAATCCCGCCACCGCCGCGCCGTCAAGGTCTGGGACAAGCGGGAATACCGCAACTTTGATGACAGCGTCGTCCTTGGCACCCGCAACATCAAGATCGCCCTGCGGCGCCTGCGCCAATTCGCCCGCCAGGGTGCGCCCGATGAATTGGACATGGACGGCACCATCAAATACACCGCCAAAAACGGCGGCTGGATCGATATCCGCATGCGGCCGGAGCGGCGGAACACGGTCAAGGTGCTATTGTTGCTGGATGTTGGCGGTTCCATGGACGACCATATCCGCACCATGGAAGAATTGTTCTCTGCCACGCGGACCGAGTTCAAGCATCTGGAATCCTACTATTTCCACAACTGCATGTACGAGAAGGTCTGGAAGGACAATCGCCGGCGCCATACGGAACACATCCCAACCTGGCAGTTGATCAACACCTATGGTCCTGACTGGAAACTGATTTTCGTCGGCGACGCCACCATGAGCCCCTATGAAATCGTCTACCCGGGCGGCAGCGTGGAACATTGGAACGAAGAAGCGGGCCAAGTCTGGATGGAACGCATGCTGGGTCATTTCAAACATGCCTGTTGGATCAATCCGGTCCCGGAACGGCATTGGGAATACACCCCGTCCCTGCAAATGCTGCAACAGGTCATGGGACACCGCATGTACGGTCTGACCCTGGATGGACTGGACCGGAGCATGCGCAGCCTGAACCGGTAGGGTCCGGACAACCATAGCGGGCCGGCGCCAGTTCCGGAACCATAATAAAGCTGCATGGAGGCGCCCCTCGATGGAAGACAGCTATAGCAAGGGGTTTCCCGTGTCGTGGGACCAAATGCACCGGGACAGCAAGGCCCTGGCCTGGCGCTTGGCGGAAAACGGCCCCTGGCGCCGGATCATCTCGATCACCCGCGGCGGCATGGTGCCGGCCTGCATCGTGGCCCGCGAGCTGGAGGTCCGGCTGATCGATACCATCTGCATAAGCACCTATGATCACCAGGACCGGGCCAAACCGGAGGTCCTGAAGGCGGTCGAGGTTGATGGTGCAGATGTCCTGATCATTGACGATCTGGTCGACACCGGCGCCACCGCCAGGGTGGTGCGCGCCATGCTGCCCCTGGCCCATTACGCCACCGTCTATGCCAAGCCGGCCGGCCGTGACCTGGTCGATACATTTGTCACCGAGGTCAGTCAGGACACCTGGATCTTTCTGCCCTGGGATACGGAATTGCAGTTTGTCCAACCCATTGTCCGCGGCGATGGATCTGCATAGCCTTGCAATCGTGTCGGTACCCGGTACCAATACATCGACGGGATAAGGGGTGGACACGATCATGGCCGAACAGGATGGCATGGCCGAACAGGATAGGCCCGCTCGCCTGCAACTAAGCGGTATTAGCAAGCAGTTTCCCGGCTGCCTGGCCAACGACCAGGTCGATCTGGCCCTGGCCCCAGGTGAAATTCATGCCTTGCTGGGCGAAAATGGCGCCGGCAAAAGCACCCTGGTCAAGATCATTTACGGTGTCCTGCGGGCCGACAGCGGCGAAATTCATTGGGATGGCCAACCGGTATCCATAGCTTCGCCGTCCCAGGCCCGGCGCATGGGCATCGCCATGGTGTTTCAACATTTCTCGCTTTTTGAATCCATGACCGTTGCCGAGAATATCGCCCTGGGCCTGGATCATGGCCCCGACTTGGATCGGCTGGCAGCCCAGGTCGGCGAGGTCGGCCGCCGCTATGGCCTGACGCTGGAGCCGGAAAGAGTGGTGCATGACCTTTCGGTGGGCGAGCGGCAACGGGTGGAGATCGTCCGTTGCCTGATGCAAAACCCGCGCCTGTTGATTATGGACGAGCCGACGTCGGTGCTGACCCCTGGCGAGGCCGAGAGTTTGTTCAAGACGCTGCGGCAACTGGCCGACGAAGGCTGCACCATTCTCTATATCAGCCACAAGCTGCAGGAAATTCGCACCTTGTGCGATCGGGCAACCGTGATGCGGGCCGGCCGGATTGTCGCCACCTGCGATCCCCGTCACGAGACTGCGCACGATCTGGCCCGCCTGATGATCGGCGAGGACTTCAGCCGGGCCAGCAAAACGGCCGGCGGAACCCGGGGCGCGGCACGGCTGCAGGTCCGGGGACTGAGCATGGCGGCGGCGGCCATGCATGGGACGCCGATTACCCATATCGAGTTCGAGGTGGCCGCCGGCGAAATCCTGGCCATCGCGGGCGTCGCCGGCAATGGCCAGAATACCCTGCTGGCGGCCTTGAGCGGCGAACAGCTTTGTGCCAGCGCCGGGGATATTCGCATCGAAGGCCAGGACGCCGGCGATCTTGGCCCCCGCCGGCGCCGCCGCCTGGGTCTGGCATTCGTACCCGAGGAACGCCTGGGCCATGGTGCGGTACCGGAGATGTCCCTGGCGGACAATGCCCTGTTGACCGGCTATGAGCGCCAGGACCTGTTGTCGCGTGGCAGCATCATGTTTTCCCGAACCAGGGATTACGCGCAACGGATCGTACAGTCATTTCAAGTGGTTTCGGGCGGCGTTGGCAGCCATGCGGGCAGTCTGTCCGGTGGCAATCTGCAAAAATTCATTATCGGCCGGGAATTGTTGCAAAAACCAAAAGTGCTGGTGGTGGCCCACCCAACCTGGGGCGTCGACGCGGGCGCGGCCGCGGCCATCCATACCGCGCTGCTGGACCTGGCGGGCCAGGGCACCGCCATTTTGATCGTCAGCCAGGATCTGGATGAATTGCTGCAGATCAGCGACCGCATCGCGGTCCTGTCCGACGGCCGGCTGTCGGAATGCATGCTGACGGCAGAGGCGGATATTGGACGGATCGGTCTGTTAATGGGCGGTCATGGCCGCTCTGAAGGCGATGTTAATGATGCGGGTGGAGAGCGGCGTGCGGCCCAGACTTGAAGCCCGGATCGGAACCTCCAGAACAATGGTGTACCTAACACCGGTGCTGGCGGTGATCCTGACCATGGCCTGCGGCTCCATACTGTTCGCCGCCCTGGGGCATCATCCGCCGGCGGTCTTGTCCGCCTTTTTCATCCAACCCATTTCCAGCGTCTATGGCCTGGCGGAATTGACCGTAAAAGCAACGCCCCTGGTCCTGTGCGCCATCGGGTTGTCGTTCGGGTTTCGGGCCAATGTGTGGAATATCGGGGCCGAGGGACAATTGACCCTGGGCGCCATTGCCGGCGGCGGCGTTGCCTTGTGGGCCGGCGACGATGCCGCTGCCTGGGTGCTGCCGGCCATGATACTGGCCGGCTTGCTGGGAGGGGCCGCCTGGGCCGCCATACCCGCCTTTCTGAAGACTCGCTTCAATGCCAACGAAATTCTCACTTCCCTGATGCTGACCTATGTGGCGATCCTGTTGTTGAGCTATCTGGTGCATGGGCCGTGGAAGGATCCGGACGGCTATTCCTTTCCGCAATCACGGATGTTTGCCGATAGTGCTCTTTTGCCGCTTTTGAGTACGGGCACACGTCTGCATCTGGGCGCGCCGATTACTCTGTTCCTGGCCTTGGGCGCCTGGTGGGTAATGGCGCGGATGTTCATCGGTTTTCAGATCAAGGTGGTGGGCCTGACCCCGGCGGCTGCCGGCCTGGCCGGCTTCTCCGTAAAGCGCTTGATCTGGGTTACATTGTTGACCGGTGGCGCGCTGTCCGGTCTGGCGGGCCTGTTCGAGGTTGCCGGCCCGATTGGCCAACTGCAGCCCACAATCTCGCCGGGCTATGGTTTCACCGCCATTATCGTGGCCTTTCTGGGCCGCCTGCATCCCCTGGGCATTCTGGTCGCGGGCCTTTTCATTGCCTTGTCGTACCTGGGCGGGGAAACGGTGCAGATCCAATTGGGCCTGCCGCTGGCCGTCTCCGGCGTCTTTCAGGGCATGCTGTTGTTTTTTCTGTTGGCCTCGGATGTGCTGGTCCGTTACCGCATCCGTTGGGACCGTGCGGCATTGCCTCAGGAGGCCGGCTGATGGAAGTCCTGGCCGCGGTTCTGATTACGGTGGTCGGCGCCGCCACGCCATTGCTGTTTGCGGCGGTGGGCGAGCTGGTGGTGGAAAAATCCGGCGTCTTGAACCTTGGCGTCGAGGGCATGATGGTGCTGGGCGCGGTCGGCGCCTTCGCCGTCACCCTGACCACCGGCAGCGCCACTATTGGCATCCTGGCCGGCGCCGCCGCGGGGGCGGCCATGGCCCTGGTTTTTGCCCTCCTGACCCTGACCCTGCTGGCCAATCAGGTCGCCTCGGGCCTGGCCCTGACAATTTTCGGCATTGGCGCCAGCGCCCTGATCGGGCGTTCGTTTGTCGGCATGCCGGTGGATCGCCTGCCGCAACTGGACCTGCCCGGCCTCAGCGGTCTGGCCATTGTCGGACCTTTGCTGTTCGGGCATGACGCCCTGGTCTATCTTTCCATCCTGTCGATCCCGGCGACCATCTGGTTTCTTGAACGCAGCCGGGCCGGCCTGGTCCTGCGATCCATTGGCGAAAACCATCAGGCGGCCCATGCCCTGGGCCATCCGGTGATCATGGTGCGTTATCTGGCGCTGCTGTTCGGGGGCGCCATGGCGGGCCTGGGCGGGGCTTATCTGTCCCTCGCCTATACCCCCATGTGGGCCGAGAACATGACTGCCGGCAGGGGTTGGATTGCCCTGGCGTTGGTCGTCTTCGCCACCTGGCGGCCGGGCCGCTTGCTGCTCGGCGCCTATCTGTTTGGCGGCATAACAGTGGCGCAGTTGCATGTTCAGGGCTTTGGCTTCGCCATTCCGGCGCAGTTCCTGTCCATGCTGCCCTACCTGGCAACCATTGCCGCGCTGGTGGCGATTTCCGCCGATGGCACCCGGGCCCGCTTGAATGCGCCAGCCAGCCTGGGGCGAATCTTTCATCCCGAGACCTAATGCCTCTCGACGTAGGACCTATTTCAGCGGAAAATGCATTCCAGACAACAGGGAGAACAAACGTGAAGACTTCACTTATCAAACATATTGCGCTGTGCTTTGGCGCTGCCATTACCGCAGCCGGGTTTAGCCTGGCCGCGCCAGGCGCGGCACAGGCCGAGACACTGAAAGTCGGCTTTGTCTATGTCGGTCCGGTTGGCGACCACGGCTGGACCTATCGCCATGACGTGGGCCGCAAGGCCATCGACAAGGCCTTTGGCGACAAGGTTAAGACCACCCTGGTGGAAAGCGTCAAGGAAGGCGCCGATGCGGAACGGGTCATCCGCCAGCTCGCCGCGTCGGGCCACAAATTGATCTTCACCACGTCGTTCGGATTCATGAATCCGACCCTGAAGGTGGCAAAAAGTTTCCCCGACGTGCGCTTTGAACACGCCACCGGCTACAAACAGTCAGCCAACGTGGCAACCTATGGAGCACGCTTTTACGAAGGCCGCCACATCGCCGGCCTGATCGCCGGCAAGATGACCAAATCCAATGTCATCGGCTATATCGGCTCTTTCCCCATTCCCGAAGTGGTACGCGGCATCAACGCCTTCACCCTGGCGCTCAGGCAGGTCAATGCCAAGGCCACGGTAAAAGTTGTCTGGGTCAATACCTGGTACGATCCCGGCAAGGAAGGCGCGGCGGCCAAGGCCCTGATCGACCAGGGTGCCGACGTGATCCTGCAACACACCGATAGCCCGGCGGCCGTACAGGCGGCTCAGGAACGCGGCGTTTGGGCCGTGGGTCAGGCCTCGGACATGACCCATTTCGGGCCGAGATCCCATCTCACCGCAATCGTCGATGTATGGGACGGCTACTATGTCGCCCGGGCCAAGGCGGTAATGGACGGCACCTGGAAATCCGGCGATACCTGGGGCGGCCTGAAGCAGGGCATGTTGGCCATGGCCCCCTATAACACCGCCATACCGGCGGATGTGCGCGCCATGGCTGAAAAGGCCCAGGCGGACATTATGGCCGGCACCCTACATGCCTTTGCCGGTCCGATCCGCGACCAGATGGGAGTGGAAAAGGTCTCGGCCGGCAAAAATCTGGACGATGGCGCGCTGTTGTCCATGAACTGGTACGTCGAGGGCGTTCAGGGCAAACTGCCGAAATAGTTGTTGGAAATGGGGTGCTGCCCTGCTCCCGGCGGCAATCGCTGGCGCGGCCGGCCAAGGTTTGCCGGGGGCAGGGCTTCCAAGTCAGACCAACAGGCGTTAGATTTCCTGCCAACGGAAATTTGGGAGGAAGCGGACCATGGGCGTGCTTGACGGCAAGGTAATTCTGATCACCGGCGGCGGCCGCGGCATCGGCCGCGAACATGCCCTGTTGGCGGCCCGCGAAGGCGCCAGGGTCGTGGTCAACGACCTGGGCGGATCAATCTCGGGCGATGATGACGGCGCGGGCGGCCCGGCCCAGGAAGTCGCAGACGAAATCAAGGCGGCGGGCGGCGAGGCCGTAGCCAATTCCGACAGCGTTGCGCTGATGTCCGGCGCCAAGGCCATGTTTGAGCAGGCCATGGACAGCTTTGGCGGCTTGCATGGCGTCATCGCACCTGCCGGCATCCTGCGCGACACCATGTTCCACAAAATGTCCGAGGAAGACTGGGACGCGGTGATCAATGTGCATCTGAAGGGTTCGTTCAACGTTACCCGCGCCACCATAAATCATTTCCGCGATCAGGAAGACGGCACCTATGTCCTGTTCACTTCCACTTCCGGGCTGATCGGCAATATCGGCCAAACCAACTATGCCGCCGCCAAAATGGGCATTGTCGGCCTGTCCCGGGTCATCGCCATGGAGAATGAGCGCAAGAATGTGCGCAGCAATATCCTCTCGCCTTCGGCCTGGACCCGCATGATCGGCACCATTCCCATCAAGGATGAAGCAACCGCCCGGCGCATGGAATTGACCAAGGCACGCATGCGGCCCGATCAGATCGCGCCCCTGGGCGTGGCGCTGGTGGCGGACGGCGCCAAGGACCTGACCGGGCAGATTTTTTCCATCCGCGGCAACGAAGTTTATATCTGGAACCAACCCCGGCCTATTCGGGGCATCGCCAATACGGAAGGCTGGACACCATCGGCCATGCTGGACAACGCCTTTCCGGCCTTCCGCTCGAACCTGACGGATCTGGGCAACGCGCGGACTGTCTTCACCTCGGATCCGCTTTAGGCCGTGCATTTGCTGAAATTGTTTGGGAGTCTTGGGCCATGGCCATGAACTACGATCATCTGATGTCCTTGCAGGATGAAGGCAGGGAATTTTCCTATGGCGACCGGGAGACAATGCTGTACGCCTTGGGCGTCGGTTTTGGCCGGGACGCCCTGGATGACAAGGAACTGGACTATGTCTTTGAACGCAAGCCGCTGAAGACCGTGGCGACCATGGCGGCCGTGCTGACCCGCGGCCGTCTGCTGGCAGATTGCGGCTGGGACTACACCCAGGTCCTGCATGGCGAGCAGCGCCTGGTATTATTCCGCCCCCTGCCCCCGGAAGGCGAGTTGATCGCCGATGCCCGGGTGACCGAAGCCTATGACAAGGGCGAGGGCAAAGGCGCCATCGTCTGTAGCGAGATTGACGTACGTTTGAAATCAGACGGCGAACCCCTATTCAAGGTTGGCAGCACCACATTTGCCCGTGGCGACGGCGGCTTTGGCGGCCCCAAAGGATCCGGCCCTGCCCCCCATGCCATCCCGGACCGGGCGCCGGATGTCAGTTGCGCGTTGCAAACCCGCGTCGATCAGGCCCTGTTGTACCGATTGAATGGTGACCGCAATCCACTGCACGCCGACCCCGGCCTGGCCAAAAGCGTTGGCTTCCCGGTTCCAATTCTGCACGGCCTATGCACTTATGGCACCGCCTGCCGGGCCGTCATTACGACAATTTGCGATTATGATCACACCATGATCCGGGGCTTTGACGTCCGTTTTTCCGCACCCGTCTATCCTGGTGAAACCATCGTCACGGACATGTGGCGCGACGGCGATATTGTCGCCTTCCAATGCCACGTGAAGGAACGGGACCTGGTAGTGATCCGTAACGGCAAATGCACCTTGGCATCCTAGTTTTGGCTTTTTTAGAGGACATTCAGAAATGACGAAAATTGGTGAATACGACGATATCGAAGTAACCCTCGACGAACATGTGGCCTTGATTGAAATCCAGCGCCCGCCCCATAATTTTTTCGATCATGCCCTGATCGGGCAACTGGCCGATGCTTGTGAAAGCCTGGATGGTAATGCGCAATGCCGGTCCATCGTACTGGCGGCCCAGGGTAAATCATTCTGCGCCGGGGCCAATTTCGGCGACGGGTCGGGACAGAAAATCATCGATGACGCCAAGCCCAAGCCGACCAACCACCTGTATGAAGAGGCTGTCCGCCTGTTTGGTACGAAAAAGCCCATTGTCGGCGCCATCCAGGGCGCGGCCATCGGCGGCGGCCTGGGCCTGGCTCTGGTGCCCGATTTTCGGGTGACCTGCCCGGAAGGCCGTTTTGCCGCCAATTTCACCCGCCTGGGCTTTCATCCCGGCTTTGGCCTGACCCACACGTTGCCGGCGCTGATCGGCCAGCAGTACGCCACCCTGTTGATGTACACGGGGCGCCGTATCAAGGGCGAGGAAGCCGTTGCCATGGGCCTGGCCGATATGCTGGTGCCCCTGGATCAGGTGCGTGGCGCCGCCATGGAACTGGCCGCGGAAATTGCCATCTCCTCGCCCCTGGGTGTGCTGGAAACCCGTGCCACCATGCGGGCCGGTCTGGCGGACCGCGTCAAGGCGGCGACCGATCATGAATTGAAAATCCAGAACCGGCTGCGCCAGACCGAGGACTTCCAGGAAGGTATCGCGGCCACGTCCGAGCGCCGGTTGCCCAACTTCCAAGGCAGATAAGATGGACGAAGCGCAAAGCCTGGTCGCCGATGCGGCGAGCCGGATATTCCGTGATCTCGGTGACCCGCAAACCATCAACGGGGCGGCCGACGACAACTGGCGGGCGCCGTTGTGGTCCGCCCTGGAAGACGCCGGTCTGACCACCGCCTGGGTATCGGATGAACTGGGCGGCGCGGGCGCCGGCATCGGGGCCGGCTTTGCCGTCCTGCGGGTGGCGGGTGAATTCGCCGCACCGTTGCCCCTTGCCGAAACCCTGCTAGGCGGCTGGCTGTTGGGCATGGCTGGCATGGTCCTGCCAGGCGGGGCCCTGTCGGTAGCGCCAACCCGGCGGGGCGATGTACTGACCCTGAACGTGGACGGGTTGTTGTCGGGCATCGCCCGCGCGGTGCCCTTCGCGGCGCAGGTCGGGCATCTGGCAGTCCTGGCGGAATCCCCCGACGGCCCGGTGGCGGCGCTGGTCGAGGTGGCTGACTGCGACTGCCGGGACGGCCGCAATATCGCCGGTGAGGTGCAGAATACGGTCGACTTTGCCGGCGTCAGGCCAGTGCAATGGGCCGCCCTGCCCGATGGCATTGCTGCCGCGACGTTGTCAATGATGGGAGCGGCGGCGCGTGCCATGCAAATGGCCGGCGCCCTGCAGACGGTCCTGGAAATAGCCGTGCAATATGCCGAAGAACGGGTCGCCTTCGGCCGGCCAATCGGAAAATTTCAGGCGGTACAGCATAATCTGGCCCGCCTGGGCGAAGAGGCGGCGGCGGCCATCGCCATTGCCAATTCCACCGCCCATACCATCGAGCATATGGAAAGCTGGGACGGCGGCAACGTTTTCCTGGATGTCGCCTCGGCCAAAATCAGGGTTGGCGAGGCAGCCGGTCAGGGCGGCGCCATCGGCCATCAGGTCTTTGGGGCCATCGGCTTCACCCAGGAGCATATATTGCACCGCTTTGTCCAGCGGCTGTGGGCCTGGCGGGATGATTTCGACAATGAAGCGATTTGGGCCGCTGAACTGGGCCGCCGGGTCGCCGCCGGGGGCGGTGAAGGCCTGTGGCACAGCCTGACCGCCGCCTAAACGTAGCCTAATCGAACGAGGACCAGGAACAGCATGTCCGTTGCCATACAATTCGACCCCATCCGCCTGCCGCCCGAGGCCGAAACGCTGCGGGCGGAAGTACGCTCCTTTTTGAAGGAGGAAATGACCGCGGGTACTTTCGATCCCCAGGCCGGCCGTAAAGTCAACGATGAGTTCAGCCGCAAGGTCGGCGCCAAAGGCTGGATTGGCATCACCTGGCCGAAAAAATATGGCGGCCAGGAACGTAGTTTCCTGGAACGTTATGTCATCAACGAAGAGTTTCTCTTTGCCCGTGCCCCGACGCGGAAGCATTTCACCGCCGACCGGCAAAGCGGACCGGTGCTTTTGAAATATGCATCGGAAGAGATCAAGCAGGATATCCTGCCGCGCATTACCCGTGGCGAGGTTTCATTCTGCATCGGCATGAGCGAACCGGATTCGGGCTCGGATCTGTTTGCCGCGAAAACCAAGGCAGAGCGCACAGACGACGGCTGGTTGATCAATGGCCGCAAGTTGTGGACCTCGCTGGCCCACGAATCCGATTACATGATTGGCTTGTTTCGCACCTCTGCCCCGACCCAGGAAAACCGGCGCCACGGCCTGTCGCAATTTCTGGTCGATCTGAAGACCCCCGGCATTTCTACCCGTCCGGTGCTCCACCCAAGCGGAAATCACGAGTTCAACGAGGTCATCTTTGACAATGCCCTGTTGCCCCATGACCATTTACTGGGCGAAGCCGACATGGCGTGGAAACAGGCGACCTCGGAACTGGCCTACGAACGCAGCGGCTCGGAACGATTTCTGGAAACCGGCCAGGTCCTGTTCGAACTGGTGGATTTCATCGGCGAAAATCCCGACCTGCGCGAGGCCGAAGGCCTGGGCCGTCTGGTGGCTCAGTTGCATACCCTGCGGCGCATGTCGATTTCCGTCGCCGGCATGCTGCATGCCGGCAAGGAACCGGTGCTGGAAGCCTCGGTCGTCAAGGATCTGGGCACGGTTTGGGAGCAGGCCCTGCCGTCAGTTGCCCGCGAGCTGTCGGCCTTCGTGGACCGCGACCCCGGCAACCGCATGCGTTTCGAGGAAATCCTGGCCCACAATATCTCCATTGCGCCGAAGCTGACCATCCAGGGCGGCACCACCGAGGTCTTGCGCGGCATCGTCGCCCGCGGCCTGGGATTGCGTTAGCGACGTTTCACCGAGGAACATTCAAGCATGCCTGATCTGTCCGCCTTGCTGTGGCCGAACGTCGTTGCCGTCATCGGGGCTTCGCCCGAACCGGATATCCTGCGTGGCCGGATCATGCAGGTCATGAACGGCCACGCCTACAAGGGCACGGTCTATCCTATCAGCCGCAGCCATGACGAAATCCTTGGCCGGCGCTGTTATGCTTCCATCGACAAGGTACCCGAAAAGGTCGATCTGGCGATCCTGATCATTCCGGCTCAGTTTGTCCCGGCCACCCTGGCGGCCTGCGGTGAAGCGGGCGTGCGGGCGGCGCAGATTCTCACTTCCGGCTTCGCCGAAGAACCCGGCGAAGGTGGCGCGGCCATGGAGGATGAAATCCGCGCCATCGCCAAACGCTACGACATGGCTGTATTCGGCCCCAATTCCGAAGGCTTTGCCAACGCCCTCAATGCCCTGTGCCCCACCTTCAGCCCGGCCGTGGACAAGACCGAGCGGCCCCTGCTGCCGCCCTGGCGCCAGAACGGCCACATTACCGTGGTGGCACAAAGCGGCGGCATGGGCTTTGCCTTCTACGACCATGGCCGGCCGAAAGAGCTGCCCTTCAATTATATCGTGACCACCGGCAACGAAGCCTGTCTGGGCATTCTGGACGTGGTCGACCATCTGCTGGACGAGGGCAAAACCGATGCCTTTATCCTGTTCATGGAGGATGTGAAACGCGGTGAGCAGCTGTGCCGGGTCGCGGAGAAAGCCTTGAAAGCCGGCAAGCCGATAATTCTGACCAAGATCGGCACCTCCGATGCCGGCGCCCGGGCCGCGGCATCACATACGGCGTCCCTGGCCGGTTCCTATCAGGCCTACCAGGGTATCTTTCAGCGCTATGGCATTATCGAGGGCGGCAATACGGAGGAAATTGTCGATATTGCCGCTGCCTTTTCCTACCACGGGCGCAACCTGCCCAAGGGGAAACGGGTCGGCATCTGCACCGCCTCGGGCGGCGGCGGCGGTTGGATGGCCGATCTCTGCGTCTCGGCCGGGCTGGAAATTCCCGAGTTGGATGCCAAGACCCGTGCCACCATTGATGCCTATCTGCCTGCCTACGGCACCTCGCAAAACCCGATCGACGCCACGGCCCAGGCCGTTCGCGTCACGGGATATGGCGGCCTGGCGCGCATGGCGGCAGGCTCGGACATATTGGACGGTATCATCACCGTAGCATCCTGCCGCCACCCCGGCGTCCTGCAGCGCGAGCGGGAGGACCTGATCGAACTGGCGAAAGAGGTGGACAAACCCATCCTGTTTTGCTCTTACACCCAGCCCCATCAAGACTCGACGGCGATATTGAGCCAGGCCGGCTTTCCCCTGTTTGGCAACATGGCCAACTGCGCCCGCGCCATGGCCGAGATGGCCGACTATCACCAGCTGCGGCAACGCGCCCTGGCCGCCCCCAGGATCGAAAGCAGCGACGCCGGCAGCCGCGACAAGGTCGCCGCGCAATTGGCGGCAGCGGGAGCGGTTCTGTGTGAATACGAGGTCAAACCCCTGCTGGCGGCCTATGGAATTGCCACGGCGGAAGAAGCCCTGGCCACCAGCGCCAATGACGCCGTCGCCCTGGCAAAGACCTTCAGCGGCCCGGTCGCGTTGAAAATCCAATCTCCCGATATTCTGCACAAAACCGAGGCTGGCGGCCTGGCCTTGAGTTTGGCAACGGACGCGGCCGTGCGCACGGCCTATGATCAGGTCATGGCGGCGGCCACGGCACAGACCCGCGGCGTCCTGGTTCAGGCCATGGCGCCCAAGGGCCATGAAATGATCCTTGGGATAAATCACGATGCCACTTTTGGTCCCATGCTGATGCTTGGCTTTGGCGGCATATACGTGGAAGTCAATCCGGATGTGGCCCTGACGCCAGTGCCCCTTGACCGGGGCGCTGCCGTGGCTTTGCTGGACCGCCTGGCGGGACGCCCTCTGTTGGATGGCGTGCGCGGCGAAGGCCCGGCAGATATAGACGCCCTGCTGGATCTGGTTGTAAAGCTATCCCGGTTCGCAGCGGATCATGGCGCGATGATTGGCGAGCTGGATCTTAATCCCGTGCTTGTCCACCCCGCCGGCCAGGGGATCAGCGTGGTCGACGCATTGTTGGTGAAACGTTCATGAGCGATCCGGATATCCATCTGCATTACGAAGTTCACGAGGGCAACGGCCCCTACATACTGATGCTGCACGGCATGCTGTCCTCGCGCGCGCAATGGTCGTTGAACGTGCCGGCCCTGCAGAAAGTGGCCCGGCCCGTGCTGGTCGAGCTGCTGGCCCATGGCCGCTCCGCCGCGCCGGAAGAGCCCGAGCACTATCACCCGGACGCCTATGTGCGCAGTTTCGAAGCGATCCGCCGGAACCTGGGAATAGACCGCTGGTTCATTTGCGGTCAGTCCTTTGGCGCCAGCCTGACCCTGCGTTACGCCCTGCGCCACCCCGAACGCATCATGGCCCAGGTTTTTACCAACTCATCCTCCGCCCTGGCTGGGGGCGAGACCATAGCGACATACCGCAAAACTTCGGAAGCCCGGGCCCAGGCCATGGAACTGGGCGGCCACGAGGGCATTCGGGAGCTGCCAATCTATCCCGGCAAGGCCCGGCGTCTGCCCGAAGCGGCGCGCGAGGCGCTGGTCAAGGACGCCGATTTGTTGCAACCTAAAGGCTTGGCGCAATCCTTTCGCCATTCCTCGCCCTATCTTTCAGTTCGGGACGAGGTATCGAACACCAAAGTGCCAACTTTGCTGGTCTGCGGTGCTGCCGAGAAAAGATTTCAATCGAATTATGAGTTCGCCGTCGCCAATATTCCCGGCCTGAAGGTGGTCGAGGCGGAAGCGGGTCATGCGGTGAATATCGAAGCGGCGGATATCTTCAACGACGCCGTGACGGCCTGGATCGAACAGCATGATGGATGACAGAGATGAGCCAGCCTACAACCCTATTCCATAAGCTGTGGCAATCCCATGTGGTGCGCTCCCTGGGCGAGGATCTGGATCTGCTGCATGTGGACCGCCACCTGATCCACGATTTGAGCGGCGCGCGGGCCCTCACCGATTTGCAGGAGCGCGGCCTTGCCGTCCGAAACCCGGAACTTTGTATCGCCACACCGGATCATAGCATCTCCAGCCAGCCGGGCCGGACCCTGGCTTCCAGTCCGTTCGGCGAGCGCCTGGGCGGCGGCCTGCAAAAAATGGCCGAGGCCGCGGGAATACCGTTTTTCGGTCTGGACCACCGCAACCAGGGTATTGTCCATGTGGTCGGCCCGGAAACCGGCTTCACCCTGCCCGGCAGCCTGCTGGTTTGCGGCGACAGCCATACCTCGACCCACGGCGCCCTGGGCGCCCTGGCCTGGGGCATCGGTTCATCGGAAGTGGTACACGTCCTGGCCACCCAGACCGTGCGCCAGCGCCGTCCCCGGACCATGCGCATTACCGTCGATGGCGAGCTGGGCGAGGGTGTCGAGGCAAAGGATGTAATCCTGCATATCATCGGCCATCTGGGAGTTGCCGCCGGAACCGGCCATGCGGTGGAATACGCCGGCTCCACCATCGCCGCCCTTGGCATCGAGGCGCGCATGACGATCTGCAATCTGTCCATTGAGTTCGGCGCCCGCATGGGCATGATCGCGCCGGACGAGACCACCTTCGCCTATCTGCAGGACCGGCCGCTGGTGCCCAGGAATATGCCCGGGGATCCGACCTGGGACAGGGCCCTGGCCTATTGGCGCGGACTGCGTTCCGATGACGATGCGGTGTTTGACCGCGAGGTCAGCATCGACGCGGCGGACATCGCGCCCCAGGTCACCTGGGGCACCTCGCCCGGCCAGACCCTGGCCGTAACCGGCAGCATTCCCAGGCCTGATAGCTTCGTCGAGGCGGAAGAACGGAACAACACGGAAGTGGCCCTGGAATACATGGGCCTGAGCGGCGGACAACCCATTGCCGGCACCAAAGTGGATCGGGTGTTCATCGGTTCCTGCACCAACAGCCGCCTGTCAGACCTGCGCCGCGCCGCGGCCGTGGCCCAGGGGCGCACCGTCGCCAGCCACGTCACCGCCTGGGTTGTTCCGGGATCGGTTCCGGTCAAGGAAGCCGCGGAAAACGAGGGACTGGACCAAATATTCCTGGCGGCCGGCTTCGAATGGCGCGAGCCGGGTTGCGCCCAATGCGTTGCAACGAATGGCGAGACGGTGGCGCCGGGAGAACGTTGTGTTTCAACCTCCAACCGCAATTTCGTGGGCCGCCAGGGGCCAAAGGCCCGAACCCATCTGGCCGGCCCGGCCATGGCGGCAGCGGCGGCGATCGCCGGTGAAATAACCGATGTCCGGCAGTTGGCGGCCGTCGGAGAGGAGAGCTGATGGAAAAGCTACAGCAATTGCAGGGCGTGGCGGCGCCCCTGCCCCGCGCCAATATCGACACCGACATCATCACGCCGGCCAAGCGCCTGTTGGATGCCAACCGGGAAACCATGCACCAGCATACATTTGAACCACTGCGTTTTCTGGCCGACGGCAGCGAGAACCCGGAGTTCATTTTGAACAAGCCTGGCTACCGCGACGCGGTGATCCTGATTACCGGGCGGAATTTCGGCTGCGGCAGTTCCCGGGAAACCGCAGTATGGGGCCTGCGCGGCCTGGGGATCCGTTGTGTCATCGCAGAAAGTTTTGGCGATATCTTCTTCAACAACTGTTTCCAAAACAGCGTACTGCCGATCCGCCTGCCGGGTGAGACCATCGCCGAACTGCTGACGGAGGCCGGCGACGACCAGGGTAACATGCAATTCCAGGTCGATGTCGCGGCCCGCACATTGACGACCCCATCGGGGCGCAGCATTACCTTTGATTTGACTCCCGATCGGCAAACCGCCTTGCTGGAAGGTCTTGACGAGGTTGGCCAGACCATGAAGGAAGATGCCGCCACCGCCGCCTTTCAGCTTGAGGACCGGGTGGCGCGGCCCTGGATCTATAACCTGGGCAGCGTCGATTGACAGAGCCATGACCAACGTAACCGACCTGATCGCGGGGATGTCGCTGCCGGTAATTGCCGCGCCCATGTTTACGGTCTCCAACCCGGAAATGGCACTCGCCACCTGCGCCCAGGGCCTCATGGGCACGTTCCCGGCCCATACCACCCGCAGCGCCGGGATGCTGGATGACTGGCTGAGCAACATGTCCCATAGCCTGACCCGGATGACAGACCAGGGCATGGATAAGGTCGGACCCTATGGCGTCAATCTGGTCGTGCATTCGACCAATAAGCGCCTGGAAGGAGATCTGGCCCTGTGCATCAAGCACAAGGTCCCGGTCATCCTGACCTCCAAGGGCGCGCCGGGAGAAGTGTTCGATGCGGTGCATGACTATGGCGGGCTGGTCTTTCACGACATTGCCTCGGCCCGGCACGCCGAGAAGGCCCTGACGGCGGGCGCCGACGGCCTGATCGCCGTCTGCGCCGGCGCGGGCGGCCATTGCGGCACCATCAACCCCTTTGCCCTGGTCAATGAAGTGCGGCAAATGACCGATGGCGCGGTGATCCTGGCCGGGGCCATATCCACCGGCCGGGATGTATTGGCAGCCCAGGTGATGGGCGCCGACCTGGTCTATATGGGCACCCGTTTCATCAATACGGAGGAGTCCGGCGCCGCCGACGGCTACCGTCAGATGATCGTGGACGCCAACGCCACGGATATATTCTTCACCGGCGTGATGGATGGCGCGCCGGCCAACCTGCTGGCGCCTAGCCTGCTGCGAGCCGGGGTGGATCTGGACGATCTGCGCCGGCAAGACCCCGGCGCCATCGGCGCGGTGGCGGAACGGAAAAAGCGCTGGAAGGACGTCTGGTCCGCCGGCCACGGGGTCGGCGCCATTCACGACGTGCTCTCCGTACACACCCTGTGCGATCGCCTGAAGTCTGAATATGCCGCGGCACGGGGCGACCTGCGGCGCTTCCGCGCCGCCGAATAAGGCAACAGCCTTGCCCGATCATCAGGACCCTGCGGCGAGTGGTTGGCGCGAGGTAACCAGGGGGCCCGGTCTGGTCCGCCTGGCCCTGACTTTGAGCTGCGTGTCCCTGCATGCCATGGACGTCTTTGTCATCGCCACAATCCTGCCCAGCGTGGTGGCGGATATCCAGGGTGTGGCTTTTTATGCCTGGCCCTCGGCGCTGTATATCGTGGCCTCGATCATGGGCGCCGCCAGCGGCGGCATTCTGGGCCAGAACCTGGGCCTGCGCCGGGCCCTGACGATTGCCGCCTCGGTTTACCTGCTGGGCGCCCTGATCTGCGCCAGCGCGCCTCATATGGCGGTATTCCTGGCCGGCCGCACGGCCCAGGGCCTGGGCGGCGGCCTGATGGTTTCCCTCGCCTACACAATGACCCGGCAATTATTTCCTGAAAGCCTTCGCCCCCGGGTCTTCGCCCTGATGTCGGTGATTTGGGGCGTCGGGGCGCTGGTCGGGCCCATAATGGCGGGTGTTTTCGCGCAACTGGGCTTTTGGCGCGGGGTATATTGGCTGACCGTGCCGGTTTTCCTTATTATTCTTGCCCTGGCCCGGCGTGCCTTGCCCACCTCGGCAGCCGCGGCCACAGCCAGCAAGTTGCCCTGGGAGCGGCTGTTGCTGCTTGGCGCTGCCGTGCTTTGCGTCACCGTCAGCGGACAGACCGAGCATCCCGGGCTTCGTCTGGCATTGCTTCTGAGCGCTGTCATCGGCATCGCCGGCATGCTTTGGCTTGACCACGTTGCCGACAATCCACTGCTTCCCAGCCGCCCCGCTTCGCTGCGCCGGATCGTCGGTACTGCTTATTGGGTCTTTTTTCTGATGTCCTTCAGCTTCGCCCCGCTGGGTATCTTTCTGCCCCTGCTGGCCCAGCGTCTGCACGATGTACCGCCGGCAATGGCCGGATACGTCTCGGCTGCCATGTCACTTGGCTGGTCCGCCGCCGCCTTTGCCGTGGCCGGCGCCCCGCCGCCGCTGCAGCGCATATTGATGATAACCGGCCCCTTGTGCCTGCTGGCCGGCATCGTCGGGCAAAGCATTTTCGTGATCAGCGGACCGATTTGGGCGCTGGTGGCCGTGGTCTTTCTGACCGGCCTTGGCGTCGGCCAATGCCATGCCCATATAACCAACCGCACCATGAACAGTGCCAGACGGGGCGAGGAAGCCCTGACCGCCGGCGCCATACCAACCATGCAGTCTCTTGGTATCGCCTTCGGCGCCGCCACGGCCGGCCTGCTGGCCAATATCGCCGGCCTGTCAGGCGGCATTACCGTCGCCACCCTGACCGCGGTAACCGACTGGATCTACGGTTTCGCGCTGATCCCGGCAAGTTTGACCCTGCTGGTCTCCCTGCGTCTGGTCTGGTTGATGCGGCGAAATCCTAATCCGACCAGGTCGTGATCACGCCCCGTTGCCGTAAATCGGCGATGGCCGCTGGGTCGTGGCCCAGTTCGCGCAGCACTTCGTCATTGTGCTGCCCCGTGACCGGTGAGGTGCCCGTGGGCGTGCCGCCCTTGATCTTGGGAATGCCCGGCGGATTGGGAATGGGCAGCGGGCCTTCCAGGCCGGCCAGATCGAGCCAGGAAAACAACTCCGTCTCTGTCACCTGCGGATGATCCAGGAACTGCTGGAAATCCTGCAGCACCTCGTTTTGCAACCCGGCTTCCGTGAACAGTTCGCGCCAATGGCTGGCCGGTTGGCTCAACAGGATCTCGCCCAGCCGTTCCAGCAACATATCGACCTGGGCCAAACGTCCTACATTGCCCTGCAGGCTGGCGTCCGACTTCCAATCATCCATCCCCAGCACGTCGCACAGGATATGAAAATCCTTGTCCTGTAGAATGACCAGCTGCAACCAGCCATCGCTGGTTTGAAAGGTCCCGGACGGCGCCGTGCGCGGGGCGTTATGCAGGCTGCCCCGGGAGGCGGCCATGATGCGTATGGCACTTAGATTGGCGGCGCCGCGCATCAGCGAGACATCGATATAGCGGCCGCGGCCATCGCCGCGCTTGGCGTACAGCGCCGGCGCCACGGCCTGAAAGGCATACAGCGCCGTCGACATATCATTGATGATGGTATTGGCACGGTGCGGGATACCGTCATGCCCCTTGTTGTCCATCATGAAGCCGGTGAAGGCCTGCAACACGGGATCCATGGCCGGTTTGCCGCGCAAGGGGCCGGTCTGGCCAAAGCCGGAAATGGAGGTATAGATCAGGCCCGGATTAAGCGCCATCAGGCGCTCGTGGCCAAAACCCAGGCGGTCGATGACGCCGGGACGGAAGCCTTCCAGAAATATATCCGCCTCTGCTACCAGAGCGTCGATAATCGCAGGGGCCTCGTTGCTTTTCAGATCGATGGCCAGGCTGCGCTTGCCCAAACTGCCCAGAAAGGAAAACTCGGTGTGATTGGAGGTCGCCGTACCCAGAACCCGGGCCCAATCGCCCTGCAGCGGTTCCACCTTGATCACATCGGCGCCGTGCTGGGCCAGCAACATGCCGCAATAGGGGCCGGCGATACCCTGGCTCAAATCAACCACCTTGACGCCCTCGTAGGGCCGCTCGAAACTCATGGGCCAGTCCCTATACGTCGAGGCGGTAGGCATCACCATCGCGGACCAGATGGCCGGCGGTAGGTGTGGCGAAATGGGTGCCGATAATCAGGGTCGGGGTATCGGCATAGCGGGCGAACATTTCGTGCCGGGTGCGCCGGGCCTGCTCCTGATCCGTATCCACCGAGGCGGACCATTCCGGATGCGCCATCTGACAGGGATGATGGATAAAATCGCCGGTGATCAGGGCCTCTTCACCATGGCTTTGGATCAAGACCGAGACATGCCCAGGGGTATGGCCAACCGTCGGGATCAGAGAAATCTCGGGGCATATCATGTGATTGGTCTCGACCAGATCGACCAGACCGGCGTCAAACACCGGCAGCACGGAATCGGCCATGATCTGTTCGGTATCCGGGTTTTCGAAGCCACGCCAATGATCGAACTCCACCTGGCCCATCAAGTAACGGGCCTGGGGGAAAGTGGGCTGCCATTTGCCGTCCACCAGCATGGTGTTCCAGCCCACGTGATCCACATGCAAATGAGTACACAGGACGCAATCGACCTGATCGGTGGCGAAACCCGCCGCCGCCAGATCCTGCAAAAAGCTGGTCTGCAACTGGTTCCAAGGCGGATTGCCCCGTTCCTTGTCGTTGCCGACACAGGTATCGACCACAATGGTCCGATCCGGGGTCTCGATGATCAGGGCGTGGATGGAGCCGCGCATACGCCCATTCTCGTCCGCGAAGTGGGGATAGAGCCAAGGGATCTCCCGCAGCTTTTCCCTGGTAGCGTCCGGCAGAATAGGGCTCATGCCACCGGTCGCCTCGATCTCTACCACCCTTGTGACGGTGACCTCGCCAATACGCCACTTGCCCTGGTTCATCTATCTTTATCCCCTATTGATCAGTGTTCTTGGTACTGTGTTATATGTCCGAGCCGGCCCGCCAGGCCGCGACATGGGCCAGCAACCGGCCCGCATCGTCCAATGTTTCCAATTTGTGCAAATCAGCCAGCAGCGCCGCCGCTGTCGTCTCCCCCAACAGGGGCACGGCCAGACTGCGGAATTTGGCGTCGATCTTCAGGCCCTGGGCCGCGACGTCATCGGCGGGAATGCCGACATCGAAACTGCGTTCCAGGGTCTCGCCGTCACGCAGGGTAACGCGCGCCGTGGCCAGGGTGCTGGGACCACCGTCGTCAAGCACCGATACCTTGCGCCGCAAGGCGACAAGTTCAGACACCTGGGCGTTGGCGTCGGAATAGCTGTGGATGCTGGCGGTGTCTATTCCCGCCAGGGCAAAGGCGGCGGTATGGCGCAGGCTGAACTTGGCCTCGAGCCCGGTCGCAGGCTCCTGAATATTGCAGACCTTCAAATGGCCGGGATCGACCGACAAGACAACGCTGTCGATCTGGTCTGGTACCAGCCGCCTTTCTTCCTGCAGATCGCCGAGTATTTCGATCGTCGAATGGGTCAGGTAACAGGCGGCGTGATACTTGAACAAATTCTCCCGCACGTGGAAGCCGCGCCGGGGCGTTTGCAGGGCGCGCTGGTCGCGAAAGTGATCGCTTTGGCTGTCGGCGAAACCTTGGGGCGCCTCCAGGATATCTGCGCGAGAGGTGAAACCGCGCCGCGCCAGACGGGCCGCCAACAGGCCGTTGCCGGCGGCCTTTCCAGCGTGCAATGGCTTGCACATGGTACCAAACTGCGCCTTCAAACCCGCGGCCTGGGTGCCGGCGATGCCCAAGGCGCGGGCCATGACATCCCCCTCCAATCCCAGCAAATGGCCGACCCCCGCCGCCGCGCCAAAGCTGCCGACGGTAGCGGTGACGTGAAAACCTTTCTGGTAATGGCTGGGCGCGACCAGGTTGCCGATGCGGCATTCGGTTTCGTAACCGGCCACGAACGCCGTCAGCAAATCCCGGCCCGTGGCGCCCAGGTCCTCGGCCACGGCCAGAACAGCCGCGGCCACCTGGGCCGTGGGGTGGCCGCCCATGGCAAGGTTGACATCATCGTAGTCCAGGGCGTGCGAAGCGCTGCCGTTGACCAGACAGGCCTGGGCCAAAGTACCCTTTGTACCCATGCCAATCAAAGTTGCGCGCGGCTGCCCGCCTTCCTCTGCCGCCTCCGCCGCCAAAAGCAAGGTCAATGGCTCGACCGCACCCGCCAGGCTGACGGCAAACCAGTCAATCAGGCATTGTTTCGCCACCTCCAGGCTGTCCGCATCGATATTTTCGAAGCGCAGACCGGCGGCGTTTTGAGCCAGAGTTTCGGTGATGGCGGGCGTAGCTTCCTCAAGCGCGGGGCTGCTCATCGTAAGATCCTTGATGGCCTTAGAATTTTCCGGCCCCAAGTGTGTCTTCTTGTCGCCTCTACGTCCAGTCTCGTTGTAGCAGGCCGGACTATTGGGGCTGGCTGGTGTAGATTTCCGTCGCGCCTGGAATATTATGCAGGTCATGCCGGCCCAGGGGCAGCATGCCCTCGGGTAGGGCCTGTTGCACGGCACCGGAGAACAGCAAGGACCGATCCAGCACCTTGCACTGCTCCGACAGGCGGGCGGCCAGATTGGCGGCGCTGCCGATGACCGTGAAGTCGAGCCGTTCCGGCGCGCCGACATTGCCAAAGGTAACCTCGCCCAGATGCAGGCCAATGGCGCAACGCAGCGGAGGATCATCCGTCTCCGCCAGGCGCGCGATAATCTCCTCCGCCGCCTCATGGGCCAGGCCGCAGGCCTTGGCCGGGTCGCCCTCAACGGGAAAAATAGCCAGGACAGCGTCGCCAATGAACTTCAGAACCTCTCCCCAACGGGACAGGATTGGCTCGGACACCGCTTCAAAATAATTGTTCAGCAAATCCAGGTAGGCGCCGCGCGGCAAAGAGGCCGCCAGCTGTGTGGAATTGCGCAGATCGCAATACAAAATGGCGGCGCGGATTTCTTCCCCCGAGCCGCGTTGGGTTTCGCCATTCAGGACCCTGGTTCCCGAGCGCTGGCCAAGATAGGTGGTCAGCAAAGTCCGGGTATTCTGCCGCAGGGTCATGGTTTCATAAAACCGGCTGAGGCCGAAGACGCATTGAAACACCGCGCCCAGGTCGGCCGTGGAGAATCCGTCCGGATGGTCGGACGTAAACGTTATGGTATTGATCTGGCCATCGGAAAAAGGCAGGGGCATGGCAACATAGTCGGTGCCGCCCTGGGCCCGCAATTCATCCATTACCGGAAAGCGGAACTCTGTCTCGCCGGCCCGGTCCAGGCGCTGGCGCACGCCGCCCAGGCCTTCGCTGACATGGCGCACGGGGCTGTTCAGATAGGCCGGTTGTAACAGCATGCCCTGGGGCATGCCGAACGCCATCACGCCATCGACGCCGCGCAGCCATCTGTAGTTGTGGCTGGCCAACTGCGGATGCAGGGTCCTGATGCCCACGTTCAACCGCCACAGGGGAACACCACTGTCGACCAGTTTTTTCCCGAACTGTTCCGTCAATTCCTCCGGGCTCTTACATAGCCAGGCGTCCCGCAACAGCCAGTCCACCAAGGGCCCGGAGACATTCACATCAGGGGCGACAAGGCTTAACGGCTGATCCAGGGCAGCATCCATAAAGGCGATATGCCCGGCTATGGCGGCGGCTTCGGGAAACGGCGTCTCGTAACTGAAAGCGGCATTCTCCACCAAGCCGTTAGGCAAATCCAGGTGCCAATAACTGGCCGTGCCCTTGAAGGGGCAAAAGGTGCGCCGGGTAGATGCCTGCAACAAGCCTTCCGCGACAGCCTCACGGGGAAAATAGTGATACGACTGCAAACCGGTCTCGTGCATCACCAAGGTCTTGTCGCTTGCCGCCAAAAGCAATCCGCCATGCAGGGCCCGAACGGGTTTTGCGGCGGTCTCGACGGTTATCCGGTAGGCTTGCGCGGCGGTCATGCTCGATATCATCTATGAACGGGCGCCATCGTATTCAAGTGAATTGCCTGGCAAATATCCTGGCCGGGAATGTTATTGGCAGGTGCCCTGGAAAACCCGCAGCATCAAGCCTACTTGCAGATAGGGCGATCATGACGTTTGCGGCACGACGGCTGGCCGGATGCATGCGAAAGAGAACAAGGGGATATAGACGGAATGGCAGGCAGTGACGCCGCGGCGATGACGCCGGCAGTGTCGGCGGGCGCGGCCACGAGCCGGCCCTCGGATGATGCCGAGTGGGGCCAGATGGGCCGCCGCCTGGTCTTCGTGGATCGTAACCTGGAAACGGAATTTCGCGCCGCTGAACGCAACAGAAATCTGGGCCAGGCGCGCTTTGTCCTATGGCTGGCTTTGGCGATTGAGCTCGCTTTCGCGGCCATTGACCCCTGGGTGCTGCCGGCCGGCGGAATGACTTTCGTTCTGGCGCGCACAATTGTTTTGACCCTGTGTCTGTTTTTACTGCTGGCCCTGACATATCTGCCCTTTTTCCGCACCCGCTGGCCACTGCTGATGCTCCTTGCCGTGCATGCCATGACCCTGGCGGCCGGCCTGACCAACGCCATGGTAGAGGTGCCGGTGCTGTATCTGTCCGGCATCATGCTGTTGGTGCTGGCCAGCTATCTGGTGGTGCCGTTGATATTCGCGTACTGCATCGGCACGGTGCTGACCGCCAGCCTGGTCTATCTGGTCTTCACCGCCTTTGCCGGGGTGGCGAACGGCCAATTGCTGGGCATGCTGGCGGCACAACTGGCGGCGGCGAACGTGGTCGGCATTGCCGCCCTGCACCGGGCCGAACGGTTGCGCCGGCTGGACCACCTGAACGCCCGCCGGCTGGAGGACCAGCGCGCCCGTTATCATGAGCTTTTGACCTCCATTCTGCCCGCCCCGGTGGCCGAGCGCCTGCAACGGGGCGAGACGGTAGTGGATGAATATACCGACGCCACAGTTCTGTTCGCCGACATCGTGGGCTTTACGGCCCTGGCCGCCCGCTGCCGCCCAGATCAGACCCTGGCCCTATTGAACCAACTGTTCGCCAGTTTCGATGCCTTGACGGCGGAGCACGGCCTGGAAAAAATCAAGACCATCGGCGATTCCTACATGGTGGCGGGCGGGGTGTCCGGTGACCGTACGGAGCATTTGCCGGCCATGGCGGATTTGGCCCTGGCGATGCAAAAAGCGGCCGGCCAGGTACGCGATCCCGATGGCAACCCCGTACGAGTGCGCATTGGCATTCACGTGGGCGGGTTGACGGCGGGGGTTATTGGTCAACGGCGCTTCATGTATGATTTATGGGGCGATACGGTAAATATAGCCTCGCGGATGCAGACCCTGGGCGAGCCGGACCGTATTCAGGTTTCCGATCAGTTGCGGCAACGGCTGGATATCCGCTATCAACTGGCCCCCCGTGGCGAAATTGCGGTCAAGGGTAAGGGAAAGATGTCGACCTGGTATCTGCTGGGGCGTACCGAGGCCGTTGCCGGGAAGGAAACGAAATGAGCTTGGATCCCCAATGTAGTGCAATTGTCGAGGCCGCCGCGGCGGCGGGTGGCTCGCCACTGGAGGCAGACGACTATCGCCTGGCGCGGGATGCCTACGAGGCGGCGACGGCGGCCTATCGCCACCCGACCGGCGATCTTCATAGCGTGGAGGACCGTATTATCCCCGGTCCGGACGGCAACGGCCTCGCCATCCGCATATACACGCCGGTATCCACGAATAATGCCATGGCGGCGGCGCTATTCTTTCATGGCGGCGGTTGGGTCATCGGCTCGTTGGAGAGCCACGATCATGTCTGCCGCCATCTGGCCCATGGGGCCGGTTGTATCGTGGTGGCGGTCGATTACCGTCTGGCGCCGGAGCATAAATTTCCCGCCGGTCTGAATGACTGTGTTGCCGCGACCCGCTGGGTAGCGGCAAACGCAGAGGCGATCGGCGCCGATCCGGCCCGCCTGGCGGTGGTTGGCGATTCCGCCGGCGGCAATCTGGCGGCATCCACCGCGCTGATCCTGCGCGATGAGTCCAAACGGATTCAGCTATGCCTGCAGGCGCTGATTTATCCGGCACTGGATTTCACCGCCGACACCCCGTCCAAAGAGGACAATGGTGAAGGCTATCTGTTGACACGGCAGGCGACGGAACATTTTGCCGACCTTTATTTGCCGGACCGGGCGGCGAGATCGGACCCGCGTGCCTCGCCGCAGCTGGCCAAGTATCACACCGATTTGCCGCGCGCCTGGATCCAGACCGCCGAATATGATCCCCTGCGCGACGAGGGGCGGGTTTATGCCGAAACATTGGCCAAGGCAGGCGTGCCGGTCGAATACAAATGCTACGCCGGCATGGTGCATGGCTTTGCCCGCATGGGGGCCAAGGTCGATCAGGGCGTGGCCGCACTTGATCATGTAGCCGGCGCCCTGCGTTCGGCTTTTGGGGGTAGTGCCGATGATCCTTGATAGGCGTTTCAGCGTGGCGCCGATGATGGAATATACCGACCGGCACGAGCGCTATTTCCTGCGCCTGATCAGCCGCCGGGCCTTGCTGTACACCGAGATGATCACCGCCGATGCGGTCATCCATGGCGATAGGCAGCGTCTTTTGGCTTTTTCGCCGGCGGAGCACCCCATCGCTCTGCAATTGGGCGGCTCGGACCCCGACCGCATGGCCAGAGCCGCCGCCATCGGCCAGGACTATGGCTATGACGAGATCAATATCAACGTAGGTTGTCCCAGCGACCGGGTGCAGTCGGGGCGTTTTGGCGCCTGTCTGATGGCTGAACCCGATCTGGTCGCGGCCTGTGTTACGGCGATGGGGTCGGCCACGAACGTTCCCATCACAGTCAAATCGCGGATCGGCATCGATGACCATGACAGCTATGAGTTTCTGCACCATTTTATCGAGACCGTGGCGGCGGCGGGCTGCCGCAGTTTCATTATCCATGCCCGCAAAGCCATTCTGTCGGGCTTGAGCCCGAAGCAGAACCGCGAAGTGCCGCCATTGCATTATGACCGGGCCTATCGCGTAAAGGCGGATTTTCCGGAACTGGAGATTATCGTCAACGGCGGCATCGACAGCCTGGAACAATGCCAGCTGCATCTGCAACATGTGGACGGCGTCATGTTGGGCCGCGCCGTCTATCAGGCGCCTTATCTGCTGGCCGAAGTCGATCGGACGTTGTTCGCGGACACCGCGGCCCCGCCCAGCCGGGAAGACCTGATCCGGGCCATACAGCCCTATATTGCCGAGCAAATGGACCGGGGCGTGCGCCTAAACGCCATAACACGGCATATGCTGGGTCTTTACTATGGTCAGCCGGGCGCCCGGGCCTGGCGCCGGCATATCTCGGAACGAAGCTACCGGCCGGAGGCCGATGGCGCTCTGCTGGAGACCGCCATGGCGCAAATGCCCGGCCAATTGGAACTGCAGCACTAATTGACCAGGACGTAGCGCCCAACGGCTTTGCCATCGCGCAGATCGGCAATGGCTTGGCCGGCTTCGCGCAGCGGCCGCGGCGTGGTCGGCACCGGCTTTACCTTGCCTGCCTTAACCAAGGCCATCAACTCGCGCATCTCTTCCAGACTGCCGACATAACTGCCAATCAGGCGCATCATCTTCAGTGGCAGGCTGGCCACCGGCAGAGGCAAGGCGCCGCCGAACAGGCCAACCACGACAATCGTGCCGCCACGGGCCAGGGCCTGCATGGCAAAACCGGTGGTGGCCGGCGCGCCAACGAAATCGATGGCCGCGGCGACACCGCCGCCCGTGCTCTCCAACAATTGTGCGACTGCCCCGGCATCGCTGTTATCGACGACAATGTCCGCTCCGGCAGCAATGGCCGCGGCCCGTTTGGCCGGATCGATATCGGCGACAATCAATTTGGCCGCACATACCGCCTTGGCCATGCCAATACCCGCCAGGCCAACGCCACCGGCCCCGATGATCATCAAATGTTCTTTGTCGGTCAGGTAGTTGACCTTTTTCAAGGCGCTGTATGCGGTCACGCCGGAACAGGCGCAGGTCGCGGCATGGGGTTCATCGGTGCCTTCGAAGGGCACCAGATATTTTGCATGCGGGGCGATGCAGTATTCCGCATAACCGCCGGCATAACGGGTCCCCACGGTGCGGGGCGCCAGACACAGCAGCTCGTCGCCGCGGGCACAGACCTCGCAGGCGCCACAGCCGATCCAGGGAAAGACGATGCGGCGATCGCCGACTTCAATGCCCTCAGCCTCCGGACCCAGGGCGGCAACCTCGCCCAATACTTCATGCCCCATGGTGAAGGGCAGTTTCAGGCCGCGGTCTTCCAGGCTTAGCTTGTTGTCGCCGCCCATGTCGAAATAACCGTCCCAGATGTGAATGTCACTGTGGCAGATGCCGGATGCCGTGACCCGGACCAAAACCTCGGTCCCTTTTGGTTCCGGTGTCGGTACTTCGCGCTCTTCCAGCGGCTCGCCCCATTTCACGATCTGATATGCACGCATTTCCCAACCTCCCGGTTCTTTCGACTACAGAATTGCCGTCAACCTAGGGCAGCCGTCCCATGGGGTCCAGTGCCCGACGCTTAATGCGCTTATACCGGTGGTTTGGCCCGTTCCGTGAAAGCGACCCCGTCGTTAATCAGTTCATCGACCTGGCGCCGGTCATAACCGAGGCCGGCCAGGACATCCCGGGTGGCGCTGCCATAATGCGGCGGCGTGCTACGGACGGAGCCGGGCGTTCGGCCCATCTTGATGGGAATACCGGTGCCGCGGTAACCGTCCATTTCGACCACCATCCCGCGATGGCGGGTATGAGGATGTTCGGCCACTTCGGGGATGGTCAGAACCGCGCCCGCCGGGGCGCCCTTGGACAACAGGGCAGAGGAAACCGCCTCCGCCGTATGTTCTCGCAAGGCCTCAATGATCAATGCGCTCAAGGCGTCGCGATGCTCCACCCGTTCAGGATTATGCAGAAATCGTGGATCGGTGGCCCATTCCGGCTGGCCCAGAACCTCGGCCAGCAAGCGGAACTGCCGGTCGTTGCCAATGGCCAGAAACAGCCGTCCCTGCTTGGTCGGATATTGTTCATAGGGTGAGATGTTCGGGTGGGAATTGCCCGTCAGGACAGGTGTTTTCCCGGACATGAAATAGTTCGCCGCCTGGGGATGCAACAGCGCCACACCGGTATCGAACAGGCTGGCGTCAACCCGCTGCCCCTGCCCCGAACGGTGGCGCTCCTCCACCGCCATCAAAATGCCGATCGAGGCATATAGCCCGGTGGCAAGATCAATGATCGGCACACCGATGCGGGTGGGCCCGGTCTCGGGCGAGCCGTTGACGGAAATCTGCCCGGACAATGCCTGTGCCACGGCGTCATAGCCGGGAAAGCCGCCGAAAGGGCCGTCGGCGCCAAAGCCGGTGATGGAGCAATAAATCAGCCGCGGGAAGCGTTTTGCCAAAACATCTTCATAGCCGATGCCCCACCTCTCGAGGCTGCCGGACTTGAAATTGTCGATCATCACATCCGCCCCTTCCAACAGCTGAAACAGCACGGCCTGGCCGCGCTCTGTGCGCAGATCCAGGCCAATGGAGCGTTTGTTCCGGTTGACGCCGGAGAAATAGGCCGACAGGCCGTCCTTGAATGGCGGGCCCCAATCACGCACTTCATCGCCCTGGGGTGGCTCCACCTTGATCACTTCGGCGCCATGATCGGAAAGCAACTGGGTGCAAAACGGCCCGCCCAGCACCCGGGTCAGATCGATCACACGATATCCGGCCAGGGCACCGCCTGTCTGTTTGTCTGTCATGGGAAAATCCGTCGAGAAAATATACCGGCGTCCAGCTTAGCACATGGCATGGAGTTTTTCGCGGCAGGACGTGTAAACTACTGCCATGGACACGCAAAACGCCTACCGCATCGGGACCGGTGCGGGCTTTTCCTCGGATCGGCTTGAACCGGCCCTGGATTTGATCCGCCATGGCCGTCTGGACGCCATCGTCTTTGAATGCGTCGGTGAGCGCACCCTGGCCTTTGGCCACCGCGACCGCCGGACCAATCCAGCGCGGGGCTACAACCCGTTGCTCGAGCGGCGGATGCGGGCCGTGCTGCCACTTTGCCAGGCCGCCGGCACCAGAATTATCACCAACATGGGCGTGGCCAATCCCCGCGCGGCGGCCCAGCGCACGGCCGAAATCGCGACAGAGTTAGGCTTGACGGGCCTGAAAGTGGCGGCTGTCACCGGGGACGAGGTCAGCCACCTGATCGGCCCCGATACGCCGCTGCTGGAACCGGGCTGCCGTCTGTCTGAGACCGGCCGGGAAATGCTGGCCGCCAATGCCTATCTGGGCATCGATGCCATCCTGCCGGCCATCGAGGCCGGGGCCGACGTCATCATCACCGGCCGGGTCGCCGATCCATCCCTGTTCCTGGCCCCCATGGCGCATCATTTTGCCTGGCAGCCGGATGACTGGGGGACCTTGGGCGCCGGCACCGCCATTGGCCATCTGCTGGAATGCGCGGCCCAGGTCACGGGCGGCTACTTCGCCGATCCCGGGCACAAGGACGTCCCCGGCCTGGCCAATGTCGGTTTTCCCCTGGCTGAAGTGACGGCCGATGGTGGCGCCGTCATTACCAAGTTGGAGAGCAGCGGCGGCCTGGTCAGCCAACGCACCGTGAAGGAACAATTGCTGTATGAAGTGCATGATCCCAGCGCTTATCTGACCCCGGATGTCAGCGCTGATTTCTCCCGCGTCCAATTGGCCGACGCGGGCCGGGACCGGGTCCGGATCGAACAGGCCGGCGGCGCGCAGCGGCCGGAGCAATTGAAGGTCACCGTCGCCTTCGACGGCGGTTTCCTGGCCGAGGCGGAGATCTCTTACGCCGGACCCGGCGCCGCCGGCCGGGCCCGTATGGCTGGCGACATCGTTGCCGAACGCATGGACCGGCTGCATGGCAGCAATGGGCCGATCCGGATCGACCTGATCGGTGTCTCCGCCCTGCATGCCTCGGCGGTGGACTATCCGGACGACGCCCAGGATGTGCGTCTGCGTTGCGCCATGCGGGCCTCGTCAGAAGACGAGGCAGAGCTGTTGCTGTGGGAGGTAGAAGCCCTGTTGTGCTGCGGGCCCGCGGCGGGCGGCGGCTATCGCGGCCATATCACGCCTTCCGTTATGACCTATTCCGCTTTCGTTGAGCGCGGCGATGTAAAGCCCCGGTTGGAGATACTGCCGGCATGAAATCATCGGTGCCGCTGCGGCAAATTGCGCATGCCAGATCCGGCGACAAGGGCAACCGTTCCAATCTGGCGATCTTCGTCTACGACCCGGAACACTATGAAGTTCTGCGGCAACAGGTGACGCCGGAGCGATTACAGGAGAATTTTGGCGGCGTACTGCGCGGACCAATCAAGCGCTATGAATTGCCCAACCTGCACGGCCTGAACTTTGTCATGGACCAGGCCCTGGAAGGCGGTGTCAACGAGTCTCTCAATCTGGATGGCCATGGCAAGTCGTGGAGCGCCATGGTCCTGGCTTTGGAAGTCGTTCTGGATGGAACAGAATAAGGGGCAACGCCTTTGCTTTGACCGCCTCCGGTGCCTGTGCTAAGAGAAAACAAAGCAAATACCAAAGTTCATCCTAACAGGGAGTATGATTAAGTGGCTAATTCCATCCTTAAAACGACCGCGACCGTGGCAACCGCCGCGTTTGTCGCCTTTAGTTTCGGCGCCGTGTCCTCGGCCCAGGCTGAAAAATCCGTCTGGAATTTTAATATCTGGGGCGGCAAGCGCGCTTTTACCGCGGGAATCGAATCCCTGAAAACGGATTTGGAGAAAGCCGGCGGCGGCGATTTCGAACTGAAAATCAACTATGGCGATGCCCTTGGCCCGCGCCGGCAAAATCCCGAGAACATCCGCGTTGGGGCGTTCGAGGCCGGGCAACTCTGTGTCGGCTATTATCCGGGCAAGTTGCCGTTGCTGTCCGTGATGGAGCTGCCCTTCCTGCTGCCCCGCGACCTGCAGCAACGGGCCAACGTGGAAATGGAAGTATTGCAGCATCCCGCCATTGTCGAGGAAATGGCCAAGCGCTGGAACATGAGGTTCTTTGGCCCGGCTTTCCTGCCCGCTTACGAGTTCATGGGCAACAAGCGGATCGAAACCACGGCCGATATGAAAGGCGTGAAGATGCGCATTTCCGGCCTGAACGCCAAAGCGCTGCAGGTATTTGGCGCCGTGCCGACCATGGTCACCGCGCCCGATGGCTACAATGCCCTGGACCGTGGCACCATCGACAGCTTCGGCTTCCCCTACAGCTATGCCTTTGGCGCCTATAAGCTTTACGAGGTTTCCAAATATGTGACCGAAGGCCTGGGTATGAGCGGTTTCATGTGCCTGCAAACGGTCAACATCGATGCCTGGAACAAGACCCCGAAAGCGGTCCGGGACGCCGTGCCAGGGGCCCAGATGAGCGCAATCAAGAAAATGATCACGGCCTACACCACGGCGGACAAGAAATGGATCCCGCTGTTCCATGAGAAATTGGAAGTGGTGAAAGTGGACCCATCGGTTCGGGCGGAATTGGCCTCTGGCGCCGGCAAGATCTACATGGAATGGGCCAAGGAGCAGGACGGCAAGGGACGCCCCGGCACGGAGCTGTTGAACTACGTCAAGTCCGTCGTCGCCAAGCATAAGAAGTAGGACACACTTGGCACCAGGGTTAACCTGATGACGGAACTTCTGTCCGTTATAGTTACTGCCCTGGTCGTGTTTGGCGCATTGGCGCTGATCACGGCCAGGGCGGAATTCTTTATGCGCTTGTTCGAGGATATTCTGACCTATTGTTCGGTCGCCTTGATCCTGTGCGTCATGGTCTGGGTGGTAGCCGAAGTGATCGCCCGTTACGTCTTCAATGCGCCCTTGCCGGGACATCTGGAAGGCGCCGAGTTATTGCTGCCGATGATCGTGTTTTTCGGTGTTTCGTATGTCCAGGCACGGGACGGGCATGTTGGCATGACCTTCGTGGTCGATGCCTTGCCGAAAAAAGTCCGCCGCGTCACGGATATCCTCTCGCTGGTGGTTTCGGCGCTGACCTGTGCGGCTCTGGCTTATTTCAGTTCGAAAAACGCCTGGCTGGCCTGGGATTACGATGACGTTACCATGTCGCCGCCCTATTGGCCGGTCTGGCCCTCGGCGGCGGTAATTCCGTTGGGTTACGGCATGCTTGCGGTTCGCATGCTTCTGCAAATCCTGCAAAAGTTAATGCCAAGCCGATTCCCGGCCCATATTGTTGAACATTCAGATTTGCACGTGGCGGAATAGTTGCCCTGCGAATTCCATGCGATTACCGAGTAGGATAATTAAGGCGTCATGGATCCGATCTCCCTTGGCATACTAGCTCTTCTTGCCCTTACCGTGATGCTGATGTCGGGCATTCGCATCGCCTTTGCCACGGCGATCACCGGTTTTATCGGCTTGTGGGTTTTGCGTGGCTATGTCCCCGCCGCCAGCCTGGCCTCGACCATTCCCCAGGGCCACCTGTCGGCCTACACGCTTTTGGTTCTGCCACTGTTTATCATGATGGGCTTTTTCGCCTTTTATGCCGGCATTACGCGGGATCTGTATTGGGCGGCACGGCAATGGGTCGGCCATTTGCCGGGCGGCCTGGCCATCGCCACGATTTTCGGCTCCGCTGGTTTTGCCGCCGCTTCGGGCGCCTCCACAGCCTCGGCCGCGGTGATGGGACGGATTGCCCTGCCGGAATTAAAAAAATACGGTTATGACGACAAAGTCTCCACCGGTTGCGTCGCCGCCGGCGGTACCTTGGCCACGATGATCCCGCCATCGGTATTGATGGTGATCTATGGCTTCATCGCCGAAGAGTCCATAGGCGCCCTGCTGCTGGCCGGCATTCTGCCCGGCCTGTTGGAAGCGTTCTCCTATTCCCTGATGCTGATCATTCGCTTCAAGGTCAACCCGGAACTGGGCCCGCCGATCAAGGGTATCACATGGCCTGACCGCTTTAAATCCATCAAGGGTGTCTGGGGCATGGTGGTTTTGGTTATCCTGGTCATGGGCACGATCTACACCGGTATCGCGACCCCGACCGAGGCGGCGGCGGTGGGCGCCATGGGCGCCTTGCTGCTGGCCCTGCCGGGACTGAATTTCAAAAGATTCCGCGATGCCATGGTCGAAACCGCCCGATCCACCGCGATGATCTTCGCCATTGTCGCCGGCGTCCTGATCTTTGTGCATTTCCTGGGCTTTACCGGCATGCCGGCTGCCGTATCGGAAAGCATTGTCAGTATCGACGCACATCCGACCGTCATCCTGATTTGCATTCTCGCCCTGTATCTGGTTCTGGGCATGTTCCTGGACGGCATCGGCATGCTTCTGTTGACCGTGCCGATTATCCTGCCGACCATCAAGGAACTGGGCATTGATCCCATCGTCTTTGGCGTCCTGGTGGTCCGCATGGTGGAAATCGGCCTGATCACGCCCCCGGTTGGCCTGAACGTCTATATCCTGAAAGGCGTCGCCCCAGGCGTCTCCATGGGTGACATGTTCAAGGGCTGCGGCTGGTTCGTGTTTGTGGATCTGATCAACGTGGCAATCCTGATCGCCTTCCCCTCGATCATCCTGCTGATCCCCAATACCATGATAAATTAGCTAGGCTGCGGCCTACGGCACAGGTATGTGTTTTCGGGTGTTTTAGGGTCTTGTCCGCTCTCTTTGGATCGTCGCGGCGCAAGTTTGACGATTGCCTTTCGCTCCGGAACCTATGACAGGTCCAGCGCCATCAGGCACATAATCTCAAACGCCATTTGGGCGCCGACCTGGACGGTGTTGGTGGTCGTATCATATTGCGGCGCCACCTCGACCAGATCACCGCCGATCACGTTCAGGCCGGCAAGGCCGCGCAACAATGCCTGGGCCTCCCTGGGCGTCAAGCCGCCAACCTCGGGCGTGCCGGTACCGGGCGCAAATGCCGGGTCCAAACCATCCACATCAAAGGTCACATAGACCGGACCGTCGCCAACCACATTGCGCGCCTTCCCGATCACGGCGGCCACGCCCATTTCGGCGAATTCCTCGGCATGGATGACGGTCATGCCGGCTTCGTATGACAACTCCCAGAGAAATTCGGCCGAGCCGCGAATGCCGACCTGGATACATTTGTCCGGGTCGATCAGACCATCGAGCAGCGCCATGCGGAACGGCGCCCCATGATGGAATTTGGAGCCGTCATATTCCCCGGAGGTATCGCAATGAGCGTCCACATGCACCATGGCGACAGGACCATGCCTGGCCGCGATTGCCTTGAGCACAGGGTAGGAAATGGAATGATCGCCGCCGATGGCCAGGGGCCGGGCGCCGGCCTCGATAATGCGCCGGAAATGCGCCTCAATATCCTCGACACTTTTCTCCAGGCTATAGCGGCTGCGGAACGGTACATCGCCAATATCGGCAATCCTGCAGACCGTATCGGGGGCGATTTCCAGGGCATGGTTATAGGGCCCAATGCGTTCCATCCCCCGGATCGCACGGGGCCCGAAGCGGGCGCCGGTCCGGTTCGTGACGCCCAGATCCATTGGCACCCCGACCACGGCAATATCCAGGCCAGAGAAATCTTCCTGATGCTTTAAGTCCAGTAGTGTTGGCATACCCCCATAAGGCAGGGATCGGCTGCCGTCGGCCTTAAACAACTTGTCGGCGACCAATTTGAACTTGCGATCAAAGACATCGCTGCCGGCGGCATTGCCGTATTTTTCCCGCAGTGCGTTGAGCTTTTTCTCGTCCATCAAAAATGCCTCAAGGAATATAAGCCGGCAATCCCCAGATGAGCCCCGGTTTCTAGGCAGACAGTAATTAAGATCGCCTGCCGAGGCAACGTTGAGGGCGTTACGGGATGGCACGCACCGACTGCATACGGCCATGCAAGATAGCGACCCGGACGCAATTGACGGCTGTTGGTCATCTTCGACCGTGCCCAATTTAGCTGTGAATGCTCTATATCCTGGATAGACCGGAAATGAGCCTGTGATGTTTCCAAAATTCAGTTCACGGTATAAAATGCGGGCAATGGCGACTGTTTTCGTCACGGCCGTTGCTGCTACGGCAGTATCCTCGAACGCGGTACACCGCTAGGGCCAATACGAAGAGTATGCAACGGATCGCCATTCAAACTTTCTTGCAAATCGGTAAGAGGATAGAAGCGTGTCACGCACCTACGCTGGAGTAATTATATTCTCCTTGGTGACTACGTTTTTTGCCTTGTCGGCGCAGGCGGACAGTAAACTTGGCGATGGGAAAATCAAGCCAGGAGAAGATGCGACCGCGGAGCTCGCCAGAGCCGCGCAAAACCCTGTGGCGAGCATGATTAGTTTGCCGTTTCAAAACAACACGAATTTTGATTTTGGCCCCCGGGAAAAGACCCAGAATATCATGAATATTCAGCCGGTCTGGCCGTTTGAGTTAAACGATGACTGGAACTTGATTACCCGGACCATCATACCGGTGATTTCGCAACCCGCATCGACACCCAGCCAGGATCGGGAGTTTGGCCTTGGCGATACAGTATTCACCGGCTTCGCTTCACCAAAGAACAGCGGCGCGTGGATCTGGGGGGTCGGGCCGGCGGTATTGCTGCCCACGTCCACCGATGACCGGCTGGGCTCCGGCGAATGGGGCGCCGGGCCAAGCGGTGTACTCTTGACCATACGCGGGCCGTGGGTCGTGGGCTCTCTGTTGAGTAATATCTGGTCGTTCACGGGGGATGAAGAGGTGAACCTGTTCACCTGGCAATATTTCGTGAACTACAATTTTACCGGCGGCTGGTACCTGACCAGCGCGCCGATCATCACCGCTAATTGGGAAGCGAACAGCGACGACAGGTGGACGGTGCCCCTGGGCGGCGGCGTTGGTAAGATTTTCAAGATCGGGAAACAGCCGCTGAACGCCCAAGCTTCGGCATATTACAATGTCGAAACTCCAGACATCGGGGCCGAATGGCAACTACGGCTACAACTGCAGTTTCTGTTTCCAAAGTAAAGTCAGTGGGGATGCGACGGTCGTGCCCAAGTTCTTCGCTTCCTTTGATAAACCAACCAATGCACCGGTACTAACCCTTCGCTGACAAGCCGGTGGCATTCTCGGCCTTTGGAGCACCTCGGCCTAAGCGAACATTGATTTTCGCCTGTGTGACGCTCATGCGCGCGGGACAGGAGGAAAAAAGCCGGTAGAGCCGTCACCTGACGGCTAACGGATTATGATCGCTCAAAGCGGTGTCGGGTTGAAGTCAATGAAACGGGCCTTCAGTCTCGCGGTATAAGCTGTGTTCCAGTTTTGCGGCTGGGTGACTTCGAGCCAGCCGTCGATATAGCTGGCGGGAGCGAAATTGTGCCCGTAGCCGAGTGAGACGCTGGTCGCCATCGGAAGATCAAAGCCCAATTGGAAAAAGGTCACAAGCGGGAACCATCTGAGATAGGGTGATACATCGCGCCCGCGGTCGCGGCCGAGCCAGTCCGGCCGCCGATAGGCCAAGTCGACGGAGAAGAAGCTCATGGGATCACTGGCATGTTGGAGATAGACAATCCGCATCGGTCCCCAAGGGGCGTTTGCCAGATCCGCGAAGCCGTCCTGTGTCATGAAACGGATTGAAGCGCTGTCACGGAAGACTGGACGCCATTGCGGTGAACCGGGCTGGCGATCCCGGGTCAGCGTCTGCCAGTCGGCGCTCAGGAAGGGCGGGCCGCTCCACAAAGCTCCGTTGACCGGATCGGCGATCATAGTAATGAGATCATTCGAGCTTTCAGACCCGAGCGCTCCCAGGCTGAGACCATGCAGATAAATCGCCGGACGCCGGTTCTTTGGCAGTTTGGTCCAGTATCCATAGACCGCCTTGAACAGCGCGGAAGCAGCCTCCTTTGACAGTTCCGGCGCGACCATCAAGCTAAGCCAGCTTGGCAGATAGGAATATTGCAGGGTTACGGTGGCGATATCGCCAGCATGCAGAAACTCGACAGTATCCACCGCGGAAGGGTCCAGCCAGCCAGTGCCGGTCGCGCTGGCGATGACCAGTATCGAGCGCTCGAAGCCGCCAACGCGATTCAGCTCCGCAAGGGCGATCCGCGCCCGGTCCTCTAGGGTTTTCCCAGTTTCGTAGCCGGCATAGACGCGCAGAGGCCGCATTGCAGGGCGCCCGAGGAAAGCAGCAATATCCTCTTTCGTCGGCCCGTCGGTAACATATCGTTTTCCGTTTCGACCAATTTAGTTCCAGGCAATAAATGACTGCGCGCTGCCTGTTGCCCTGTCGTCCCGCGGCGGTTCATAGGTGTCGTCCAGCAGCCCGTCCGCCACTGCGAAAGCCTCGTCCAATGCGTGTAGAGCAGCTCTGACAATAACGCCTTCAACAATTGCTATGAGCATCAGTGCGAAGAAACCGCCACCGAGTACAATCGAAACCCGGCGCGGCAGGTATCGGTCCACCAAGTCTACGACTTTGCCCGCGGCAAACAGGAGCAGGCGGAACAGCAAGATAACAATCAATGCCGTGGCGATCGCGACGAAAACCCCACTTAGCGGATAAGCGCTGTCGATTGACACCATTTCCATCCGCAGCCGAATTGAATTCTGCCAGATCATGGCCCGATTCAATGTGTAGATGGCTGTTACGATCAGGATCCCCGTAGATGACCAGGTTAGCACCCGGGCGAAGCGTCCCGTCGCTTCCCTTATTTCCAAAAATTTCCATATCCGGTATCCGCAAACGCCAATACCGTAAGCCGCGGCAAAAACAACGCCAGACCCAGGATCATGCCTAATTTCGAAAACGAAGCGATGGTGTGCCGGATGAAGAACATTGCTTCTTTCTCAGCTAGATGACGTCGAGCGTGACGGCAGCATAGGTCACCGAAGCATTAAATCGGAGCCATATTCGCAATGATGCGAACCTGATGGCAGCGGCGGTTATCGGCCAATCGTTTCTATTTGAGAGGTAGGGGTGCGATGCTTGATATGGGTCGCGAAGAGATTTTTTGAAATTTTCCAATATTGCGCTCGAAGCCGTGGCCATGGCGGACATGCCATGCGCCACTGTGCCGGAAAATTTGAATTGATGGCAAATTCACCGCACCTATGCGTTGCGGCAGAGGCGTTGGATGGATACTTCTAAAACGATGAATTCAAACCTGAAATCAAAACGGCCCGGTTCAAACAAATTTCCGTTTGAGAACATGTTACAGGAGATATTATGAACAGCTATTCCCCCGAGCTGCACGTCTCTCTCACCGCCGCTCATCACGACCGGTTAAATGCAGTGCTGGAAGGCGATCTGGATGCCCTTGCCAAGGTCGTCGGCGAGGACATGATCTATGTTTCGTCGTTCGGAAAAGCTCATACGCGGGCGGACGTGTTCGCCGCCTTCCGATCCGGCACCATGAAAATAGAACGCATGGAGTCGTACGACATTTCCACGCGAATATATGGCAACATTGGAATTCTGATTTATCAGGCAGACACGAAAATGATGAACGGCAACGACATTGTCGAAGGTATTACCCGGTCGACCACCGTGTACGAGATGCGCAATGGCGATTGGCTGATGATTTCCCAGCATCAATCAGCGGTGGACGCGGAATGACGCAACCGATTGGGTGCCGGCGTTTTTCGGGGCCAGCCGGGCAAAGCGCGCGTAGCCGCTTGAATCTCAGCGGTGTGGCTCCCACAATCGGGGGGCGGCGAACCGGTCCGGGTTTGGATGTTCTACAGGCACGCACCATAGGTATTGCTGAAATACAGGCAAGCTGGCCGTTGGACGCGTGATAAATCCTGCAATGCCAGAAGAGGGCCTGGAAATGTCGATTGAAAAAATAGATACGCTCGTTGTTGGCGGCGGCCAAGCCGGCCTGGCCATGAGCGAGCACCTGAGCAACTGCGGAGTATCTCACCTGGTTCTGGAGCGATACCAAATTGCCGAACGTTGGCGCTCGGAAAGATGGGACTCTTTGGTGGCCAATGGTCCGGCCTGGCATGACAGATTTCCGGGCTTGGAGTTTTCGGAAATTGATCCTGACGCCTTTGCCCATAAGGAGACGGTTGCCGACTATTTGGTCGCTTACGCGGAAAAGATCGCTGCCCCCGTCCGCTGTGGCGTTGACGTAACGAATGTACAAAGAAATGTTGGCCGGCCCGGCTTCCGCGTCGAAACATCGGAAGGTTTGCTCGAAGCCATCAATGTGGTCGCGGCCACCGGTCCTTTCCAGCGCCCGATCGTCCCCGCCATTATTCCTGAAGATATCGGAATTATGCAGATCCATTCCAATGCCTACCGCAATCCCGACCAATTGCCGGAAGGGGCGGTTCTGGTGATTGGAGCGGGATCTTCGGGGGTACAGATCGCGGACGAACTCTTGCGGACGGGAAAGCCTGTTTACCTCTCGGTCGGCCCGCACGACCGCCCCCCCCGGAGCTATCGCGGGCGTGACTACGTCTGGTGGCTGGGGGTCCTCGGCAAGTGGGATGCCGAGACCGCGCAGCCGGGCAAGGAACATGTCACGATCGCGGTAAGTGGTGCCCATGGGGGTTTTACGATCGACTTCCGTCACCTGGCCGCGCGGGGAATGCGGCTCGTTGGTCTGACGAACGATTGCAAAAACGGTGTCGTTAGGTTCGCACCGGACCTCGCGGACAATATTGCGCAAGGGGATGCGAACTACCTGTCGGTGTTGGATGAAGCCGACGCTTATGTGGCGCGCTATGGTCTTGACCTTGCAGAGGAGCCCGATGCCCGCAAGATCGATCCGGAACCGCCCTGCATGACCGAACCTGTTCTTGAGTTAAATCTGGCTGAGGCCGGGGTTGCCACAATCATCTGGGCCACCGGTTATACTGTTGATTTCAGTTGGTTGCAGGTCGACGCGTTTGACGAAGATGGCAAGCCAAAGCACCAGCGCGGTGTTTCAGCCGAGCCTGGGATCTACTTCCTGGGATTGCCATGGTTGTCGCGACGGGGGTCTTCCTTCATCTATGGCGTTTGGCACGATGCCATGTATCTGGCGGACCATATTGCCAAGCAGCACAAATATCTGGCCTACCACAGGTCCGCGCTGGGCAAGGCTGACGGCGCCCCATAAGAATAGCAACGGTACCGTAGGGTTCGGTCATCGCACGGTCGTCAAGCAGGCCGACGCGTGCTATTTTCGGCCATCAGGCGGCGCTTGATCGCTATCAGAGGCAAAGGAAACTATCGTGGCAGACAAAATCAGGGTTGGGATTGTCGGTGCAACCGTTACGCCAGGCGGCAGCGGCTGGGGCGCCAACGCCCATGTGCCGGCGTTACAAGCGTTGTCCGGCTATGAACTAAAGGCCGTTTGCACCGCTCACGAAGAGACCGCGAGAGCCTCGGCCGAAACGTTCGGCGCCGAGCTCGCCTTTCACGACATGAATGAGATGGTCGCGCATCCCGATGTAGACCTCATCGCTGTTGTTGTCCGCGTACCGTTGCACCAACAGCTGGTAATGGCCGCCATCGAGGCTAAAAAGCCCGTGTGCTGCGAGTGGCCCCTGGGGGCCCATCTGGCGGAGGCGACGGGAATGGCTGACCGCGCCAAAGCGGCCGGTTTACCGACCCTGGTTGGTTTACAGGCGCAAAGCGACCCAGCCGTGATGTACGCCCGCGACCTTGTTGCCAACGACGAAATCGGTGACATTGTAACCGTTAACTTAAGCGTGATGGTCGGTGCGATCACCGAGCGCGGCGATGGTCGTATCTGGCAGGGGATTCGCGTAAATGGCGCCAACCCCATGACCATCCCGGGCGGACACTCCATAGATGCCCTGTGTTACATCCTGGGAGAGTTCGCCGAGGTCAGCGCGCGGGTAACAACGCGCATCGACATGTGGAAGCACGCCGTAACGGGGGAAGATTTTCCCGTGGACGCACCGGACACGGTCACCGCCGCGGGCGTGCTCAAAAGCGGCGCGGAAGTATCCTACCAAGTGGCCAGCGTCCCTTACAATGCGAGTGGCACCCGTATGGAGATTTATGGCCGCAAGGGGACCCTGGTGCTGACCTCCAAGTCCGTCAACATTGGACCTAGCCAGCTCCACCTCGGCATCGGTAACGGGACAATGGCGGAGATAACCCCGCCTGACAGCTACCAGCTTATTCCAGCCGATATGGCCGCCGGCCCGGGGAGAAACGTCGGGCAGGCCTACGCCCGCTTTGCCAATGCCATACAATCGGGGGCGGCAGACGCGCCTGATTTCAACGATGCTGTTGTTCGGCATGCGCTGATTGACGCCATGGAGCGTTCTCATAGGGAAAGCAAGGTCATCAAGTTGGTGTAATAGCAACGAACGCCGATAGAGACCCATTGTCAGCAACGCGCCATGCCGGAAAAGCCTAATCGCGATCGTGTCGATGTTCGGCGATTACATCTGGCTTCGCAAAATCGTCTCCAGTGCCGCACCGAAACGGTCGATGTCGTTCGTGGTCATTGCCGTCGATAGGAAGGCAGAGAGTTTCGGCGACATGATGAAGCCTGCCTCAAGCAGGGCCAGGTGCAGGGCCTTGCCCCGAGCCGCTTCATTGCCGACCGGGTAGGCACTGCGATAGTCCGTGATTGGGCGCTCGTGCAGGTGGATCGCGAACATGCCGCCGACCCCGGTAACCTGCCCCTTTACGCCGGTCGCCTGGAAAGCCCGTGCGGCAACCATGCGGGCATGCTCGCCGAGGGCGTCGAGCGCTGCATAAGCTTCGGGCGTCATCAGCTCCATGGTCGCCAGGCCGGCACTCATGCTTACCGGGTTGGCGGTGAAGGTGCCGCTTGAAGGGTTGAGTGGCTTGCCCTGGGCGTGGCTGAATACGGCCATGGCGGTTTCGCTGCCGGCCACCGCTCCGACCGGAAAGCCGCCGCCGATGATCTTGGCGAAGGTGGTGTAATCGGGTTCGATGCCGAATTTAGCCTGGGCGCCGTGATAACCGAGGCGCAGGGCAATGACTTCGTCGATGATGATCGAGGCGCCGATATCACGGGCCACCCGCTGGATCATGCTGACGAATTCCGGGGTCATGGGGATCATGCCAAAGACCCCGGGCGCCGGGTCGATGAGGATGGCGGCGAGGCTCTCGCCGGCATCGCGTAGGATGCGCTCAGCCGCCTCGGTGTTGTTGTGGGGAAAGACCACGGTGTCGTCAAGTACCGCCCGGGGAGAGCCCGCCGTGAAGCGCACGGAATTAGGGTCGTTGCCCCAATTTTCGGGGCTTGAATCCAGGCTCACCTCGGCATAGTCGTACATGCCGTGGTAGGCGCCCTCGATCTTGGCTATGCGCGCCCGGCCAGTGTGAGCCCGGGCCGCCTTGAGGGCAAGCATCACTGCCTCGGTGCCGCTGTTGCAGAAGCGCACCTTTTCGACCGATTTGACGCGGTCGCAAAGCAGTTCGGCCAGGGCGATCTCGGCCTCGGTGGGCATGGCGAAGCAACTGCCGTGGCGGGCCGCCCGGGTGGCCGCATCGATTACCTCTGATCGCGCATGGCCATGTATCAGCGAAGCGAAGTTGTTCATCATGTCAAGCCGGTGGGTACCGTCGACGTCGACGATGGTGGCGCCTTCGCCGCGCCCGGCATAGATCGGGAATGGATCGACCAGGGTCTGAAGCCGCGAGATGCCGCCGGGTAGCACCTTCCTGGCGCGTTCGTATAGTTCGGCGGACCGCGAATTACGGTCAGGCCATATTGGGCTGGTACTCATGCGAGACCCCATAGGAAAACAGAAAACATAGCCCACACAGTAGCCGATTGCCGCGTCGATTTCGATGTTTGGAAGGAATCTAGCTTTGCTTGCCACCCATCGCGTCAAGGTTTCGGCGGGCGGCGACGGCGCAAGCCCGGAATTGCTCTACCAGGCTGCTGAAAAACGACTTGGAACGCCCAAACCCGCTTTTCCCGGTCATTCTCGCGAAAGCGGGAATCCAGATGTGGGAAACAAGCTATTTGTTTTCAAATACTTATGCATAGCTCGTACAAAGGTCTGGTTTCCCGCCTTCGCGGGAAAGACGAATTTTTCTGATTGGTATGAGTTTTTCAACAGCCTGCCAATACTTAGCTACAACTGGCGCAACCGGGGGACGGCGATTGCGACGATTACGCCTACGATGACCAGCGCCGCGCCATTGGCGAACAAGGCAGGACCAAGGCCGAGGAGTTCGACGAGACCGCCCATTTCGAGGTGGCCCAACGGCGCGAAGCCGATCGCCAATACCCACACACCCATGGCGCGGCCGCGCAGTGCGTTCGGCACCGCCAATTGCATCATGCTTTGGGTCAGAATATCGGACGCCGCCGTTACGCCTGCAACGATGGCGACGGCGGCCAGTGTCGCCATCAAGGAACTGTCGGCCGAAAGCAGCATCAGACTTGCGCCAAGGGCGAAGATAACCCCGATATAAGCGAGGCCACGACGCTGCAGCGCGCCCATGAAGGTCAACCCCAGCCCGGCGATCATCCCGCCCACCGCGCGTGCGGCATGCATCAAGCCGAGCCCTTCGGCGCCAAGGTTCAACCGCGTGGTCGCCAATTCCGGTAGGGCCGTCGCGAAGGAAAAGCCGAATATTTCCACCGACGCCGTCACCGCCACCAACATCAGCAGCAGGCGATTGGCCCGCAACTCTAAAACATACTCGCGGATGTTCTGCCGCATCGGGACGCGCTCGGCAGCCGCCGCCTTGCCCGCTGTGCGAAGACGTAAGAAAAAAATGAACGCGAGCCCATGACCCGATGCCAGGACGAGAAAGGCGGCGGACCCGCCGTATCGATCCATCACGGCGCCGGCGGCCAGCGCGCCGAGCAACTGTCCGGTTCGTGACCCCAAATTCAACAGTCCGAGACCAGACACGACCTTGTCGCCACCGACGATGTCGTAGGCGTAGCTCAAGCGCGCGGGTTGATGCAGCGCGCGCAAGCTGCCCGTTATCAGCGTGAAGACGATAATCACCCAAAGTGCGGCCAAATCCATCGCCAGGACAAATGCGAAGATGATCATGTTTATCGCGATCAGCGCCTCGACCCGGCGCAGCAACGACCGGCGGTCGAGGCGGTCCGCGACCGCGCCGGAGACAACACCAAAAACGAAGAATGGCAAAAAATAGACCGCCAGCATCACTCCGACCCAGGCAGTCGATTGGGTGAACTGGAAGACCAGCAGCCCCAACACCACCTGTTCGCCACTTGTGCCTTGTTGATTGAACGCTGCGCCCGCCCATAGATTGCGGTAGTCCGCGATGCCAAAGGCAGGAATATTGATCATGGAGCCTCGATGCATCACCCGTGCGGATGGATTGGTGGGATCTTGGGGCAGCTCAATTCAGTTGCAATAGATCCATAGGTCGGGAGGATTTTTCTGGGCATTGGTTACCGCGCCCGGGGCTTGGTCAATGGGACAAATCAAGACCTAGACCGTAGATGAGAAGGTCATTCCAGGATAGAACCCGTTGTAATCTAACTATGGTGCTCAGGAACCAAATCCATAGAGCCGGCGGGCGTTGTCGTAGACAATCTTGCGTTTGTCCGCCTCCCCGACGCCGGCAAATGTTCGGGTTATGACCTCCTGGCTGTGCGGGAACGTACCCTCATCGTGGGGATAATCGCTGCCCCAAAGAAGCGTCTCCGCGCCGATCAGGTCCAGGCATCGTAGCGCGATCGGGTCGTCGCTGAAGGTAATCGCACCCTGCCGCCGGAAGAATTCACTCGGCTTCATCTCGAGGCGCGGGCGAATCCACATGTGCTTCTTGTCGGCCTGCTCGTCCAACACATGCAAGAGCCAGGCGAGCCAACCGGCACCACACTCGACGACGGCGAATTTCATCTTGGGATGGCGTTGCAGCGCACCCGATGCGATCAGTTCCGCCACCGGGTATTGACCGCGCGCCATGCTCATCGCCATGAAGATGAGCGCGCCGCCAACGCCCTCTTCCTCGCCCCAGTCCTCTGGATAATAGTCCTCCGTATCGGCGAAGGCGTGCAGGCTCAACACCATTCCGGTTTCCTCGATGGCCGACCAGAGTGGCTCGTACTCCGGTAGGTTGTAGGGGCGTTTGGCGACGGTGAGCGGGACCTTGATGGCGCGGTAGCCCAGCTTCGCCAGCCTTTGCACCTCGGCCACGGCTGCCGGGATATCGATTACCGGGACGATCCCGACCGGCGCGAATTGATGGCTGTGGGCGCTGAAGTTCTGTATCAGCCAATCGTTATAGGCATGGGCGACTGCGTACTGATACCCGGCGTCTGGCGACAGGTAAAGCGAGAGCGAGCTGTTGGGGTAAATCACCTCGCCCACCACACCGTCTCGAGCCATGTCGCTGAGGCGGCGATCAACGTCGCGGCCACCCGTCGGGTCGCTGCGGAATTCCCGGTCTTGATCGTCTTCGTTGGCGCGCGCGTCAGCAAGGTCGATCCGGCGCGGCTTTTTGCCGTCAACGATGACGAAGGTCTTGCCGTCACGGGTCTCGGTCCTGGGAGCACGGTCACGAAACTTCGCGTCCAACCATTCACTGTATAGTTCCGGAGGCTCCTGAATATGGCTGTCGGCCGATATTACGGGCAGCTCGGTCATGGCGTTTCCTATATCTCAAGACATCTGACGCAGGCGTCGAGTATAGGTATTGGCGCCATGCGCGGGCAAGCGGTCAAAATTGGGATTGCCCGTTTGTTTATGATAATTCGTTACCCAACGTTGGTCCGCCGGAGGTTGGAGTATTCCGGCTTTTTCAGGACGGCTATTCCGGAAGGAATTGGCCGCCGCCAGAGTTTCTTGTTACCGCTTCAGTGGCAGTTCATCCGCCAATTCCGACATGCTTTAGCTTACGCTGGCCGCAACATTCAACCGGTTGGCTATGCGGTTCGTGTATTCGGCGAAGAAGAGGACTTCACTTGGAGGCTCGACGCGCTCTAAAACCTGCAACACATCGCGGCCCTCGGAGTTACGGCCTGCGAAATAAAGCGCCTCCGAGAGCAAGGCGTTCGCGTAGGGCAGCATAATCTTTGCACCGGTTTGGACATATTTCTCCAGGCCGGTTTTGAGCTCGGATATGCCCTGGTCGTGATTGTCCAAGGCAGCAGATGCCCATCCCCTCAGGATCATCGCCCAGGCTTCCCAATATTGGAACTCATTCTCCTGACTCAGTTGCAATGCCGCAGTGGCCACGGAAAAGCAGTTTTCCGGATCTTGTTTGGTCTGATAAAATGATTGCGACCCTGCCGCGCGGAGTTCTGACCATGGGCTCGCCGCCCATGGCGGATTGGCTGGAAGGTTTCGTACCCATGAAGCAGCATGTGCTGATCCGCTTCGGCAAGTGGCAGGAGATCATCGATCAACCGTTGCCAGACGACCCGGCATTGTTCTGCGCCACCACCGCGATGTTGCATTACGCCAAGACCGTCGCTCGCGCGGCGAGCGGCGACATCCCCGGCGCCGAGGCCGAGCAGAAATTGTTTCTCGCCGCCCGCAAGCGGGTGCCCGAGAGCCGCACATTGTTCAACAACACCTGCCAGGACATTCTTGCCATCGCCGAGGAGATGATGAACGGCGAGGTGGAATACCGGCGCGAAAACTATGACGCGGCCTTTGCCCATCTGCGGCGCTCCGTCGAACTGGATGACAACCTGCCCTATGACGAGCCCTGGGGCTGGATGCAGCCGGCCCGCCACGCCCTTGGCGCCCTGCTGATGGAGCAGGGTCAATTGGAGGAAGCCGAAGCCGTCTACCGAGCTGATCTGGGCCTGGATGACTCGCTGAGCCGGGCCTGCCAGCACCCGGACAATGTCTGGAGTCTGCACGGGCTGCATGAATGTCTGGTCAGGCGCGGAGAGACGGCATTGGCGGCTCTGATCAAGCAGCGGTTGGATTTGGCTTCGGCCCGGGCCGATGTGCCGATCAAGGCGTCATGTTATTGCCGGATGCAGCACGCCGCGTAACGAAGCAGATTTCCAGCCAAGCGCCGTCAACCCTGCTCACCCAAGTATTGGGTCGATCAGGGTCGTCCCGGATGACAATCCGTGCTGCTGCCAATCTGTCAGACCCGCGCGATCACCGCGACGGGGCCGCCGCCGGCCAGGCCCTGATGCTCTGCGCCGCCCGATACATAGACCATCGGATCACCGACGATCGAGGCGACGACGGCGCCGACCACCGCCCGGGCCTGGCGCGTATTGTTGATATCGGAATCGTCGAGCATGGTGTGCCGTCGCCGGCGCACATAGCCGCCGGGCGCGGCCTCGGCCTTGGCGAATACGTTGACAAGGCGGGCCCGCTGGGCCTCGTCGAGGACGCCGTTGACGCTGAGCCCCGCCCGCCGCAGGGCCTCGCGCACGCCATCGCCATCGATGGCGTCAGCCATGACGCCATGACCGATGAGAAACGGGCTCAAAGAGGTCGGTGCGTTTCCCATGACGATGATCTCGCAGTTCATGATCTCGACGCCGGCCGAGGTGGAGGCGACCTGGGAGTGGAGGTCCCAGTCCTTGCATACAACCCCGTCCGACAGCGCCGTTTCGGCCACCTCGCCCTGGGCCAGCGCCACCCCAAGCGCCGACGCGCCGCGCGAATAGCCCATGGATTCGTAGGTGTCCATGGTGGCGACAGTCTGGCCGCGGCGCTGCGCCTCCCCCACCCGCTCGGCAGTCAGGAGCGGACATTTGATCTGGACGAAATGGACATCGGCGGTGGAAACGATTTCCGCCTCTGCGATGGCCGCCTTGACCGCACGGGCAACCTCGCGCACCTGCGCCATGCGCCCAAGCTCTTCGGGCGCAAAATCGCGGGTGTGCGCGACGCCGATGCTCAGGCGTTTGACCCCGGGCTTGCCATCCGGCTGTTGATTGCGGGCGAAGACGGTGGCGTGGGGACTTAACACCCCTTCCGTTCCCCCCGACATCACGAATGCGATGCGACGCGCCACCTCCTCGCGGCTGATCCCGAGCTCGGCTGAAAGCATCACCTGATAGGCCAAAGCACTATAACCGCGGGTGAAATCATTGACGCAGCCGTTACCCTCGGTCTTGGCGAGAACCGCCACGATGTCCTCGGCCGCAAGGCGCCCATCCGCCAAAAGCGCCTCGAGACCGGACACGTCGTCCGGCGCGGCCATGGGAATACGAAAAACCTGCACTGATATCATGGCCGTTGCGCCGCCTCTTTTGCTGGTCGGGAGCAATCCCGCCAAAAGCATTACATGTCAGGGATCGGAGTGAAAGCGGCATTCAGGGCGGCGCCGGCGGCACCGCAATCACGGGCCTTTTGCGGCTGCCGAAAGCTGCAATTGCGGGTATCGGGCAAGCACATCGGCGACGATTGCACGGATTTCCCTGCCGTCGCCATGGCGCGCATTATCTTCCAGCGCCTCTACCGCCTCGAAGACCCGATGCTTGACGAAAAACCGCCAATGTACGGGCAGTTTTTCCAGTAAAGCGGTCAAGGCGGCGTAGTTCGCATCGGTCCAGACCCGCTCGAACGCAACACGGTTGCGGCCGTAATCGAAAAAGCCGCTGCTGGCCTCCCCGCCCCGCCCGGCGCGGAGCGCCGCCGTCGCCACTTCGTCCACGGCGCCATCGGACAGCACCACGCCATAGTCACGGCGCGCCGCCTCGGCGGTGACAAAACCCCGCCGCACATCCAATAGCACGGCGGCCGTCTCCCGCGCCAAAGGATCACCCCAGCCGCCCGCACCGCCCGAGGCGACGAGGATTTCATCACCGGGACCGATCGTCAGGATGTCGGTGTTGCCCAGATCCACTTCCCCCTCCGTGCCCGGGTTGAGGCGGAATTTCGAGGCCACGCCGGCCCGGCCGCCGCGCACGCCCCATGAGGTGAAGCGCGTACGGTCCCGGTTGCGCGCCGTGACCCGGGTGTTGGGCGCCTCGGCCCGGAAGTTCAGAACCGTGGCCAGGCCGCCCCGGAACTGCCCCGGCCCGCCCGAATCCGGCGCCAGGCCATAGCGGAGGATGCGGATCGGCACCTCCGCCTCGTTGATCTCCACCGGCGTATTCTTCAGAAAGGATGAATTGGCCCCCGAACCCTCGGTGCCGTCCTCCTGCGGGTTGCCCCCAGAGCCCCCCGTGATGGGATCGATGGAGGCGACCACCCGGCGGCCGGTCAGGTTGTCGATGGCGTTCACGTTCATGATTGGACCGCCGCTGGCCGGGCTGGCGGGCAGGCGCGCGGGCGCGGCCTGAACAAAGGCGCCGAAGATAATCGCCTGCAGGCGCTGCACCGACAGGGTGCGCAGGCCCACGGCGGCGGGAAAGTCAGGATTGACGATGCTGCCCGAGGGCAGAATACAGCGGCAGATGCGGGCGATGCCGGCATTCAGAAACAGCGAAGTATCAAGGGAATAAAGCACATAGACCAGGCCGATCATCATCAATACGTGGCGCACCTCGCCCCCGGTGGGAATATTGACCGAACCTTCAATCTGCGGATCGCTGCCGCTAAAATCGAACAACAGATCGTCGCCATGGATGGTCATACTCAGGGCGATGCGGCAGGGATAGCCCCCGGCCACGTCTTCGTCCATGTAGTCATTGAAGATATAGCGCCCATCGGGCAGATCGGCCACGATGGCCCGGGCCTGACGCTCCGCGTAATCCAGCAGGTCGCCGATACCCTGCTTGAAGGTCTCGACACCGAATTTTCCGATCATCTCGTGCACCCGGCGTTCACCGGTATTCATGGCCGCGATCTGGGCCTTCAGATCGCCCCAGTTCTGTTCTGGCATGCGCACGTTGGCCAGCAGGATGGATAGCACGTCATCATTGATCACGCCCTGCTCCATGATCTTGGCAGGCGGTATGCGGATGCCTTCCTGATGCACTTCCGACAGGGTACGGGACAGACTGGCGGGCACGGCGCCGCCGACGTCCGTATTGTGGATATGACCGACCACAAAACAGACGATCTCGCCATCATGGAACACCGGCTTCCAGATATGCATGTCGGGCGAATGGGTGCAGACATAGCCCGAATAGGGATCGTTGGTCAGGCAGATATCGCCTTCGTCGTAATGCCCGATCAGGTCAATGACGTTTTTGTAGTTCAGGCCGACGAACCAGGTGGCGCCCAGATCCGTGGGCGTGGCGAAGGTCTCTCCGCCCGGCGTGGTCAGACCCGTGGTGAAGTCTTCGGTTTCCTTGACGAAGGTAGAATGCGCCGTGCGGTAGAGGGTAAAGGCCATGCTCTCGGCCGCGGCCCGGCAATGATTTTTGAGGATTTCCAAAGTAACGTTGTCAATCGCCATCGTTCAATCCCCCGCTTCGAGAATAAGGTTTCCATGGTTATCGACGGTGACCGAGAAACCATCCAGGACACAGGTGGTGCAATCGTCCTGGCTTACGATTGCCGGACCGGCAAAGCGATGCCCGGCCTTGAGGTCACCACGGCGGTAGATACCAGCACTGTGTGGGCGGCCGCCGGTATGAACTTCGACCGTGTTGACGGGCCGCGCTTCGCCGGCCGCCTCGGCAAGGCGCGAAATAGCCGGCTTGGGTGGTTCGCCCACCACAACCAGGCGCAGATTGATGACCTGCACCGGAGCCGCCCGGTCCGCATGCTCATAGAGGCGTTCATGCTCCCGATGAAAAGCCGCCTCCATGGCGGCCACGCCGCTATCCGCATCCAACAATGTATCGATCTCGAAGGACTGGCCGCGATAGCGCATATCGGCCGAGTACAACAGGGTGGCCTCGCCGTGAAAACCCTGTTCCTCACGCAGCCAGGCCAGCGCGTCCCGGCGCAATTCAGCAAAGCCCTGGTGGATGGTTTCCAGGGTGGATGCATCCAGATCAAGGTAAACAGTGCGGATGAAATCGTTCTTGATATCGGTAATCAGGCCGCCGAAAGCGCTGAGCACGCCAGGGGTGAGCGGCACCACGATGCGGCGTATGCTCAACTCGCGGGCCACATGGCAGGCGAGCATGGGCCCGGCGCCGCCGAAGGCGACCAGGGACATATCGCGCGGATCGATACCATAGCGCGAGACCATTTTTGAGACTTCGAGATACATGCCCGAGACCGCTACCTTGATGATGGCCTCGGCCGTGTCCTTGATACTCAGAGACAGCGGCCCAGCAATGGTCTCCATGGCCGCCGCCGCCAAATCGCCGTCCATGCTGACTTCGCCATAGCCAAGGCCCATTTCGCCCAGAAATCCGGTGACGACGAAGGCATCGGTGATGGTGGGGCGCGTGCCGCCCAGGCCATAGCAGGCCGGGCCGGGGTTCGAGCCGGCGCTTTCCGGCCCCACCTTCAAGACGCCGTGGGCATCGACCCAGGCGATGGAGCCGCCGCCTTCGCCGATGGAGGTCACGGATATTGTGGGGATGTGAATGGGAAACTCGCCAATCATCTCGCCGACGCCGTATTGCGGCTCGCCCGCGCGCACCACCGCGAGATCAGCCGAGGTGCCGCCGACATCAAGGCTAAGGGCATTTGCCACCGCCGCCATGCGCGCCACCCAGCAGGCGCCAATGACGCCCGAGGCCGTCCCCGATAGCAGCATCTGGGCACAGCGGGTCTTGCCCGCCTCGGCCGTCATCACGCCGCCGTTGGATTTGGTAATCATCGGTTCAGCGCCCACCCCGGCCTCTACCAGTGCGGTTTGCAGAGAGCCAAGGTAATGGCTGACCCTGGGCTGGGCGTAACCCGCGACCACGGCCGTCACGGTGCGTTCATATTCGCGGATGATCGGCCAGACCTCGGATGACGCGACCACAAACAGATCCGGCGCCTCCGCCCTGACGATCTCAACCACCCGGCGCTCGTGGACGGGGTTGCGGTAGGCATGCAGAAGGGCGACGACGATCCCTTCGCCGCCGACGGCGCGCACGCCGGCGATGGCCCGGTGCACGCCGTCCTCGTCCAGGGCCGTGTCCTCGCTGCCGTCGAACAGCATGCGGCCGGGAATGGAAAAGACCTTTTCGCGGGTCACCAGGGGCACGGGCCGGCGAGAGAATAGATCATAGGGGTCGGGCATCTTGAGGCGGGCGACCTCCAGCACGTCCTCGAAATGCTCGGTGGCAAACAGGCAAAGATCGATGCCTTTGCGCTGGATCACGGTGTTGACCCCGACCGTGGTGCCGTGGGTGAAATAGCTGATGGCGCCTGGCGCGACGCCGTAGCGCCGCTCGATTTCCCGGATCCCCGTCAGAACCTCTTCACCCGGCCGGTCCGGCGTCGAGAGCACCTTGAGGCTGTGCAGGGCGCCGCTCTCATCGTCAAAGAGACAGAAATCGGTAAACGTCCCGCCAATATCCACGCCAACGCGCCAGCTCATGAACGATCTCCCTCCAGCATGCGCGTGGGCGCGGTCTTCTTTTGCCGCGGCTCCGGCATCAACGGCACGGCCACGGCCCGTTTAATCCGGCCAGCCGCCGCGGGCGTCTTGCAGCAGGCTAAATTCGTAGTCGGTGCGGGGACCATAGGTAAGATGCCCAGGCGACGGCTTCTCCAGATAGGCCGCTTTGTCGCGACCGACAGGATCCAGCAATGCCTTTTTTTTGATCGCGCCCGCTTCGATGCCATAAACGGCGGCGCCGTTGAGGCCGAATACCTTGGTCTTTTGCGCGGCGCCCAGAGCAGCATAGCCGTGTTGTTCCTGGAAGCGTTCGGAAATATGAAACGTGCGGAAGGCCTGAATCTGATCCTGGGGCGAGCCATACCAGATCGAATCCGTGCCCCACAGCACCCGGTCCTCGCCGACATACTTCAACAGCTTGCCCAAGGTATGGGCCGCCGCTGTCGGATCGCGCATGAGGATACGCCAGGTGCTGCCCAGTTCGGCATAGACGTTGCTGTTGGGGGCGATGCCATTGTCGGCCAGGCTCTTGATCAAGGTATTGACGCCCCGGCCGGCCCGGTCCGGGTGGTAGGCCCCTTCCCGCGTGTCGGTCTCGAGGCCGGAATGATAGATGATGAAATTGACATCCGGGAAACGCCGCGCCGCCCGGCCCACGTCGGCACAATCGGTGAACTTGGGTGAGAGGCGCGGAAAAGTCAGGCCCTTGTGGATGCAGATATTCCGGATACCGAGGGAGCGTGCCTTCTCTATAAACGGGATGCCGACGTCGGGGTCATCAAGGGCCCAGCCGACACCCCGGGGACCCCATTGGGTGTAGACCTTCCAGGCTGCGATCTTCCAGTTCGCCGCCGCCTGCTCCATGCGCCGCAGCTGGACCTCCAGGGGCGCGAGATTGGGCAGGATCATGGCATGCAGCAGCAAGCGGCGGCCCTGACCCAAAGCGGCGACCAGATCCCGGGTTCGGGACGCCTCGGCCATGCTCAGGGGATTACGATCGGGCGGAGCGGGCACAAAACTCAAGACCGCCATGGTAGTGTCGCTGTCGTAGAAAACCTCCCGGATGTAATGTTCGGCCGAATAACAGTCCACCGGATCGCTTTCGCCGCAGGCGCCCTGGGGCCACCACCGCAGGATCCTTTCGAAACGCGGGTTGGTCTGCCGCCAGAGCCCATTGGGTTCAATCATGTGCGTCTGCACATCGAAAATAAACTCTTCGCCCGCCAGACTGTCTTGCGCCGCGGCGGTATCGAAGGCGGCTTCGGCCGGAACTTGGAAGCGCCCGCCCAAATTGCCACGGGCTGCAAATGCGCCGTTGAATGTAGCCAAGGTGGTCGCGGCACCGCACAGTCCGTTGACGAAACTGCGGCGGCTAACGCCAATTCGTCTGGCATTATCGGTCAAACGCCTGGCCGCCAATTCGTTAGCCAGGCGCAACAATTTCGGAACCGGAAGCGGCCGGTACTCGCCGTTCGAGGTGCTGTCGATTTTGATGGGCAAACGCTCGTCGGTCATGATCGGGTCTCAGGCCACCGTAAGGTTTTCCAGGGGCCGTATGGCGCGGCTGGCGGGGAACACCGTGTCCTCAACGTAAGCCGCGTCGACGCCCAGATGCGCCATCAGCACGCCCTTGAAGACCGCGCGCAGATCCATGGTCGGTTTCAGATCACGGCCTTCATACAAATCGGCCTTGCCCAAACCGGGCCAATCCGCCAGAACCCGGCCGCCGCGCACCGCACCGCCCAGCAACAGCATGGCGCCGCCTGTGCCATGATCCGTCCCGTTGGTGCCGTTGGGCACGGCGGTACGGCCGAACTCGGTCACCACCATGACCATGGTGTTGGCCCAGGCCGCACCGAGGCCCGCCTTCAAGGCCATGAGGGTGCGGTCCAGGATCGGCATGCGGTAAGACAGTGCGGTGATTTGATAGCCATGGGTATCCCAACCGTCGATGTCCAGGGCCGCAACCCGGGCCCCCGTGTCGGCCGACAGCAGACGGCCGGCCGCCTCGGCCAGATCGGCCAAGGCCCTGGGCGCGCCGGTGCCGGCGATTTCGCTGGATTCCAGGTGGCCCAGACGTCGGCGATTGACGGCTTCGGTCTTGATCCCTTCACCCAGGGCGCGGCTGATCTCCGGGTCCCGGGCGCTGATCATCATCAACTTGTTCAGAAACTCGGGCTCCGGCCGGTCCAGGCGGCGCGGCGCCCAGGTCGCGATGGGCGTCTTGCCCTGTAAAATCAGCGGCGTGCCGTAACCGACCGCCAGGCCGGTGCGGGTTTCCGCCGCGGCGAAATATCCCAAGGCCCGGTTCAGCCAGCCATCCGCCAGGGCACTGACCGTATTATGGCCGGTCTCCAGTAAATCCTGGGCATCGAAGTGGGAGCGGCTGCGATAACCGGTTTGGGCCGCGTGCACGACGGCCAATTGTTTTTCCCGCCATAGGGACGCCAAGCCGGTGAGTTTTGGATGCAAGGCGAAAAATCCATCCAGGTCGATATTATCGGCATTCGGATCCTGCACCGCCAGCCGCTGGCGCAGTTGCCCGAAGTTTGCATCGCCGGGTGCCGGGACCAGGGCCAGACCATCAGTCCCGCCACGCAGAATGACCACCACGAGGCGGCGATCCGTCGCCGCGGCAGCCAGGGTCAGCGGGCTATTGCCAAGCGCTGCGATGGCCCCTGCCGCGCCGGCGGCGCCCTGCAGTATACGGCGGCGTGTGATCATGATCCCTGCCCTATCCTTATCGCCGCTGCATCGTGGGGCTTGCCAAAAGCAGTGCCAGTGCCTCTTTCGGATTTGTGGCCTCGGTAATCTGCTGCAAAACATTCTGCGGCAGTAAATCTCCCGTGCTGTTCGCCGCGATTTGCACCGCGCCCGGATCGTCGGCCGATCGCCGGCCCGCGACTGAAACCGCAAACCGCGCCCGGCGCAAAGCGCTGTCAGGGTTCAACCAGGCCGTCTCCTTATCCGGCCAACCGGCCGGCGACAGCGCCATGAAGGGCAGCTGGCCAAAGGAGGTGAGAACGGACATCAGCTCACCATAATCCGTATTGCCGCCCACCGCACGCATGGCGCCAACCACATATTCCTGTGGCGTCTTGAACTTACGCAACATCGGATCCCAGGCCTCGGGCAGATTGACCAGAGCCTGAGCCAGTTCCATCAGGTCGCCCTCGGTCTCCATAAAGGTCCGCGCCAGTTTATCAACGGCAGCCGGAGGCGGCTGGTCGGCAATGAAGTGGCGCGCCAGTTTGAAGGCCAGATGCCGGGCGGTGGCGTCCTGTCCGGCAAGCCATTCCAGGGCCGCACGGCCTTCATTCACGCCATCAGGGCGAAAGGTGCGGCCAAGCAAGACCTTGTCGCCCGGTTCGTGAGTCTTCTCGCGAAAATGAAAGGCGCCGGGCGTCGGGTTATAGCGCCGGCCAAACGTCCAGCCGGTCAACATCTTGGCGAATTCGCGCACGTCCTGCTGGCTATAGCCGCCATCAACCCCAAGGGTATGAAGTTCGAGGATTTCGCGGGCCAGGTTTTCATTCAAACCCTGGTTATAGTACGTCACCCCGCCCCGATAGGAGTGCGGCCCGACAGAGGCGTAATTGTCGAGATAGAACAGCATGCCGGGATGGGAAGTCGCATTATACAGCATATCCTGGAATCGTCCCGTCACATGGGGACGGATCGCCTCGCGCTCGTGGCCACCGGCCATGCCGATAGCGACGGCCTTGCGTCCGGAAACCGTAAAATGATTGCCCCAGAACCAGACCAGTCTTTCGCGAAATGGCTGCTCGGTGGTGATCGCGGCTGCCAGGCGGGCTTTCGCCTCGCGACGCCAGAGCGCACGGTAGTCGTTGCGGATACGTTTTACCAACTCGGCAACGCTGATCATTACCGCATCCCACCAGTCGAGCACATTTTCCCTCGAAGCGGGCAGTTCCAGCATAGCCTTGGGGGTTATCGGGGCGGCGTGAAGCTGCTCGATCAACCAGCCTCTCGGGTCGGAGCCGATGTGCCTAATTTCGTCCGGCTTCGGTCCAAGTCCAAAGCGATGCGCAGCGATGTAAGCTTCGTTGCGGGACATCTTAAAACACCTTGCAGCCGATACGATTGGCCATTGCCGACAGCACCCGAAAAACCGGCCGCATCAGCGGCATTGCTTACCGGTCTGCGGGTTGCCGGCTTACAGAGCAAGGCAAAGTCTAATAACAAGCACGCGGAAAATCCATCGCGGATTTGGGAGGACCGTCCGTCCGCTCGAGAGACCTTTCTCGACCCATACAGGCAGCACCAAAATAGCGATGTTGCTATGATTGGAGCCTATCCGCTTGACGCTTTTGCGGCATGGCGTCCATGCGTTGATATATCAACGCATGGCTTTGGCCGCTATATTGTCGTTTTAGGACTGCGCTGGATGACGGACCGGTTGCGATCAACGAGATGGTCGACGCCGGATCAGAGGAGCGATAGATGCTGTTCACCACAAAAGGCGATCAACGGCCCTATCATCTGGGCAGCTACCCGTTTGAGACGCTGCCGCGCGACGACAGCATTGTCGATATTGAGGCCGCTCGTCCGCCTGTAATTTCCTCTGGGTATGACAAGCCCGCGGATGGCCCCTTGGCACGGTCCCTGCGTGGTTATCTGGATATTTTTGTCGAAACCGCGATGACCGCGCCGGCCGTGGCAAAGGCACCGGTCCCCGACGATCCTCACCGGCGCATGGTGGATGTGAAAGGCTACGGCTATTTCATGAATGCCTCGCAGATTGGCATCTGCCGTATCCCGGCCAATGCCTGGACCAGCGATGGCGTGGCGGCGCGGCATGAATACGCGGTGGTTCTGTTGCTGGAGCATGGCCGCGTGCCGGAAAGCGGCAACCCGGCCCGGCACTGGATCGCGCCGGCACTGGCCGAGGCGGCGGATGCCCGCGTCGGCGGCATCGCCGTTTGCCTGTCCGGGCATATTCAGAAAATGGGCCACGAGGCAAAGGCCCATGTGATGGGCGCCGGCGATCTGGATCTGGATCGCCTGGCGGTTCTGGCCGGCCTGGTGGTGCGGCAGGACGAGGTTCTACGCAATCCTTTTATCAAAGGCGGATTCTCGATCGCGGCGGTCTCGACCGCCTACGAACTGGAGGTCGACCGGCCCCTGGCCAAAGCGGCCTTGGGCCGCTTGGGACTGCGCTATTGGCTGGGCCGGAATGGCGCCACGTCGGGGCGGGAGCGCAACCGCCGGGCCGGACGGGCGACACATCTCAGCGCCTACCCAATGGAAACCGTACCCCGCGTGGATCGTCCGACCACCTTGATCCTGGATAACGAAGTGCCGCGGGTTTCCAAACGGGCGGCCTTTTTCGACCGCGCCCTGCGCGGCGATTTAGGCGCCAAAGCGCAGAAGGAACGCCACCGGTTTGCCTTCAAGCAACCGCATACCTCGGGCATGATGGCATCCATGCGGGCCATGGTGCCCGTGCAGGGTGGCGAGGTTGCGCGCGATGGTGATGCGGCCGCACCGGAGTATCAGGATCCCGCCGCCAACAGCAGGGCGTTGAAGTCGCTATCCTATCTACTGGGCGCCGATCTGACGGGAATCTGTAAAGTTCCCGACTACGCCTGGTTCTCCCACGGCGCCAAGGGGGAAGAGATTACGCCTTACCACAAGTATGCCGTTGTCATGCTGATTGATCAGGAATTCGATACCATGGAAGGCGCAGCGGGAGACGATTGGATTTCCGGCACCCAGTCCATGCGGGCCTATTTGCGCGGCGCCGAGATTGCCGGCGTCATGGGCGATACCTTGCGTCAATTGGGCTTTCCGGCCCGTTCGCAGACCAATGTCGATAGCGATGTGTTGCATATCCCCCTGGTGCTGTGGGCCGGCCTGGGCGAATTATCCCGGATTGGCGAACTGGTACTCAATCCCTTCGTCGGGCCGCGTTTCAAATCCGTTGTCTTGACCACGGATATGCCCCTCGAGGTCGACAGGCCGGTGGACTTCGGCCTGCAATACTTCTGCGGCAATTGCCACAAATGCGCCCGCGAGTGCCCCTGCGACGCAATCTCCTGGGGCGACAAGATCATGTTCAACGGCTACGAGATGTGGAAGCCGGATGCCGAGCGCTGCGCCCGTTACCGCCTGACCAACGCCAAGGGGTCGGCCTGTGGCCGCTGCATGAAGACCTGCCCGTTGAACAAGGTGGTCACCGCCGATGGCCCAATTCTGGAGCGCCTGGCCTCGTGGTGCGGCATCAACGCCCGCTGGCTGAAGCCGCTGCTGGTGCCGATCGCCGTCTGGCTGGATGACTATCTGGGCAAGGGCAAACGCAACCCCGTAAAGAAATGGTGGTTTGACCTGGAAGTGGTGGAAGATATCTGCGTGGAACCCGTCAAGGGCGTCAGCCGGCGCGACCTGGACCCGAGCCGCAAGCTAGATCCGGCGAAACAAAAGATGGCCTACTATCCCGCCAGCATGATGCCAGTGCCCAACGATCTCGACGCCCAGCCGGTGGACCGCAAGGCGGCCATGGCCATTGGCGAGATCCTCGAGAGCCCGGTCGCAGCGGCGATCCGCGCCAACCGGGGTAAGGCCGCGCCTGACTACAATATAGCAACGCCGCCCGACCCCGGCGGCCCCAAGGGCCGGGATGTGAAGCCCGCCGTATACGGCAGCATCAATGCGGCGAAAGGCTGAGCTAGACCAGTTTCGATATTCATCGAATTAGGTCTAGCTATTGTCGCTCACGCTCGTGCGCCAAAGCGCACCGCTCCGCGAGGGCGGCGCATTAGCGCCGGGCCGCCGTCGCGGCCTGGATTGTGTAATTCGAAATCGAATTCGGTATAGAGCGGGTCGCGGCTATTCATTCGAGCCAACCCTTGATCTCGTGCAACGCAGCCTCCAGATCCGTGACCGCTTGCTGGCAGCCTTCCTGGTCGAGCTTGTCTTTATCGAGCAATAGGATCATACCCTCGCGGCTATTGCGCAGAAAGCGCCGTTCGCTCAGTTTCTCGTCATAGATGTCATTCAGGGCAAATGAACGAATTTCGCGGTCGATCCCCTTGACCTTGACCGGGGCTCTTTCCGTGGCGTCAACCATATCCCGGACCAAGGCATATGTTTCATATGACATCAAAATTCCGCCCGCTTTAGCCTTGCTTTCCAAACGCGCGGCGAGATTCACTTCACTGCCTATGATGGTATAATCCATCCGCTGATCACTGCCGAAATTTCCGACGTTGCAGTAACCCGTATTGATGCCGATACGCATGCGGAATGGTTTTTCATTGCCACTTTCTCGCCAAATTTGCTCAAGTTCCCGCATGCGCCGTTGCATGGCGACCGCCATCTGTACGCATATTCGGGCATCTTCCTGAACACCCTTGCTTTCGGGGTCGCCGAAGAACATCACCATGGCATCGCCGATGAACTTGTCTATGGTTGCACCGTACTGCAAAGCAATTTTGGACATCTCGGAAAAGTACCTGTTCAGCACCTCGGCAAGATCTTCGGGTTGCAGATGTTCGGTCGTTCCCGTGAAATCCTTAATATCGGAAAAGAAGACGGTCAGTTTTTTGCGCTTGGTCGAGAGGACGACATCCTGTTCTCCGGAAAATATCGAGTGGTAAACCTGCGGTGACAGGTATTTCGAGAGCTTGACCGACAGGCCCTCCAACATCCGGTTTTTCTCGTCGAAGGAACGGGCGAGTTTGTTCAGTTTTTCTTCAGTACGGTCGCTCAGGCGGACCAACCGCCGCGAAGATTTCAGGAGTTTCTCGTAGTCCTTGATCAGCTGCGCATATCGCTGGGCGTCCGAAGCGTCAACGATCTCGCCCTTTTCGAGAACGGCTGTCGCGTCCTTGAGAACAGCCAACTCTCTTTCAAAAATTTCAAATGCCATTAGCCCTTCAACTGCTTCAGTTGAAAATCCGCGTGTTCAAGGTCTTCGGCGAATTCGGCGCCCATCTCTTCCATGTTGTCGTCATCTTCTTCAAAAGCCCAGGTGATATTGACCTTATTGCCAGCGCTCGCGGCTTCATCCAAATTCTCGAACAAGCCAAAAAGAATTTTGGCGGTGCTGCTGTTGAAGTATATGAGCTCGAACCCGAAGCTAATCTCCACGCCTTCACGCGAAGCCAGATGCTCGCGGAGCTGGCTAATTACCGGCCCATAAAAGCTGGTGACATCCTCGGGGTAGGATTCGCCACGCAAAAAAAAGATGCTTTTCTCAAAGTTGAAATCTACTTCGGGCGTCCGTTGCGTGGCCTGGATGTTGAGGTTTTCCATACTCTAACTGCCGTCCTATATATACGCCTTGAGACAAAAGTAAGAGAACTCGTCATTCATCGGAGCAAAATCGAAATCGAAGCCGTTATCAGCCCGGCGCGCTATTTCGATGAATCCAACTCCTGCACCCTTGCTGCCCTCCGGCGGGCCATCCTTCAGTTTTTCCCTATATAGAACTTTGAGCTCCTCCTTGCTCAACGCCTTGATATGCGACAAGGCAGCGCCAAGGGGATCCACGTCGGCATTTTTTACCAGATTGCCGCATGCGACGAAGTACATATCGTCCTGGATTCCAACAGTCAAAACCCCATACCGCAGATCAAAGTCTCCCGGCGGAACATTCGGCGGTTCGCCCTCTGCTGAATAGCGAATGACGTTCTGAACCTGTTCAACAAAGACTGAAAACAGAATCTTGGCGGTCCGCCGATCGGCTTCTTCGATCTCGAGCTTGCGTCTGATCGCACTGCCGATGCCCGCAAGCACATCTTCCGTCATATATCCACTATAACAGAAAATGATGCCCCGCTCTTTGAGCTGGCCTCGAAATTCGTACATTTCCTCAGCGAGCATCGACACAACTCCGGTCATAATGCGACGATCACGATAGCCGGCACAATTTTGCCATCTTTCCCCAGCGCACTGGTCGGGGCAACCACTGCTGATCCGAAGATAGTGACTTTGCGACTTCAGGCAAGCGCATAGTGATCAAGCCCATCCCGGATTAGATTCGGAATCCAATCAGAGAGACGTCATCACGCCTCACCTCGTCACCCTGATACGCCATCAAGGCGGCTTTGATCCGCAGCTTTTGTTCCGACATAGGCAGTTGTTCGATCTCTTGCAGCAAGGCTTTGAAGCGCCTTTTCCCAAACATTCGGCGGCGTTCTCCGCCAACCTGGTCGATTAGCCCGTCCGTGCTCAAATAGTAAGAGCAATCAGCCCGAAGCGGTTGTGTGCTCTCCCTATATGCCTGCCGAAAAGGAATACCCCGGTATCCTATGCCTCGATTTGTCCCTTTAAGTTCGGAAACCTCGTCATCTTCAACGATAAAGAGGCTGAACCTTGCCCCCACGAATGTGAGATGCTTCATTCCCGAGCTCAGGTAGACCGCGCCCAGTTCGAGGCCATCGTCGGACTCCCCCTTCTCGCCTTCCTGTCCCAGGCTTAATTGAACAAGTTGGTGCATGTACTGCACCAGGTCGGCGACTTTTCCGGCCGGGACATTCTCTAACGCCCGATCCAGGGCGCCGGAAGAAATAAGTGTCATGAAAGCGCCGGGGACACCGTGCCCCGTGCAATCGGCGAGGACGACCAGGACGCCGCCGCCCCACGGCGTGTTCCAGTAAATGTCACCACCGACAACGTCCCGCGGTTCCCAAATCAGAAAATGGTCCTTAAAGGCATGCACGAAACTGTCTTCTGGTGGCAACATCGAGCGCTGGATATTCGAAGCATAGTTTATACTGCCGGAAATGATGTTGTAGGCTTCGGACAATTCCTGGGTCCGCTGTTCGACCCGTTCTTCCAGGTGATCTCGCGCCAGGCTCAATGAACGGTGGGCGCGCTGGCCCATGAGAAGCGTGAACAAGGTCGCACCAACCGCAAGCAGCATGGTGATCCCGGAAATAAGTACCAGATTGAAGCGGAATTCGAAGTAGTCGGCAAAGGCCTCAGCGTAGTCTATTTCAACTGCCACGCCGAGATCCAGATTATGCAGCCAGCTCCACGCCCCGACGACCGGCACACCGCGATAGTCCCGATAGTCTGCAACACTCGACGGATGCTCTGTTAGATTTCGGCTGTCGTCGACATTGACATACCCCGTTCCGTCCGCCTTCAGTCGCAATGCGTCCGCCATCATCAATGTCATGGGGAGGCCGTCGCGGGGCACTGCCGGCCGAAAGCCCTCGACCATGTTACCACCGGGATCCCGAATATCGATTTCCACCGAACTCGTGCCGCCCGCCTCAATAAGGCCGGCCTCTAAAAGCTGGTCGCCAAATCGGCTTTCACTGACCATTTTCGCTTCTGCGTTGACCGCATAAGATTCCCCCGTGCGACCAATTTTGCCCAGCTGCAGAATTTCTGACAAAGGACCGCTTGGCAGTACCCGCTCGGTCAGCACAGCGACGACAGCGCCAGTTTCATCTGTAATTGGGACCGCAAAAAACATGGTAAGCGGCTTTTTCTTTTCGCCGCCCCCTTCAAGCCCTATATCGACGTCAGATCGGATCGGGGGGACAAATATTGTTTGGCCCAGGAAGACCCGGTCAACTAAATCCGGCCTAACCTTGGCGATGAAATTCTGCGTGCCGACGTTGGCGTTACGGCTCGAACCGATGCTGATACGGTCGGGTGCAATAATGAAAAATCCCGCTGGACCGAACTGCTCGATAGAGGCCAGAAATTGCCGCGCTTCGGCCAAAGCCGGGGCGCCCACCAGCGCCTCTTTCCGGCGTTCCACCGAGAGCAAATTCTCGGTAATTTGAAGCAGCTTTGGATCCCGCCCCAATTGCCGCAAATAGGCTTGCCGGTCATTGATCCAGGTATTGAGCCGGTCGATGGAGCCGTGCAGGATAATTTGCAACTCCCGCTCGGTGTTGACGCCTGTCCGCCTGTAACTATCAGCGATGGCCAGCCAGTTCATGACCGCGACCATGGCCACGAGGACGCTGAGACCAACCAGTATCGCAATCCTGAATTCCGCTGCACCGAAGATGGAAGACAGGTCTTTGCCCCGCTTCGATCGGCTTAGCAAGAATATGATCAAAGCAAAAATCAATAGAAGGGAAAAACTCAACGCAATGATGGCCAGAATTGGCTGTGTCGAACCATCCGGTTTCAGGTCGCCCTCCGGGCTCGCCGATTGTCCGGCGTTTTTCGACGGAAACCATTTCTCCTGTAGCGCGCGTTTTTCCGCCATGGTGACGGACTTCACGCCTTTGCTAAGGATCGAGGCAAGGATGGGCAAGTCTTTGCGGGTGGCAATATTCAGCAGAGCATATTCCGGGTTTCCTAGTTTTACCTCACCCGACACCAGCAGGTCGGTCATAAGGTTTTCGTTCATCAGATATTTGAACACCGCCAGTTCGCCGAAGGCCGCGTCGGCGGTTCCAAAACTGACGACTTTCATGCTGGCGAGCGTATTATCGACGGTCTCGACAATGATCTTCGGGTAATCGCGTTTCAGAATTTCTTCGTAGAAAAAGCCTTTGGGAACGGAAACGGTCTTGCCAAACAACTGTTCCAGGCTTTGGTATTGTTTGTCGTTGCGGCTGAGAATGGTATTTGGGTTGTTTGCGTAGGGCGGCGTATAGAGTAGGTACTTCTGCCGTTCTGGCGTCTTGACGATGTTCAACATCACGTCGAGTTCGCCGCGTTTCATCATCTCTAGAAACTCATTCCAGGTCGGACCAGTGATGTATTCGACCTTGAGACCGATCTTGCTGGCGACAAGATTCATAAAGTCGATCGAATATCCCTGCGGCTTGCCATCTTTGGCAAAATTGAATGGAGGCCAATCTGTCTCGTTATGGACTCGGATGCTCGGATTCGAGTCGAGCCAGGCCGATTCCTCGGCGCTTAGTCCAATGTCGTCTTTTCTCGCCTTGTGGTAGAATCCCCCATCCACCAGAAACCGATCGGCCAGGGCCAGCTGCGTGTATATTTCGGCAATCTTTTGGTAGCGGCTGGGCTCGAAGTGTCCCAATTCAATAAACCGGGGATTGATCATCGTTTCGGTTTGTTCGGCCTCGAAGCGGAGGTGCTGCAGTGACAATTTCTGGGAGTTGTATTTGTTGAGGATCAATTCGATGATCTCGGCCTTGTGCTCCAGGGCGTATTTCCACCCTTTTAACGTGGCCCGAACGATCTTCGCTGCCCTTTCCGGATGCTCGCGGAGCTCCGCATCCGTGGTGAAAAGATTGTCACCGTAAAAATCGATGCCGTAGTCCCGAGGATCGATGATGTTGACCAAGACACCCTTCTCTTTGAACCAGAATGGCTCGTTGGTGGCATAGGCAAGCATGGCGTCGGTGCGGCCGTCGATCAGGTCTTCGTAGCGGTAGGTATGCTTCTGTAGGGTGACATTTGACAGGCTGCCCAGGGATTTCAGCAGCATGGCGTTCAGGGCGGCATCCGCATGCCCCAATGACTCGGTCATGACATTCTTGCCCCGCAGGTCATACGGGGTACGCAAACCCGAGTCGCGGCGCGTGACATACACCAATGGTGAATGCTGGAAAATCTGGGCCAGAATAACGACAGGTTTTCCTTGCAGCCGTGAAAGCAGAAGACCGGCGTCGGCAACACCGTACTGGGCTTTGCCCTGCGTCACCTCGTCAATATTGTTGACCGCAGGATCGCGTTCGATCAGTTCCACGTCCAGGCCTTCGCTGGCATAGAAACCTTTTTCTTTTGCCGCGTAGTAACCTGCAAACTGAAACTGGTGGAACCATTTCAGCTGAATCCTGACCTGTTCTTGGCTTAATGCCGGGTCGGCGGACCAAACGCTGAAATGACAGAACAGAACCAGGAACAAGCCCGCTGTCTGGAGCCACCGGAATATGCGATGCGTCATGTATTCTTACCGACCTTACTGCACGCAAGAATCGCGCATGATGCCGTTGGGCGATAGACGGACAGATTATCAAAAGGTGTCATGACCAATGCCGCACAAAAGATACGCATCCTAATTGGCCATTGTCGTTCAAACTTGATCCGACGGTTACCGAATTTTCTGTTGGAGTCCGTGCGGTTTTGTTCGGCTCGGAGCTTTTTCCTTTTTGATTGCCATGCCATCCACCGTTTTTTTCAGGGCGCGCCGCGCCGAAGCCATTCGCCCCGATTGGCGGCCTTCATTATTGTCGTAATAGATACAGTCGTCGAGTTCGTTCTGTGATTGTTCGACCCTCTATAGCGCGCCTCGCGGAACGCCATCTGATAGCACCCCCATGATAAGGCTTTGCCGGCACGTCAGTATATGCCGATTTACTGATGTGGCCCGGCCTTGATGTGATCTAAGGCATTCATGACCAAAGGCAACCGGTCGCCGTGACGCTCGGCGCGATATCAAAAATCCGAGAAACGGTACACCCGCTAAGCCCGGCCGACACCGACCCCCGATTGGGGCGATTTGGTCGGGGATGTGATGGACCTAAAAAAGTGGCGGAGGGAGGGGGACTCGAACCCCCGCAACGCTATTACACGTTGACGGATTAGCAATCCGTTGCATTACCGCTCTGCCATCCCTCCAGCATGCCGCGGATGCTTCTTCTAACCAGCGCTCTGATACCTGTCAATGGCGACGGCGATAGGGGTGGCAAGTACTCACGCTTTACTATCCCCGTTCATAAATGACCGTTAACCAATTAGTAATCATACAGAAAAACTAAGGAAGTATTAACTTTCTCTCGATCCTCCGCCAGAGGCCGGATCATTTTTATTTTCCATAATTCATCTTTTATTAAGGGCGTTAACCTATTTTTCTAACTGAAGCGTAAGCTCATCTTCGTAGCCGAAAGGATAAGGACATGTTTCGCCCCCTGATCGCAGTCACCGCCCTGGCCACTGGATTGCTGTTTTCTGCCGTTGCTCAGGCACAACAGGCGCCGGCAGGCACGGTTTGTGGGGAAAGGGCAAAGTTCCTGGCTCATTTGGGCAAGAACCACAAGGAAGCCCCCACCGCCATGGGTGTTACCGCATCCGGCCGGGTATTGGAGGTTCTGACCTCGTCCGATGGCACCTGGACCATCATCATGACCCACCCGAACGGCATGACCTGCATGGTCACCGCCGGTCAGGCCTGGGAAAACGTTGAGCAGGTCGCCATGGGTCCGGTCACCTGAAGATCTGGTGATCGACGCCGACATCATGCCAATTCGCTGCGGTACGAGGGCGCCGCAATTCGAGGCACCGCAAGCCAAAATACAGCAGGCATGGTCCATTGGGCCGGCGCGGCCATGCCGGAATTCTTGCCATGGTCCGTAAAGGTTGAGCCAAACTAATTGGGAAATAAAAAGGAAAACGCCGGCGCTATTGGGCCGGCATTTTTTATGCCTGGCAGAGAACCAATTTTTGAGGTGATATGATCTGTATCATGTCAGGCTGATCAGCATCCGACGAATTCAGATGACTCGCAGCAGAGCCAAATTTGCTGCCGGCCAGTGGTGACCGGGTTGCGATTTTTAAGTATCCTGGTCAATGCGCCGATACCCACTCGCGGGCTTGTCGTTGGGCCTCGGAAATTTCCTCCCGGCTCATGACCCCGGCCAGTTCCTTGCGCAGAAGCTTGGCTTCATCGTTGCCACGTACCGCCGCCAGGTTCAACCATTTGTGCGCCGTTACATAATCCAACGGCATGCCTTTTTGCCCGGTTGAATATAAAAGACCCAGCTGCAATTGGGCGACACTTTCCCCTGCCTCGGCCTGTTTCAGATAGGCGTCCTTATATACTCTCAATGACCTTGCCATCTTTTCCTCCGTTCGATGGACATCGTTTACACGAGTTCGTCTCTGGGAAAATCATGACGCGAAATAGTTAACGGCAAGTATATGGTAAATGCCATTTATGGCAAAAATTTTATTTTCCTGGATGCGGGTCCGCCGGCCGTCGATTTCAGGCGCAGACCCCAACGGTTCTTGACGGCGGCTGTTGCAGACAAATGCGTTTGGGGCCCGGGCTTGCCGGACCCCCAGGGCACCGAAGCGTCTGCAAACGAGTCTCAGGCAGGTATATCCATGCCGCGCGCCAGGGCCGGCCGGGCCATCAGGTTATCGTACCAGCGCTTGACGTTTGGAAAATCGGACAGATCGACTTCCTGCCAGTCAAAGCGGAAGACCCATGGCAGCGTCGCGAAATCGGCAATCGATAAATCACCGGCCAGATATTCACGTCCCGTCAAGCGCTTGTCCAGTACGCCATAGAGACGGCGGCATTCGGTATAATACCGGTTGATGGCATAGGGCACCTGTTCCTTGGCCGCCCGCTTGAAATGATGCACCTGGCCAAAGATCGGGCCGATACCTCCCATTTGAAACATCAGCCATTGGATCACTTCATAGCGCGCCGCCACCTCCGTCGGCATGAACTTGCCGGTCTTCTCCGCCAGGTACATCAGAATGGCGCCGGATTCGAAGACCGTATAAGGCTGGCCGCCGGGGCCGTCCTGATCGATGATCGCGGGTATTTTGCCGTTGGGATTGATGGCCAGATATTCCGCCGTGAACTGATCGTCCTTACCGATATTGATCGGATGGATATTATATTCCAGGGCGCATTCCTCCAGCATGATGGAGGCCTTTTTGCCGTTCGAAGTCTTCCAACTGTATAGATCGATCATTGCTTCTTTGTCCCTGTCCGGTTGTTCATGATGGCACGGTCATGCCCTTGGCCACGGCTGGCCGCGCCGCGCAGGCCGTCTGCCAACGGGTAACATGGCTGAATTCCTCCAACTGGCCGGGCCGTTGTTCCGGCATCCAGCCTTGAATGCGCCCGGCGCACCAGGCATAGGTCGCAATATCGGCAATGGAATAATCGCCGGCCATATAGTCCCGTCCAGCCAGATTGCGGTCCAGCACGCCAAGCAGGCGGACGGACTCGTCCACATAACGTGCAATCGCCCGCTCGTTGTCCGGCTGATTGCCAATGAACCAGTTGGCCTGACCAAACATCGGTCCCTGCCCGCCCATTTGCCACATCAGCCACTGCATCACATCGGCACGGGCCCGGACCTCGGTCGGCAACAGGGGCGAGGCGGTCTTCTCCGCCAAATAGATCAGAATGGCCCCGGTCTCGAAGACCGAGATCGGCGCCCCCGGCACATCATTGTCGACGATGGCGGGAATTTTGTTGTTCGGCGAAATTTTCAGGAAATCCGGCGCGAACTGTTCGTCCTTGCCAATATGCACCGTATGTACGTTGTAGGGCAGGCCGACCTCTTCCAGCATGATGGAAGCCTTGCGGCCGTTGGGTGTGCCAAAGGTATAGAGATCAATCATGGTCCTAATCGTATCCTTGCAAATTTGATGAGCCGCCCCGCCATGGCAACTTAACCGCTTCGTAGCGCGCTTTCCAGATCGGCGATTAAATCTTCCGCCGCTTCGATACCGCAGGAGAGGCGAAGCAGATCCGCCGGCACCGGCGTGCCCGGCCCTTCGGCGCTGGCGCGGTGTTCGATCAGACTTTCCACCCCGCCCAGGGAGGTCGCACGGGACCATAATTCGACCTTGGCCGCGACCGCGACGGCTTGCCCCTCGCCCCGCTTCAGGCGCAACGACAACATGCCGCCAAAGCCCCCCCGCATCTGCCGCGCCGCCAGGGCATGATCGGGCGCGTCCGGCAAGCCTGGGTACAAAACCTGCGCCACCTCGGCATGTCCCTGGAAATGCTCTGCCACGGCAAGGGCATTGCGGCAGGCCGCCTCGACCCTTGGATACAAGGTGCGCATGCCGCGCAGCAACAGCCAGGCCTCGAAGGCGCCCAGAATAGCGCCGCCATCATGGCGATTTCCGGCCACGCCCTGCCAGTACTCGTCCTTGCGGGCGGTGATCAGGGCCCCTCCGACCATGTCCGAATGGCCGTTCAGATACTTGGTCGCCGAATGCATCACGATGTCGGCGCCCAGTTTCAGGGGCTGGCTCAGGACCGGCGTGGCGACCGTGCTGTCCACCGCCAGCACGGCGCCGGCGCCATGGGCCAGTTCGGCGATGGCCGCGATATCGGAGATCCCCCATAACGGATTGGCCGGCGTTTCCAGCCAGATCAGGCGGGTCTGTCCTGGCCGTACGGCGGCGGCAAGCGCCGTCAGGTCGCCCATATTGATAAAATCGACCTGTAGACCCCACGGTACGGCAAATTCCGCGAGCCATCTGCGCAGGCCCCAATACATCACCCGCGGCGCCAGAACATGATCGCCGGGGCGCAGGTTTAGAAAAACCGCCCCCGCCGCCGCCATACCAGATGCGAACAGCATGGCCCCGGCCCCGCCCTCTAATTCACACAGCAGGGCTTCGGCCTGATCGTAGGTCGGGTTGCTGTCGCGGGCATAGCTGTAGCCGCTGCGGTATTGGTTATCGGGATCGCGCAGAAAGGTCGAGGCCGTATGAATAGGCGGTGTCACCGCGCGGGTGTTTTGATCAATCCAGCCCAACGCCCGCGCCGCCTGGCTGCGTGGCGACCAATTATCCTCTGCCGACATAACGCAAGTTTCCAATCACAGATGTTTCAGGGCAGGCTTTTGTTCGGACCGGCTACTCAGCCGTCCTGTTCGATGGGTTCGCCATCCAGATCGCGCATGAGCCGGCGAATATCATCCGCGGCGGCGGCCAGTCTGTCCGGTGCCTGACTGCGGGCCACGATGGAGGCGCCGAAGCGGCCATCGCGGTAGAATGGGTACGAGCCCATGCTGACGTCCGGATACTTATCCTGCAGGGCGCCCAATCCTTTGGCCAGGGTCCCTTCCGCCAAATGTACCGCGATGGCAACCGAATGCACCGGATCGCCACCGACCAGCTCGTGCTTCAGGCTATGAAACATGGCCTGGCATATGGCCGGTATGCCCGCCATGACATAAACATTCTCGACCCGGAAGCCAGGCGCCTTGCTGACAGGGTTTTCCACCAGCGCCGCGCCGGCCGGGGTCCGGGCCATTCGCATCCGGGACTGATTGAGCTCGGCGCCGGTATGGGCGTAATGCCCCTCCAGTATCGCCACGGCCGCCGGGTTGTAATCCACTTTCAGGCCAAACGCCGCGCCGATGCTGTCGGCGGTGATATCATCGTGGGTGGGACCGATACCGCCCGTCGTAAAGACATAGTCAAAGCGCCGCCGCAGCTCGTTCACCGCGGCCACGATCTCGGTCTCCACATCCGCGACCACACGGCATTCACGCAACTGCACGCCGACCTCGTTCAAGGCTTCGGCCAGAAAGCCCAGATTTTGATCCTTGGTCCGGCCGGATAGAATTTCATCACCAATGATGATAACGGCGGCGGTTACGGTCGTTGGCTGATCAGGCATCGGCTATCGGCTTTCCAGTGTGCACGTATCGAATTATAACACCCTTGAAACGGAACTATAGTGGCAGCGCAATGGAATGGCGATTGCGCCGCGCCGGGCGCGCCGCTAATTTGCTGCCATGCAATTTCCTGATCCCCTGATACGCGGTACCCTGCTGCGCCGTTATAAGCGTTTTCTGGCCGACATAAAGTTGGACGATGGCAGGGAAATCACGGCCCACTGCGCCAATCCGGGCGCCATGCTGGGCCTGAAGGAGGCCGGCGCCGAAGTCTGGCTGTCCCCTTCGCGCAATCCCAAGCGCAAGCTCCAGTATAGTTGGGAGTTGATGCACGCGGATGGCACCCTGGTGGGTATCAATACCGCCCACCCCAATGGCCTGGCCGCCGAAGCGATTGAGGCCGGCCTGATCGCCCCCTTGCAAGGCTATGAGAATTTGCGCCGCGAGGTGAAATACGGCCAGAACTCACGTATTGATATGTTGTTAAGCCAGACTGGCCGGCCTGATTGCTATGTCGAGGTCAAGAATGTGCATTTGATGCGGCAGCCGGGCCTGGCCGAGTTTCCGGATTCGGTCACCAAACGGGGCGCCAAGCATCTGGTCGAGCTTAGTGATATGGTTGCGGCTGGACACCGCGCGGTAATGTTTTATCTGGTACAAAGGACCGACTGCGGCCGCTTTGCCATTGCCGGGGACATTGATCCGACGTATGCCAAGGAACTGCATCGGGCCATGGGGCGTGGGGTCGAGGCGATCTGTTATGATTGCGACATCGAAACCACGGGAATTCAGGTGCGGGGACCGCTGACGCTCGAGTTATAGCTTTGGGGAATTGGGCAGAATGAATTATGTCACCGCCGAAAAGGCGCCGGATGAAAATACCGGCCTGATCAAGATCTATGCACGGCAGGATTTCGACGCCATGGCACGGGCCGGGCGCCTGGCGGCCGAATGCCTGGATATGATTGGCCCGCATGTGAAGCCCGGGGTGACGACCGACGCCCTGGACAGGATCTGCCACGATTTCATCGTCGACAACAACGCCTACCCCTCGCCCCTGAACTATCGCGGCTTCCCCAAATCGGTTTGTATTTCCATCAATCACGTGGTCTGTCACGGCATCCCGGGGGATCGGGTGCTGAAGGACGGCGACATCATGAATATTGACGTCACCGTGACCCTGGACGGCTGGTACGGCGACAGTTCGCGCATGTTTTTCGCCGGCAAGCCAAAGCTAAAATCCCGGCGCCTGTGCGATATCACCTACGAGGCCATGATGCGCGGCATCTCGGTGGTCAAACCGGGCGCGACATTGGGCGACATCGGCCACGCCATTCAAAGCTATGCCGAGGGCGAGCGTTGTTCGGTGGTGCGGGATTTCTGCGGCCATGGCCTTGGGCGGGTCTTTCATGACGCGCCCAACGTGCTGCACTACGGCGCCGCGGGAAAAGGCCTGGAGTTACGCGAAGGCATGTTCTTCACCATCGAACCGATGATCAACCTGGGCGGCTGGGAAGTGAAGATGAAGGATGATGGCTGGACGGCGGTGACCCGGGATAAATCCCTCTCGGCCCAGTTCGAACATTCCCTGGGCGTCACGGCGGATGGGGTACAGATCTTCACTACCTCACCCAAGGGTCTGCACAAACCGCCCTATGATTGACGCAGGGTGCGGGTTCCGTCATGGCCGGTAAAGCGAACAAACCCCACTATCACGGCCACCGGCAGCGTCTGCGGGAACGCTTTCTGAAAGGCGGCCCCGATAGCCTGCCGGAGTATGAATTGCTTGAACTGATTCTGTTCGGCGCCATTCGGCAGGGCGACGTCAAGCCGCTGGCGAAACGCCTGATCGAACAGTTCGACGGTCTGCCGGGCGTGTTGTCGGCCGAGATCGAGGCCCTGCAGGGCGCCGGCCTGGGCGAGAGCACAATCGCCACCCTGAAGGCATCCCAGGCCGCTGCCCTGCAGTTAAGCCGGGCGCGCATAATGGAACAGCCCATCGTCAGTTCCTGGCAGGCCCTGCTGGACTATTGCCGGGCCGCCATGGGCCATGACAAGACCGAGGCGTTCCGCATCATCTTCCTGGACCGCAAGAACCGCCTGATCACGGACGAGGTGCAGCAGCGGGGCACCATAGATCACACCCCGGTCTATCCCCGCGAAGTGGTCAAACGCGCTCTGGAACTCGGCGCCACGGCGCTGATCCTGGTGCATAACCATCCTTCGGGGGATGCCACGCCCAGCAAGGCCGATATCGCCATGACGAAACAGATCGCCGCCGCCGCCGACCCCCTGGGTATCGTGCTGCACGATCACCTGATCATGACTCGCAGCGAAGAAGCCTCTTTTCGCGCCTTGGGCCTGTTGTAGGGACCGGCATAGGAGCCAAATCTGGCAGTCGTGCATCACCGTCTTGGCCTGGTTTTTGCCGCCGCCGGCTTTTGTTGTCCGCATTCTATGCGGCTGGAGATTTGGAACAAAGTAAACTGTCACTGTAATCATGATTTTCGCCAAACGATCTCGCCGTGCGAGTGACGCCTCGCGTGCTCGGACCTCGTGCTTAAGATCGCTCACGTGGCGGAGCGAGATAGCCGGTCGCCCGTTTTCAGTTTCTGTAATAAATTCCCATACACGCACGCGCACGTCCTCACCGTTGGATGTCCTCCACGTATTTAACCGATAGAGATTTGGGTGCGACGAGCGGCGGCGTGTTAAGGTTTTACCCTTAATACGGCAGTCAGTTTCGGCTTACAGGGGCACAGCGGAAACTGGCCTGAAGCCCGTTTACGCTCGAAAAGTGCCAAAGAACTAAATCGCTCCCGCGATAATTTTTGTCAGCGTGTGGTGAGGACTGCTCGATAACGGGTTGGCCTGTCCTGTGTTGAGATTTGTGGTTTCCGAACCTCACTCAACACAGGAGCAGAACCATGACCGACAAAACTATCAGCCCCTTGCGCCAGCGTATGATCGAGGACATGACGGTCCGGGGATTTACGC
>JAJFGG010000141.1 GCA_021776235.1 Alphaproteobacteria bacterium | reverse complement strand
AGACCATTTTCGAGATTGACTTACCCGCCCGCTCCCCCTCCCGACCACCCATTGATCATAATCCTGTGGGTGGTCGGGAGGGGGAGCGGGTGGCACGGCGACTCGATGAATATCGAAAATAGTCTAGGGTACTCGTCAACTGGGCGGGGTGGTCGGTGTGACTTAAGCCATTGTTTTAATTGCCGCAATTTTCGAATCTTAGGGCATTTTCTACGAACGGGCGGACGGCGGACGGCTCTTCATCCTGATATATTCTTTTCGATTGGAATGGGCGGGATACCTGGCAAATTCTTGAAAATTGTCTAGATAGCTCGCGCGGTAATCACCGCTAGATTGGCCATCCTGGACGGCGCCAGGGTCATGGCCGTGCGCTGCAGAAAATTGCCGACCAGATTAAAGCGATAGCCGGCGCCCCTCGCTACGCTCTCGCTGAAAATCCGCTGGCTGGCGTGGCGCAGGGCCGGGTACTTATACAGAAACGACATGTTTTCAACATAGTGCACCGTCTCAACGCGAAAGCCGGCGCCGCTGACCAGGGCGTGAAATTCAGCGCTGGTCAAATTGAGCTTGTGGAATCTGCTCGCTCCAGTTGTCGCGGATTTGTCCGCCATCCGATCTGTCATGCGGTTCTGGTAATTGTCCAGGCGCATGCTGGCGCACAGGACGCCGCCCTTTTTGAGTACCCGGCGGGTGTCCGCCATGGCTTCGTTCAGTCCGTTTTCCAGACCGTGATAAAGGCCAAAGGCCAATACGGCGGAAAACGTCTCGTCAGGGAATGATAGCTTTGTGATATCACCCGCGACGAGGGGGATTGTCGGGTCTTCCCTGTGGATCGCGGCCAGGACGGAGGCAATAAAATCCATACCGATGATCCTGGTGCCGTTTTCGTGGTAGTGGCGCAATACGCGGCCTGCGCCACAACCGGCCTCCAGCACCGGGCCGTCGGGGCGGGGCGCGTTGATCACCTGTTCGGCGTAAAGACCAGGATAGCGCACCAGATTGACCGCGCCGCTGTCGACCGCGACACCGTCCCAACGACGCTGCCAGTAATCCAGGCTACCGCCATGGGTGCGGTAGCTAGTCCGCATTGCCGGGGTCCCCATCTAAAGCATCCCCAGCTTCCAGACCCAAAAGCGCCAAGTGTTTCAGCAAAGGATGCACAACGTAATAGTCGACCCCATCCAAGCCCACATCGATCCGGGTAAGCTGGCCGTCTCGTTGCCAGTTGGCGACGACATCCGCCATCAGATTGGCGCGGATTGCTGAATCGTAGAAATAATCGATGTCGACGCCCACCGGCGGCGCCGGATATTGCCGCCGCGCGACAATGGGACCCTGATCAATGGCCGGGACCATCTGAATGACCGAGACGCCACAACCCTGTCCCGCCAACAGGCTATAGTAGACCGTGGTGCTGCCCCGATAATCCGGCAGCCAGCCGGAATGGGCATGCAGGAAGGGCGGACCCAGGGATAGCAACTCAGGACTGACCAATTGTCCGCCATAGCCGGAATAGATCACCAGGCCGGCCCCCGCCGCTTCCACCGCCGCAAGGATCGCCGGGTCGTTAACACTCTCGGCCTCGATCCGCAGAACATGCCTGGACAGACTATTCAAGGATTGCAACAGTGGGATATGCGGATCGGGCAAGGGCACTGCGGCTGGAATATCCGGGGGGGACGGCAGGTCCGCCTTGCCCGGTTGCGCGGCGCCGGGGCGGTCAAACTGAATGACCCGATCCAGCGTAATGCCCCGTGCGGCAAAGGCCTGGGCATAAGCTTGGCTACGCGGCGTGTTCGCCGCCAGGAACAGAATGCCACCATCGCTCACGGTTCGATTCCCCGCCGTAGCATAATGTCCGCGATGTAGCTTTGTTCCTGTTGCAGGTGCCAGGCCAATCGGGCCGATAGATCCGCAGGCAAATCGTCTGACTGGCTGCAGAGGGTATCAAGACATTTCAGATAAACGTTGAGATGGCGCAGGGCGCCACCATCCTGGTAAGCGGCGGCAAACAAATCCGCGGCCCGCAGATAGAGTGTCAGAGATCGACGGGCCGATTTGTCCAGTGCCCGGAATTTGTCGTCGTAACCGTCATGCACGCGCTTGTGTATTTCGAATTTTTTTACGAAAGCCTCACGTAAGGTGGCATCGCCTCCCAGTGCTTGCTCCAGTAAATCAATGCTCATGCGTGAGTTTGGATTAGCCGCCTGGGGCGCCAAGGGGGGCACTGCTTCAGGCAGTCGGGTCAGAATAGCCATGCGATTTTCACGCCAGGCCGCGACCAAGGCTTGTCCGTGATACTCGCTATAAAAATAGGTATTGGGCGTTTCGATCAGATCGCCAGTGGCGTAGGGGTAGATTGTCACGATGCGCCACCTTGGTTCGCTGCGCCGATTCTCGTCAGAATATCCTTGGCGATGACAGCAGCATCCAGACTGGGACCGTCATTGCGGACCACCAGGTCAGGCTGCTCGGGCCTGGGAAAAGGGATGTCGACGCCGACGACGTCAACCATCTCACCGCGCCGGGCGGCGGCATAAAGGCCCTTGCCGTCTCGGGCTTCAAGCGCCGACATCGGGGCATCGATGAAGACTTCGAAATAGGTGCTGAAACGGCTTCGATTGGCGGCCAGAATGTCGGGGAAGATGCACAGAATGCTGACGACCGCGCTGATGTTTTGCGCATCCAGCCAGGCGCTCATGGCGGCGATGCGCTCACCATTGATCCGCCGCCCCGCCGGGGTATAGGCGGCGGGGTTCTGATCGTGCTTGAAAATCTCCCGGATCTCATCGCCGTCGATTAACACCGTCGCGGGATTTATGGCCTGCCATTGGCGATGCAATTCCCGGGCAAGGGTGGTCTTCCCGGCGCCGGACAGGCCAACAAGCCAAATGATCATGCCGTGCCCGCCTCCCTCAATTCTTCAGTCACGCAGGCCATCGGCGGGCCGCACATGATTCTCGGTACAATTGATCTCGATACTGGCAGCGGAACATAATCGGTCGAAGATTTGCTCACCACAGCCGATCGCGGCGGGAATGCCGAATTCGGCACAGCGGATCGCCATATGCGAGTTGGCGCCACCGTACTTGGTCACCAAACCGGCAATGCCATAGGCAAAGATCCAATCGAAGCCCGGATCGGCATTTTCGATCAGCACCACCGCGCCGGCCATATTGGCGGGCACCTGGTCATGCCCGCCAAGACGCACACTATGACCATGAACGCTTTTGTGGGAAATGAAGTTCGGTTCACTTAGGCGCAACGGCACCACGTGGACATCCGCGGCGTCGGTTAGGATCTGGGGCAGGCGTAAAGCTTTGGTAATCTCGTGGCGTTGGCGCCCTTCCGCCGCCCGGGGCCGCAGGTGATGCTCTACATCGCCGTCGTTGATTTCCACCAAGGTATCGAGAATGTCATGGATATCCAGATAGGATAGTTCTTCACGGCTTAGCCCAACGGCGTCACCCCAGGCCGCAATGCCTTCCAGGGCGTCCGAGACATTGCGGGTAAAGACGAATTTAGCATACTCCCGCGCGGTCGTAGCCTGGCGGATGTAGTCGAACAGCGCCTCTGCGTTCAGGTTCAGGTCTTCGCCATCCAGTAAACTATTAATTTGTTCCATTTGCGCTTTTGTCGGCACGAATTTCGCCGGCTTCTCCGGATTGGCAAGATCGGCGGCGCCAGCGAACAAATCATCGCGCTGATCATAGCGGGCCGAAAGGATGTCATAGGTCCCCGGCCGCAGATGCCCGTAGCGCTCCAGAAATGCATCCCGCGCCAGCCTGCCGGTGACCAGTTCGCGGCAGTCATCCGCCATCTCGCCCGCAACTGTGCGGACAGAGCTCATAAAACGGCTGCTCTCATCGGCCGTAAGGATAACCCGTGCTACCAAAGACCGTAGCAAGGATTGAGCGATGAAGGCGTGCCGTGCCAGGATCGAGAATGGTATGGTGCCCAGAGTAATGCAATCCTCCAACAGGGCGGCGACGCCGGCCAGATCTGTAGAGCCCTGTTGCGCCAGATATTGCCGTTGCTGGCCCAGACGCTCGATCTTCGCTAATTCCCCGGCCAGGGGCGCTATCTCGCCCCGAAGCAAGGCGCCGGTCAGCTTGACCAGGGAGTTTCGGAACGACCCGGCTTCCTGCGCGGTCAGGGCGTCGGGACATTGCGCCGCCAGCCGTTGTTCAAAATCAAAGCTCAGCGCCGTAATGGCGACGTCGAATTCGACCTTGTCATGGAGGTGAGGGGTCTCGGCCAGTCGATCGAGCCATGTATTGGCTAATTTCTCGGCAATGGCATGGTCCAGGTCCGCCGGCAGCAGGGAATGGAAGCTCAGGCGCACATCGACGTAGGGCTGACCGCCTAGCGAGACCATCAGCGGCATGCCCAAAGCTTCGCCATAGCCCATCTGCGCCCGTGCCTGTCGCCAGGCCCGATCCGTGATCAAATAGCGGTAAAGCGAGAGGGCCAGGGGACGGGGGGCCCGTCCGATCATCTCGGCTGGGTTCCAGTCTGGCATCTGGCCAAAGATGGAGCGGCGGCCGTATACGCCTGACATGGGCGCAAAACGCGCTTGTACGAAGGTCTGGATGCGGTTGGCCGCTTCATCGATCCGCCGCGCGAGTTCCGGGCTTGCGGCGGCTTTCGCGGTCATCCGCCGAACCTGGAGCAGATGTACGTTCAACGTCCGGTCCACGGCAAATTCAATATCCAGGCCCTGGCCGGGTATCGCGGCCTCCAGTTCCGCCGTTGCGGCAAGCAGGACCTGAAAGCGGTCGGACTGCACGGCGTTCAAAGCGCCCCGATGAACAACAAGGGTGCGGTTGGAATAGGCCCCGCCGGAGGTCACGGTGTCGGTGCGCCCGGTTTCGTCGTCATAGTTGATGACATAATAGGGTGCGCCGGTGTTGAGGTCCTGAGTGAAAAGTACACCGCTCATCAAGACGTCACTCAGCATTGCTTGAACCAGGACCTGATGTTCCGGATTTCGCGCCGCGCAATCACCACCGTACGAGGCAATAACCCGCTCAATGGCATCGCGCAGAGCGGCAGGCGGGTCGGTTGGGTAAACCACTACCGATTCGTATTGTCCCGCCATGCTGTCGTCCGAGCCGTCTTCGCCGTGGGCCGACGACCGGACGATGACCGTTTCCTCCTTGAATTGCCGGGCCAGGTCACGCAGCACCGCGTCAGGATCCGCGTGCCAGTCGCCAATGGTATAATAGTGCGAATGCGGGACCACGAAGCGCTTCAGACGCGGCGCGATGCGGCTTAGGGTTTCTGCCTTTGTGCCAAAGGCAAACGCCGCCGGGGCATCCGGTTTAGAGGATGTCGTAACCAATATCTGAAGTCCTTTGCCCAACGATAGGTTGACCGGCAGTACCGATTGCTTGTTGTTGTCATTAATTTCGCAGCCGTCAAGCTCAAGCTGTTCGGCGCCCCGAATTTATCGTAAATGCCAGTGGCCGGGTTTTGCCGCATTCCGCAATCTACTCTTATCGGTGCTGCGGGTAAAAGGTACAAATCAGGCATCAACAATAACAGCTGCGATAGATGCATTATGCTATGAGTGACTTGCGGGCACGATCAGGGTTTTCGCGCCCACCGGTGAATATTTCAGGCAAAATCGATTTCTGGATAGGCATGAGGAAGACGATTCCATGCGGCGTATTGGTCTAACCCAGCGGGTTGACGTGATCCCTGGCCGTGGCGAACGGCGCGATGGCCTTGATCAACGCTGGCAGCCTCTGTTCGCCGAACTGGGCGCCTTGGTGGTGCCTCTGCCAAATGGCGCCCCTTCCGCCCAGGTGCTGCTGGAAGAATTGGCGTTGGATGGTGTCGTTCTGACGGGGGGCAACGATGTGGCCGGGGCACCCCAAGCGGCGAATGTGGCGCCGGAGCGCGATCAACTGGAACAGGATCTGATCACGCAATGTCTGACCCGCGACCTGCCCATACTGGGAATTTGCCGAGGCATGCAGATGCTCAATGTCGCTTTGGGCGGCTACCTGGAACGCACCACGGCTCACGTCGCCGTTGAACACCCGATTTCGGTCGCGGACACCCGTCATTGGCCCGATCGGTGGCAGGTCAACAGTTATCATGACGTTTGTATTCCCATGGCGGGTCTTGCGCCGTCTCTGCGTTGTCTGGCCAGGGCGGAAAACGGTGACGTCGAGGCCTTTGCCCATACCGAGGCCATGTGTCATGGCATCATGTGGCATCCCGAGCGGGAAACCCCTGTCCGGGCCGAAGATTTGGCCTTCACGGCACAAGTATTGAGGTTTTAGGACGCAATGCGGGCGATTATTTTGGCGGCAGGCCAGGGGACCCGGCTGGCCCCCTACACAGATGACCGGCCGAAATGTCTGGTAGAACTGGCTGGCATGCCGCTGTTGGGCCGACAATTGGCGGTTCTGGCGGCAGAGGGTATCGCCGATATCGTACTGGTGGGCGGCTATCGGGCCGATCAATTGGCCGCGTGGCCGCACACACTGGTCGTGAATCAGGATTTTGCCAGCACCAATATGGTGCACTCCTTGTTCTGTGCGCGGGACGCATTGGATGGGAGTGATGATGTTTTGATCGCATATAGCGATATCGTCTATGAGGCACGGGTGCTGCGGGCCCTGATGGCGGCCACCGACGACGTTGCCGTGGCTGTCAATACCGAATGGCAAGCCCTATGGCAGGCCCGCATGGATGACCCCCTGTCCGATGCCGAAAGCCTGGTAATGACCCCCAATGGTCGGCTTCTGGAAATAGGTCAAAAGGCATCCGATTATGCCCGCATCGAGGGGCAATACATGGGCTTGATTAAGGTGGCGGCGGCGCAAGCGCCCAATTTGGCCCAGGTCTATGGGGCGATGGCCAATCTACCCCGCTATGCCGGCGCGGCGCATGGCAACATGTATCTGACTGATTTCCTGCAACGCCTGTGCGATCTGAACTGGCCTGTCCACGGCGTCAAGATCGCTGGCGGTTGGTTGGAGGTGGATAGCGTGGAAGATCTGGCAATCTACCAGAACCTGGCGGAACGCGGCGAATTGGATCGATTTTGCCGGCTAACGCCGTCTTGATCGGAAAAATTTCAGCTATCGCTTTTGCAGGCCGTCTGCATTACTTGACGGGCTCGTTTCGCAGCTGCTCGATTCCCCGGCGCAGGCTAGATGACGCGGGCAATGGTGTTTGCGGGGACCTTTACCCTGACCTCGCGGCCCAGCAGGTGCAACAGAATGACGACCCGTTCGCCATCGCCGCGGCGTTCGAACAGACCGATGTGATCGGCCATGGCGCCGCTTTGCAGGCGGACCTGCTCGCCGGGCAGCAGA
>JAJFGG010000015.1 GCA_021776235.1 Alphaproteobacteria bacterium | reverse complement strand
AGTGTATTATTAATCCGCTTTCTCCCTAGATTCAAGTTCCAAGTGCGCCAGTCAAATTCCGTTGTAGGATCTAGATTGGCGTTTTGAAGCCGAGGCATTTTCGTGGCCGATTGTTGATGCGGGCGATGAATTTGGCAAGCTCGGTTTCCGTTATGGTGTGCATGTCGGTACCCTTTGGCAGGTATTGCCGCTCGTAAAAGGGGACGGTGTACTATTAATCCGTTTTCTCGGCCTTCCTCGGACGCCCGACCGGTAGGGCTTTGAGGCGCCGGCCAAGTTTTTCCTCCCAGGCCGCAACAAATGCGTCCGCGCCGAGAACGCGGCCGGTGCGGCCATGCAGGCGCAGCCGGTTCAACTCCGCCTCCCCCAGGCTCAGGGACAGGAATTCGTCCCAATCGCCGACCCGCTCCGCCAGGCCCGCCAGTTCCACAACGCCGTCGCTGCGGCCCTCCAAATGGGCCCGCGCCGATGACCAGGGCCAGTCCTCCGGCCGCGTCACCAGGCCCGCCCGCACCGGGTTCAGCGCCACATATCGGGCGCAGGCCAGCAGCCAGTCTTCGTCCATGGCGAAGGAATGAAAGCGCTCCTGCCAGAGATGCCCGCGCCAACCCTCGTGAAAGTTGACCCGCCGGGTATAGCGGCGGTGGGCCTCGGCAATGCCGGCCCGCAGGCTCTCGCGCCCTGACGGCACGGCAATCAGGTGGATATGGTTCGGCATCAGGCAATAGCTCCAAATCGCCACCCCGGCCGCCCGGCAGTGAGCCGCCAGCAGCGCCAGATAGGCGGCGTAGTCTTCCGCGTCGAAGAAAACCTTCTGTCGCCGATTACCCCGCTGCGTGACGTGATGGGGCAAGCCCGGAATAACAATGCGCGCCTGTCGTGCCATCTCCAAAATCTATGCTGAAGGTCAAATTGTAGCAAGAAAATATATACTGTCCCCGATATTCCTGTCCCCGATATTCTTTCAAACCATGTGTCGCGCTACAAACAGCCCAACAAAAAACCCCTGTAAGGCATGGCGGCCTGACGGGGGTTTGGGGGAAATGGTGGCTCTTCCCAGACTCGAACTGGGGACACCGGGATTATGATTCCCGTGCTCTAACCAACTGAGCTAAAGAGCCTAAATTTTCTGCCCCGGCCAGCGTGCCGGAGCAGGAGGGATATAGGGTCGCGGTGGCCCGGCTGTCAAGATGCGATCGTGCCTGGGGTACTGCGCCGGACCGCTCGACAGACGTCCTGGCGGCGATTAGATTGGCCCGGTCGGCCATAGCTTCCGGGCCGGCGGCAAGCAACTGGATAGCCCCGTCATGGCAGAAACTGAGGATCCCATCGCCCGCTTCAGCGCCTGGCTGGCCGAGGCCGAGCAGAGCGAACCGAACAACCCCAACGCCGTGGCCGTGGCCAGCAGCGATGCGAACGGCATGCCCAACGTGCGTATGGTTCTGTTGAAGGCGGTGGATGCCCTGGGCTTTGTTTTCTATACCAACCTGGGCAGCGCCAAGGGGGCGGAGCTGCAGGCCAATCCCCAGGCCGCCCTGTGCTTTCATTGGAAATCCCTGGGCCGGCAGGTCCGCGTTCAGGGCGCCGTGGAAGAGGTCAGCGGGGCCGAGGCGGATGCCTATTTCGCCTCCCGGGCCAAGGACAGCCAGATCGGCGCCTGGGCCTCGCGGCAATCCCAGGCCCTGCCCGATCGTTTTGCCCTGGAAAAAGCGGTGGCCCGCTATGGCGCCAAATACGCCCTGAGCAAGGTGCCCCGGCCGGAATTCTGGTCGGGCTTTCGGGTGCTGCCGCAGCGGCTGGAATTCTGGCAGGAGCGCCCGTTCCGGCTGCACGAGCGCCTGGTCTTTATCCGCGACGGCGATGCCTGGCGCACGGAGAAGCTGTTTCCCTAGATTTGTGAGATAAATTTGGGGGTTTTCGTTCACGCAGTGCGCCTTTGGCGCATGCTCCACGGGGGCGGCGCAGGGGCGCCGGGCCGCGGTCGCGGCCGTGATCCAGCTTCAGTCGTCATCGCGGTGGTGCCGTCTGTTTCTTGGCAGCATCGGCGCGGGGTGAACAGAGCATGGGGGCGAAGCACCAGACGAAAATGGCGAAGGCCAGGACCCAGCACAGGCCCGATAGCAGCAGGCTGGTCTGATACCAGGAGCCGTCCAGAAACGGGCTGGCCACACGCAATATGGGGGCCGCCACGAACAGGCCATAGGCGGCCAGCATGGGCCGGGGCAGGATCAGGTCGCGGCCGCTGTGGCCCAGGCTGACCCGGGGCATGATGGCCATGATCATGGAGCCGACCGCACCCACGGCGGCGGCATGGCGGGCGGCGGGGCCGGGAATACCGGCGTCGAGATAATGGCCGCCCTTCAGCAACAGGGCCAGGCCCAGCCAGAAATAGGCCAGGTGCAGTATCCAGACCAGGGGGTGGGCCCAGGTCCTGTGCCCGCTCCAGCCCCCCAGGCGGACCAGGAAGGCGAGGCCTGTAAGTAGCGCCAGGCCTCCTGTCAGGTTCCGATATAGTGGCTCCGGTCCAGCCAGGTGGGGCAGGACAAATTCGCCCAGGGTCAGCAGCACCAGGCTGCCAAGGCAGAGCCGTTGCAGCCAGTGCGGATGGCGAATGGGCAGGGTCCGGCCCTGGCGGCGCAGCCAGTTGGCGGAAAACATCGGGATCACCCGGCCGCCCATGACCGCGACCATGATCAGCAGTAAATTCAACATCAATTGCTGGGCGCTTTCGGCGGCGTTCTCGATCACCTCGCCAAGCAGGCCCGTGATGTCCAGATGCCAGCAGAGATTGGCCAGGGCCCCTGCGGCCAGGATCACGATAAAGCCATAGTTGCGCCGGTTTCGTGCCCCCAGCAGCATGGCCCCGATGACCGCGCACAGGGCCACGGGAAAAATCATATCCAGGGCCATCGCCCCGATCGGCCCCAGGACGCCGGCGCCCAGAATTGCCAGCCGTCCCAGCAGCCAGGTTCCGGCCAGGGCCGCCAGGCCCGGCCCCTGCAATGGCTTGCCGCCGGTCCATTGGGGCACCGCCGTCAACAGAAAACCGGCGATGGCGGCCAGGGCAAAGCCGTACATCATCTCGTGGGCATGCAGTTGCCCGGGCGGATAAAGCGCTGCCGATAGCCAATCTGCGCCCGGCCAAAGATCCCCCAGCCAACCGGCCCAGGCCCCCACGGCCAGGGCGCCATAGGCGCCCGCCAGGAGGAAAAACGGCCGGAAGCCGAGAGAAAATAGCACCGGGAACAAGGACGGATTGCGTGCCATAGGCGGCTGCTTCCTTAATTTTGCGGCCCCCGCCCCGCGGGCGGGCTATAGTGGGGCAAGTTTACCGCAGATTCGTTGCAAGAGGTTCTCCATGCCCGCGTCTTCCTACCCCCTGGACGGGATCACCGTCCTTGATTTCGGTCAGATCTATAACGGTCCCTATGCCTCGTTCATGCTGGCCATGGCTGGGGCCCGGGTGATCAAGATCGAACCGCCCATGGGCGAACCGTTGCGCCGCCGGGCCGGGGTCCAGGGCGGCTCGGTGCCCCTGGCCATGCTGAACGCCAACAAGGAGGGCATCACCCTAAATCTGAAACACGAACGGGGCCGCGAATTATTGCGCAAAATGGTCCTGCAGGCGGATGTGCTGCTGGAAAACTTCGCCCCGACGGTGATGGACCGCCTGGGCGTGGGCCCTGACAGCCTGATGGCCCTGAACCCGGCCCTGATCTATGCTTCGGGCTCGGGCTATGGGCGGGAGGGGCCCCGGCGCGACGACCTGGCCATGGATCTGACGGTGCAGGCGGTCAGCGGCGTAATGCATGTGACGGGCTTTCCCGACGGCCCCCCGGTCAAGGCCGGCCCCGCGATCGCCGATTTTATCACCGGCACGCATCTTTATGGTGCCGTCGTGACCGCCCTGTTCGAGCGCGAGCGCACCGGCAAGGGCCGCCTGGTGGAGGTCGCCATGCTGGATTCGGTCTTCCCCACCCTGGCCTCGAACCTGGGCATGTATTTCGGTCAGACCCAGTCGGGCGGCGAGGTTCTCTCCCGCACCGGCAACCAGCACGGCGGCCTGTCCGTGGTGCCCTACAATGTCTATGCCGCCCAGGATGGCTACGTCGCCATTATCGTGGTGCGGGAAGAGCATTGGCAATTCCTGCTGACGGCCATGGGGCGCGAGGATCTGGCCGATGATCCCCGCTATCTGACCTCCGATGCCCGGGTCCAGCATATGGACGAGGTCGACGCCATGGTCGGGGCCTGGGTCGCCACCATGAGCAAGGCCGAGGCCGAGGCCGCGGCCCAACGCCACCACGTGCCCACCGCCGCAGTGCGCGATCTGGAGGAAGTGGTGAACGATGAGCATCTGCATCAGCGCGGCATGCTGCGCTGGATCGACCACCCCGACGTGGGCCGTATTGCCGCCCCCCACAGCCCGATCCGCATCCATGGCACCGAACCAAAGGAATTGACCCTGAACCCGCAACTGGGTCAGGACAACGATGCTGTCTATGGCACCTGGCTGGGCCTGGACGAGGCCGAGATCGTCAGCCTGTGCGAAGACGGCGCGATCTAGAGGCTGTGGCATGAGGTTGTTGCTGTTGCTGACGTTTCTGCTTGGCCTGGCGGCTACGCCGGAGGCGAAGAATGCCGCGGCCGGATTTCAGCATGCTGCGGCAGGGCCAGACAAAGGCGCGCAATTGGAAATGGAGTGGCGAAGCTGCCTCCCCGAGGGCGTCAGCAAGGCCCAGGTGCGGGAGGCCGTGCAAGCCTGGTTGACGCTATATCCGCAATACCGCGACGTGGCGATCTCCACGCTGGTTGCCAAGCTTGAAGACTGGCTGGGGAAAAATCCCGAACTCCGCGATGCCGCGGTCACGGCCCTGATCGAGAAGGCGCACGCCTGGCTAGGGAAACATCCGGAATACCGCAGCGTTCCCGCCGCCACCCTCATGGCCCAGGATCTCGCCGAAGGCCTGCCCTGCAAATAGGCGACACTCTTCGCATAATTGCGGCAGACGGTAACGTTCTCACGAAACAGACGAAATCGTCATTCCGCCGCCGCGCGCTCACTGCCGGGCAGCAGCGAGATCACCGTGGTCTGGTGCAGGTCTTCCCCGTACCAGGCGCGGATGGCGGCCTCCCGCTGGCCCAGATAGCGGGGCGCGCCGTTGTCCTGCACCATGGGCAGGTCGTGGCCGGGAACCAGGATATTGCCCGGGCGGTGGGACCACAACGACCAGATGGCGTCCATCGAGGCGCGGGTGACCGCCGGGTCATAGGTCATGTCCGCGGTGCGCGAGAGCAGCTCGGCGCGGTTCTTGCAGGCATCGCCCGTGAACACCATTTCCCGTTCGCCGCCATCGAGGACATAGACCAGGCTGCCCGGCGTGTGCCCCGGGGTCATATGGGCGGTGATGCCGGGGAATACTTCATCGCCCGCGGAGACGGCGCACAGGTTGGGTGATTGGTCCAGTTCGCGCATATAAAGTTCCGGCACCACCGTCTCGCCCCACGGCTGTTGCAGCGACCAGTCCAGCTCCGTCCGGCCGATGACGATCCTGGCGTCGGGGAACAGCAGCCAATTGATGGCATGGTCATAGTGGGAGTGGGTCAGCAGAACATGGGTAATGTCCTTTGGCCGCAGGCCCCGTTGGGCCAGTTGCTCCAGCAACAGGGCGCGCTGTCCGAAAGAGCCCACATCGACCAGGGCGATCATGCCGCCGCGGCGGACCAGGGCGATGGTGGAAAACCCCAACGAGCCATGACAGACCGATTTGCCGGGGAAGCCGTGGACGATGATGTCGATTTCGTATTCGCCGATGTGGAACTGTTTGCCGTCGCCGTCACTGCTCATGCTAGGCCTCTATCCTTGCCGTCTAATCGCCGAAACCCGCCCCCGCCTGGCGGTATTCATCACCGGGCGGAATGAATAATGATAGCCGATCCAGGCCGGTGGGCGAACAACGGTGACGAACAACGGTATTGCGTCGTCCACGACGATGCCAGGGGCGCCGTCGAGGATTGCGCCGGTGTTGGCTCAATTGGCCCGTTTCGCCTTGCCGCTATGGCGATCGACCTCGAAGACCTCGACCAGGGAACCGTCAACCGTGACGATCTGGGCGGTAATCGTGTCCTCGTCCCTTTGGACGACTTCGCCCAGCTTCAACCGCTTGTTGCCGCGACGCTCCAGGCGGTGCCGGAAGAAATGCGAGACGTCGTCGACGCTCAAATGCTGGATCGGGGTCACGCGCATGCCGCCGCGTTTATGATGCCCGCTTCCCTTGTGCCCGCCTCCTTTGTGCCCGGATGCCGCCATGGCATGGCTGCCGTGTCCGCCATCGTGCTTCATGCCGCCGTGCTTCATTTCACCGTGTTTCATGCCGTGGTGCTTCATGCTCCGATGCGCGCCCATCTCTTTCTGTTTTTTGTGCATGGCGCCGCCCTGGCCTGCGCAGGCTTCCGCACTCCCCTGGCCCATCATTGTTCCACCGGTGTTGCCGGTCGGATGGGCCCATGCGGCGGCATTTGCCATCACGGCCGCCGCGGTCAATACCGCCAGCAGCAATTTCGTCGATCCAGTCATCGCTACGTTCCTTTCCTCGGTTTGCCTTACGGCGCGCTTGCGCCGCCTAGACAACATATGGTGACTCCAGCCACTGGAAGGTCAATACCGCGTGATAGGCGCTTTACCTTACAGCAGCTGGAATGCCTATAATGACCATTGGTATTAATGAGTTGGCCAAATGAACGATAAATCAAGCGCAAAGACCGGCCTGACGAAACGTCTCGGGATGAATCGGGCGGCATTGCTGGTTTCGGCGGTCATGGTCGGGGGTGTTCTGCTTTTCCTTTATCAATCGTGGAGCCGGACCGGCTCGGGCCAGGTCGATGTAAAGGTGCCGGTGCTGTCCGCCATGGGTCAGCAGGGCGCGGCGGCGTTCGCCGAGAACTGCGCCCGGTGCCACGGCGACAATGCCGGCGGCGGCTCCGGCGGCCCGCCCCTGGTGCATAAAATCTACAATCCCGGGCACCACGCCGACCGCGCCTTCATGCTGGCCATGCAACGGGGTGTGCCGCAACATCATTGGCGGTTCGGCAATATGCCGCCGCAACGCCACATCGGCAAAGACATCGCCAAGGCGATCGTCGTCTATGTCCGCGAATTGCAGGCCGCCAACGGCATCGTCGAGCAACCCCGCCCCATGCGGTAGTGGTTTGGACCGCTAACCAGCCGCATCTTCCTCCTGCTGCAGGGCGAAGATCGAGGTGTAGCCCTTGGACCAGTCGGGCGGAATGAGACAGGGTTCGGGGTCAAAATGTATCCATTTGGCAGCTTCGCCGCGGATCAGGGTATCGGCATGGGGTACGTTCTGCACCACGCTGCCCTGAAACGTCAGCGCATCGGCGGAGGCATAGGTGTGCAGCAACAGGGGCCGGCTGCGGGCCGAATTGTTGGCCGCGGACCCGTGCAGCATGCGGCAATTATGAACGGTGACGGAACCCTTGGGGCCTTTTAGCCAGACCGCCTTGTCCAGGGGCACCCGCGTCAGGTCCCGGTCATCCAGGGCGCCCACCCAGCCGCCGTCCCGGCCGTAAAGATCAAAGATCTCGCCCTTGTGGCTGCCGGGTATGACGCCCATGGGTCCCATCTCGTCATCCACGTCATCCAGGTACAGCCCGATGGTGAGCGGGGAGTAATTGGTGTGCGGCCAGAACTGGATATCCTGGTGCCACTTGACCTCCTCGCCGCCGTCGGCCCATTTCAGGTTCAGCTTGGAATGATGGTACTTCACGTTCGGTCCGACCAGATCCTCGGCCAGGTCGACGACCGGACCGCGCAGGCCGAATTCCTCGTAGACCGGGTCAATCTCCACGGGTTGCGAGAGGCGCCGCAATCTCGGGCTGTCCGCCGTATGATTTGGTTCCAGGTCAAAAATTCCGCCCGATTTGGTCTCTCTCCGGCTCTTCTCGATAAAGCCGTCCGTAACCTGCCAAAGACGGTCCAGCCAATCCTGGCCAACGAAGTTCTCCAACAGCAGATAGCCGTTTTCGAAATAGAACTCGCGCTGCGCCTGGGTCAGGACCTTCGGCGCATGCTTTAAAATCTCGTCCGGTTTCATGGGTCCTCCAATTGAAAAAACTATCCTACGCCGATTTTCTCCCGCTTCACCGTAATTCCTGCGGCCTCGCGGTCCCAGGTGTCGGGGGTCACAGCGGCCTCTTTCAGCAGGTGTTTTTGCACCTTTTGGGTGGGTGTCTTGGGCAGTTCAGGGACGATCCGAATGAACCGCGGCAGCATGAAATGCGCCATGCGAGGTTCGAGAAAGCGGAACAGCTCTAACGGTGCAAGGATTTGTCCCGGTGCCGGCGCGACGACCACCATCACCTCGTCCTCGCCCAGCTCGCTGGGCACGGCAATGGCGGCGGCTTCGCCGACCGCGGGGAAGGCAGCGACCTCGCTTTCCACCTCGAATGACGAGATGTTCTCGCCGCGGCGGCGGATCGCGTCCTTGATCCGGTCGACAAAATAGAAATAGCCTTCCGCGTCATATTTGAAGCCGTCGCCGGTATGAAACCAGCCGTTCCGCCAGGCCGCCGCCGTGGCTTCCGGGTTCTTGTAATAGCCGTGGTTCATGGCCCAGGGGCGGTCCGTGCGCAGGATCAGTTCGCCGGTTTCCCCCGGCGCCACCTCGCAGTCATTTTCATCCACCACCCGGCCTTCCACGCCGGGGCGCAACTTGCCGCAGGTGCCCGCCTCCCTCGGGTAGGGGGCCGAGATCATGGGCGAGGAAACCTCCGTCATGTTGAAGGTGGTGCGCATATCCAGACCATAGCGCCGTCCCACGGCCTTGGTTTCTTCGTTCCAGGGTACGCAGACTGTCTTGCGCAGGGGATGCTCCGTGTCGTGTTTGCCGGGCGGCAGTTTTGCCAGAAAGGGGATCATGGCGCCCAGCAGGCAGGTCATGGTGGTCTTGTTCTCGCGCACGGTTTGCCAGAACTCATTGGTCTTGAAATGGCTATCCAGAAAGCAGGAACCGCCATTCGCCAGGGTGACGATGAAAAACACTGTCCCGCCCACATGAAACATAGGCAGGTTGATCAGAATGCGGTCGCCGCCGTCAATATAGTCGCTGGCCTCGGGGCCCATGGCATAGCCCTGAACGTAGGATGACAGCACCGCCTTGGACGGACCCGTGGTGCCGGAAGTAAAGATGATGTACTGGCAATCCCACGGTTCCACCGGACCGGGCATTTCACCCAGGCCGCGTCCGGGCAACAGCGCCGAGGCCGGATGCGTGGCCAGCTTCCCCAAGGAGGCGGTGCCGTTGGTGATGACCACATCGCGCAACAGGCCCGTATCGATAGCCTCCAGGCGGTGGGCAAGATCGGCGTGGCAGACCATCAGACTGGCATCCGATAGCTGCACCACGTGCTGCAACAGGTTGCCCTTATAGGCGGTGTTCACGGGCACATAGACGGCGCCCAGGTAATTGAGGCCGAACCAGGTCAGCACCGCCTCCCGGCTATTGGGCTGCCAGGACAGCACATGGTCGCCCTTTTTCACACCCAGATCTGCCAGACCCCTGGCGGCGCGGCGGGTCAGGTCCAGGGCCTCGGCCCAGGTCCATTCCTCGCCGCCATGGAACATGAATGCGGTCTCGCCGGGTTTAACCCGGGCCCAATGCTCCAACTGATAGCCAAGCACGCAGACCTCCCGTGCCGGCATGCGGGGATCAAAAACCATTCTCGCACCTCAACGCCGGAAATACCCAAGCCCCTATTCTGCCACGAGACCGGGGGGGCAGGTCAATTTTCCCGGAACACTAGGCGCTGGCTATGACATAGAGCCACAAAGCACCGAACAGGATCGGTTGATGGATCACATAGACGAGCAGGCTGTGGCGCCCCAGCAGGCGCACTGATTTGCCGAGCGGGTGTTCGGGCTGCCAGTTGAAAAGCGCCGGCAGGCGTTCTTCCCGCAGTACCCGGCGTCCCGTGATCAGGCCCAGCAGGGGCAGGGCCAACCAGGGTATGACGGGGACATAGTCAACCGAATTTACCGGATCGGGTGACAAGCCGACCCATAGAAGCCAGGAATTAGCGAATATGACGGGGGTGAAGAGGTGAGGCGCTGCGACACAGAGCAGCCCGACCAGCGCCAGCAGCCATGAGGGCAGGGACCGCAGCAGGAGCAGCAGCAGGCTGGCGAGAAAAATATGATGCAGGATGCCGAAGAAGACAAAACTGCGGGGATCGATGGCATAGGTCGACAGGCTGACCAACCCGGCACAGACACCAATCAATGCCAGGCGGCGGATGCGGGCGCCCGGCGCGGTGCCCCGGTGCTCTGCCAGGGTGAAGGCGAAGCCGCTGATGAAGAGAAATATGCCAGCGATCACCCAGGCGAAAACCAGCCAGAACGGATCGTGGAACAAATCCGCCTGGGAAAAGCCGAAATAGCTCAAATCCCAGGAGAAGTGATAGACGAACATCAACAGGATCGCGATCCCGCGAACCCCATCGACAACAGCAAAACGCGCGCGGCTATTCATGATATGCTTTTGATCGGTGACACTTGGCGCGCCTCCCTTCTGCCCGGCTACTCGGCCAGCGCCGTGCCCCAGTAGTTGAAGGTATGGGTGCGCGGGCCGGGGATGTACATGGTCTCCATCCCGGCGATGCGAAAGCCGGCCTGTCGCACCAGATCATCGATGGGGCGGTTCAGGTGGCAGCCGCCGGAAAATTTGCTCCAAAAGGGATCAATGCGGTCCTGCCAGCGTCTGACGCCCTCGTCCGGCGCCCGGCCATGTTCGCAAAACAGCAGTTCCGCCCCCGGCTTCAGGACCCGGCGGATCTGTTGCAGCGCCAGGGCCGCATCCGGGATCGTGCAGAGAGTATAGGTGACCAGCACGGTATCGACGCTGCCATCGTCCAGGGGAATTTCCTCCCCCGGCAGACCGATAAATTCCACTGGAAGATCGACGCCGTGGGCCACCTGTTCGGCCATGCGGCGCATCTCGGGGCTGGGTTCCAGGCCCCAGATCTTCTGGACCTTGGCGGTATCGTAGAACGGCAGGTTCAGGCCCGAGCCGATGCCGATCTCCAGCACCTCGCCCCGGGCCCGGGGCACGATCTTGGCGCGTTGCCTGGCGATGGGCTCGCCGCCACAGGCCAGGTTGGTGCACCAGGGCAGAAAGTATTTGCTGTAAACGGACATCTTCCAGACGGCCTTTCAAGGACCATTATTATCTATGGTCCCCGGCGCTGCAGCAACAGGGTCGTGGTATAGCCGAAGGCCAGGCCCCAGAACGGCGCGCCCACATTCAGGATGGCGACGCCGGACAGGGTGACCAGAAAACTGACCAGGGCGCCCAGTGCGTGGGGGCCGCCAAAGGCCGTCGTGAAAGCGCCCTGCAACACCCCCAGCATGGCCAACCCGCCCAGCAGGTTGATGAAGACCGCCGGCAGCACCAGGCCCAGGCCGGTGGTGAAGGGCGAGAACAGGCCGAAGGCGATGGCCAGCAGGCCGAACAGAACGCCGGCCATATAGCGCTGCCCCTTGGCGCCGGAGGTGTTCAGTATGGCATTCGCCGGCCCGGTCACGCAGGTTGGCACCGAGCCGAAAATGCCGAACAGCAGGCTGCCCACGCCGCAGGTCACGGTCAGGCCGTTTTCCGGCGGCTCGAAGCCGGCCTGGCGCAGAATGACGAAACCCTGGGCGTTTTGCGCCGCGATCACCGTTACCGCCAGGGGCACCACCAGTTCGCCCAGGGCGCGCAGGCTGATTACCGGGGTGTAAAGAATGGGCTGGGCCAGGGCCAGCGAGGGCATCTCCACGCCGCTCATCTGCCCGGAAGCCACGATCACGAAGGTGCCCACGGCCAGGGCGCAAAGCACCGGCGGCAGCACCCGGCCCAGGGCCGGGATCGCCGTGGGAATGGCGAAGGCGGCCACCATGGCGACCGCCATGGTCGTTGCCTCCGTGAATGCCGTGATGATGTTCAGGCCAAAGGGCAGAAAGACGCCGGCCACCATGGCCATGACGATGGGCATGGGGATCGCGGCCATGATGCGGCGCACCAGGCCGGTGATGCCCAGGAAGGCAATGAAGACGCCGCACACCAGATAGGCCCCGATCACCTCGGCGAAGGTCAGATGCTGCAGGGCGCCGCCGATCAGCACCGCCCCGGGTATGGTCCACATGATGGCGATGGGTTGGCGGAACAGATAGGAAAAGCCCATGGTCAACAGGCCGCCGAAGACGAAGGCGGAGAACACCCACGAGCTGATATCCTCCGGCCGCAGACCACCCTGCCGGCCCACCGCCAGAATGATCACAACGGGGCCGGAAATGGCGAACAGCCAAGCCACCAGGGCGTTAACCAGACTGTGGCGGTTTACGCCGGCGAGGCTCTCTCTCAGGCCCGGCAACGGGCGCGGCGGCGACTCCAGAATGGCCATGGCCGGGGCGTCAGGTTACCGGATATGCCGGCGCCGGTTGCAGGCGCACCTATTCGGCGGCGATAGGGTTGGACAGGATGCCGATGCCCTCGATCTCGACTTCGCAGACATCGCCGTCCTTCATCCATACCGGCGGGGTGCGGGCGGCGCCGACGCCGGGCGGGGTGCCCATGATAATCACATCGCCGGGGCACAGGGTCATCACCTCGGTCAGGGTGGCGATCACCGTCGGGACATCGAAGATATGCTGTTTGGTCGATGAATCCTGCAAAGTCTCGCCGTTCAGGCGGCATTGAATGCGCAGGTCGTCGACGCCGTCGGGCAGTTCGTCAGGGGTCACCAGCTCGGGGCCGAAGCCGCCCGAAGCGTCAAAATTCTTGCCCATGGTCCATTGCGGCGACTTGAACTGATAGCTGCGGATGGAGCCGTCGTTGAAGCAGGCATAGCCGGCGACGTGCTCCAGCGCCTTGTCCTTGGCGATGTGCCGTCCGCCCTGGCCAATAATCACGGCAAGCTCGGCCTCGTAGTCATAGTCGGAGGCCGCCTTGGGCAGGATCATCGGGGCATTATGGGCCGCCAGAGAGGTCGCCGCGCGGACAAAGATGATGGGATAGTCGGGGATCGGGTTGTTGGTCTCGATGGCGTGGTCACGGTAGTTCAGGCCACAGCAGAAAATCGTCGGCGGGTTGCTCACCACCGGCAGATAGCTCACGCCGGCGGCGGGGATCAGGGCATCGTCAGGAGCCGCCTGGGCCGCCTGGCCGGCCTGCTCCAGGGCGCCGGCCTGCAGCAGCGAGAGCATGTCTTTCGGCAGGTCCGGCGCCACCTTGGACAGATCCACATAATTGTCGCCCTTGCGGACAGCCAGGGTCGGGGTGCCGTTGTGGTTGATGGTGGCAATGCGCATGGTTTCGGTCCGTCCTGTTCATAAGCAATGATTGTCGCCGGCAATTTACGACGTTGCCGCGCCTCTGCCTAGAGTGTCTGTTTTTATTTCATGCCGCTGGACAGGGGCCGATCCGTTGGCTCTAATGACACTGCAAAATAACAAAGGGTAGGAGGATTTGGCATGCATGTGGGCGTATTGATTTTCGCGACGGATTACACCATCCGCACGGACGAACTGGCAATTGCTCTGGAAGAGCGCGGCTTTGAATCCCTGTTCCTGCCTGAGCATACCCACATTCCCGCCTCGCGCATTTCGCCCTGGCCCGGCGGCGCGGATCTGCCCAAGGATTATTGGCATACCCACGATCCGTTCGTGGCCCTGTCCTATGCCGCGGCGGTGACCAAGGATCTGAAACTGGGCACCGGCATCTGCCTGCTGGCCCAGCGGGAAGCCATTGTCACCGCCAAATCCATTGCCAGCCTGGACATGATGTCCAACGGCCGCTTCATCTTTGGCATTGGCGGCGGCTGGAACGTGGAAGAGATGGAAGACCACGGCGTGAGCTACAAGACCCGGTTCGCGCAGATGCGCGACCAGGTGCTGGCCATGAAGGCGCTGTGGACCGAGGAAGACGCCGCCTATCATGGCGAGTATGTCAATTTCGATGCCTCCTGGGCCTATCCCAAGCCGGTGCAAAAACCCCATGCGCCGGTGATCATGGGCGGCGAGACGGATTATACCCTGCGCCGCGTGGTCGACTATTGCGACGGCTGGCTGCCTCGCGCCCGGCATGGTTTCGACGCGGCCGAGAACATGGCGCGGCTGCAAAAATTCGCCGACGAAGCCGGGCGCGATGCTTCGGAACTGTCGGTCAGCGTGTTTGGCGCTCCGGCTGATGCCGGCGTCCTGGCGGGCTATGCCGAGGCCGGGATTACCCGGGCTTTGTTGACCCTGCCCTCGGCGCCACGGGACGAGGTCATGGCGTTGTTGGATAAAATTGCCCCGCTGGCGGCAAAATAGAGGCGATTGGCATGGCATTGTACGAGCTGCGCACCTATCAGATTTATGTGGGCCAACTGGGCGAGGCGGTCAGGGTCTACAAGGAGTTCGGCTGGCCGGCCCTGGAAAAGGGCGGCTTTGACGCCAAGCTGGTGGGTTATTTCACCTCCGACACCGGGGGGCTGAACCAGTTGCTGCATTTGTGGAAATTCGCTGACGACGGCGACCGCCGCGATCATTGGGCCAGCCTGTTCCAGGATGATGATTTCATGGCCTTCGCGGCCAAGCTCCGGCCCCTGGTGATGACCCAGACCAACCAGTTGCTGAACGCCGCGCCCTGGGGCCCGCACCCCTGATCCGGAAAGACAATGCCGGGCCAGATGTTCGATTTGAGTGGCCGGGTGGCCTTGGTCACCGGTTCGAGCATGGGCCTGGGCCGGGCCACGGCGCAGGTGCTGGCCGAACACGGGGCCCATGTGGTGATTTCCAGCCGCAAGCAGGCGGCCTGTGACGCCGTTGCCGGCGAACTGCGTGATCTGGGTCTGAGCGCCGAGGGCCGCGCCTGCAACATTGGTGACCGACAGGCGATCGAGGCCATGTACCAGCATCTGGCCCAGCAGCACGGCCGCCTGGATATCCTGGTCAACAACGCCGTGCTCAGCCCCTGGCGGACAATTCTCGATACCGACCCGGGCCTGTTGCACAAGGCGCTGGAGGTCAATATCGGCGGCTATTGGCAGATGTCCACGGCGGCGGTGAAGCTGATGCAACAGCCCGGTACCGGCCCGGCCCGGGGCGGCAGCATCATTAATATTTCCTCGACCGCAGCCCGGCACGCAACGCCCATGCTGGGGCTGTATTCCACCTTCAAGACGGCGCTGGACGGCATGACACGGGCTTTTGCCCTGGAATTCGGAGAATTCGGCATACGCGTCAACACCATTCTGCCCGGCCTGTTCGACACCACCCTGGCCGATGCCTTCGGTGACGAGGGCAAACAGCGGGCCATCGCGCAAACCCCCTTGGGCCGCCTGGGCCAGCCGGATGAAATAGGCTATGCGGTGCTGTACCTGTCGTCCGATGCCGGGGCCTACGTCACCGGCACCAGCCTGGTGATCGACGGCGGCCGCACGGTGTCCATCGGATAGATCCAATTCGTCCAGGTGAAGCTGGCCAAAGGGAAAGATGTCGTGGAAATAGTGGACTGCGTTTGCTTTCTGTTGGTTGACGGTGACCGCTTCCTGGCCGAACGGCGCAGGCCGGACCGGGACGTGGACCCTGGTGCGGTCGCCATACCCGGCGGGCATCTGGAACAGGGCGAAAGTACCCTGGAGGCACTGCACCGTGAACTGCGCGAGGAACTGGGCCTGGCGGCCGGTCAGGCGCGGTTCATCTGCACGTTGCTGCATCCCTCTCAGGAACTTCGCCGGCTGCACTATTTCGCGGTGTCGGACTGGTCGGGCGAGATAGAGAATAACGAGGCCGAGGCCCTTTTGTGGCTGCGGTTTTCCGAAGCCGGACGCCTGGATCTGCCCGTCGATCATGTCGCCATCGGCGAATACCGACGCCTTTACGTTTCCGGCCCGTAGGCTGATAATAGTTAAAGCGAATTCGATTTCGAATTACGTAATCCAGGCCGCGACGGCGGCCCGGCGCTAATGCGCCGCCCTCGCGGAGCGGTGCGCTTTGGCGCACAAGCGTGAGCGACAATAGCTAGACCCGATTCGATGAATATCGAAACTGGTCTAGCCGCTAAGACGCGAAGTCCTGGTCCGTGACGTCAAAGCTGTAGAGCCACAAATGGGCCTCGCGGTGGCTGCTCATGCGCTCCACCAGGTTGGGGATATCGGCGTTGTGGAAGAACTGGATGTTGTCCCGGGACATCTGCTGCACCGTTGCCGTGCGTGCCCGCCGCAGTTCCTCGTAATGGCGCAAGGCCGGTTCCGGACCATTGGCGCCAACGGCCAGGCATTGCGCCAGGGTATAGGCGTCTTCGATGGCCATGACCGCACCCTGGGCCATGAAGGGCAGCATGGGGTGACAGGCGTCCCCCAGCAGGGTCACCCGGCCCTCGCTCCACCGCGGCATGGGATCGCGGTCGAACAGGCCCCAGCGAAAGCAGCTTTCCGCCTGGCGCATCAGGATTTGCACATCCTCGTGCCAGTCCTTGAAATCGGCCAGAAAAGCTGTCTTGGCGCCTTCGCTTGACCAGGATTCGGCCTGCCATGCATCCTGTTCCATGACGCCGACGCAATTCACCAGTTCGCCGCGGCGCACATAATAATGCACGAAATGACCGCCGCGGCCGATCCAGTTCGAGGCGACGGGACGCACATGACCGGGGGGCAGGGCATCGGTGGGCACCGTGGCGCGCCAGGCGACACAGCCCGTGAAGCGCGGCGCGTCCGGGCCGAACATTTGCGCCCGGATGGCCGAATGAATGCCGTCGCAGCCGACCAGGACATCGCCGGAAAAACTATCGCCCGCCTGGGTCATGACCGTTACGCCGCTGCCCGATTGTTTGAAACCCGTCACCTTGGCGCCCAGATGCACCGCGCCCGGGGCCAGCGCCGCCAGCGCGTCCGCCAGGACCTGGTGAAAATCCGCCCGGTGCAAATGGAAATAGGGAAATCCGAAAGCCTGTTCGCTGGCCTGGCCCAGGGGCCGGGAGCCCAAGGTTTCGCCGCTTTGCCAATGGCGCATCTCGCCCTGTTCCGGCCTGAACGCCACGGCCTGCAGCGCCTCGGCCAGGCCCAGGTGATACAGCACTCTGGCGCCGTTGGCGCTGATCTGCACGCCCGCGCCCACCTCGCCCAGTTTTTCGGCCTGTTCCAACATCGTAACGGCGAAGCCCGCCCGCGCGAGGCAAAGCGCCAACGTCAGGCCGCCAAGGCCGGCGCCGGCGACAATTATGTGTCCTTGAGTCTCGGTCATGGGCTTGATGTTACATCATTCGAATTTGCCGCCGGGCAAAAAGTGAACGAAAACGGCGGCAAATCTGCTAACCTTCCGTCTTCCCGAACAGGAGGCAACGATGCACCGTATTCCGACCGATCAAGGTTTGCCCCCCGTCACCGGCGCCCACCACGCCGCCTACCGCTGCCGCAACGCGGAACAGACGCGGGCCTTTTATGAAGACCTGCTGGGCTTTCCCATGGTGCAGGCCCTGGATATCGCCGAACACCCGACCACCGGTGAGGCCCTGCGCTATATGCATGTCTTTTTCGATATCGGCGGCCACGGCGATGGGGCGCCCAATTACATTGCCTTTTTTGAAGTCGCCGATGACGCGGGCAGCGCACCGGCTTTCGAATTCAAGCGGCAATGGGGCATGGATCTGCATTTCGCCATGGGCGTGGCGGATCACGGGGCCCTGGACATTTGGCAGGAACGCCTGACCGCCAAGGGCGTCGAGGTCGAGGGGCCCATCGATCACGGCGTCTTCAGCTCGATCTATTTTCACGACCCAAACGGCTACCGCCTGGAATTCGCCGCCAGTGACCAAATCCAGGCCCAGCGCTTCGTCTCCGACGGGGTGCAATCCCATGCCATCTTGCGGAATTGGGTAAACGCCACGAGCGAGAATTCGCCCTAGTGGTCTGAATCATCTAAAGCGCCGGGTATAGGTTTTTCAGCTTGATGCGGGCGTTCTCGGTTGTAAACCGCCAATCTGCTTTGACGTTATGTTTGTTGCGTCTTTGCAGCCAAGCCGCGACGTGTTGCTCAAGGGTTGCGATGTCGGGGATGCGTCGTGCCAGA
>JAJFGG010000140.1 GCA_021776235.1 Alphaproteobacteria bacterium | reverse complement strand
GAGGTGCCGTTCTCGTCGATTACCGCCACGGTGTAGACCTGGGTCAGGCTCTGACCCGCCGCCAGGTCATCGATGGCGCTGTCGTCGACTTCATAGGTCCATGTGACCTGGCCGGCCCCATCGCCGGTGGCGGCATCGCTGATCACCGGCGTGAAGGTGCCGCGGGCCGTAACCGGGCCGGGGTTCTCGGAGTCGGTGGCCAGAAGCAGCGTGGCCGAGACCGTGTGGCTATCGGTCAGATCGACATCGGCGAAGTCGATGGCGCCGCTGTCGCTGAGGGTGTCGCTGTTCTCACCGGCAAATCCGTCGGCGATCTCCGTCACGGAACCGCTATCGACCGCGGAGGTGACGGTTGGCGAATCATTGCTGCCGTTGACTGTGATGGTCACGTCCCGGCCCACCGAGGTGCCGTTCTCGTCGGTCACCGCCACGGTATAGACCTGGGTCAGGCTCTGGCCCGCCGCCAGGTCATCGATGGCGCTGTCGTCGACTTCATAGGTCCAGGTGACCTGGCCGGCCCCATCGCCGGTAGCGGCATCGCTGATCACCGGCGTGAACGTGCCGCGGGCCGTAACCGGGCCGGGGTTCTCGGAGTCCGCGGCCGAAACCAATACAGCGGAGACCGAGTGGGTGTCCGTCAGATCGACATCGGCGAAGTCGATGGTGCCGCTGTCGCTGAGGGTGTCGGTGTTCTCACCGGCAAATCCGTCGCCGATCTCCGTCACGGAACCGCTATCGACCGCCGACGTAACGGTCGGCGCATCGTTGCTGCCGTTGACTGTGATGGTCACGTCCCGGCCCACCGAGGTGCCGTTCTCGTCGATTACCACCACGGTATAGACCTGCGTCAGGCTCTGGCCTGCCGCCAGGTCGTCGATGTCAGCGTCGTTGACCTGGTAGGTCCAGGTCACTTCCCCGGCGCCATCACCGGTGGAGGCGTTGGTGATCACCGGCGTGAATGTGCCTCGGGCCGCCACCGCGCCATTCTCGGAATCCGTGGCGGAAACCAGCACGACCGAAACCGTGTGCGTATCCGTCAGATCAACATCGGCAAAATCGATGGTGCCGCTGTCGCTCAAGGTATCGCTGTTCTCACCGGCGGCATTGTCGCCGATCTCCGTCACCGCGCCAGCGGTATCGGCCGCCGTGATAGCTGGCCCATCATTACGGCCCGCGATCCTGATCACCACCTTCTGGGTGTCCGAAGCGCCGTTGTCGTCCGTCGCCGCTACCGTGTAGACCAGCCTGACCGCCTCGCCCACGGCCAAGTAATCAAACGCCTCGGAACCGGAGTCGAAGCTCCAGCCCAGGCCGGCGCTGGTTTTTGTGCCGTCGAGAATGGCCGTCGGCGCCACCGTCAGCATGGACAATAGGGCTGCGTTGCCGGGCAATGCCGGGTTCCCGTCGTTGCCGGTGGTGGTCACCGACTGCACCGATGCGGTCACCAGATCGGTGGTGTCGACATCGCTGACCGTCAGGGTGCCGGACGCCGCCAGGCCGGAATCCGTTTCCGGCAGGTGTTCCACCGCGCTGTCGCCGCTCTCGACCGAGATTTCCGGCGCGTCGTTGCGGCCCGCGATCCTGATCACCACTTTCTGGGTGTCCGAAGCGCCGTTGTCGTCCGTCGCCGCCACCGTGTAGACCAGCCTTACCGCCTCGCCCACCGCCAGGTAATCAAACGCCTCGGAACCGGAGTCAAAGCTCCAGCCCAGGCCGTCGCTGGTCTCCGTGCCGTCGAGAATGGCCGTCGGCGCCACCGTCAGCATGGACAATAGGGCTGCATTGCCGGGCAATGCCGGGTCGCCGTCATTGCCGGTGGTCGTCACCGACTGCACCGATGCCGTCACCAGGTCCGTGGTGTCCACGTCGCTCACCGTCAGGGTGCCGGACGCCGCCAAGCCGGAATCCGTTTCCGCCAGGTGTTCCACCGCGCTGTCGCCGCTCTCGACCGAGATTTCCGGGGCATCGTTGCGGCCCGCGATCCTGATCACCACTTTCTGGGTGTCCGAAGCGCCGTTGTCGTCCGTCGCCGCCACCGTGTAGACCAGCCTGACCGCCTCGCCCACGGCCAGGTAATCAAAGGCCTCGGAACCGGAGTCGAAGCTCCAGCCCAGGCTGGCGCTGGTCTCCGTGCCGTCGAGAATGGCCGCCGGCGCCACCGTCAGCATCGACAGCAACGCCGCGTTGCCCGGCAATGCAGGGTTCCCGTCATTGCCGGTGGTCGTCACCGACTGCACCGATGCGGTCACCAGATCGGTGGTGTCGACATCGCTCACCGTCAGCGTGCCGGACGCAGCCAGACCGGAATCCGTCTCCGGCAGGTTCTCCCCCGAACTATCGCCGCCTTCGAGCGAGATTTTAGGCACATCATTGGTGCCGTTGATGGTGATGGTCACGGTCTGGTCCACCGATGTGCCGTTCTCGTCGGTCACCGTGACCGTATAGACCTGGGTCAGGCTCTGGCCCACCGCCAGATCATCCACCGCGCTGTCGTTGACTTCATAGGTCCAGGTCACCTGGCCGGCACCGTCACCGGTCGAGACATCGCTGATCACCGGCGTGAAGCTGCCCCGGCCCGCCACGGGACCGGATTCGGAGTCGTTGGCGGAAACCAGCACGGCCGAAACCGTGTGCGTATCCGTCAGATCGACATCGGCAAAGTCGATGGTGCCGCTGTCGCTCAAGGTATCGCTGTTCTCGCCGGCGGCATTGTCGGCAATTTCCGTTACCGAACCGCTGGCATCGGCCGCCGTGATGGTGGGCACATCATTTGTGCCGTTGACCGTGATGGTCACGCTCTGGTCCACCGATGTGCCGTTCTCGTCGGTCACCGTCACCGTATAGACCTGGGTCAGGCTCTGGCCCACGGCCAGATCATCCACCGCGCCGTCGTTGACTTCATAGGTCCAGGTGACCTGGCCGGCGCCGTCACCGGTCGAGACATCGTTGATCACCGGCGTGAAGCTGCCCCGGGCCGCCACCGCGCCATTCTCGGAGTCGTTGGCGGAAACCAGTACGGCCGAGACCGTGTGCGTATCCGTCAGATCAACATCGGCAAAGTCGATGGTGCCGCTGTCGCTCAAGGTATCACTATTCTCGCCGGCGGCATTGTCGGCGATCTCCGTCACCGAACCGCTGGCATCGGCCGCCGTGATGGTGGGCACATCATTGGTGCCGTTAATGGTGATGGTCACGGTCTGTGTCACCGTGGCATGCACCCCACCGGTTACGGCAACCGACTCATCGGTCACGGTCACCGTGTAGACCTGGGTCAGGCTCTGGCCCACCGCCAGATCGTCAACCGCGCCATCGTTGACCTGATAGGTCCAGGTCACCTGGCCGGCGCCGTCGCCGGTGGAGACATCGTTGATTACCGGCGTGAAGCTGCCCCGGGCGGCAACTGGACCGACGACCTCGGAATTGCTAGCCGAGACCAGTGTGGCCGAGACCGTGTGGGTGTCGGTCAGATCAACATCGGCGAAGTCAATGGTGCCGCTGTCGCTCAGGGTCGCGGTATTCTCACCCGCGGCATTGTCGGCGATCTCCGTCACCGAGCCGCTGTCGTCGGCCGCCGTTATGGTCGGGGCATCATTGCTGCCCGTGACCGTGATCGTCACCGTAGCCTGATCGGTATCGCCGTCCGAATCCTCGACCTCGTAGACGAAGGACACAGTGGTGCTCTCACCGTCGGCCAGCCACTCGAAATCGTCGTTCGGATCAAAGCTGAAGCTGCCGTCGGGATAACCCGGGGTGCCGCCGTTGAAGGTCAAGACACCTGCCGCAGGCGGCGTGATCACACGGATTTCGCGCACGAAGTCCGGCGCGCTGTCGTTGTCGAACACCGAGGCAAAGGCCGTGTCCGGGGGGTCATCTTCGTTCAACAGCACTGCGTCGTCAACGGCGGTCACCGCATCGTCCGCCGTGTCAACTTCGACACCATCCACGTAGGTGCCCACGTCCTCGAACCGGCTGGCATCCAGATCGAACACGTTGAACTCAAACACCGCGCCATCAGCCTCGCCGCTGTACGGATTGGTGTGCGCCGCCAGGAAATCAAGATAGGCGTCCAGGTCATCCTGCAGGGCAGGGTTCAGATCCAGCCATTCCTGCAAGGTGAACTGCAAGTCCAGCCGGTCGATGCCGGCGCCGCCGTTGTAGACGTCAGAGGCGCCGACATTCTCGCCCACCGTATAATTGGCGGTATCGTCGCCGCGCCCGGCGTAAAGCCGGTCGTTGCCGGCGCCGCCGTCGAGATAGTCGTTGAAACTCAGATCGATGCCGCTGCCCGAACCGTGCGAGCCGCTGCCTTTGCCGCGATATCCGCCGCCCGAGCCGTGGGAACCGCTGCCCCGGCCGTGCCAGCCACTGCCAGAACCGCGGGAACCCTTGCCCTGACCGCGATGGCCGCTGCCCGAACCATGGGAGCCTTTGCCCCAGCCATGAGAGCCATGGCCCCGGCCATGGGAGCCGCTGCTGGGCCCCCAGCGCCGCGGGGAATCGCCAAACAGCAGGTCATCGCCCGCACCGCCCAGAACGGAATCGTCACCGACGCCGCCAATGATTATGTCGTTGCCGGCGCCGCCATCGAGGGTGTCGTTGAAGCTGGGCGCCAGACCGCCTGAACCGTGCGAGCCATGGGAACCTTTGCCCCAGCCGTGCGAGCCGCGGCCCCAGCCACCGCCGCCGTGCGAGCCGTGGGAGCCACGGCCCCAGCCGGAGCCCGAGCCACCGCCGCCATCGCCCAAAATCAGATCGTCGCCTGCGCCGCCGTCAATGCTGTCGTCGCCGGTGCCGCCCGTTATCTGGTCGTCGCCCGAACCGCCACGGATGGTGTCGTTGCCCGAACCACCCTTGATGTCATCATTGCCCGTGCCGCCAAAGAGGGTATCGTCGCCGGAGCCACCATCGATCTTGTCGTTGCCGGAAACGCCATAAATCGTATCGTTGCCGGCGCCACCCTTGATGTCATCATCCCCCGCGCCGCCGTAAATGGTGTCGTCGCCGGAACCGCCGCTGATCTTGTCGTCGCCTGAACCGCCGTAAATGGTATCGTCGCCGGCGCCGCCGTTGATATGGTCTCTGCCCCCGGCGCCGTGAATGGTGTCGTTACCGGCGCCGCCGTCGATCTTGTCTTTGCCCGCGCCGGCATAAATGGTGTCGTTGCCGGAGCCGCCTTTGATATGGTCGTTGCCGGAACCGCCGTGAATTGTGTCATCGCCGGAGCCGCCGTCGATATGGTCGTTGCCCGAACCGCCATAAATGGTGTCGTTGCCGGCGCCGCCGTTGATATGGTCTCTGCCCCCGGCGCCCATCAGGAGGTCGTCGCCGCCGCGACCGTCAATACGGTCGTTGCCGTCACCACCCGTCAGCACGTCTTCGCCCGATGTGCCTTTCAGATGCTCATTCCTGCCGCCGCTTCCACCTGAGCCGTGCCTATGGCCGCCTTTTTTCTTTTTCATTACACTCCCAACACGCGGAATATATCGTGAATTCTCGCAGATGCCCCATGCCATCAGTCTTATTGATTATGTCGATAGGGATAAATTGACATAATTCGCAGCGCTTGAATAGGTTAAGATTTGATGAATGCCGTTGATCGGAGCGGGCCGGAGTCTTGATGACTGTTGTCGGAGATAATACCAGGTTCTAAGAATTCACCATTTGACGGCAACAAATCCCAACAGGCTATCTGTCGTCGGATCAAAGGAAAGAACGCAGATAGCGACTCCGAGGCCTTTGCCGACATACGATCCGTCGCGTCGGAGAAGAGGGGTCCGATGGTCCCGGACAAATTGAGCAATCGCCCTATGTAGGCAAAAAAAGGCCCTTCCGCGGTTCCCGCGGAAGGGCAGTGTAATGCTTGGTATTACTGATCCAAAGTAACTGGTCGGAGTGAGAGGATTTGAACCTCCGACCCCCGCCTCCCGAAGACGGTGCTCTACCAGGCTGAGCTACACTCCGGCAATTTTCGCCCGCCATTCGGCATGGCGAACCGCGTGCTTATAACGCCCAGGACGGGCGGCGGCAAGGCCGGAGGGCGCTGTAGAGCATGTCGCGGCTAATCTGAGCCATTTGACCGGTCCACCAGGACCCGTGGCGGCGTTACGGTTCTTGCCCGATGTCCCACATCGCGCTGCGAACCGCGCCTACCCACGGGTCCTGGTGGACCGGTCAAATGGCTCAGACTAGCCGCGACATGCTCTAATAGGCCCGCTCGATACAGAAATCGACCACATCGATCAATGCACGCTTGGCCTCGCTATCGGGAAAGATGCCCAGGCCGTCACGGGCCATGGCGCCATAGTGGCGGGCCCGTTCAATGGAATCGTGCAAAGCGTCATTTCGCCGCAACAGATCCATGGCCCTTTCCAGATCGCCGGCGGCCTGCTTACCGTCGGAAATACAATGGCGCCAGAAGGCCCGCTCGTCCTCGTCGCCCCGGCGATAGGCCAGCAGGACCGGCAGTGTCACCTTGCATTCGCGGAAGTCGTCACCCACGGTCTTGCCCAAGGTGGACTGGTGGGCGGAATAATCCAGGGTGTCGTCGACCAATTGAAAGGCGATGCCCAGATTGCGGCCAAAATTCTCCAGGGCGTCTTCTTCCACCGAACCGCGGCCCGCGATCACCGCGCCGATCCGGCAGGCGGCCGCGAACAGGGCGGCGGTCTTGGCGGAGACGACCTCGAGATACTTTTCTTCCGGAATTTCCACATTATTCAGGGTTTCCAGCTGCATCACCTCGCCTTCCGAAATGATCGCCGAGGCATTGGCCAGAACCCGCAGTACTTCCAGACTGCCGTCCTGGACCATGATCTGAAAGGCGCGGGAAAACAGAAAGTCCCCAACCAGGACGCTGGGCTGATTGCCCCAGAGCACATTCGCGGTGGCGTCGCCACGGCGCAGATCGCTTTCATCGACTACGTCGTCGTGCAGTAACGAAGCAGTATGGATGAACTCCACGGCCGCCGCCAAGCCGATTTGGCGCTCTCCCACATAGCCGCACAGGCGCGTCGACGCCAGGGTCAGCATGGGCCGCAGGCGCTTGCCGCCCGAGGCGATGATATGTCCGGCCAGTTGCGGGATCAACGGCGCCCGGCTGTGCATGCGGTCAAGAATTGTGTGGTTGACCTTGCTCAGATCGTCGCCAACCAATTGCATCAGCGGTTCCATCGAGGCCCGCCGGGGCACCGCCCCGTCCAAATGTATAACGTCAGCCACTTAGCGTCCCTCTGGTTCCCCCGCGACTCTCCGCCGCTGAACCTATAGACTGCATTACGAGGTGATAAAGCAAGACCGCAATGGCGGGACGGGGCAACAGGATCGGGAAATGATCGAACTATTACGCAGCAATGACCTGGTCCTGCTGTCATGGCTCGAGGTCTATTTGCGTGACGCCGGCATCGAAAACCTGGTTTTGGACCATCATATCTCTGTTACCGAGGGCTCCATCGGCGCCTTCAACCGGCGCCTGATGGTGCTGGATGAGGATTTGGCGGCGGCCCGCGCCTTATTGGCGGAAGCCGGCATTGAAGCGGGAAGTTAGCGCTATGAAGGCGGACACCGGGCGCGATGTTACCCAGGACGGCTTGTTGGATCGCCGCGTTCTGCTGAGCCAGCCGCGCTACGGCTACCGGGCGGGCTCGGACGCCATTCTGTTGGCGGCGGCGGTGAGGGCGCGTCCGGGGCAGACGGTTCTGGACGCGGGCGCCGGTGTCGGGGCGGTATCCTTGTGTCTGGCCTGGCGCTGCCCGGATCTGGCCATTCGCGGTCTGGAAATTCAGCCTGAACTGGCTGGGCTGGCGGCTGGCAACATCGCCGCCAACGGGATGTCGGCCAGGATTGGTATCGTGGCCGGGGACATTCGCCAACCGCCATCAGAAATCGGCCAAACAATATTCGATCACACGGTATGCAACCCGCCTTTCTATGCGCGCGGCAGCGCCTCCCCGTCGCCGGATCAGGGCAAGGCCCTGGCCCATGGCGAAGGTGAAATTCCCCTGAAAGACTGGCTGGCCTTTTGTTTGCGGCGCACCGTGCCAGGCGGCTCCATCACGGTGATCCATCGCAGCGACCGCCTGCCATCGTTGCTGTCCGGCCTGGCTCAGGGGGCCGGCGATATGGTGATATTTCCTCTATGGCCGCGGCCGGGCAGGTCGGCCAAACGGGTCATCGTTCAGGCCCGGGTGCAAGGCAAGGGCCCCACCATACTGCATCCCGGTTTGTGCCTGCACCTTGCGAATGGCGGCGATACCGAGCAGGCCAAGGCGGTGTTGCGCCAAGGCGCACCCCTAGATTTATCTAGCCCGAAAGTACTTTAGACTGTATTCGATTTCGAATTACGCAATCCAGGCCGCGACGGCGGCCCGGCGCTACTGCGCCGCCCTCGCGGAGCGGCGCGCTTTGGCGCACGAGCGTGAGCGACAAAATCTAGACCCGATTCGATGCTTATCGAAACTGGTCTAGCGAACCGTAATGACCGGTCCGTCCGTCTGACAGTGGCCGATTATGGCGGCGGCGGCGTAGCCGCGGGCATGAAACAGGGCCAGGATTTCGTCCGCGGCGCCTGGGTCGCAGGCGACCAGCAGCGGGCCGGCGGTCTGCGGGTCGTACAGCATGTTGTTCTGCCAGTCAGGTAAATCAGCGGGCAACGCAACGCCGTCGCTGAAGGCGACGCGGTTGCGCCCGGTCGCACCGGTGTTCACCCCCGCCTGGGCCAAGGCCCGTCCGGCCGGCAGTATCGGCACGGCGTCAAGGTCCAGCAGCGCCGAAACATGGGAGCCCTGGCAAACCTCGCTCAAATGTCCCAACAGGCCAAAGCCGGTGATATCGGTCATGGCATGAACATCCGCCCGTTCGCCCAACGCGGCGCCGATATCGTTCAGGCGGGTCGTGCAATCGATCATTTCCCGATAGCCCTCCGGCGACAGGGTTCCCGCCTTCATGGCGGCGGCAAGAAAACCCGTGCCGATGCCTTTGCCCAGGATTAGCGCATCGCCCGGCCGGGCGCCGATGTTGCGTTTGATATTGTCGATATCCACCATGCCGATCGCCGCCAGACCGTAAATCGGCTCCAAGGTATCGATGGAATGCCCGCCCGGGATGGGGACGCCCACAGCCTTGCAGACGGCTGCGCCGCCGGCCAGAACCCGCTGGATGACATCGGTGGAAACCTTGTCGATGGGCATGCCGACGATGGCCAGGGCCAAAACCGGCCGGCCGCCAACCGCATAGACGTCCGATAAGGCGTTGGTGGCGGAAATGCGGCCAAAATCGAATGGATCGTCGACCACGGGCATGAAAAAATCCGTCGTCGCCACCATCGCCCGGCTTTCGTCGATGCGATAGATGGCGGCGTCATCGCCGGTATCATTGCCGACCAGCAGGTCGGCGTCAGGTTCGGGCCTTGGCAGGTTTGCCAGCAGTTCCCGCAGCACGGCGGGGGCGATCTTGCTGCCTCAGCCGCCGCCGTGGGCCAGGCCCGTCAACCTAGGCGGCTCGCGCCCGTTGTCATCCCTGCTCATGTCTACCCCGTCACAACTAGGCATTGACGTCGATTACCGTGCGGCCGCGCACCTGGCCGTTCAGAATATCGGCGGTGATGGCCGGCACGTCCGCCATGGCCTTAACACTGGTCATGGCATCCAGTTTATCGAGCGGCAGATCCGTCGCCAGACGAGCCCAGGTTTGCGCCCGCCGAGCCGCCGGGCAAAAAACGGAATCGATGCCCCAGATCCGCACCCCGCGCAGGATGAAGGGCAATACGGTTCCCGGCAGATCGGGCCCGGCCGCCAAACCACAGACCGCCACCGTGCCCAATGATTTGGTGCCGGCCAGCACATTGACCAGAATCTGGCTGCCCACCGTATCGATACCCCCGGCCCAGGTTTCCCGGCCCAGGGGCCGGCCCGGCTCGCTCAAGTCCGATCGCGGGACGATGGACGAAGCGCCCAGTCCCCGCAGATAGTCATGTTCACTCTCCCGACCGGTCGAGGCGGCAACGCTGTAGCCCAGATTGGCCAGCACGGCGACTGCGACAGAGCCGACGCCGCCCGCCGCGCCGGTCACGATGACGTCACCGTCACCCGGCTTCACGCCAGCATCTTCCAGCGCCAGGACGCTCATCATGGCGGTGAAACCGGCGGTGCCGATGGCCATGGTCTGCTGCAGAGTCAAGCCGTCCGGCTTTTTCACCAGCCAATCGGCCTTGGCCCGGGCCCGTTGGGACAATCCGCCCGAGACAGCCTCGCCCACGCCCCAGCCGGTCAAAACAACTTCGTCTCCAGCGCGGTAGTCCGGGCTATCGGAAGCCTCCACCAGGCCGGCGTAGTCAATGCCCGGCGCCATGGGCAGAGACCGCATGATCTTGCTCTTGTTACCTTGAACGGCCATGCCGTCCTTGTAATTGATGGTGGAATATTTCACCGCCACGGTGACCTCGTTCGCCGGCAGGTCGGCGTCCGCCACATCGCATAGTTCCACATTCACCTTGCCATCGACGTCCGTGGCCCACCAAGCCTTGAAGGTTCCGCTCATCGCTATTTCCAATCACATTGCAGCACTCAAAATTTCAGGCGGATCATAGCGTCTCTTAGGCGCGCGGCAAGGTCTCGCCAAATCGCAGGGGCCTGCCGTCGGCCTTTGCCGCCAAGTCACCTTCGCGCATGACGATCCGGCCGCGAATAATAGTGGCCATGGGCCAACCCGTAACCTCGCGGTTATGGAATGGCGTCCAGCCCGACAGATTGGCCATGTCCTGATCCAATATACGCCGTTTGGCCTGCAAATCGACCAGGGTGAAATCGCCGTCATAACCAACCGCGATCCGGCCCTTGCCGGCGATACCGAACAGCCGGGCCGGGCCGGCCGAGGTCAGGTCCATCAGGCGGAGCAGGCTTAACCGCCCGGCGGCGGTATGATCCAGCATGATTGGCAACAGTGTCTGGACCCCGGGCATGCCGGACGGGCTGGCCGGATAAGTCTGTGCCTTTTCCGCCAGGGTGTGCGGGGCGTGGTCCGAGCCGATGACATCGACCACGCCCTGGTCCAGGCCCCACCATAATCCGTCCCGGTGGCTGACATCGCGAATGGGCGGGTTCATCTGCGCCCGGCTGCCCATATCGGTATAGCAATCGGGCGCCGCCAGGGTCAGATGCTGGGGTGTCACCTCGACCGAGGCAATATCCTTGTGCTGGGCCAAGAAGCGAATTTCCTCGGCCGTGGTGATATGCAGCACATGCACACGGGCGCCGGTTTCCCGGGCAATGGCGATCAGGCGTTTGCTGGCGCGCAGGGCGGTTTCCGGGTCCCGCCAGAGCGGGTGGGCGGCGGGATCCGCCGCCTCGACCGCCAGGTGCTGGCGTTCCTTCAGGCGGGGCTCGTCTTCCGCATGCACGGCGCAGCGGCGCCGGATCGCGCCCAGGATCCGGCGCAAGGTAGCGTCGTCCTCGGTCAATAGATTGCCGGTGGATGAACCCATGAAGATTTTTACGCCGCAACAGCCAGGCAGGCGTTCCAGCTCTGCCAGCTGTTCGGCATTCTCCCCTGTGCCGCCCATATAAAAGGCGTGTTCGCACCACATCCGGCCCCGGGCCCTGGCCAGTTTGTCAGCCAGCGCTTCCGGATTCGTGGTCAGGGGCGCCGTGTTGGGCATCTCGAACACGGCTGTGACCCCGCCCAGAACAGCGCCGCGGGAGCCGGCCTCCAAATCTTCCTTCTGCGCGTTGCCCGGTTCGCGGAAATGCACCTGGGTGTCGATCACACCGGGCAGGATATGCAGCCCTTGGGCCTCCACCACCTGATCGGCGTCGGCGCCGGCCAGATCGCCAATGGCCGCCGTGCGCCCGTCACGCACGCCAACATCCCCCAGCCCGATGCCGTTATGGGTGACCAGGGTGCCGCCACGCAGCAACAGATCAAAAGTTTCGGCCATGATTATCTCCTCAATACCAGGTGCCGCAGATCCAGGACATTAGGCGGCGGTGGCTAGGGTTTCAAAGACATCGCCTTGCGGGGCGGCGCCAACAACATGACAGCGATGCCAAAGGGCATAGAACAACAGGGTCCAGGCGGCAAAGCCCTCGCGCTTGCCGCCTTTCTGAAATAAAGCGGCGACCCGGCCGGGTCTGGCAATGGCCTCGATACCCGGTTGTGCCGCCACCAGGGGCCCCAGTTCGCTGCCCCGGTCGCGTATCCATTCCGCGACCGGCACCGTAAAGCCTCGTTTGCGATCAAACGGTTTCGCCACCGGGTTGGCGTTGGCAAGCCAGCGCCGCAGCAGATACTTGCCTCGACCGTCCCGCAATTTCAACTCATCCGGCAGACGATAGGCAAAATCAGCAACCATCGGGTCGAGAAACGGCGTTCGGCCTTCCACCCCATGTGCCATCAGGCAACGGTCCAGTTTGATCAACAGATCGTTCGGCAGCCAGGCCGCGCAGTCGATGGCCTGGGCCAATTGCAAGCGGCTCAGGTCGGCCGCGCCAAGCGTGCTTTCGGCGGCACGGATGCCGTCCCGCCAGCTATCCGAGGATTCGCGCAGAACTCCCAAGCGGTCAAATCGGCCGGTTCGGCGCATGGTGCGCGGCCCGCCCACCCACCAAGGCCGCTGGGCATCGCGGTAGCGGCCATAGCCGGCGAACAGTTCGTCCCCGCCTTCACCAGACAGCACCACTTTCAGGCCAGCCTTGTGCGCGGCCGCCGCAAGTTTGTAGGTCGGTAACACGGCGTAGTCCGCTGCCGGATCGTCGATCGTGGCGGCGACCTGGGGCAGCAAAGACCAGAAATCGTTTTCATCGAAGCTGACCTCATGATGCTCGGCGCCCAGATGGCCGGCCAGGGCCCGGGCCTGAGCCCGCTCGTCATGGGCCCGTGTGCCCGAGAAGCCGGCGGTAAATGCGCGCACTGGTTGGTCATTCAAACGCGCCATCAACGTCAACAACGCCGAACTGTCAATGCCGCCGGACAGGAACATGCCATAGGGTACATCGGACCGCTGGTGCACTTCGACACTGTCCAGCAGAACCTCTTCCAGTTCCGTCAGGGCGGCATTTTCGTCCAGGCGCCGGGGAAGCGCCAGGGGCAGGGCGCCGCGGCGCCGGCGGTCAACGATCCGGCCCTGTGCGATCACCAGGGTCTCGCCGGGCAGTACCCGGCAGATGTTCGAATGGATGCTGTCCCGGCCGGTGGTGAACTGCATTTGCAACATTTCGTGCAATGGCTGCTCAACCAGCCCCGGCTGAACCAAACCGGCCTTTATCAAGGCTGTCGGCTCGGACGCGAAAGCAAGACCAAACGAACCTTCGACGTAATAAATCGGCTTTATGCCAAAGGGATCGCGGGCCAACAGCAACTGCCCCTCGCCCGGATCATAAATGGCAATGGCGTACATGCCGCGAAGCTGATTGGCAAAATTGATGCCTTCCCGGCGGTACAGATACAACGCCGGTTCGCAATCTGAACGAGTTTTCAGCGGGGCCTCGCATAAAGTTTCCCGCAGTTCCAGATAGTTGTAAATTTCAGCATTGGCGATCAGCGCGGTGCCATCGGGACTGACGATAGGCTGGTCGCCGGTTTCCAGATCGATGATGGCCAGCCGGGTATGCACCATGCCGATCCCGGCACCGGCAAATTCTCCGACACCATCGGGTCCGCGATGGCGCAGGGCAGTCTGCAGGGCTCTCAAAGCGGCCGGGTTCGGGGCCTCGCCGTCTATTGTCATGATCCCAGCAATGCCACACATTACGCCAATGTTCCTTGCCCCTGAGCGACCACATTATCGAAAAATTCCAGGTACCGCCGTACCACCACAGCCTCGCTGTAGTCCGCCAGAAATTCATCATGTGCCGTTTCCGACATGGTCAGGGCCGTTTCCTGATTGCTGAGGATACGATTGATCCCGACGGCCAGCGCTTCGACGTCGTCGATGGGCACCAACAGGCCATTTTCACCGTCACGGATCAGGCTCCTGGGGCCGTCGGCCGCGGTCGCGACGATGGGTCTGCGCCGGGCCCAGGCCTCCAATACCACGTTGCCCAAAGGCTCGATACGCGAGGGGCAAACAACCAGATCGGCACCGGCATAAAGCGCGCCCGGATCGTCCTGCCAGCCCAAAAAGCGGATGCGCGGCGCCACCCCGAAATGCACCGCTTGCCGGCGCAGCACCGCCTCCAAAGGTCCTTCGCCAGCCAGCCATAAATAGACATCGGGCAGCCGGCGCAAGGCCTGGATCAATACGTCAAAGGCTTTGTTATGATGCAGCCGTCCCAAGGCGAGAACCACCGCTGCGTCGTCCGGGGTCGACAACTCGCGCCGCGGCATTGGTTCCGCCGCGGCCGTAGAGACAAAATTGGGTAGATAATGGGCCCGCTTCGCCGGCCAGCCCTGTTCGATCAGATAGTTGACGATACCTTCGGTGTTGCCGATCAAATGATCGCAGGTGCGGTAATATTTCAGATCGTAGTAACCGCCCAGGCGGCCGCAATGAACGAACCGGCCGTTTGATTTGGGGCAGAATGCGGCGGCGCGGTTCATCCAGCTTAACACCACATCGGGCTTGTAATGCGCCAGTTCCCGGCGCAAGCCAAAGCGTGTGGTAAAATCCAGTTTGCCGCCGAAGGCCAGTGGCGAGGCCGCGATGCCGCCATCCGCCAGCAGCTTTTCGCGCGCGGTATCCGGCCTCAGTACGACCCTTTGGTCCAGACCGGCGCGATGCAGGGCCAGCACCATACGGGTAAAAAATGCCTCCGCCCCGCCGTGCTTGGCGCCCGCCATGCATTGCATCACCCGCATGACCTAGACCTTCTCCAGCCGGGCTTTTAGGTGCGAAAGTATCGGGTACAGCCCGGCCATCAGGGCGATCAGGAAGCCATAGGCGCCTTCGCGGTAACCTTTGCGTGAAATGTAGCATTTGCCGAACCGGGAAAATATTCGCCGGATATTGCTGGCCAGATTGCCTATATCACCGGCGGCGCGCAGATCAGCCGCCCTGGCCGTGCTATAGCGATCCAGGCGTTGCAGCATGTCGGAAATATCACGGTCTACATTGTGACGGATTGGCGTCGACAGCCAGCGTCGCGGCCCGTTCAAGCTCAGGGACGGGTGAATGCGTTGATCGCCCCAGCGCTTGGCCCCCTTGGCGAACAGACGGGGCGCCGCCGATACCCCCCATGAACCGCCCCAGCCGTGGCGGACCAGGCGCTCGCCGATATAATTGTCGAACGGCAGCAGAAAATAGCCGTCGCTGGGCACAGCGCTGGTGGCACCATTCCGTTCGCCGATCACGGTCCTGATCTCGTGGCCCAGCTCTGGAGTGGCCCGCTCGTCCGCGTCCACTTCCAAAATCCAACGGCCCCGGCAGGCATCGATCCCCAGATTGCGCCGTTGCCCTTCGATTTCCCATGCGCCTTCCACCAGACGGGCGGCGAAATGCTCGGCGATGGCCTTGCTGCCATCAGTACATTTGTCCAGCACCACCACCAGTTCGTCGGCGAAATCCAGGGTTTTCAGACAATCGGCCAGTTGCGCCGCTTCGTTATGGACGACGACCAGCACCGAGAGGATGGGTGCGCTCATCCCTCCATCTCCGTAATCCTGGTCCGCAAGGACCACGCTGCCGCTTCCGCCTTGTCAACGGACAATGTGCTCATCCAGCTATCCTGTTTGCGGTAATCGTATGCCGGATCGTTGCAGATGTCCTCAAAGTCACGGTCGGTTCGCACCGACGCGGCCTTGTCGCCCCAGGGACCGTACAATTCCTCTCGGCTGGGACCGAACAGGCCCAGGGTGGGGATCGCGGCAGCGGCGGCCATGTGCATCAGACCCGAATCATTGCCGATAAAGAAATCGCTACGCTGCAGGCAGGCCAGCACCTCGGGCAGCTCGATGCGGCCGATCAGATCGACAAGCTGTTCGGCGGGTAATCCATCCAACAGGGGCTGGGCGGTGTGCCGTTCGCTCGCGGCGCCAAAAACGGCGATGCGGGCGCCGGGAAACAGGCCGTCGGGGGCAGTCAAACGGCGCGCCAACTCGCTGAAACGTTCGGCCGGCCATTGTTTGCCGCCCCAATTGGCCGTCGGTCCCAGGGCCAGGATCGGCGTACCTGGCGGCAAAAGGGCCAATGCGGCCCGACTGTGTTCCGGGCGCAGCCACAGTTTTGGTTCCGGCGGTTTGGACAATTGTAAAACTTCCGCCGCATGGCGCACCCGATGCAGATCACTGCTGTTCGACCGCAGCACCCGGCGTTGTTTGGCCCAGAGCAGCCAAGCCAGCAACGAGGAGCGCAGATCCACCACCAGATCCCAGTGCCGCCCGACCGTTTGCCGCCATAGACGCCGCCAATGCCCGGCCAGGGGGGCTTTTTCCAGAATCAGCACCCGTTCCACGTTGGGGGCAAGGGCCAGCAGGGGCGCCGGGGCCGGACCACAGGCAATGGTCAGCCGGGCACCGGTGTGACGGTCCGCCAGATGTTGCAACAGCCCGGTGGAAAGGACGGCATCGCCCAGGCGGTTATGACTGATAAACAGGATTTTCATCGCCGTTTTGGCGGGTCCCTGTTAGGCGGCGGCTGGCCTGGGTTACGGGGCAATCATGAACTCTTGCCATGCTGTCATGACTAGGTGCATGTATAACCAGTGGGGTGCGAATGATGAAAGCGAATTATTGTCTATTGCCGGGGCGCGGCGTTTTGCGTTTGTCGGGTGCGGATGTATTGCCCTTCCTGCAGGCGCTGATTACCCGTGATCTGGATGGCCTGGGGCCGGAACGGGCCGTTTACGGCGCCCTGTTGACGCCGCAGGGGAAGTATTTGTTTGATTTTTTCCTGGTGCGGCGGGGCGATGAATTGTTGCTGGAGGGCGAGGCCGCGCGCCTGGAGGCTTTGGCCAAGCGGTTAAACATGTATCGCCTGCGCGCCGATGTGAAGATAGAGGATGCACGGGCTGAATGGGAGGTCTGCGCGGCTTTCGGTCCGGGCACGGGCGCGGCCCTTGGCCTGACGGACGGTACCGGCACCGCCCAGGCCTATGGCGAAGGTGTGGTGTTCCTTGACCCGCGTCTGGAAGAGGCTGGAGCGCGGATCGTGGCGCCCATAGGCCAGGCGGGCGCGATGTTGGCGGCGGCGGGCTTCGACCCTGGTGAGGCCTCGGATTACGACTATTTCCGCTTGGGCCTCGCCTTGCCCGATAGCGGACGGGACTTGATAGTCGATAAATCCCTGATGCTGGAAAGCAATCTGGACTGCCTGCACGGTGTCGATTTCGACAAAGGCTGTTTCGTTGGCCAGGAACTGACCGCGCGCACAAAGTACCGGGCCCTGGTGCGCAAACGATTGTTGCCGGTCCGTATTGACGGTCCATTGCCTGAGCCCGGCGCGCCGCTGCTGGCGGAAGACCGCGAGATTGCCGTGATGCGTTCCGGCCAGGGGGATCGCGGTCTGGCCCTGGTGCGGATCGACCGTCTGGCCGAGGCCGGCGGACTGGGGCGAAGCCTGACCGCCGGTGCGGCGACGGTCAGGCTCCTGATGCCTGACTGGGCCGATTTCGAATTGCCGGAGTCCGAAGTATGAGCATCCGGCACGACGACGGCCTAATTCGCTGCGCCTGGTGCGGTGATGATCCGACCTATGTGGCCTACCATGACCAGGAATGGGGCGTGCCCGAATGGGATGATCAGGCATTGTTTGAAAAGCTGATCCTCGATGGCTTTCAGGCTGGCCTGTCCTGGATTACCATTTTGCGCAAACGGGACAATTTTCGCGCCGCCTTCGACGCCTTCGACCCCGCAATTATTGCCCAATATGATGATGCCAAGGTAGCCTCCCTGATGGCCGACGCGGGAATCGTGCGCAACCGGGCGAAAATTGTCGCCACCATCGGCAATGCCAAGGCCTGGCAGGATATCATGGCGGCGGGCCGGGGCGCGTTCGCGGATTACCTGTGGTCATTTGTCGATGGTCAGGTGGTGGTTGGTCAGGCGCGTAGCAGCGGCGAGGTCGTGACCGAAAACGAGGCCAGCCGGGCGATGTCGAAGGAGCTGAAGAAGCGCGGCTTCCGTTTTTGCGGGCCGACCATCTGTTACGCCTTCATGGAAGCGGTGGGCATGATCAACGACCATGTGGTCGATTGCCACCGGCATGGCCAGGTTTGACACAACCCCGCGTCACGGCGGAATTGTGGATCAGGGCTCACATCCGTAAATGCGACCTCCATTCGATCCCGGCCCTGGTGGTCCGGCGCGGCGATAGCACCGCCGGTGCTATTTTCGTCAAGGTCAATCATCTGGGTCCGGGCTGCATGGTGCTGGCGCCGGCCAATAGCCTGGAGGGCAGTATGTCAGGCGGTGGCCGGCAATGGCGGCGGGCCACCGGCGATACCCTGGTGCCGGAAGCGGAGGCGGACGCCTATATTGCGCGGCAGGCGAATATGGACCCCGATCTTTGGGTGCTGGAGATCGAGGACCGCGAGGGCCGCCATCTGATCGACGATGTACTGGTATGACGGCCCCTATTCAGATCGTCGATTGCCATCAGCATTTCTGGCGTCTGGGCCAGGGTAATTATCCCTGGCTGGAACAACCCGATCCCGGCCCGCATCGCTATGGCCCCGTCAGCCCCCTGCAGAAAAATTATCTGCCTGCGGACTATCGCCGTGACACGGCTGGCTTCGAAATCGCGGCGACGGTGCATGTGGAGGCGGAGTGGAACCCCACAGACCCGATCGCCGAGACCCGCTGGCTGCATGGCCTCGCCGAGACCGAGGGCCGGCCCAATGCCATCGTTGCCCAGGCCTGGTTTGCCCGGGACGATATCGCGGCCGTATTGAGCGGTCAGGCAGAATTTCCCCTGGTGCGTGGTATACGGCAAAAGCCAGCGGCCGCGCCCGGCCCAGGGCAAGTGCGGTCGGGTCTGCCCGGTTCCATGTCTGATCCAAATTGGCGTCGTGGTTATGCCCTGCTGGCCGAATATGGTCTGCACTATGAACTGCAAACCCGCTATTGGCATCTGGCGGAAGCAGCGGTCCTGGCCCGGGATTATCCCCACACGGCAATAATTTTGAACCATGCCGGTGTACCGGAAGACCGTAGCAAAACAGGCCTGGCAGCCTGGCGTGAAGGCATGCAGACATTGGCAAAACAGCCGAATGTGGCGGTCAAAATTTCCGGCATCGGCGAAGCGGGGCATGCCTGGAGCACGGAGCGCAATGTCGAAGTTGTGCGCGAGGTCATTCGAATTTTTGGCGTAAACCGCTGTATGTTCGCCTCAAATTATCCTGTCGACCGTCTGGTTGGCGCCTTCGCCACCATCTTCAACGGATTTATGGCCATTACCGCGGACCTGTCGGACGGTGACCGCGGCAAACTGTTTCATGATAACGCTGTCACGGCCTATCGGCTTTAGACGGCGCTGTCCATCCGCTGCCGCGGGCGGCTTGGTCAGTCCTGAATTGAGCTAAAATGACAGCAGGGTTCCGAGGATGAATTCAGTTGAGGTGTTCTCTATTCCGACCGCGTTCAGATTGTCACCCACGTCCCAATAGGTAATGCCGCCGGTCATCGTGATACCCGGGCCCAAAGCATAGATCGCACCGACCTGATAGCCATCGGTTTCGTCCTGGCCCAGGCCGGTACCGGCCTCTACCTCGCCATGGGCATAAGCCGCGCCAATTGTCCAGTTGCCCGCGGTATAGTTCAGGCCAACGGAATAGTCCGTGCGGTCGGTGTCAGGGGCAAAGGTACCCTGGTCGTCTTCGCGGTAGTCGGCGCCGAAGGTAAAGCCGACATAGCCAAGGGACATGCCAATGCCCCATTGGTCCTGATCCTCTAGCCCGGCGGCCGCGATGGCGGCGGCGGTGCCTTCGACGTTGCCCTTGGCCATACCCGCATACAGCGAGAGATGCAGGTCACTGAACTGGCGCAAATAGTTCGCGCCAATCTCGACGGTTTCCGACTGCTGCCCGGTGTCGATCCGGCTTTGCAATCCGGTGACGGCGCTGGCGCACGCCGCGGCCGGTGGCAGGCAGTTCTCCGGGGTATAGGATAGGCCCAATTGAAAGCCGCTCATGCGTGGAGTGAAATAGGTGATCCTATCGGTGTCGTCGGAAAGGTTGCTGATCACCGAAGGTGCGCCCACCGCGTTATCCAATTGGGAGAATACATGGTCCGGCGATGCCAGGCCCACGCCTTCGATTGCCCAGGGAGAGCCGTAGAACATAAGATCCGATGCCGGGTATTCCTGGCCAAATTTCAGCCTACCGAAGGTGCCCGCGGCATGGATGTAGGATTCGTCGATCTGATCGGCGATGGTCCCGCCCGGTTGGCCCGGCCCGTCATCCTGATTGCCGCCAACCGCAATGGCCTTGAAATCACCGCCCAGGCTGAATTGGATTCTTTCCGTACCCTGCGCGGCGCTGGTGGCAAGCAGCAATGCGCCCGCGACCATGGCCATTGTCCGCAAAAATCGGCTACTCATGAGAGATCCACTTGCCATGGTTCCGAAACCACCGCCATTCGATTTAATTCAATGTCCCATGGTAGAAGATCATCGTTAAAAAACCGCAAAGCTGACCGCAGTGTTGTTTCAGAGTGCCCATCATGCGGCGCCAGCGCGAATTTGCCGTCCTGCCGGTACCTGGCACCGTGGCAAGGCGGGCCTGGTTAAACGTAATGCGCCGCGATATCCACATGGCATTGTCTCTCAGTGCACCGAGGCACTATGCTGACGACCGGGCGCGACGAATTGGGTATATTGAAGGCGTAGTTGCATGAATGATCGGGTAGGCGCATTGGTGCCGGGACCATTGGATGGCATACGGGTACTGGACTTTTCCATGTTTCTCGCGGGGCCGTATTGCACCCGCCTGATGGCGGACATGGGCGCGGAGATCATCAAGGTGGAGCCGCCGGGCGGTGACTTTTTGCGCCACGCGCCCCCCTTTCGCGACGGCCAGAGCGCCTATTTCGGTCAAATCAACTGCGGCAAGAAAAGCCTGGAACTGGATATGAAGAGCGACCAGGGCCGCGAATTGGTACGCCGCCTGATCGCCAATGTGGACGTGGTTCTGGAAAATTTTCGCCCCGGCGTCATGGCCCGCCTGGGACTGGATTATGACACTCTGTCGGCGCTGCGGCCGGATCTGATCTATTGCTCGGTCTCGGGCTATGGGCAAAACGGACCGGGTGCCCAACAGGCGGCTTTTGCACCGATCATTCACGCGGCCTCGGGTTACGATCTGATCATGATGGACTACCAGGGCAATGTCGACCGGCCCCCCGCCACCCGTTCCACCGTGGCGGATATCCTGGGCGCAACCCATGCCTTCGGTGCCATCAATGCCGCCCTGGTGCAGCGTCTGCGAACGGGCCGGGGCCAGTACATCGATGTCGCGATGATGGATGCCATGCATAATTTGCTTGCTTACGAATATCAGGCCGCGCAAATGGAGAAACCAGATCGGCCCATCGTTTTTTCGCCAATCCGCACTGCTGACGGCTTTGTCATGGTGGCGCCGGTCAGTCCGGCAAATTTCACCGCTCTGGCAAATGCCGCCCTGCGCCCCGAGTTGGTCGACGATCCCCGTTTTGCCAGCGTAACGGCCCGTGTGCGAAACTGGAACCTGTTGTTGGCAGAGGTTGAACAATGGTCCTTGGCCGAGACCACGGATGCCTGTGAAGGGGCAATCCAGACGGCCGGTTGCCCATGCACCCGATATCTGCAACTTGGCCAATCCATGGTCGAGCCGCAGATCGCCGCCCGCGGCGCGGCCGTGCAAATCGGCGGCGTCAGCGATCCCTACAAGGTGGCCAATTGCCCGGCGCAGTTCACCGGCGCAGATGTTGGGGCGCGGCCCTGGGTTGCCGGCCTGGGCCAGCATAACGAAGAATTTTTCGTGGAAGTCGGTTTGTCCACAGGCGGATGATTGGAACATCGCCGATCTATTGCCCCGGCTGTGGTCATGCGGTATTTACACAATAACCACGTGATATAGTGAATGGCATGCTGAGCGGCAAAAACATCCTGTTGATTATCAGTGGCGGCATCGCCGCCTATAAATCCTTGGACCTGATCCGGCGCCTGAAGGAACGCGGCACCGGGGTGCGTTGCGTACTGACCGCCGGCGGGGCGCAATTCGTGACGCCTTTGTCGGTGGCGGCACTGTCCGAGGAGGCGGTCTTTCAGGGTCTGTTTTCATTGAAGGATGAAAGCGAGATGGGTCATATCCGCCTGTCCCGCGAGGCGGATTTGCTGGTCGTCGCCCCGGCCAGTGCTGATTTGATGGCCAAGATGGCCGCCGGCCTGGCCGATGATCTGGCCTCGACCATTTTGCTGGCGACGGACAAGCCGGTGCTTGTCGCCCCGGCCATGAACACCCGGATGTGGGAGCATCCCGCAACGCAGCGAAATTTGGCCACATTGCTGGAAGATGGTTTGCGGGTCGTTGGGCCAGGCCAGGGCGATCTTGCCTGTGGTGAGGTTGGCGCCGGCCGTATGTCCGAGCCGTTGGAAATTGTCGGCGCCATCGAAAGCCTTCTGATCGGTGATGCGGCCGCGGCGCCGCTAAAGGGCCGCCGGGCCATTGTCACCTCTGGCCCCACTTATGAAGCCATCGATCCTGTCCGATTTCTGGCCAATCGTTCATCGGGTAAGCAGGGCCACGCCATCGCCGCGGCCCTGGCCAGGCTGGGCGCGGAAGTGGTGCTGGTCGCGGGACCCAACAATCAGCCTGACCCGGCTGGCGTCATGGTGCACGACATAGAATCGGCGGCACAGATGCTGGCGGCTTGCGAGACCGCCCTGCCCGCCGATATTGCCGTTTGCGCGGCGGCGGTGGCCGATTGGCGGGTCGCGGGTGAGGCGGAACAGAAAATGAAAAAGGACGGCAGCGGCCGGCCCCCCAGCCTGGCCCTGGTGGAGAACCCGGATATTCTGGCGACTATTGGCCAGTTGAACGGTGGCCGGCCCGGTCTGGTTGTGGGCTTTGCCGCGGAAACAGAAAAAGTCGTGGATCATGGGCAAAGCAAGCGCACGCGCAAGGGCTGTGACTGGATCGTGGCCAATGATGTCGGCACCGGCACGGGGGTCATGGGAGGCGATGAGAATACGGTACATCTGATCACCGCTCAGGGCGTCGAAAATTGGCCGACCATGAGCAAAGACGCGGTCGCCGATGCTTTGGCCCGGCGTATCGCCGATCATTTCGCAGCCGAATAGAATAATGATCTCTATTCCCGTGCAACGATTGGCGCATGGTTCCGAACTGGCCTTGCCGGAACGGGCCACGGCGGCCAGCGCTGGCCTGGACCTGTTGGCGGCGGTGGAGGAAGAGGTGATTTTGCCTCCCGGTGGCCGGGCCTTGATCCCGACGGGCATCGCGCTGGCCTTGCCTGTGGGCTATGAAGGGCAGGTGCGGCCACGCTCCGGGTTGGCGCTGAAACATGGGGTGACGGTGCTGAACAGCCCCGGCACCATCGATGCGGATTACCGGGGTGAGATTGGGGTGATTTTGATCAATCACGGCGAAAATCCCTTTACGGTTCGGCGCGGCGAACGCATTGCCCAATTGATTATCGCGGCCCTGGCCGATGCCACTCTAAGCGAGGTTGATAGCTTGCCGGGCAGCCAACGCGGCGAAGGCGGTTTTGGCTCCACCGGGCAGAAGACATAATCGTGCTACGGCTGTCGAAAAAGACCTTGTACGTGCTGGAAGCGGTGCTGGATATCGCCTGCAATGCCCGCCCTGATCCTGTGCAATCCAAGGATATCGCTGAACGTCAGGGGATTCCCCAACGCTATTTGGAAGGCGCCATGCAGCACTTGGTACGGGGCGGCATCTTGCGGGGCGTGCGCGGTCCCAGGGGCGGCTATCGTCTGGCACGGGAACGCCGGCGTATCGCCGTGGCCGAAATCGTCCGTCTGATGGAAAGTCTGGACGGCCATGACGAGGATATGGCCGCGTTGGCCGGCTCACCTCTGGGCCGGGCCGTGGTGCAACCTCTGTGGCAGGATTTGCACGATGATATGATGCACCGCCTCGAGGGGGTCAGCGTGGAAGACTTGTTCCGCCAGGCCCGCCAGTCCGGCGCCACCGCCGAAGCCACCGCCGGCGAACAAGGCGCCAACTTTGATATCTAGGAATGCGAGAGACTATGACAAAGCCCATGAATCAGGCCAAGATTGATGACCATTGATCCTGCCATGACCGAACGGCGGACCAAAGGCCGGGGACGGATCTACGATTCGATCATCGATACCATCGGCGATACGCCGCTGGTTCGCCTCTCGCGGCTTCAGCAAGACGCGGGCGTTATGGCCAACATCCTGGCAAAGCTGGAATTCTTCAACCCCCTGGCTTCGGTCAAGGACCGCATTGGGGTGGCAATGATCGAGGCAATGGAACAGGCCGGTGTCATCGGCCCCGAGACGGTGCTCGTTGAACCGACGTCGGGCAATACGGGCATCGCCCTGGCCTTTGTCGCCGCCGCCAAGGGTTACCGCATCATCCTGACCATGCCTGATTCCATGTCTGTTGAACGCCGCCGCATGCTGTCCTTGCTGGGCGCGGAATTGATCCTGACGCCGGCCGAGGAAGGTATCAATGGCGCCATCAAACGGGCCGAAGAAATGGTCGCGGCTCTGCCGAACGCGGTTATGCCGCAACAGTTTGAAAATCCCGCCAATCCGGATATTCACCGTCACACCACGGCCCAGGAAATCTGGAACGATACCGGCGGTGCAGTGGATATCGTTGTCGCCGGGGTTGGGACCGGGGGCACGATTACGGGCATCGGTGAAACTTTGAAAAGCTGCAAACCAGAGCTCCGAATGGTGGCGGTGGAGCCCGAGGACAGCCCTGTTTTGTCGGGCGGCGAACCGGGTCCCCATAAAATTCAGGGCATTGGCGCCGGCATTATCCCAGCTGTCTTGAATCGCGATGTCGTGGATGAAATTTTGACAATCGGCAATGAAACCGCCTTTGAAACCGCCCGGCGTGTCGCTGCGTTGGAAGGTTTGCCTGTTGGAATTTCCTCGGGTGCGGCGCTGGCGGCGGCGCTGGAAGTGGCCGAGCGGCCGGAAAGCGACGGCAAGACGATTGTTGTCATTGTGCCCTCTTTCGCCGAACGCTATTTGTCCACGGCGCTGTTCGAGGGGATGACATGACCGATTTGCTGGAAGCCCAGATCGAACGCTACGCCCGCCATATCGTGATGCAGGAAGTGGGCGGCATCGGCCAGGCAATGCTGTTAAAGGCAAAGGTCCTTGTCGTCGGTGCCGGCGGCCTTGGTTCGCCCATGCTGATGTACCTTGCCGCCGCTGGTGTCGGCACCATCGGCGTTGTCGACGACGATGTGGTGTCGCTCTCCAACCTGCAGCGGCAGATTGCCCATGGCACGCCCGATATTGGCCGGGCCAAGGTGGACAGCGCCAGGGACCGCGCCGCCGCGCTAAACCCGGAGGTCACGCTGGTTCCGTATGAAATGCGACTGAACCGAAACAACGTCATGGACCTGTTGGCGGATTTCGACATCATCGCCGACGGTTCGGACAATTTCGATACCAGGTTTCTGCTCAACGATGCCTGCTTTCTGGCTAAAAAGACTCTGGTATCAGCTGCGGTACTGCGTTTTGACGGCCAGCTCTCCACCTATAAGGCCTATTTGGGCGCGCCTCATCCCTGCTACCGCTGCATTTTCCCCGAGCCACCGCCGCCCGGCGCCATCCCATCCTGCGCGCAAGGCGGCGTGCTGGGAGCCATGGCCGGGATCATGGGCACTATGCAGGCGACGGAAATCCTGAAAGAGATACTGAATATTGGCGAAAGCTATTCCGGCCGATTGCTGATCCACGATGGCCTGGCCGGCGAATTCCGCACCGTCCGGGTCAAGCCCGACCCGGCTTGTGCTTTGTGCGGCGAGACGCCAAGCATCAGGGATCTGAGTGGCCATGGGTCGGATTAGAGCAACCTGTGTTCATTCGAACGCGGACGAGTTGCTCTAACGCGTTGAAACAGATCAGAGTACCGGCCCAGAATAGTCCGGAAGAGCTCTAAGGCAGGCGCGCCAGCCGCTCGCAAAGCAGATCGAAGAAACCGTCGGCGTCGATCATGTCCAGCACCAGGGCGTTACCCCGGCCGCCTTCGGGGATTTCCCTGACCACGCTTTGCCCAATGCGTCCGGCGTCATCGATTTCAATATCAACCACGGCGTCGCGACCGGAAAACAGTTCTGGCTTTAGCAGATAAGCGATGACGCAGGGATCGTGCATGGCGGTGTCCGCTTGACTATAGAAGGCTAGCATTTCATGGGCCGCTTTTCCGGCCTTGTTGCCCAAGGCTGCGATCTGATCCAGACGGGCCCGGGTTATGGGCACTTGGCGGGTTAGATCCAGGCCGATCATGACCAGCTTTGCACCTGAATTGAAAACCAGGCGGGCGGCGTGGGGATCAACGAAGAAATTGAATTCCGCGTTGTCGGTGACGTTGCCGCCCTCCGCGGCGCCACCCATGAGCACAACTTGCCGGGCCGACGTCAGGATGTCATTTTTCCTGGCGATGGCCTGACCCAGGTTGGTCAAGGGGCCCAGGCAGCACAGGGTAATTTCGCCGGGCCGGGCCATTAGGTTGTCGCCCAGATAGGTCACCGCATTCATTGATGCCACAGGCGCGGCGGGGGCCGGCAATCTGGCCCCGCCCACGCCGTCGTTGCCATGTACCGCGGCGGTCTGCAGGCTGCCAAGCATTGGTTCGGCCGCGCCCGCATGCACCGGCACCTCTGCCCGGCCCGCCAGGGCCACGATACGCTGTGCGTTATACTGAGTCTTGGTCAGGCTGACATTGCCGGCCACCACGCTGATGCCAAGCACGTCCAATTCAGCGGCACTTGCAAAGGCCAATAGCAAGGCCAGGGCGTCATCGACGCCGGGGTCGCAATCAATAATAATAGATTGCCGGATCGCCAAGCTGGTACTACGCAGGCAGCAGGGATTCGTCGATGATGCGGTCCGGGGGCTTGTGGCCGTCGACAAAGGTGCGAATGTTGATCAGCACCTTCTCCCCCATGTCGATCCGTCCCTCTATGGTGGCCGAGCCCATGTGCGGCAACAACACGACATTGGGCATATCCAGCAGTTTCTTGTTAACCGAGGGTTCATGCTCGAAAACATCCAGGCCGGCGCCGGCGATCCGCCCCTCTTGCAACAGGCGTACCATGGCATCTTCGTCGATGACCTCGCCCCGGGCCGTGTTGACGATATAGCATTGCGGCGGCAGCAACTGCAGGCGCCGGGCCGAAAGCAGATGATAGGTGGCCGGCGTATGCGGACAATTGACCGAGATGATATCCATGCGGGACAGCATTTGATCCAGGCTTTCCCAATAGGTCGCCTCCAATTCAGCTTCCATGTCGGGAGCCACCCGGTGCCGGTTGTGATAGTGGATCGATAGGCCGAAGGCGCGGGCCCGGCGGGCCACTGCGGCACCGATCCGGCCCATGCCGATGATGCCAAGACGTTTGCCCCAGATGCGATGCCCCAGCATCCAGGTCGGGCCCCAACCCTGCCATTCACCGGCCCGGAGCACCCGCTCGCCTTCGGTCAGGCGCCTTGGCACGGCCAGCATCAGGGCCATGGTCATATCCGCCGTATCCTCGGTCAGAACGCCTGGGGTGTTGGTGACGACGATGCCGCGCTCGCGGGCCGCGTTATGGTCGATATGATCCCAACCGGTGCCGAACGAGGCAATCAGACGCAGACGTTCCCCGGCAACCGAAATGACGTCCGCATCGATTTTGTCGGTAACAGTGGGCACCAGCACATCGGCAATTCTTGCCGCCGCCTTCAGATCTTCATGGCTCATGGGGTCGTCGGTCACGTTTAAACGGGTGTCAAACAGCTCCATCATCCGCGTTTCTATCACGTCCGGCAGTTTGCGGGTGACAATGACCAGGGGTTTGTTTTGCGTCATGAAATTATCTCGCGCAGGCGTGGTTAGAGCCGGAAACGACCGGAATGAGTCTTGCCATCAAGTCTCTAGCAGACTGGGCGCGTCGCGACAAATAGGCAGAAGCCGAATGTCTGCTTGACCTGTCGCCGCCCGCATTGGCATAAGGTCGAAGTGAAGCCGATTTCTCGCAATTTCTTCGTCATGGCGATGGCCGCATCGGCGGCCATCATTACCGCCCCTTTGTCGTCAGCCGGCGAAACGGCGGCGGCGCAGTTCAAGGCCAAGGCGAATGAAGCGGCCGGGCCCGTCCATCCCGGCGCATCAGGGCTGGCGATACCACGCTTCGTGTCGCTATCGTCTGATACTGTCAATATGCGGGCCGGGCCGGGAGTGCGCTATCCCATTACCTGGGTCTATCGGCGCAAGGGCACCCCGTTCATGGTCATGGCGGAGTTCGAGTATTGGCGCAAGGTGCGCGATGCCGACGGGACGGAGGGCTGGATGCACCGCAGCCTGTTGAGTGGCCGGCGCATGGCCCTGGTGCGAGGCGGGATCATTGAATTGCGCCGGTCGCCGAAGGACGATGCACCCGTGGCCTTGCGGGCGGAAGTTGGCGTGATTGGCCACTTGCTCGCATGCCGTGGCCTTTGGTGCGAAATGGGGCTGAACGACGGGCGTGCCTGGATACGCCGTTCAGACATATTTGGCGCCCTGCCCAACGAAGAGTTTTAGGCCGTTTCCGGTTTTGTGGGCACAATATCAACGACCATTGGCAAATTCCGGCAGGCGACATGCGCTGGAAATTTGTTAGCTGTTCGCCAGATCAATCATGGTGGCGGCCAGTACCTGTACGCCCAGTTGAAAATCCTCCATATCCATGCTCTCGCGCGGATTGTGACTGCCTTCGCCGTTGCGGACCAGCAGCACCGCGGCCGGGATGCCGGCACGGGCAAAGACGGAGGCATCATGGCCCACTGTGGCGAATTCCACGCAAGGTATGGACAGGCGCTTGGCGCTGGCGCTTAGATTGGCCCGTATGCCCGGGTCAAGGGGCGTTGGCGGCGAACCTACGGCATCGCCCAAGGCAAAACGCACCCGCCGGCGTGCGGCAATCTCGGCCGTCAGGGTGGCAACGGCGTTTGCCATGCGTTCCAGTGTGGCTTGCACTGTGCTGCCGAAATTGAGGCTGAAACGGCATTCACCCGGGACCTTGGTCAAGGCATGGTGGTCTGGATCCGTGAACAGCTTGCCGACGGTGAAAACCGCCGAGGGGTCATCGTTATCCTCAATCTCATGCCACAGAGCCTCCAGCCGTTGCAGCAATTCGGTGACCGCAAGCACCGCGTCCTGACGCAGACGGCGCGGTGCGGCGGCGGAATGCTGATAGGCGCCGTAACATACCGCATCGCCATAACGCAGATTGCCGCGCACAGCGGTCGCCACGGCCAGGGGTACAGCCCGTTCGATCAGCAAAGGCCCCTGTTCTATGTGCAGTTCCAGAAAGGCCTTGGTGCCCGCGGCGCTGATTTCAGGGCCGTCACGGCGCCAGATATCATCGGCGCTGAGGCCCACCTCGGCCATATGCGCGGCGAGGGAACGGCCGCTGTCGAGTCGCCGCAGCCCATCGAACTCAGGCCGGTCCATGGCGCCCACGGATAGACGGGCGCCGATATAGGCAATGCCGAACCAGACGCTTTCCTCGCAGCGGATGCCCATGGCGGTCAGTTCACAGCCCGGCTGCAAACCCGCCCGGCGTAATGCGGCCAAAGCGATGACGCCGGCGACGGCACCGGCCAGGCCATCGAAATTGCCGCCGCGGGCGACGGAGTCCAGATGCGAGCCGGTGAGGACAGCTGTGCCCGGGCCCGCCCGGCCCGGTAGGCTGGCATAAGTGTTGCCGATGTCATCGGCGCGGGTTGCCAAGCCCAAGTCCCGCCCGGCGCGAAGCAGGATATCAGCCGCCGCCTGGTCCTCTGCGCTCCAGGCCGGCCGGGTCACGCCTTCTTCGTCCAGGCTTGCGGTTCTGACTTCAGAAAATATTTCCGCCGCCAGGGGCATCAACGCCCTGACCGCATCCCGCAATGCATTCTGTTGGGTCGGCGTCAGCATGATCGGCATCCTTGATCCCTACGCTTTATGGATCGATGGTCCCCAGTCCTTACCGCGTCATTTATCGTCGTGTAACGCTTCTGCGGTTCTCCATTCCGGTACATCGCCCTCTCCCAGATCCCAAAACAACCCGGTCATGATCTGCAAGCCTTCGCGCAGGATTGGCTCCAGGGCATGTTCGTTGGGGGCGTGTTGCGAACAGGCGGCATAGGAATGGGGTACCCAGATGGTGGCCAGCCCCAGGGTCTCCGCAAAGACGTCATTGGGCAGCGAGCCGCCCAGGTTGGGCAGGATCGTCGGCTCCACTCCTGTGGTTTGGCGCAGAGAGCGCCTGGCCCATTGCACCCAGGGGTGATCGGGCAACAGACGCGACGCCCGCATCATGAAACCATCGTGCCGCTGTCCGACCGCAACGTCGTGAAAACCCATGCTGTCCAGATAGGCGCGGATAGCGGGCAGGAATCCGTCGGGGTCGCGGTCCACGGTAAAGCGGATCTGGCACCAGGCGATCGCCTTGGGGGGAATGGCGTTGGCTACCTGGTCAGGATTGCCGGCCTTGATCGCCAGCACCTCGAAGGCATTCCAGGCGAATACCCGTTCGGCCGGCGTAAGGCCCGGCTGGCCCCAATCCTCTTCCACCGCCGGGCCGCTTTCGCCCCCCTGTACCTGCACCGACGCCAGTACTTCGCGCACTGATGGCGGGATCGTCTCCGGGCGCAGTTCCGGCACCAGAATTTCCCCTTTCGGCCCCACCAGCGCGGCCAGGGCATTGGCCAGGCGGGTGCCGGCATTGGATATAAGGCCGCCCCAGTTGCCTGAATGGTGGGCGCCTTCGCGCAAATCGACGCTTAGTTCAAAGTTCAAGGCACCCCGGCTGCCCATGAAAAGGGTCGGCTTATCGGGCGCCAGACGTGGCCCGTCCGAGGCCAGCAGCAAGTCCGCCCGCAAGGCCTGGCGATGTTCCGCCGCGAAGGCCGCCAAGCCGACCGAGCCGACCTCTTCCGACATTTCCAACAATATCTTGCAGTTGAAGCCCAGGCGGCCGCGCACCGCCAGCACCGATGCCAAGGCTGCCAGGTTGACGGAATGCTGACCCTTGTTGTCCGCCGTGCCCCGGCCGTACCAGCGTTCGCCATCCTTGACCATGGTCCAGGGATCGCGGTCTTCGCGCCAATCCCCTTCAAAACCGCGCACCACATCCCCATGGCCATAACTGAACAAGGTCGGCAAATTCGGGTTTTCCAGGCGTTCGGCCAACAGCAGCGGGCCACCGCGTGGATCCGGGTTGGGGTGAATTTCCACCGAGAAGCCAAGGCTTTCCAGTGTCGGGGTCATTTCCTCCACCAGGTAGCGGTCCAGCTCCGGTCGCAATTCGGATACCTGGGCGGTCGAACGAATGCCCACCCGGCGGGACAGTTCCTGGAAAAAGGCGCCGCTGTCGAAATGATCCGTCGCCCGCTCGATGGCTGCGTCACGTGTCATGGTATGCTGCTTTCCAATGCGTTGGTGGACAACAGAGCAATCCGTCTTAAGGGGTGATCTATAGCGCAGGCTAGATGACGCGGGCAATGGTGTTGGCGGGGACCTTTACCCTGACCTCGCGGCCCAGCAGGTGCAACAGAATGACGACCCGTTCGCCATCGCCGCGGCGTTCGAACAGACCGATGTGATCGGCCATGGCGCCGCTTTGCAGGCGGACCTGCTCGCCGGGCAGCAGA
>JAJFGG010000139.1 GCA_021776235.1 Alphaproteobacteria bacterium | reverse complement strand
ATTGTTCGCTGGCTTTGTCCACCACCTGGCCCTCTATGGGTACTTTCTTTTCGCCTTTTTTCCCCCACTCCTCGCCCGCCACCGCGCCCGGCGCGGCTGCCAGAAAGGCCGCCGCGACGATCATTGCAATTGTTCTCATGGCTATTCTCCAAACGGCTGTATGCCGTTCTCGGCATGGGTCAGGTTGACGATGCCTTTGTCATCGGCCACCTGGGTGACGAACAGGTATCTGACGCCGTCACGCTCAAAAAGATCGCCATTGACCGTCACCTTATGGGTCTGGATTTTGAGGATCGCGGGATTGGCCACGCTGGTGGCGTCACCTTCCAGTTTGAGGACGACATAGACCTTGCCGTCATCGCCGAGAATACTGACCGGAATTCCGCCCGCCGCACACCAAACGGCGCATTGATGATGGGCCGTCCCCACGGCGTACATAATCTCGGTCACATAGCACCAGGTATCAACGATCTCTCCGGTCACGCTGACACGCTTTGGCGCCGTCGCCGCCGAAGCCGCGACCTGGGAGAAGACGGCAAGACCGAATAGTCCGGCCATCATGGCCCGCATCAATGTTCGCTGCATAGTCAAGGATCCTGATTTTGTAAGTGCCGATGCGCCAAGCTTGAACGAATTCGTGATTGCGCGGTAATGACATTCTCGCGAGCACGTCGTGTAGGGACTGAAATCAATCAATAGATCCGGTTTTCGCCGCCAATATCGAACCCCGGCAGCCAGCCTCCCGATAATCGGCGCGGCTTGGAACTGGCGCCCCGGCCGGTCAATTCGGATCTTTTCAGGCTTTCATGACGGCCTCGATTTTGGCCAGCAAATCCTGCCGCCGATACGGCTTCGCCAGGGTATCGTCCGCCCCAAACGCGGCCGCCATCTCAAGGTACCTTAGGCTGCCGGTACGGTCACCGCCGGAAATCGCAATGATCTTCACCCCGCCACCGGACTGGCGCAGTTCCCGGATGGTTTCCAGCCCTTCCTTTTCCGGCATCAGGATATCGGTAATCACCAGATCGATGCCGCCGCCGCGGAACTTGCCCAGGCCATCGTTGCCGTCAATGGCCTCGATCACCTCGTAGCCCACGGTCATGAGCGTACGGGAAAGCGTGGTACGCACCAGATCGTCGTCATCTATGATCAGAACGCGCATCTTCATCTGTCCCCTGCTTGCAGCGGCCTGCCCGGAAGAGAATGTCCCATGTTCATGCGACCTGATCATCCAGAACCTCGCGCACCCGCTGCGCCAGGGTCGGGGTCTGAAACGGCTTGTTCATCAGTGCCACGCCTTCCTCCAGCTGGCCGCGGCGGCTGAGGATTTCCCGGGTGTAGCCCGATGAATATAGGACGCCCGCCGCCGGATAGCGTTCGCGAAAGGCGATGGCGACATCCCGGCCGCTCATGCCCCGGGGCAGGATCACGTCGGTCAACAGCAGGTCGACGCCCCTGGCAGCCGCCATGACGTCCAATGCCGCCGGTCCGTCCTCCGCTTCGAGGACGTCATAGCCGAGGCGGCGCAGAACGGTCACAAGATAATCCCGGACCGCCTCGTCATCCTCGACCACCAGGATCGTTTCATCGCCCGTCGGTCTGTCTTTCTGGGCCTGCTCTGGCGTACTTTCGGCGTTAACCGCCTCGGCCGCCCTGGGCAGGTAGATCCGGACCGTCGTGCCCTCGCCTTCCTTGCTGTAGATCGAAACATGGCCGCCCGATTGCTTGGCAAAGCCGAAGACCATGCTTAAACCCAGACCGCTGCCCTTGCCGATTTCCTTGGTTGTGAAAAAAGGTTCGAAGACCCGCTGCCGCACTTCCGCCGGCATGCCGGTGCCGTTGTCCCCGACGGCGATCATGACATAGGCGCCGGGCGCCAGATCCTCGTAGCGCGCGGTGTCGTCCTGTTCGAGAACCCGGTTGGCGGTTTCAATGGTCAGCCGTCCGCCATCGGGCATGGCGTCGCGGGCATTGATGGCAAGGTTCAGAAGGGCATTTTCCAGCTGTCCTGCGTCAACCATGGTCGGCCACAGATTGGCCGCCAGGGTCATCTCGATATCGATGTCTTCGCCGATGGTGCGCTGGGCCAGTTGGCTGAATTGCGGCAACATTTCGTTGATCTCGGTGACCTTGGCGTCCAGTTCCTGTTGCCGCGAGAAGGCCAGCAGGCGATGGGTCAGCTCGGCACCCCTAAGGGCCGCGCGCAGGGCGGTGGCGATGCTTTCCCTGTCGAACTCGGCCGTCACGCTGCCCTCTTCGATGAGATCGAGATTGCCGATGATGGCGGCCAGCATATTATTGAAATCATGGGCCACGCCGCCGGTAAGCTGGCCGATCGCTTCCATTTTCTGGGCTTGACGCAGTTGTTCTTCTGCCTGCTTCATCTCGGTGATGTCGCTGGTCATGCTGCAGACACCGATGATCTTGCCGTCTTCGCCCCGCAACGGGAATTTGGCGTTCAGCGAATAACGCATGGCGCCATCGATCTCTTCGCCGATTTCCTGTTGCATCGGTTCGCCGGTTTCCACCACCTTGCCGTCGGCGGCCATGTCCAGCGCCGCGATATCGCCGGGCAGAAAATCGGCGGTGCTGCGGCCGATCAGGTCGTCCCGTTCAAGGCCCAGGATATCCGACACATTGCGGCCAACGGCGAGGATCCGGCCGTCAAGGTCCTTGAGGACGATCTTGATCGGTGCGTTGTCCAGGATCGCGCGCAGCCAGGCATCACGGGTCCGCACCGCTTCTTCGGCCCGGATGCTCTCGGTAATATCCTGCACCGTGCCCCGCGACCGCAACGGCTCACCGTTGCCGTCGAAATCCATTTCGTAGCGCGCCTGCACCCATTTGACACGGCCGTCCTTCATTCGGAAGCGGTGGGTGATCTCATAGGGCGACCGGTTGGCCAGCGAGTCCGTATAGGCCTTGGCGACCACTTCCCGGTCCTCGGGATGCACCGCAGCCAGGAAAGCGACATTCGAAACGGTGAATGACACCGGGTCGACTTCCAATAGCCGGTAGACTTCGTCGGACCAGGTCAGGACATTGTCCGTCAGGTTACGCTCCCACGACCCAATGCGTGCGATCCGCTGGGCTTCAACAAGCTGTTCCTGGCGGTCGCGCAGGGCATCCTCGGCCCGCCTGCGCGCGGTAATGTCGCGAACGGTCCCTTCGATACCGGCTATGTTGCCATCCTCGTCCCGCCAATACTGGCCGTTGCTCGAAACCAGGACCTCTTCGCCGTCCTTGCGCCGCAAGGCCGTTTCGAATTGCTCGACCTTCTCGCCATGCGCCTCGAGCTGCTGGCGAAAGGCCCCGCGTCTGGCTGGATCGGCATAAAGATCGTTGAGTTTGGTGCCAACAAGTTCGTCGGCATCATAGCCCAGAAGATCGGATACGGCGGGCGAGGCCATTAGAACCAGACCGTCCAAATCCGTTCGATAGTAGGTATCCTGCATATTCTCCAGAATTCGCCGATAGCTCTGTTCGCTCTTCTTCAGGGCCAGATCGACGCGCGCGCGTTCCTCTATTTCTTCACGCAGTTTCGTGGAAATCGAAGTTTCAACTCTTAGGCGTTTCAGCAGGTTTTCCCGGTTCCTGACGATAAGGTACGAAATGATCAATGCCGTTAAGCCGCCGAATAAAAAGGCCGGCATAACAGTCAGGATTGTGACATTCCGGAAGCCGAAGGCCTGTCCCTGCACGACGACAGCCATGGCGGAGACAATGGTTCCACTGACGAACGCGACGGCGAACAGGAAACCATACAGCTTTATATAGTAGTAACGCTTTCCCCGCATTTCACCGGCTTCCTTCAGCTCCGGGGCGACGTTACCCTAATCTTATGGCCATTGAAATACTACTAATGGAAGCCTCTGCCGGCGCCGTCCCAGCGATGCGGCGGCTTATACCAATGGTCATTGATATTATCCCAGGGCCCGGCGCAACACCTGCACCATATGCACCGCCTCCTGTCCGCTGCCATGTTTGATCTGCTGGCGGCAGGAGGTGCCGTTGGCGATGATCGCCGTGGCCGGGGCCGCCGCCCGAACCGCCGGTAACAGCGCCGCCTCGGCCATGGCGACGGAGGTATCGTAGGTATCGGCGCCATACCCGAAAGCGCCGGCCATGCCGCAACAGCTGGACGATACGGTTTCTACTTCCACATCCGGTAACAGTGCCAAGGCCGTGGTCATGGCCGCCATGGTCTGGTGCGCTTTCTGGTGGCAATGGCCATGCACCAGCACCTTGCCGGTGGCGCGGTCGCGGCCCCCACCCAGTTTCAAATCCAGGCGGCCCGCCTGCGCTTCCGCCGCCAGGTATTCTTCCAGCAACATGGCCTTGTTGGCCAGGGCCTCGGACTCCAGGCCCGGCAGCACGGCCAGCAGTTCGTCGCGCAGGGTCAACAGGCAGGACGGCTCCAGCCCCAGCACCGGCAGGCCACGGGCGACAAAGGGCGCCAGGGCGGCCACCGTGCGGGCCATTTCTTCCCTGGCCTGATCGACCAGGCCGGCCGAGAGAAACGTACGGCCGCAACAAAGAGGCCGGCCGCCGCCGGACCGGCCGGCCCCGGCAATATGCACACGCCGGCCTGCCGCCACCAGGACGGCAATGGCGGCCTGCAGGTTTTCCGCCTCGAACGCCCTATTGAAGGTATCGGCGAACAGAACCACCTCCGGGCCGTCGTCCGGACCGTACGCCTGGGCCGGCTGGAAAACATCGCCCCGCCATTTCGGCAGGGACCGCCGGGCCGTGAAACCAAACAGCTTCTCGCTCACCCAGGCCAGACCCGGCAGCCGGTCACGCAGGTTCAACAGCGGCGCGAGATGCCGGGCCCAGGGCGCATAGCGCGGCAGATAGGCGACCAGGCGGTCGTGCCAGGAAATGCCCGTGCGTTTGGCGCGCTGGTACTGCACTTCGATTTTCATGGCCGCCATGTCGACGCCCACCGGGCATTCCCGTTTGCAGCCCTTGCAGCCGACGCACAGTGCCATGGCCTCTGCCATGGCGTCCGAATGCAGGGCATCCGGGCCCAACTGCCCCGAGATGCCAAGGCGCAATAGATTGGCCCGGCCGCGGGTGACATGGGCCTCGTCCCTGGTGACCTGAAACGAGGGGCACATGACCCCGGCCAGGCCCAGTTTGCGGCAGGCGCCGTTGTTGTTGCACATCTCCACCGCGCCGGCGAAACCGCCCCAGGCCGACCAGTCCAGGCCGGTCTCCAACGACTCGGTCCGGTAGTCCGGTTTGAAACGGAACAGGCGGCGGTCGTCCATCTTCGGCGGGTCGACAATCTTGCCGGGATTGAACAGCCCCTTGGGATCAAGGATCTGTTTCACCTCGGCGAAATTGTCCACCATGCGCTGGCCGAACATGGGCAGATGGAACTCGGAACGGACCAGGCCGTCACCATGTTCGCCGGAATGGGAGCCCTTGTATTCCCGCACCATGGCGAAGGCTTCCTCGGCCATGGCGCGCATTTTCACGGCGCCGTCCGCTTCCTTCAGGTTGACCACGGGACGGACGTGCAGGCAGCCGACCGAGGCATGGGCGTACCAGGTGCCCGTGGTGCCGTGCCTGGTGAAGACCCTGGTCAGGCGGTCGGTATATTCGGCCAGGTCCTCCAGACGCACGGCGCAGTCCTCGATAAAGGAGATCGGTTTGCCGTCGCCTTTCATGGACATCATGATGTTCAGGCCGGATTTGCGCACCTCCCAGACGTCGCGCTGAAAGCCGGGATCGGTCGCCTCGACCACAGCGCCGGGAAAACCCAGATCGCCCATCAGCTCCACCAGCTGGGCCAGCTTGCGCAGCTGCTCGGCCCCGTCCTCGCCGGCAAACTCGACCAGCAGCAGGGCCGCCGGCTGGCCGTCGACGAAGCGTTCGATGGTGGGACGGAAGATCTCGATCTCGCGGGCCAGATCGATCATGGTGCGGTCCACCAGCTCAACCGCCGCCGGTCCCAGGGTAACGATATGCCGGGTCGCGTCCATGGCCGCGTAAAAGTCGGGAAAATGGCAGATGCCCAGAACCTTGTTGGGCGGGATCGGCGCCAGTTTCAATTCAATCGCCGTGGAAAAGGCCAGGGTGCCTTCCGAACCGACCAGCAGATGCGCCAGGTTCTCGGACCCGACCCCCGGCACCAGGGCGTCGATGTTGTAGCCGCCCACCCGCCGCTGCACGTCCGGAAAGCGGGCCGCGATCTCGGCCGCCTCGCGCCGGCCCAGATCCAACAGCGGCGTGGCCACATCGCGGAACCGCGGAGATATATCGCCGGCCTGAAAATCCCCGGGCAAGGGGCCGAAATGCAGCTTTTCACCATCCGCCAGCAGGGCATCGATGGCGTGCACGTTCTCGACCATGCGGCCATAGCGGATGGAGCGCGCGCCGCAGGAATTATTGCCTGTCATGCCGCCGATGGTGGCCCGGGACGAGGTCGAGACATCGACGGGAAAGTACAGGCCATGGGGCCGCAAATAGGCGTTCAATTGATCCAGCACCAGGCCCGGCTGGACCGTGACCCGGCGGTTTTCCACATCCAGGGCAATAACGCCGGCAAGGTTTTTGCTGACATCCAGCACCAGGGCCTCGGCCACGGTCTGGCCGCATTGCGAGGTGCCGCCGCCTCTGGCCAGAATGGGAATGCCCTCGTCCCCGGCGATCTGGATGGCGCGGACCACGTCCGCCTCGTCATGGGGCACCACCACGCCGATGGGCTCGATCTGATAGATCGAGGCATCCGTGGAATAGCGGCCGCGGGAGGCGCCGTCGAACAGCACCTGGCCCCGCAGTTCCCGGCCCAGGCGGGCCGCCAGCTTGCTGTCGCCGATGCGCCCCGTACCGGTATAGGCGGGACCAGTGCTGGCGGCGCCGGTGCCGGGGGAGGCTATGACGCCGCCGCCTTGGCCTGGTCGCGCAGCACGAACTTCTGAATTTTGCCGGTCGAGGTTTTCGGCAGTTCAGCGAAGATCACTTCGCGCGGGCACTTGTAATGGGCCATGTTCTCGCGGCAGAAATCGATGATTTCCTGGGCGCTGGTTTCCTGCCCCGGTTTCAACTCGATAAAGGCCGTCGGGGTTTCGCCCCATTTTTCGTCCGGCTTGGCGACCACCGCCACCGCCGCCACCATCGGGTGTTTGTACAGGGTATCCTCGACCTCGATGGAGGAGATGTTCTCGCCCCCCGAGATGATGATGTCCTTGGAGCGGTCCTTCAGTTCCACATAGCCGTCCGGATGCCAGACCCCCAGATCGCCGGAATGGAACCAGCCACCAGCGAAGGCCTCCTTGGTGGCCTTGGGGTTTTTCAAGTATCCCTTCATGGTGATGTTGCCCCGCATGAACACCTCGCCCATGGTTTCGCCGTCCCTGGGCACCGGTTCCAGGCTATCGGGGTCGGCCACCATCAGACCTTCCTGCACCTGATAGGCCACGCCCTGGCGCGCCTTCAGGCGGGACTGTTCGGCGATGGGCAGGTCGTCCCACTCGCGCTTCCAGGCGCTGACCACGCAGGGGCCATAGACTTCCGTCAGGCCATAAACGTGGGTGACGTTGAAACCCTGGCGCGCCATGTCCTCCAGCACCGCCGCCGGCGGCGGGGCGGCGGCGGTGAACATGTTGACGCTGTGCGGCAGTTGGCGTTTTTCCGCCGCCGTTGCCCCGGCGATGACCTGCATGACGATGGGCGCGCCGCACATATGGGTGACGCCGTGATCGGCGATGGCGTCATAGATCGGGCCGGGAGCGACGGCGCGCAGGCAGACGTGGGTGCCGGCGATGGCGGTGATGCACCAGGCAAAGCACCAGCCGTTGCAGTGGAACATGGGCAGGGTCCACAAATAGACCGGATGGGCCGGCAGATTCCAGGCCATGATGTTGCCCACGGAGTTCAGATAGGTGCCCCGGTGGCTATAGACCACGCCCTTGGGATTGCCCGTGGTGCCCGAAGTATAGTTCAACGATATGGCTTCCCATTCATCCTCCGGCAGCTGCCAGACATGATCCTCGTCACCGCTTTCCAGGAACGCCTCGTAGTTCATCTCGCCCAGGCTTTTACCCCCGGGTCCGGCCGGGTCTTCAATGTCGATGACCACGGGGCGGTGCTTGACCAGGGTCAGCGCCTCTTCGATGACCGGGCTGAATTCCGTATCGGTGAGCAGCAGCTTGGCCTCGCCGTGATCCAGAATAAAGGCGATCTCGACCGCGTTCAGGCGATAGTTCAGGGCATTCAGCACGGCGCCCTGCATGGGCACGCCAAAGGTCGCCTCGAAGGCCGCCGTAACATTGGGCGCCATCACCGCCACCGTATCGCCCTTGCCGATGCCGCGCTTGGCCAGGGCCGAGGCCAGGCGCAGACAGCGGCGGTGGGTCTGGCTCCAGGTATAGCGCGCCGCGCCATCGATGACCGAGGGGTGGTCAGGATAGGTAAAGGCGGTCTTGGCCAGAAAGCTCAACGGCGACAGCGCTTGATAGTTGGCCGCCGTAATCGGCAGATCGGTCTCGAATGGATTGGCGCTCATGTCCGGTTCCTCGGCTACGTTGTCTGGGCGAAAGCTGGGGGCAATTTATCGTTTGCCCCGCCATGGTACAAGCACGGTACAAGTGGGGCGAGGTACGGGAGGGGCACTTTCATGGCCCGGGCCGGATGTGCCACCGGCAGGTCTGGAAATGCCCTCAAACACCGGCTTCGCGGTATGTGCTCTCGGCCCAGCGGCGGTGCAGCCACATCCAGTCTTCCGGCCGCTCCCGGATCCACCCTTCAAGCTGCTGGTTCAAACGGGCCATCACCGCCATGGCATCCCCATGCCGGTCGCCGGAAGCTGCGATCTCCACCGGCGGATGCAGGGTAATGCGGAACCTGGCCCCGCCCTTCCGCTCCACCCGAACAGGGATCAGCGGACAATTCAGGCGCAGGGCCATTTGCGCCGGCGCCACGGGGGTCATGGCGTCGTGCCCGAACAGCGGGACCATGGCCCCGTCGTTCATTTTCTGATCGAACAGCAGGCCCAGCACACCGCCGCCCCGCAGGGCGCGCAGGGCCTCTTTCGCCCCCTGACGGCCCTTCTTGATCTGCCGGCCGCCGGCCCGGCGGCGGCAGTGTTCGACGAACCTCTGGGTCAGGGGATTGTTCTGTTCCCGCACGATGGAGACGATCTCGCCGCCGCATAACTCCGCCAGGACGGTGGAAATTTCCCAGTTCGCCAGATGCGCCCCGGCCAGGATCACCGCCTGGCCCTGGCCCCTAAGGTCACCGAGGATGTCCCCGTTGACGATCTCCACCCGGCCCGAACCGGGCGCAACAATGGCCTCTAAATGTGTGAACTCGGCAATATTGCGGCCCAGGTTGTCCCACATGCCGCGCACAATACGGGCCCGTTCCGCCGCACTCTGCCCAGGAAAAACCAGGCGCAGGTTTCTCACCGCCCGGGCGCTGGGCGGCAGGCGCGGTCCCAGGACGCGGCCGAGCAGACCGCCCAAGGCCGAAGCCATACTGATGGGCAGGGCGGCAAACACAGCAAAACAAAGCCCCAGCAGCAGAGCTTCCAACGGATAGCGAAGCCAGCGCTTGAAAACACCGGGCCCGGCCAGCCTGCCTATGACGGTGTCTGCCATACCCCCGCCGCTACCATCGCCGTTCGCGGCCGGGCCGGTCCGCCAATTCGGCCCGCGCAGCCGGCACGCCCTGCGGCATGGCGGGATGGGCTGGTCGCGGCATGGCTGCACTCCTTGGCCTGAAAAATAACGTGGCAAACACCGGTGCGGCGCTTGGCTGTTCGAGCCGAAGCGCAGGCCCGGCCAAGGCCAGCCTGCCCAAGGCCACAATACAGCAAAAAGACAAACACTGCATTTCGCAAAATCGCAGCCAATCGCCCCGGTCTGCTCACGCCCCGGCCCGACGCTTTTGTCCCGCCTGCAAACGTGTTAGAAGCCCCTCTGCTCGCTTTCGCAGCATCCGTTGGGCATAGGGGCAGCGAAAATGTGACCAGGAAAGGATATCCGCTTTGCCTTTTTGGGCCATATACGGCAAGTATTCGCGAGCAACAAACAGAAGCGCCCGTAGCTCAGCCGGATAGAGCACTTGATTCCTAATCAAGGGGTCGCAGGTTCGAGTCCTGCCGGGCGCACCACTTCGTTTCTGTCCGACCCGGAGACATAGGTAACAGATTGTACCTACGACATAGGTAACACGCTCGGGTCTTCACGACCCAAGACCCGCATGATGTCGACCCGATCGTCGCCGACCCGATAATAGATAGAATGCGCGCCATACATGCTGCGCCGATAGCCGGGGCGGATTTCATCGACGGCGGGGTAACGCAGAGGCTGCTCGGCGATTTGATCGAAGCGCGCGAACAGACCGTCGAAATATCTGTCTGCGCGCTCAAGACCAAAATTGATGATGCCGCACAAAAAATGGGGTCAACAAAAAATGGGGTCACAACAAAAAATGAAAAAATGGGGTCAGGTCTTTCATTTTGCATAGGCCGCCGCGTCGTGCTAGTCTGACGCCATGGCGCGTCCTCTCCGCATCGAATACTGCGGCGCCGTTTATCATCTGACGGCGCGCGGCAACCGTCGCGACGACATTTATCTCGATGACAACGATCGGATACTGTTTCTGGAGACATTGGGCAATGTGGTGGTCCAGTTTCATTGGCGCTGTCACGCCTATTGCTTGATGGACAATCACTACCACCTGCTGATCGAGACGCCGGAAGCCAACCTGGCGCGCGGGATGCGCCAGCTCAACGGCGTATACACCCAGCGCCTTAATCGCCGCCATGGTCGTGTCGGACACGTGTTTCAGGGCCGGTACAAAGCCATTGTCGTGGAAAGAGACTCTTATCTGCTGGAACTGGCGCGCTATGTGGTTTTGAACCCGGTGCGCGCCCGGATGACCCGGGCCGCGGGCGAATGGCGATGGTCGAGCTATCGGGCGACGGCGGGCGAAGCCAAGGCGCCGGCATGGTTGGCGACGGACTGGTTGCTATCCCAATTCGGCGGGCGGCAGGCGAAGGCGACGTATCGGCGTTTTGTCGCCGAGGGCGCGGCCGCCACGGCCTCGCCCCTGGCCGAAGGGTTGGCGGCGGCCGTGCGCGGCGGCGTTGCCCTGGGCGGGGAAGAGTTTCTTGCCGGCCTGGCGGACGAAGCCGGCGGGGCGAGCGCCGAGACGCCGGCGCGCCAACGCCGCCTGGCGCGGCCGACGTTAGCGGCGTTGCGGCGCGACGGCGACGGGGCGCGGCTATGGATGGCGATCGCCCATCGCCAATACGGTTACACCTTGGCCGAAATCGCCGTCGAAGCGGGCCTGCACTACAGCTATATCAGCCGGATTATAAAAGCCACGGTTGCCAGGGAAACAGGTAAAACAAAATGAAAGACCTGACCCCTCAAATGCTGACCCCTCAAATGATGACCCCTCAAATGTGACCCCTCAAACCTGGCCCTGCGCTGGTCAACATCGTGATCTCGCAAAGCTCGTCCCGTAAGCCACAGCAGTTCGCTTGGCAGTCGTAAGAATTTACATCTGGACGGTGCGCAAATATGTGAAGGGTGTCACCTAACACATGGCTTGATCGTCAATCAGATGACGCCTTCGTCGCGCAGCGCGGCGACGTCGGACGGCGTCATGTTGAGCCACTGCCCCAGCACCTCTTCGGAATGCTGGCCCAGCAACGGGGCGGCGGTCATCGGCACGTCGCAGTCCGACAGCTTGGCCGGCCAAGCCGGCATCTTGACGTCGCCCTTCTGTGGATGCTTGACGGTGCGGAAAATGCCGCGGGCCTCCATGTCGGGGTCGGAATGGAGCTCCGCGGTATCGAGCACCGCGCCGGCGGGGACGCCGGCCTGCCCCAGTGCCTCCCAGGCCTCGCGCTTGCCGCGCGCCATCGACCATTCGGTCAGGATCTCGTCCAACGCCGGCTCGTTCTCGAACCGCTTGTCGGGTGAGTTGAAGCGCTCGTCGTCTTTCAGCTCCGGGCGGCCCAGCACGTCACAGATGCGGTGCCAGTGCTGCTCGTTGGCGCGGCTGGCCAAGATGTAGACGTAATCGTTCGGCCCGCCGCCCTTGCAGGGGAAGATGCCCGACGGCGCGGTGCCGCCCATGATGGTCTTGTTGCCGGTGCGCGGGCCCGGCTTGCCGGTGTCCGCCATGGTCGAATAGGCAATGCGGGAGTACTGGATCATCGCGTCCTGCATGGCGAGCTGGATGCGCTGGCCCTTGCCCGTGCGCATGCGCTGGATGTAGGCCGAAAGGATCGAGATGCACATCAGCATGCCGGTGCCCGTATCGCCGATGGTCGGGCCGGGCTTGATCGGCACGCCGTCGCGCTCGCCGGTGATCGACAACAGGCCCCCCACCGACTGCCCGATCATGTCGAAGGAGAGGTAGTTGGCGTGCGGCCCGTCCTGGGCGAAGCCCTTCACCTGGGCGTAGATGATCTTCGGATTGAGCTCGCGGACCACGTCGTAGCCGAGCCCCAGCCGCTCGATGGCGCCGGGAGCGAAGTTCTCGATGAAGACGTCCGCCTGTTTGACCATCTCCTTGGCCATCGCCAGGCCCTTCTCGGACTTCAGGTTGCAGGTGACGCTCTTCTTGTTGGCGTTGAACTCGAGGAAATAATGGCTGTCCTCGTCGCTGCCGGGCTTGCGGAAGCGGCCCTGGTCGCCCGAGGTCGGGTTCTCCAGCTTCACCACCTCGGCGCCGAGAAAGGCCATGGCCTCGGTGCACGAGGGCCCCGCCTCGAACTGCGTCAGATCCAACACGCGCAGACCCGCCAGCGCGCCTTCCATACCGTTGCCAGATATCATCGCCATGCCCTCCCTTGGGCCTCAAAGCTGTCGGCCCATCTAAGTCTAACCTGTAAAACCTATCCTTACGATCAATTTGCCAAATTTGTGGTTTAGGAATGGTATATTAGGGAAATGTAATGTCGCCTATTGTTAAGGGTTGTCGGACACCTGTCGTGGCGATGCGGTTGCTGCAGGCTCGGTCGTCAGGTGTCCGACAAGCCTCAGGGGAGGAAAGCGCGGGTGGATTATCCGCGGTGGCGCGGCTTGTTCGGTCTATGGGGATTTGATGACAGCGGGCCGGCTTTTGCGGTTGGCGGGTTCTGTTGGATCACACGGATCTGGATTGCCGCGACACCGGGCAGGTGGATTGGCTGTGATCTTGGCTTGACGCTGGCGGGGCCTGGGAGCGATTTTGTAGACTTGCGGAAGCCTTGAGACAAGCGATGCCGTGGCCGGTGATGGCCGGCGTCATGGTCGTTTCTCAATCGCCTGATTGTCATGCTGCCTCGGCCTTGAGGTGCGGCGGGGCTCGCGGTGCATGACCCGGCTCGAAGCGTTCGCTAATCACCATGGCGCCGCCACAGACGGGACAGGGATAAGCGAGGCAGGTCTCTTCGGCGCCTTCCTCGGATGTATTCTTGGTCCTCAGGTTCTGATCGGATTGGCCCTCGGACGGCATGTTGAGGAGTTGCCGGGCCAGGGCCAGGTTGTCGGCGCGGCGGCTGTTGGCGAATAAATATATGGGACAGTATATCAATTTTCTCGGAGCAATGGATCTTTGGCATAGATTTTAGAGGTGGCACGACAGGCGCGCATTGTTCTTCCAGGCTTGTCCCATCGCGTCACCCAGCGGGGCAACCGGCGGCAGGTGATGTTTCTTCGGCAAGGCGGACTATGCCGCCTATCTGACGCTGCTGGCGGTGCACCGCCGGGCGACCAGGGTGGCGTTTTGGAGTTATTGCCTGAAGCCAAGCCATGTCCATCTCATTGCCGTGCCAGCGGGACGCGAGAGCCTGTGGGCCGGCATCGACGAGGCCCACCGCCGCTATACCCGGCGGGTCAACTTTCGTGAGGGTTGGCGCGGGCATCTCTGGTAGGAGCGCTTTAATTCCTGCGCCATGGACGAAGACTGGCTGCTGGCGCGCGCCCGGTATGTAGCGCTGAGCCCGGTGCGGGCGGGCCTGGTGGCGCGGGCGGAAGACTGGCCCTGGTCGTCGGCGCGGGCTCATTTGCAGGGCCGGAGCGACGGCATTGTGGGTCTGGCGGAGCAGGTCGGCGATTGGGACGATTTCCTGTCCCTCCACCTGGGTGAGGCGGAATTGAACCGGCGGCGCCTGCACGGCGGCACCCGCCGAATTCTCGGCGCGGACGCATTTGTTGCGGCCTGGGAGGAAAAACTTGGCCGGCGCCTCAAAGGCCTACCGGTCAGGCGACTGAGGAAGGCCGAGGAAACGGATTAATAATATACTGTCCCCGTTTTCTGCTCCGAAGACCAGCTTGCCAGAGCCGTCAAAAACATCAATCATCGACCGCGAAAATGCCTCAGATACAAAACACCGTTCGAAGTCCTGACCGAAAACATAACTGGTGCACTTAAAACCTGAATCTGCCTTGGGATTTGGTTATCTTGAGGTCTTTCAATTGGGTGGCAGCTTGCGACCCAATATTACCCTTACCGCCAGTAACGCGTTCTCCGCTCCCAGCCATCGCCTCCAGCATTTTTCTTGCCCGGCGTTCAGCGCGAAGCTTCATTTCAGCCGCAGACTCATGACCCCGGTATTCATCTGCGCGAGCGGGTTGCCCTGTCGGCGGCTGCCCGGAATAGCCTTGCCGCCTCATCATGGTCTTGCGCCACGCCTCGGCCTTCCTCATACATTAAGCCAAGGTTGACTTGAGCGTCGGCATAACCTTGCTCCGCGGCTTTGCGGTACCACCGCACGGCTTCTGCGGCATCCCGCTCTACGCCACGGCCTTCATCATACATTGAGCCCAAGCAGAATTGTGAACGGCTGGAGCCTTGAAGGGCAGCACGGCGGAATAACGCCATTGCCTTCGCCGGATCTTCGGCCACGCCCAGGCCTCGAAGATACATGTCTCCCAGGTTATGCAGTGATGGCCTGAAACCCTGGTCGGCTGCCATCTGAAACCACTTGGCAGCTTCTCCATGGTCCTGCGCGACGCCATCGCCCTCATCGTACATGACACCGAGGTTATGTTGCGCCTTTGCCAGACCCTGATCGGCGGCCATGCGGCACCATTTCGCTGCTGCATCAGTATCCCTGGCGACGCCTTCACCCTGGCGGTACAACTTAGCCAGGCTGAGTTGGGCGCTGGCATCGCCTTGTTCCGCCAATGCCGCGACAATCCTGGCCGCCATGTCCATGTTTTTCATCCCTGCCAATCCCGTGTCCCCTTTTTCTTCGATAATTGTATTTAGCGGCATCCATCGTAGCAATAACCGGGCCAAGGGCCGGCTTCAGGCTCGCCGATTACAGACGGGTCGACTTATCCTTATGACCCGACCACTTGGGCAGATCGTCGTTCATATCAATCGTCCGCATACTGTAGAAGATATGACAGGTTGGCTTGAAAGGTTTTTGCACCTTCGGCGGGGCCCCGAAATTGAACAGCGATGGAAACGCAAGCCACATATGGCGTCCTTCATCCGCGATGGGCGTGCCGCACAGAGCACAACTCACCTTGCAAGGCAAAATCCGCTCATGCCTATCGTGTTGGCTATTGTAGAAACGAAGGTGGTCCATGCCCGCAACAAATCTGACATGGTGTTTGTGAAATATTGCGGCCCACTGCATGGGAGCGCCGTGCAGCTTCTGGCAGACACGACAGTGGCAGAATTTTGCATCTACGGGGTCGGCGCAAACTTCGTACTGAACGCTATTGCAGTGGCAGCTTGCCCGGTATTTAGCCTTGAACGGAAAATTCGTCTTTGGTGCAAATAGATCTGCAAATTCGTTCATCATTACGTCTCCGAAGTCGAAAACGAACTTCCTCAGCCCCTCGAACCAACATCAGGCAATACGCCGGGTCGAGGGTGACTTCCCGGCTCGTGAAGCGCCAGCCGTGGGCGGTTCGTTGCAGCGTGTCGCGGTCTTCCGTCACGTCGATCAATAGGTTCCAGTTCCAGTGATGGACCCGACCGTGGTCAATGGCGTAGTGGGATTGGAGGGTACGGTGCCAAGCAGTTACACCGTGTCCGTCCATTATCCCTTTTTTCGGTGAGAACTACAGCACAGCTCGATCACGATACACCATGCATTGAACTGACATCCACGGGAACATAACCGATTTCCGACCTTTGTGCGCCGATTGGGTAACTACGCGGCAAAACCAGTTTATCGATCGCCGTGGATGCGCACAGCGTTGCGTGCCGCCCAACCTTTGTCCTTGAGCACATGGCAACCGAGGCAAGCGCGGTCGAGCGACAGATACGCTCGCCCCCAGTCGTCTGTGCGGACGAATTTTCCATCGTCCGTGAACATGTTCCAGGTAGGGTCGGTGTTGATGCGGTGGATGTGACTGCGAATATCGCCCATGGGCAACACCCCGCCCTTGTAGGCGATTTTTATCGCGACAGCCGACTTGCCGGCGAAGGGCATATGGCAGGCGATACACGCATTGTGCGCCTTCGGTGCGGTCACGACCCTGGCCTCGCTTTCGTGACACTTCAGGCAGGTCACCTGTTCGCCCTTGAAGCCGTCGCGCCGGTACTTTGCGCTTTTATGAGGATCATGACAGGCAAGGCAACCGAGATTCCGATGCGGTGAGGCGAGCAGGTCTTCATATTGTTCATGGTGGCGAACCAGGCCGCCGCCGGCATCTATTTTCTTGACGTCGCCCCGAACGTGGCAGGATTTACAATTCGGCTCGATAGATAGTTCTTCCCGCGTTGGATTCTGAACGTGCGCGGCAGCCGGTCCGTGGCACGCTTCGCAGGTTACTCCAGCTTCTTTCCAAGTCCCGTGAATGCCCGGCAATCCGTCTTGATGGGGCCCGTCCGCGCCGGTTTTGGTCCAGCCCGTAGTGTGGCACGACCCGCAAGTGTAAGGCTTGCGCGGTGCGGTCCTCGCATCATAGCCGCTCCATCCCCCCGGCAGATCCAGGTTTGCGTTGGCAATATTGTATTGCCGGTTCTGTTTGCCGGTAAGGATAAAGCCCTCGCTGTCCATGAAGCGAGCCTTCCAGCCATAGCCACCAATGACATAAGAGATATCCGCCCAGGCAATCCCTTTCGGTGGCTCCGGTACGCCCGGCGATGTATCCATTGGATAAGAGGGTGGTTTTCCATCGGTTTTTTGAATTTTGAGGGGATGGCCAGATTGCGCGTAATCGGCATTTATATCCTTGTGACATTGCGCGCACTTTGCAGCGCCGGCATATGAATTCCTTTCGCTAACGGATAAATCGAAATTCGCCCCGTAGAACGTGTCCAGAGCGATCAGGCCCGCAACTATCAATAATCCTATGATAATTTTCGCGGGCGGTGTCGCCGTCGGATATCGCATTCGATTTCACCTTTTCATAGCGTCGCGCAACATCGTCTCGATGCGGCGGTGTCGGATCAAGTCCAAATTACTACGCCTTGGTCCACGAAAGTGTCGGGATCGACCTGGCCACCGCTCAAGTGGGTGGAGTCGCAGGGGGTGGGATCGGGTCTTTCTTGGTGAATTTCCGAGTGAACCGCTGAGGCCGGATACCGAGTATCCACGATGCAGGGCCTGAACATCCCGCCTGGCGCGGCCGGCAAACAGTTGGCAATTACCGGGGCAATCCCATAGCCATTTTATCTCGAACCTGCCCCATCGAACGGAATTTCGATACCATGATCAGATGCGCTCCGATTGACGGACATACCACAGTCCCTCAAACCGAGAGCAGTCATCACGCCGGGTCGAGGGTGACTTCCCGGCTCGTGAAACGCCAGCCGTGGGCGGTTCGTTGCAGGGTGTCGCGGTAAAAGCCGGTGAAGCGCAGTTCCGCGCTCTTTGCCTGTCCGGCGCCGAAGGCGTTCATGTAGCAGCGCAGTGTGGCGCGGTCGCCGGTCACGTCGATCAACAGGTTCCAGTTCCAATGACGGACCCGGCCCTGGTTAATGGCGTAGTGGGATTTGCCGTAGGCGCGCAAGGCGTCATGGCCCTTATGAATGCCGCCGCGCGGATCATTGGGGGCCAAACCGACACAGGAAAATTCGCCGTCCTCGGTGAAGCACGCCACCCAGTCATCGACCTCGCCGGCGTCAAGGTGCCAGTTGTATCTGGCCACAAGCTGCCGTATGGCCTCGCAATCTTCCGCCTGTCCACCCATCCCATATCCTTTCGAAGGCCATTATTGGCTGCATCCAACGGCAATGACCGGTTGCCGAACAAACTCTCGCGCTTGCAGTCACGCAAAGGTTACGATGTGCCAGAAATGCTGCCTTGGCAATCCATGAACAAGGTTTGTACAGGTGCGGTCAGGCCTTTCTTGGTGGATTTCCGAGTGAAGATCCGAGGCCGTATACCGCGTTTTCAGGAAGAAAAGCTTGACCCTCGGTTCTCTTGATGCTCGAAGAGTGCCTGCAGGCGCCACTGATGTAGGTTGGCTCTGGCAATTTGTTTCGGCGTTCCTCTGGCGCCCCTCTGTACCCGGCGGCAAGGCGCACTTTGCCTGTGCCTGAACAACTAAGTTCCGGATGTGAAATGCGATTGAGCCTGGAGTTTCCAAATTGAAGTCTACTGGTGGCCCGCGAAGCCTCGCCGAGCAAATGATCCTTGGTGCCTTCGAGGGCGTGATGACCCTGTTGGGCTTTATCGTTATCGTCTTTCCCCTGGCTTTGTGGGCCGTGCCCCAGCACGGTGTACTCGCCAACACGGTATTCTATATCGTTTTGTCCATTGGCTCCGGCTCCTTCGTTGCCCTTCTCGGTCTGGTATATTTGAAGAGCCTGCTGTTTCCCGAGCGTTCGCCCCGCGGCACAGCCGCGGGCGGGAAAGCCCGCCTGGAGGCGTACAAAACCTGGTCGGAGACCCAGGACGATGCCCGCAAGGTCGAAAAACAACTACGGTCCGTCAAAGGGGGCGCCCTGCACGATTTCGGCTATATGGCGCGCATTGCCTCGCTACTGATTACGGTCTTCGTGCTTCTCAATCTGTCAACCTGGGCCTTCATGCATTTCTACTACGGCTCGACCGAGATTATGTCCGCCGAGGCGCGGTGGCAATTGCTGCATCCGGACAGCTGGGACTGGAAGTAAAAAAGGAAGCGTTGTCGTCAGATGAAATATGATTTCGACCGTATCGCCACGCCGCGCGGCATCGGTTCCGTCAAATGGGAGCACCGCAAGGGCGACAATGGGCTTGAAGCCTGGGACGCCACCGAGGAGAAAGGCGGCAAGCGGCAGGTGTTGCCCATGTGGGTTGCCGATATGGATTTCGCCATTGCCGAGCCGATCCGCCGGGCCCTGGAGGCGCGGGCGAAAATACCCAGCCTTGGCTACACAGCCAGGACCGAAGCCTACCTTTCCGCCGTGACCGCCTGGATGCAGCGCCGCCACGGTTGGAGCATAGAAAAGGATTGGATCGCCACTGTGTCCGGCGTGGTGCCGGCCATCAACGTGCTGGTTCGCAGCTTCACCCGGCCCGGCGACGGGGTCATCGTGCAACCGCCGATCTATCATCCGTTTTATTCGGTGATCGAGAATAATGACGCCCGCGTGGTGCGCAATCCCCTGCGCCTCGTCGACGGCCGTTATGAAATGGACTTTCCCGATCTGGAGGCAAAGGCTTCCGACCCTGCCGTCAAGATGCTGCTTTTGTGCAGCCCGCACAATCCCGTGGGCCGGGTTTGGAGCGAAACGGAACTGGGCCGGCTGGGGGAGATTTGCAACCGCCACGGGGTTCTGGTGGTGGCGGATGAATTGCATGCCGATCTGATGCTGTACGAATCGGTGTTCACGCCCTACGCGGCACTGGGGCGGGCCTTCGCGGATAACGCGATTGTCTGCAGCGCTGCGTCCAAGACGTTTTCCCTGGCCGGCATGCATACGGCCCACATCATCACGCCCAGCCCGGCTTTGCGGGAACAGGTCGCCGCCGGACTGCAAAAGGCGGCCATGTTCGGCATGAACCCGTTCGGTGCGGCCGCCGTGCAAGCGGCCTACGACGAGGGGGAGGAATGGCTTGAACAGGTGCTTGCCTATATCCAGGGCAATATGGATTTCATGGCCGGATTTCTGGCCGAGAAGCTGCCGCAAATCCGTATGATCAAACCGGAAGCCACGTATCTGGCCTGGCTGGACTGCCGGGCGCTGGGCCTGGACAAGGCGCAGTTGGAAGAGCTGATGTTGCACAAGGCCGGGCTCTACCTGGATGAAGGTTATATCTTTGGCGAGGAAGGCGCGGGCTTTGAACGGATCAATGTGGCCTGCCCCCGCTACATCCTGGAGGACGCCCTGCAGCGGTTGGCGGACGCCGCCGCGCCCTAATCCGTCGTGGAGCGATCATTCCGGCCGGCCCTTGCTAGACCAATGGATTCTCGTCACTCATATAAATGACAATAGACTCGATCTTTCCATCCTTGAATTTAAAGAAATTGCAGTTTTCCGCGCGTTGATGCTGACCGTCGAAGGTATCTCTGGTGGCAACGAACTGGATCGCCACTTTTTGCTTTTCGACGTCGACGACCGGGCTGAAATCCCCGTGCCAGATTTTTTGGAATGCTGGAAAAAAATCCGTGAACATGCGGCGGATTTCGCTTGCCCCTGTATGGGTCAAATTGGCGGTCTGAATTGTCAGTGTTGCGTCCGGGTGAAAGCAGTCCATTACGGATTCGATAAATTTGTTATCGACATTACCGAAGTAATTCTGTTCGACCATGCCTTTGAGTTGGGCTGCGTTCAGATCTGGCAATGGAAATACCTCCAGGGATTGTTGCCGCCAGCCGGTACAATTGGCGCCGTGCCCCGGCCAAGAGCATGCCCACGGGGACGGCCGAAGAAGGCTGGTGATGTTTTACGGTGCCGTCCCGATGTTTGCGCAAATTGACAAGGCCGGCAATACTTTAGATAACATGATAAATCCCTGGCGGAGGGCGGCCATCCCATGCAAGTCGAAAACTCAATCATCCGGAAATTGCGTTCCAAAGACCTGACGGATGTATTGATCCGGGTCGGTCTGATCGCGTTTTTGGCGTATCTGTGCGTGCTGGTGTTCGCGCCGTTTTCCGGCCTCATGCTGTGGGCGGTGGTATTGGCCGTGGCGCTGTATCCACTGCATCAGCGCCTCGTGAAATTTCTGCGTGACCGGCGGGCCACGGCCGCGACAATTCTGGTCATCATCGGCCTGCTGTTGGTGGGCATACCCACGGTCATCCTCGGCGAGTCCTTCGCCGGCAGCGCAGAGGATGCCTACGCCGCCTTCCAGGAAGACCGCATTACGATCAAAAAACCCGACCCGTCGGTCGCCGATTGGCCGATCATCGGCAAACGCGTGTACCAGGCGTGGGATGCGGCGGCGACCGACCTTCCCGCATATCTGAAACAGTATCAGTCGCAAATCAAAAAAGTCGCCAGCGCGGGCTTGTTGGCGGCCGCCAACGCGGCAGGTTCGGTTTTGGCCTTCCTCGCCTCTTTGATCATCGCAGGTATCATGATGACCTATGGCGAGGCCGGCAGCGCGGTTACTGAGCGCATCTTCAATCGTGTAACCGGGCCGGCGCGCGGCGGTCAGTTGCAGAACCTTTCAACGGCGACCATACGCTCGGTCGCCAGCGGCGTTGTCGGTGTTGCCTTCATTCAGGCGTTGCTGCTGGGGGTTGGCTTCGCTTTGGCCGATATTCCCGCTGCCGGCGTTCTGGCCTTTCTGGTCTTGATTCTCGGCATTGTTCAGCTGCCCGCTTTGGTGATTTCACTGCCTGCCGTCGCCTATCTCTGGTGGGGCGGAGATGCCTCCGCCATGGCCAACGTCATCTGGACGGTTTACCTGCTACTGGCCGGCATGGCCGACAACGTGCTGAAGCCGCTGTTGCTTGGCCGCGGCGTCGACGCACCGATGCCGGTCATTCTGATCGGTGCGCTTGGCGGCATGGTTACCGGCGGCATCATCGGCCTGTTTCTCGGCGCCGTGCTACTGGCGGTCGGCTATCAGCTGTTTATGTTCTGGGTCGACGACGCCGGCGAGGCGCCGGCCGAACAACCGGATTCCGCCGAGAGCTAAACGCCATCGTGTCCCTGGTTGTGGGATTGCCAAGCCGCGCCGACAGGATGGGCCCGTCGAATGATCGCAGCACCATTTGCACATAAAGGATGGCGGAATGAACCAGACCAATGCACCGAAGGACGCGGCGCAGCGCCGCGGCGCGCCGCCCGTTATCTGTTACGGCGTCGACCAGGTGCCCACCTTCGACGCGGCCTTTTACGGCGCCGCCCGGCAGCGGACAACCAGGATCGAAGAGCTGTTGGTGCCGCCCAGAGAGGCCCGAACATTCAAGGTGCCGGCCGGTCATTTCTTCCGCATCGTCAGCACCGAGGGGCCGCAGGTCGGCGATCTCAATCTGTGGCATGCCGCGGATCTTTCAGAGCGCTTCTTCAGCGGCAAGACGCGGGCCCTGCACGCGACCCATGTCAGCACCGGAGACAGACTGTGGAGCAATCTGCCCGCTCTGCGCCCCATGGCGACGATAACCCACGATAGTCTGGACTGGTACGGCTGGGACGCCGACGGCGCCGGGGTGCACGATGTCATCGGCACGCGCTGTGATCCCTATACCAATTACCTGTTGAGCGGTGATGAATATCACCACGGCTGCCATTCCAATCTGACCCGGGCCCTGGCGGCGGCCAAGGGCATTTCGTTGGCGGCGGCGGAACCGCACATCCATGATGTCCTGAATGTCTTCATGTGCACGGGCTTCACCAGGGATACGCATCAGTACTTCATGAAGGCGAGCCCCGTCCGGCCCGGCGATTTTATCGAGTTCTTCGCCGAGATCGATCTGCTGGCCGGGCTGTCGACCTGTCCCGGCGGGGATTGCGGCAGCAGCCATTCCGATGACGTGGCGCCGTGCTATCCGCTGCTGGTGGAAATACACCGGCCGCGGGAGGGCGCTCTGTCCGGCTGGACGCCAGCCCAACGCAATGGCTATGGCGGCAGCCATGGGCTGAGCTGACCGGCGGTCCTGAAGCATCGGTTACTATTGATTTTGCTATTGATAGGTTGCGCCCATTGCGTCCGGGCCATACCCTCGCGCTCGGTTCGATCAGGAGGAGACGACATGTTGGAAACGCGGCAACTGGGCGATTGCGGACTGACGGTCTCGCGGCTGTGCCTGGGCACGATGAATTTCGGCGAGCCCGGGCGCGGCCATCAAGGGGACTGGACCCTGACCGTCGACGAAGCCCGGCCCATCTTCAAGGCGGCCCTGGATCAGGGCCTGTTTTACTTTGACTGCGCGGATGTCTATGGCCTGGGCGCCTGCGAGCGGGTGGTCGGCCAGTTGCTGCGCGAACTGGCGCCGCGCGAGCAATATGTCATTTCGACCAAGCTTTCAGGACCCATGGGCGCGCACCCCAATCAGGGCGGCCTGTCGCGCAAACATGTGATGGAGGGCATTGACGCCAGCCTGCAACGGCTGGGCCTGGACTATGTCGATCAGTTGATCATTCACCGTCATCCCCATGGCCGGCCGGGCCTGGCCATGCCGCCCATCGAGGAGAGCATGGAGGCGCTGCACGACGTTGTGAAGGCCGGCAAGGCGCTTTACCTCGGCGCCTCCTCGATGTTCGCCTGGCAATTTACCGAATTGCAGATGACGGCCGCGCGCCATGGCTGGACCCGCTTCGTCTCGATGCAGAACCATTACAACCTGATCTACCGGGAGGAGGAGCGCGAGATGAACCCCTATTGCGCCGCCTCCGGCGTGGCCCTGACGCCCTGGTCGCCCCTGGCCCGGGGCATCCTGACGGGAAGCTACAAGGGCGGCTTCGACGCCGGCAGCACGGCCCGCTCACAAGGGGCGGACCGGCAGCGCACGGAAGGCCTCTATCGCGGCGAAATGGATTTCGAAATCGCCGACCGTGTCGTCGAGGTGGCGGAGAGGCTGGGGCATACGCCGGCCCAGGTCGCCGTCGCCTGGCTGTTGAGCAAGCCCGAAGTGACCGCCCCGGTGGTCGGTGTCTCCAAGATCAGCCAGTTGGAACAGTTGGTGGCGGCGACCGAGATCAGCCTGGAAGCGGACGATATCGCCTATCTGGAGGCCTTGTACCGGCCGGTCGAGAACCTGCTCAGCATCGGCACTTCCTGACGCCGCGTCTTCCGGATGCCGCGGCATACTCTAACGGACAAAAGCCGCAGATTCGCGTCATCGAAACCTTGATAGGTCGCGCGGGGCATCCAATTGAAAAGCCCCGGCTTCGTAGCCTTCGTGCTGATGCCATCACGTCGGGGGGAGAAGAACCAGCTTACCTATGTATCCCTTGGCCAGGAAGGTTTCCTGCGCCGCCGCAATTTCGCGCAAGGGAAAGGTCTGGGCGACGATGGGCCGGATCTCCCCGCGCTCTATGTAGGAAACCAGGTTCTCAAAGACGATATCGTCCTGGAAGGTACAGCCGATCAGGCTCAGATCCTTGAGATACAAGGTACGAACGTCCAATTGGACCAACGGCCCGGCGATCGCGCCCGCCGTCAGATAGCGCCCGCCCCGCTTCAGCACATCCAGCAGTGACGGCCAGGCCTGTCCAGCGACCAGGTCGACGACGACATCGACGCTGTCCCGTCCCAACTGGGATACCAGATCGACCTCCCGGTGGTGAACTTCGTCCGCCCCGATGCTTTTCAGAGCATCGGATTTGCCCGCGCCGGCAATCGCGATGACATAGGCGCCGCGCCGCCTGGCAAGCTGCACGGCCGCCGACCCGACGCCCCCGGACGCCCCGGTCACCAGCACCCGTTCGGCGGTAACGGAACCTCTGTGAAGCATGTTCTCGGCGGTCGAATAGGCGCAAGGGATCGACGCGAGCTCGGCGTCCGACCAATCACAGTCGACCTTGTAGGTTTCCCTGGCCGGCGCCTTTACATATTGCGCGAAAGCGCCATCGCATTCCGAGCCAAGGGTCCAGCATTCGAACGGCCGGTAATCCACGTAGCTACGCAGCATGTTGCGGACGATGACGCGCTCACCAATGCGGGATGGCTCGACCCCGCCGCCGACAGCGGCGATGTATCCGCAACAATCGGCGCCCTGGATGCGGGGGAACGCCATCGGGATGCCGGACCACGTGGCGTCGCCTTCTTCCATGGCAGCAAATCCAGCCACGCCGCCAGGGCCTGTCGCCGCTTCGACCCGTTTTGAGTACCAGCCGGTCCGGGTATTGATGTCTGTATTGTTGACACCCGCCGCTGCGACCTTGATCAGGACTTCGCCATCGCCTGCGGCAGGCGTCGGCACGCCGTCGGTGTATTTCAGGGCATCCAGGCCCCCATGCTTCGTGAGGAGAACCGCAATCATGGTTTTTGGTATTCGCACGGCAATCTGACCTATCTGTAGTTTACGCCAAATGCTAATCCGCCCGGCAACCGCCAACAATGCTGCGCTGATAATGCCCGGTCTCCCGGAGAATTGTCTGCTCAGGCAGCTGATCTTGTGCGCCGGTACGCGTCCATGCCTGCCAGGATCTCCGTGAGAGAGCGGCGGGCCCCGGCTTGCAAATATTCCATTGCCTCCAATGACGCTGTGTGGGCGCGTTCGCCGGATCCCGCGACGGCGTCCTCTATGACACGGCAGAAATAATCCGATTGATGGCCGTCCACAAAAGTGTAGTGCACGCAGACATCCGTCAGGCCGCCACACAAAATGAGTGTGTCAATCTTTAGACCGCGCAACAAAATTTCAAGGTCTGTTCCGAAAAAGGCCGAGTACCGGCGCTTCTTGATGACATAGTCGTTGGGTCTGAAGCCCAACTGCTTTGCTGCAATTTCAGTATCCGGGTTGTCTTCCAGACAGTGGATGGTTTCACTGCCATCGAGTTCGCGGCCGAAATCCACCAGATCGGGACGATGCACCTCCTGGATAAAGATCACCGGGATGTCACTGTCCCTGGCCTTATCGATGGCAGGCCGGGCCTTTAACATCCGGTCGGCATAGCCCGCCATATGGTCGATGGACCTTTTCTCAATATCGCGAAATGCACCCGCAAGAATATCAATGACGATCAGGGCTGGCCGCCCTTCAATGATGTTGCGTTTGTTGGCCCCTGGCGCTGGCATTATCTGATTCCCTTTTTAAAGCTCCAAATCCGCCGTTGGCGATGGCCATCGCCGAACCCTGCAAACCTGGCCGACGGCGTCAGCGGAACCAATCGCCGTCCGTCCATGTCTAGGTCCCGCCACAATAGCCTGGAAATGCTCTGGCGGCACGGCGAGAGGGAAGCTATCGGCATCACCTGCCTCATTGAATGCCGGCCAACGGAAAAAATGAGTCATGGATGACTTCATGCATGCGGCTTTGGTTTCCATGCCATCGCTGAAGCTGAGACCACGGAGCCCAATGCCATAACCATGAAAGCCCAAAACCAGGCCGTTGGTTCATCTCGTCCACCAGCCAAATCAATTGTCAGCCCGACGGCAAGGGGGCCAAGAAATCCGAATGTAAAACCAATCACACCAAAGAGAGCGAGCGCCGCTGCCCTTGTGTCTCCAGTCGTAGCGGCGACGACGCCGCCCGCGATTGCGCCAACATCGCCGTAAGAGGTGACGCCATGAACCAATAGCAGGGTCAGCACGAGCATGAAGAGACCGGAGGCCTGCCAACCAAGTATTCCGCAAACCACGACGGACGCCAGCGATACCGCAAAGATGACGGGTTTACGCCCCCAACGAACGCCAAGCTCCGCGATAACAAGGTTTAGCGGCACCGCGACAAAGACGGACAACCCCACGGCGGTGGTCGGATCCAGTCCCAAACCGGACCCCTCATTCGCCGCCAAATTGAAGACCAGGAATGGCACAAACCAAACACGAATCGCGAAAACCTCCCAAAGGTTTCCGGCATAGGCGATCACATAACGAATGATCTCGGCCTCCCGGAACGCCGACAGGAAATCAGGAAACATTCGATTCGACCGTATTTCATTGCCAGGCAACGGAGGGCCAATCAAAAGGAGCGCCGGTAACGATAATAGCGACCCGATGCCTGCTGAAACAAATACGGCTTCCCATCCGAACAGTTTCGAAAGCAGACCAGCGACCAGAAACGAGCAGCCGCTGCCGACCGCAAATGCGGCGGTGTAAAACGCACTTGCCCGCAGTTGTGCGGCACCCGTCAAACGGTCCGCCAGCATCTTCATTCCGATAATATGAAGGCCGGCAAAGCCAATACCGGCGGCAAATCGTAACACCAACGCCAACCAGAAGCCGTCCGCAAACAATGCGACGCTGAACGAAGCGGTCGCGCTGATCAGTGCCGCGACGAGATAGACAACGCGTCCATCCGCCCGGTTTGCGGCACCAGTCAGGAAAGGTAATGCCAAGGCATAGCCGGCGAAGTAAATGCCGCCGAGCCAGCCAATCTGTGACGCGTCCAGCTCCCATAAAACCGCCAAATCTACGGAGAGAGCGGGGATCGCCATTATGGCCAGTTGACCAAGCACCAGGCCCGCTGACAACGAAGCGGTAACCAGTACCGGAGACCGGCCTGTCAATCTAAGATCATGCGGTTTAGCCGCCCTTCTTGAGTATGTCGGGGCTATTGTGAGTCATTTGATGGCGGCCCAGAACATCGGCCTGCTTCCAACCGGCAAGTTCGCTGACATAGGGTACAGGAAATGTATAGGACGCGTCCTGGTCGGTGGATATCTGGACGATCGCCGGCTTCTTGAGCGCGAACGCTTCTGCAATTGCCGGTACAATGTCCTCCCGCCGTTCCACTCGAATGCCGAAGCCTCCCATCGCGTCAGCCATGGCGGCGTAATTTACGGGACTGAAGGTAACTTGGATTTCATGCCCGATATGTTGCATGTGTTGCGCCATCTCTGCGCCGAGCGCCTGATCGTCGTTAAGGACGACGACGATCGGAAGGTCGTGGCGCACCGCCGTTTCAAAGTCCATGATGTGGAAACCAAGGGCGCCATCGCCCGTAATCAAACAAACCGGCTGTTCACGCCCCGCCGCCAGTTGCGCGCCGATAGCCAGTCCAAGTCCCGAGCCGAGGTGGCCGAAGTTGGCCGTATAGACAAACTCGCTCGATCGCTTCTCGAAAAAGGCATATTGATAGAGCATGGTCAGCCCGCCATCGACGACAATGACAGCGTCATTGGGCACGGCGTTTCGTGCCTCGATCATCAAATGCCCGGGATGCAGACGGTTTGTGTTCGGCAGGTCATCGCCAAGTCCCCGGTTTTCCGTCTCGAAAGAATTTCGCCAGATTTTCAGGTCCGGGTTTTCTTCGAACGGAGAGCCTTCATTCAATGCATCGCGTAATTGCGCCAGCACCAAATCAGTTTGTCCGATAAGTGCCAGATCCACCGGACGGTTCACCCCGACGGCAGCGGCATCGGGCTCCATAAGGATTAATTGCCGCGTCTCATCGTTGATCGAAAAATTCTGCAGACGGCCATAGTTCAAGGTCTCGGGCAAACAAGTACCGACAGCCAGCATGAGATCCGCCGCGGCGATTGCTTCGCCACCTGCCTTGCTCATATAGCGCAACCACTGCGGCTCGGTTTCCGGAAAGGCGCCAGCACCACCCAGTGTCGTTAGGACCGGACATTTCAGCTGACGCGCCAGTTCAACGAAGGCGCTTTGAGCCCTCGATCTCTGGACCCCTTCGCCAGCCAGCAACAATGGCATTCGGGCCGCGCGTAGCATCGCGACAGCGCTTTCAATCGCAACCTGCGGTGCCGGCTGCCCCGGCACACGGTAACGTGCGGGCGTTACCAGGGTTCGGAAATCCGCTTCCTGTTCGTTAAGTTGCGCGTCATATTCAATGTACACCGGTCCCGGCGTACCGGTCAGTGCCTGGCGAAAGGCTTCATGTACCACTTCATCAAGATGGCTAAGTTGGTCAAGTTTGGCGGCAAACTTGCAAATATCCTTAAAGGCGGGAAGTAGGGAGGCATATAGCCAACGCCCCCGCCGCACGGCGGTATCAACCGCGTGTTGACGCCGGGCGCCAAGTATAATCACCGGAACATGTTCCTGCGCGGCCGCGATCGCGGCCGGCAGAAGATTGGCCTGTCCTGGTCCCGGTGCCCCAATAGCGACTTGAACCTGACCAGTCAGGGCGTGATAGCCCATCGCCATAAAAATTGCGGATGCCTCATGCCGGGGACCCACCACCTTCAGGCCTTGCTTCTCGGCATGAAGTTGGATGTCTTTCATGGAAAGATCACCTTGCGAGAATATCGCCTCGACGCCTTCTTGCTTGAAATTGGCAATTAGCCTCTCTCCAAAACTCAACCGCGTCCTGTGCACCGGCGTTCCTCCGAAGCCGTCCCGATCGACGACAATACTTCAGCGGAGCACACTTGAAAGGCCGTCGCAATACTGCTTGTCGCGGCTGGAAGGCCTATTTATCGAACCTATGAATTCCATGCCGTGAGGCGCCGTACATAGGGACAATTTCGCCCTTAGGGGCAGCACGCACTCTGTCTTCCGCACCCATGGTTCGCCTCACCCAAACCAATAGACTTTCGACATGACGCAGGGAATCCTTGCCGTTTAGAGATATCTGACGGAAAATCCCTCGGAACCGACGAGGGAGATACCAGCCATGTCCTATGAATTGATATCAGGCGACAACCACATCGACCTGACCTACTGCCCGCCCGAGCTGTGGTCGGACGCGGCGCCTGCGAAGTGGAAGGCGTCGGTGCCCCGCTGCGAGGAACGCGATGACGGTCTGCACTGGATCATCGACGGCCAGGAAAAGGGTATGTGGAACGGTGTCGGGCCCGGCTTTCTGAAGTACCAGCAGGGCGCTTTCGGCCACATTGACGAGATGAAAGAGGTCGGATTTGAATGGGACAATCGGCGTGGCGCCAGACCCAGACCCACCACACCCGAACTTCGGGTCGCCGATCTCGACCGGGACGGGCTTGATGCCGAGATCGTTTACGGCTGTCTGATGATCAACGAAATGCTCGGCGATAATGAGATGTGTACCTGGGCCGACCATGTCTACAACGACTGGGTCGCGGACTTCGCCAGGCAAGCGGACCCAAACCGGGTATTCCCGCTGGCCATCGTGCCGAACCGTGATCCAAAGGCCGCGGCGGCCGAGGTGCGGCGCTGCGCCAAGCTTGGCCTGCGGGGCGGCGATCTTGCCTTCAAGGGGATGTCGCTGCCGCTCTGGCATCACGACTGGGATGCGCTGTGGGCGGCCGCGGCGGAATGCAATTTCCCGATCTCCTTCCATTCGACCGGTTTCAAGGCGCTGCGGGCGCCTGATACGCCGGAGATGGAGAAAGAATATCTCACCGAATACCGGCTGGTGCGCTCGGCGCTATTCCAGCTCGACACCATGGAAGTGCTGGTTTCGCTGCTGGCCTCCGGTGCCTGCGAGAGGTACCCGGACTTCAACTTCGTGCTTGGCGAGTCCGGTGTCACTTGGCTGCCCTATGTGTTCGACCGGCTCGACACCGAATACCACGACCGGGCCCGCAGCCTTGGCTTCAAGATGAAGCCGAGCGACTATTTCCGCCGCCAGGGTTTCGTGACCTACCAGCAGGACCAATACCTGGAGTCGATCGTGCCGCTGATCGGCGAGGACAACATCATCTGGGGCGCCGACTATCCGCATCCTGACTGCCTGTGGCCGGAATCCCAGAAAACCCTGGACCGGAATCTTTCCGGCTTCCCGCCTGCCGTCCGGCGCAAATTCACCCGCGACAACGTGGCGCGTCTGTACGGCTTGAACTGAGAGCTGGCACTGCCCCTGGGTGCCGATAAATCTGGTTGTTTGGGTTACGGTGACACGGCGTCGTCCGCATCAGGCCGGCGCAGCTTAACCGAAATCGGGGATCTGCCGCAGGGCCGGCGACCCGGCCAGGCCGATCAACACCAGGCCTGGCTCTGGGCGCTGCGAAGCGGCGGCCGGATTGTCAGGCTTGGGATTCTCCAACCAGGGTTCCAGATGCCACAGGCGGCCGACCGCCTGCACCAACCAGAAGCGGCCGGGCGCCTCGCGGGTTGCCACAAAGCCCTTGACCCGGAGCAGGCCCGGCGGCGGCGTTGCCAGGAAACGTAAAAGCCGGTCCCGGTCAATCGGGCCGGGCAACATTATGGTGCGGGTGGCAAAGCCGTCCAGGTCATGGGCCCTTTGTGTCGGTTCGACCCGGGCGCCTTTGAGGCCGGCGCCCAACGCCACCGAGGCCGCCAGACGCCCCCCGGCCCCGGCAATGACCGGGCGGCCGGGCGCCAGGGCCGCCAATCTTCGCTTGCAGGCCTCGAGCTCGGTTGCATCGATCAGATCCGTCTTGTTCAGAAAAACCAGATGGGCCGCCTCCAGTTGCCGTTGGAACAGCCCGGCCGTGGCCGGATTTTCCAGCCAGTGCGCCATGGCGGCGGCATCGGCCACGGCCACGATGCCATCCAGACGGGCCCCCTCGCTGCCCGCGACGAGCACTGCCATGGCAGCCGGATCGGCAATGCCGCTGGCCTCAATCACGATGGCGTCGGGCGCCGGGTCCTGGCCGGTCAGGCCCGCAAGCGTGCGGCCCAGCTCCGCCCCCAGGGCGCAACAGCTACAGCCATTGGTCAGCTCGATGACCGCATCGCCGCCGCCCCGGATCATGGCCGCATCAATATTGACGGCGCCGATATCGTTCACCACCGCAGCCAGTTTCAGGCCATGGGCGCCTTGCAGCAAATGCCGCAACAGACTGGTCTTGCCGGCGCCCAGGAAACCGGTCAGCAAAGTGACCCCAACCCGCGCCGGCATGGCCTGCGGCGGCGAGGTGGACGGCGCCTGCAGGCTGGACACCAGCAACTCCCATTCCGCCACCAAACGGCGCATCTGCGCCCCATCGTTCATGGCTGCGCCAGGTTCGGCACGCCACCCAACAGGGTGCCCTTGACCGGAACATCGCGCAGCCGTGCCGGCGCGACGGTATAGGGGTCGTCGCCCAGGATCGCCATGTCGGCCCGCTTGCCCACTTCCAGGCTGCCGATCTCGTGGTCCCGGCGCAGGACAAAGGCGGCATCTACGGTCACCGCCCGCAAGGCCCGGTCGACCGAGATCCGCTCGCCCGGCGCCATCACGGTGGCATCGTCGGCGGCAATCCGGTTCACCGCCACCCAGGCCGCCGTCAGGGGCGCCATGGGACCGACCACCAGATTGAAATCCGAATGCAGGGCAAAGGTCACCCCCGCCTCGGCCAGGGTACCCAGGCGCGCCGTGGCCTCGGCCCGGTCCGGTCCGAAACCGCTGTCGGCATGAATGAGGGCGCGGTAGTGCACAAAATACGGATTGACGCTGGCCAGTCCCCCCAGCGCCGCCAGGCGACGGCCCTGGGCAACGGTGGAAATGCAATAATGTTCGATGGTGAAACGATGATCGAAGCGCGGCTGCCGGCGCTGCAATTCAGCCAGGGTATCCAGGGTCATATCCACGGTCTCATCACCATTGGCATGGGAATGGATCTGAATGCCGGCCTGCCAATAGGGCAACATGCAATCTACCATGTCTTCCCAGGGGGTGCCGCCGCGCAGGCCGACCTCGCCATCCAAATAACCGGGGAAGTTCAAGCGCAGGGTCATCGAGGGGTAGGAGCCGTCATTGACGAATTTCACCCCATGCACCGCCAGTTTATCGTTGCCCTGGGCGCGCATGCGCTTGAGGTAGTCGAAACGGCCGCCGCCAAATTTTTCGGCAAGGCGGCTTTCCTGCGGTATCAGCAGCATCCGCAATGGAAAGGCCGGATCCGTGGCTGCCTGATGGTGATCGGCCCATTCGGTTTCAAAAGATTCGGAACCGAACAACAGATCCGCCACCGTGGTGATGCCGTTGCGCACCGCCACCTGGCCCTGACGGTAGAGCGCCTCGCGGCCGAAACCGGGGCGGTAAACCTGCTGCCGTACCGGCCGGAAGGCCATTGCGACCGCCGGGCTTTCGATGAACCAGCCGTTCAACCGGCCATCGCCGTAGCGGCCGATGCCATGGGCTTCGGTGTCCTGGGTAACGCCGGTCATCTCCAGCATTGGGCTGTTGGTGTAAACGATATGCGGCGCGTAGGAGAGCACCCAAATCGGCACGCGATCGGAAATCCGGTCCAGCATGTCGCGATCCAGATGACCGCCCTGCATGCCCGGGTCATAGCCCCAGGTGATAACCGGAATGTCAGGATCGTTCTGCTCATCCACCAATGCCTGTAGTCGGGCCAGCGCGGCCTCGCGGTCGGGCAGGCCGGCGATCGGACCCGCCGGTCCTTGCGAGGTGATCGGCCCGACATAATGCAGGCCCATGAAGGTGCCGGACATGCGCAGATGGGTATGGGGGTCGATAAAGCCGGGCAGCAGGACATCGTCAGCGAAGCGGGTGTCAATCTCGTGCGCGAAACGCCGCAGCCAGGGCTGCATCGAGGTCAGGCTGCCAACCGAGACAATGCGCCCTTCTGACACGGCAATTGCGCTGGCCGTAGGCCGGCCCGGATCCATGGTATGGATGCACCGCGCCGTATAAACCGTGATTTTCTGCAACTTCCCCTCCCCCGGGACCATTGAAAACTTCCTAATAGGCGACTTAATGATCTGCGCCGCCAAGACTAAAGGCAAGTCCGCAGGCAAAGCGTTGGCGTCACGCGGTGAGCTGTAGCGGAGATCAGAAAATTGGCGGAATTCGGTTATGGTTAAAGAAAGCTTGACAATGCAGCGCCCAGCGACCGAGGCTTGTGGCAATCAAAAATTGCTCTTATTTGGGAGGATAGCCATGAGCGACTTTCGCAATACCCGGCGATTTTTTATTGGCCTTGCAACCATATGTGTCGCATTGGCAATGGGTTTCGGGGCCCAGGCTGCCGACAAGAAGATCAAAATCGGCGTGATCTACGACTATACCGGCCCCTTGGCCGGCGGTGGTTCCGATCTGCAGGCGCTGGGCGCCAAGATCATGATCGACTACATCAATGCAAAAGGCGGTGTCGAAGGTTATATGATCGAACCGATCTATGCCGATGCGCAATCCAAGCCCGAAGTCGCGATCAACGAGGCTGTGCGCCTGATCGAACAGGAAAAAGTCGATATGCTGCTCGGCTTTTATTCCAGCGCACAGTGCGTGCCGGTGGCGGCCAAAGTGGATTCCCTGAAGAAATTCATGTGGATCACGACCTGCATCTCGCCGGCGGTTCTGAAAGACCGGAACCTGAAGTACGTATTCCGCCCGCAGGTGCATGGCGCCATGTTCGGCGAACTGTCGGTCGATTTTCTGAATGCCAACTCTCAGGCAAAAATGGGTATTGCGCCGAAGGATCTGCGCGTGGCGATCATCCACGAGGACGGCCCATATGGGTCCGGCGTGGCCGGCGGCAATGCCGGGGCGGCCAAAAAGCTCGGCATGAACCTAGTGCTGAAGGAAGGTTATTCGGCCACCGCGCCCGACCTGTCTTCCCTGGTCACCAAGCTGAAGCGCAAGCGCCCCGACGTGATCCTGCACACCGGTTACAATCCGGACATCACGCTGTTCCTGCGCCAGGCCAAGGAACAAGGCCTGCGTTTCAAGGCCCTGATCGGCCATGGCGCCGGTTACGGCGTGGCGGACAAACTGTATGACGCGCTCGGCAACGACGTTGATCATATCTACAACGTTGATCCGGTTTCCATTTGGTTGCTGGATCCCAAATCCCTGGCCGCCAGTTTGCCGGAGGTCACCGCCAAAGTTGGGGCCGAGTACGAGAAAGCCAAACCGGACGTGAAGGTGAAATCGGCCCACGTCGGCATGGCCGCCTCGAACGCGCATGTATTCTTTACCGATGTGCTGCCGCGGGCGATCAAGAAATACGGCGGCATCGATGCCGAGTCTCTGCGCAAGGCAGCCATGGAAACGGACATTGCGGAAGGCGGTACGCTTTTGGGCTTTGGCGTCAAATTTCCCAAGGCCGGCGAATCCGATATGATGGGGCAGAACACCCGCGCCTCGCCCGTCGTCATGCAGTACGTCAAGCGCAAGGTTTATATTGCCTGGCCGAAGGCGCTGCAGACCATCGATCCGGTTCTGCCGCTGCCGAAGTCTTCGCCCTATGCGAAGTAGGTTGTTGCTTGAGAGGCGTTGGTCAGGCGCGTTTGATCATGCTTGAGGTTGAAGGTCTGTCGAAGCATTTTGGTGGCTTCACGGCGGTTGATAATGTGGACTTCTCCCTCGAAAAGGGCGAGATCCTGGGTCTGATCGGACCGAACGGATCGGGCAAGAGTACGATTTTCAATATGCTTTCGGGCGTGTTGAAACCGAACAATGGCTCGATCCGTTTGCTAGGCCAGGAAATCGCCGGTGCGCCGCCACCACGCATTTGTCTGATGGGGGTGGGCCGGACCTTTCAGATCCCGCGCCCGATCCGCCGCCTGACAATTCTCGAGAATGCCGCGCTGGCCGGCTACTACGGCCAGGCCGGCGCGGTATCCCGGGAAGATGCATGGAAAAGCGCGAAAGATGCCCTGCGCCTGGTCGGGCTGCCCAGCGATGAGGCCGCCTCGGTCGACACCCTGGGCGCGGCCGGCTTGAAAAAGCTGGAACTGGCAAAGGCCCTGGCGACCAAACCCACGTTGCTGCTGGCGGACGAAAGTCTGGGCGGACTGGACCACGATGAGATGGACCAGGCCGCGGATATGTTGCGGAACATTCGCGAGGAACTGGGCGTCACCATCATCTGGGTCGAACATATCATGGGCGTCCTGATGCGGGTCGTTGATCGCGTCATGGTTTTGGATCATGGCGAGAAGATTGCCGATGGCGGCCCCAATGAAGTGGCGACCAATCCCAAGGTCATTGAAGTCTATCTTGGCAGCGATGCGGAAGAGACGGCCTCGGCAGCCAACCGTTCCTGAATAATTCCTATTGCAAGGATTGCAGCGTAATGCTGACCCTTAGACACGTAAATGCCGGTTATGGCGATTTTCAGGCCCTGTTCGACGTCTCGTTGGATGTAAACGCGGGCGAGGCCGTGGCCGTGATCGGACCTAACGGCGCCGGCAAATCGACCTTGATGCGGGTCATCTCCGGCCTCATTCCGGCCGTGGCGGGAAGCATTGAAATGGAAGGCACTTCCGTCCTTGATGCCCCGCCCTATGAAATCGTCGGCATGGGCGTGGCGCACGTACCGGAAAACAGGCGCCTGTTTCCCCGCATGAGCGTCGAGGACAATCTGCGCATGGGCTGCTATTTGCCGAAGTTCCGGGCCCGGTTCGAGGAGCGCAAGCGCTTTGTCTATGAACTTTTTCCCCGCATGCAGGAACGCCGCGACCAACTGGCCGGCACCCTATCGGGCGGTGAGCAGCAAATGTGCGCGATCGGCCGCGCTTTGATGTCAGACCCGAAGATCCTGTTGATGGACGAACCTTCGGCCGGTCTGGCGCCGGTCATCGTGCAGCAGGTCTTCGAACTGATTGACCGGATCCGGGCGGAGGGCCTGACGGTATTGATCGTCGAACAGAACGTCAAACAGGTTCTGCGCGTGGTCGACCGCGCCTACGTGCTGGAATCGGGCAGCCTGCATATGGAAGGCACGGCCGACGAGTTGCTGCAAAGCCCGGAAATTCAAAAATCATTCATGGGTATGTGAGTCGAAACAATGGCGGAATTCACCGAAGCGTTATTCAGCATTTTCTTTGTCGAAACGTTGATCAACGGGCTTCTTCTGGGCGGCGTTCTGGCTCTGTTGTCGCTGGGGTTGAACCTGATTTTCGGCGTCATCGACGTGGTTTGGATCTGCTATGCCGAAATTATCATGCTGGGCATGTATACGATCTATTTTCTGCATGTGGATGGCGGCATGCCATTGATTGCCGCGGCGGCCGGCGGGGTTGGCGTCACCGCCCTGCTGGGCTGGCTGACCCATCGGCTGGTAATTGGCTATCTGTTGGATGCCGCGCCCATCAACCAGCTTTTGGCGACCGGCGGTCTGTTGTTTTTCTTTCAAGGCCTGGCCATGGTCGCCTTCGGCATTGAATTCCGGAACCTGGGCGTCAGCCTCGGCAGCCTGGCGCTTAGCGAAGACATTTATCTGTCCTGGACCCGGCTGCTGTCGTTCGCGATCGCTGCCGGCGTTGTCATCGTGCTTTTTCAGTTTCTCTCGCGCAGTTATCTGGGCGCCGCCATCCGGGCGATCAGCCAGGACCGCGAAATCATGGTCCTGATGGGCGTCAACACCAAGAAGCTTTACTTGCTGACATCGGCGATCGGCGGCGGCCTGGCCGGACTGGCCGCCGCCTTGCTGGCAATGCAATATGACGTTCATCCCTTCATCGGCCTCAGTTTCGGGCCGATAACCTTCATGGTTTGCGTCATGGGCGGACTCGGTAACATGGTTGGCGGATTTCTGGCGGCCTTCGTCTTTAGCGAACTGATCACCATTGGCGGCTATTTCGCGGAACTTGAATGGGGCTATGTGCTCGCCTTCGGCTTCTTCATCGCCGCCATGTTCATACGTCCCGAAGGGTTGTTCGCGAGGAAGTCATGAATAGCAAACTTCTAGTCGCGATCGTTGCCGCCGTTCTGGTGGCCCTGCCCTTTCTTGGGATAGGTCCCTATCCCCTGCATCTGGTCATTGTCATCCTGATTTGGTCGTTCGCCTACACCGGCTGGTCGGTCATGGGCCGCTTTGGCTTGGTTTCCCTGGGACATGGGGCCTTCATGGCTGTCGGCGGCTATGTTACGGCGCTGTTGTGGAACGAGGTCGGCTTGACGCCGTGGATCGGCATTCCCGTCGCGATGGCCTGCGCCGCCGGTTTGGCGGTCTTGATCGGCTACCCCTGTTTCCGCTTTCGCATCATTGGACATTACTTCGCCCTGGTAACCCTGGCGCTGTCGGAAGTTGTGCGGCAGATCATTATAGCCACCCGCGACACCACCGGCGGCTCGTTGGGCTATACGCCAGAGCGCTTTGGCGACGGCTGGTCCATCGTGGCATTTCAGTCCGATGACCGAATGATGTTCTATTATGTCGCGTTGTTTTTCTGGATGGTCGGCCTCGTGATTTGGCGCCTGGTCGACCGATCAATGTCGCGCTACGCCCTGGAGGCGATCTGGGAAGATGAGGATGCCGCCGCCGCGGTGGGGGTTCAGGTCACGAAGGAGAAATTGAAGGTAACGGTGTTGAGCGCGGTCATGACGGCTTTCGCCGGCGCCATGTACTGCCAGTACCAGATGTTCATCTCGCCGGACACGATCGGCGGCGTCGGAATCTCGTTGCAGATCGTATTCGCGGTTGTCGTGGGCGGAATTTACAGCATGCTGGGCCCGACCATAGGCGCCGTGATAACCATACTGCTGGCCGAGGTGTTGCGTATCTGGATCGGCACGGAAGCGATTTGCCTGACCGACAAAATCTGCTTCAACGCCGCCGGCGTGCCTTTGTTGGTCTATGGCATCATGTTGATTCTCTTCATCATCTTTCTGCCCAAGGGCGTCGTTGGCGCAGTCATCGATAAATGGCAAGGACGGGGCAAGCGGGCAGAGCAAAGCTAGACTATTTTCGATATTCATCGAGTCGCCGTGCCACCCGCTCCCCCTCCCGACCACCCACAGGATTATGATCAATGGGTGGTCGGGAGGGGGAGCGGGCGGGTAAGTCAATCTCGAAAATGGTCTAGAAATGCTCTAACGCCGGCCGTAAACCCGGATGCTGGTGCCAAACGGCCTGGTCGGACTGTATGGTTCAATTGGCCGCGGCCGGCCGTATTTCTTGCTGATGCTGTCCGGGGCGTAGGGACTTGCCCGGGGCCCGATGCGATCGGAGGCCTGGTTCGAGCCATCAGTGCCCGCGCCAGGGCGGCCCAAATAATTGCCCAGGCGATCATACAGTGGCGGGGCGTTGACGGCAGGGGGGCTGCCCGCACCGCGACTGCCCTGCAGGGTCCCGTAAACGCCGGAGCGATTGTTTGGACCATTGGGGACGAACGGGCGCCCGGCGCCGAACGAACGTGAGAACGACTTGGCGGCGTATGGGCTGGCGCGGTAGGAATTGATGGTTGCGCCGCCGATGGCATTCTGCGCCAAAACCCCGCTTGCCATAGCGATCGGCAACAGGGCCGTCAGCAAGGCCCGACACAACATGCCATGCACCTTTCACCCAAGAATTGGGTCGGCATCATAGACCCGCGGCCAGCAACCATACAAGGGCGACGCCGTATCGGTTGGCCGGTTTCCGGACGGCGATTATTGCTTTTTCTCCCATCCGCCATTTTCCGTCTGTTGCCAGTAGGTCAGCTCGAGGCCCTGATCCAGATAGCCGCGCCAGCGTTGCCGGGCGGCGGCGACCATGGCCTCGTCCCGGCCATCGAACATATCGATGACCCTCGCAAAAGCGCCGGCCATGGCCGGCGCCCGGCCATCGACGGCAACCAGAACATCGGCACCGTTGGGGTTTTCATCCTCCACCGTCAAAAACACCGGCTGTTCCCCGGGCGGGCCATCGCCGCTGCTGCCATGGGGCAGCCAGGATCTCTCTTCATAGGTCC
>JAJFGG010000138.1 GCA_021776235.1 Alphaproteobacteria bacterium | reverse complement strand
GGTGAATTCAGCACCACCCGATTCCGCCAGAATCTTCGTAATCGCAGCCGTCAGAGTCGTCTTGCCGTGGTCAACATGGCCAATCGTGCCAACGTTGCAATGCGGCTTCGTACGCTCAAATTTCGCTTTTCCCATTCGCTTATCTCCGCCCGTCTCTTCTGTTCAACCGACCTATCACACAAGACACTCTAAATGTTCGCCCAACGCCGCCCTTACCCAGCACCCGGCCACTTTTCTCTGCCCTGCCAGGCTGGAGCGGGTGGCGGGGATCGAACCCGCGTAACCAGCTTGGAAGGCTGGGGCTCTACCACTGAGCTACACCCGCTGAGCTACACCCTCGAACTCCCTCGCCTGGCATCGGCCAGTACCCGATACCGGCAAAGTCAGCAAACCTAGCCAATCATCGGCGAGTAACCCGGTTTACCAGACAAGTGGTGGAGGGGGTTGGATTCGAACCAACGTAGGCATAGCCAATGGGTTTACAGCCCATCCCTTTTAACCACTCAGGCACCCCTCCGCACACGCCAAACCGCCGCGCCCGACGGTGCGCTGATATGTACCTTTCGTCATCGCAAGTCAATGCCAAAAAAGGCCGAAATTCCTGTACAGCAATGGTTTCGCATTCGCCCCTATTGGATTGGCGTTAAAGGGCTGGTTACGATTGCATTACCGCAAGCGCGGCTTTATATGCGGTCCCATGTCAGGGCGCAAGCGATCAGGTGGACGATACGGGGGACGCCACGGCTCCCCCCGCGGCGGCCGTGGATCCGACCGGCATGAAGCCTGGTCCGAGGGCCGGCCGGATCGTCCGACCGCCCGGCGCGGCCGTAGCCAGCGGGAGCCCTATTGGATTTATGGCCAGCATGCCGTGATGGCTGCCTGCGACAACCCGGACCGGCAGATAATGCGGCTGCTGTGTACGGCCGACACCAACCCGCCCCCGCCGGGTCATGCACCAAAGCAGGAAATCGTCGACCGCCGCGCCCTGGAAGAGTTGTTGGCGGCGGATGCGGTGCATCAGGGCATCGCGGCGCTGGTCGTGCCGCTGGGTAACCGCGAATTGGATACGCTGGTATCGGAGGCAGACGGCAATGGCGTCGTCCTTGTATTGGATCAAATCAGCGACCCGCGCAACGTTGGGGCGATTTTACGTTCCGCGGCGGCCTTTGGCGCCCTGGGCGTGGTCATGCAGGACCGCAACGCACCGCCAGAGGGCGGCGCCCTGGCCAAGGCCGCCAGCGGCGCCCTGGAAACCATCCCGCTGGTGCGGGTCAACAATTTGTCCCGCGCCCTGGAGCAACTGGCGACCATGGGCTTTTGGCGTCACGGTCTGGCGGCAGGTGAAGGCGAGGCCCTGTCAAATATGTCCCTGACCGGCCGGGTCGCCCTGGTCCTCGGCGCCGAGGGTGACGGTCTGCGGCCGCTAACCCAGCGCAACTGTGACAGCCTGGTGCATCTGCCCATGGCGCCGGGCATGGAAAGCCTGAATGTCTCGGCCACCGCCGCGATCGCCCTGTTTCTTGCCTTTCAGGCGCTCACGGCCAATTGAAGACTAGTGACTTTCAATTAGATCCGCTGACGCTTACCTGAAGAGAAGCGAAGCCGCCCGGTGTTCGTTGCCCAAATTAGGCGGCAAAAGAAAGCATGATCATGTCTTTAAAGAACCTGGCCCTAAGCGCCGCACTCGCACTGCCCTTTACCATTGCCGCCGTCGACCGGGCCCCGGCCGTAACCGTGCCGGATATCATGGATGTAAGCTGCCTGGCCCGCGATACTTTGCGTAATTATCTGGACCGCGCCTATGGCGAGGGCCGTATGGCCCAGGCAGAACTGGACAATGGCAACCAGGTCGAACTGTTCGTCTCGCGCCGGGGCACCTGGACCCTGGTAGAAATGATGCCGGATGGACTGGGTTGTGTTCATGCCTTTGGCAAACACATGAAAGTTGACGGTCGCGGTTTGCCGGTGCCGCATAGCCCCTCTTGAGCTGGGAATCCCGGACCGCGGAGCAAGGGAGAATTTTAGTCGTCCTTAGTGGCGCCCTTCCAAGGCAATCCAGGCGCGATTTCGCGCTTGCCGGCACGCCATTCCCACGGCGGCAAAAGGCTGCCCTTGAATAATCCTTCCCTGGTCGCCCGGGCCGCCAATTCAGCGCGCCGGTAATCATCGCCGGTGTCCGGATCCGCCAATGCCCAGCCCACCACGACCATCTGGGCCGCCAGATCATTGCGCCCGGCGAAGCACTGGGCCACGACCGTGCCGTCCGGCATCCGACTGCGTGCTTTGCAGCGCACTTCGGTGCCGCCCAGAAACAACCGCAAGCTCCGGGCCGCCACGCGGCCGCAATCGAATGGCTTCTGGTGTTTCGTGGCGCAATACTGTCCGGTCTCGGGTGCGTCTATGCCATAAAGGCGGACCCGCTGTCCGCCGACCAGCAAAGTATCACCATCGATTACCTCCACCGCACCGGCCGGATCGGCCAGGACCGAGGCCGCGTGAGCTGGCGTGCCCGGGCGAGCCGACAATAAACTTAGTATGGCAATAGCAAGCAAGACGCGCATGGCCGTATCCTAACCGCTTTTCGTCGTCCGCCGCTACATCCTCTGTCGCATCATCTGGACGCACGCCACCCGTAGGTCATTTTATACAATTAATTTGTGTGCTATATTTTTATTAATTTTATTCTGTGTGAAATATTGACAACCACGGCCTTTTGCGTAAATATAGCTGGAACTTCAGGGCCAATAGGCGAAGTCGGGCTGGAACCAGCAGCCAAGGTGATGTGCCGCAGTACCTCTGAAGCTGGCTTGGTCCACCCCGACGGACACGCGGAAATTTGATTGGGCAGCTTGCAACCGCGTCAAAAATTGCTAAAGCGCCACGGGGAAGTGCTCCGTGGGCCCTTGGTCAGGCCACAACAGGAAGCACTACTCATGCCCACGAATTCCATTCAAGCCATTACTGCCAACCGATTATCCGACGGTATGGTCGTCTATCTCACCGCTCAGGGCCAATGGTCGGAGCGGATCAGAGATTGCCAATCGGCGGACGATCCGGGCATGGCCGAAGCCCTGATCGCACAGGCCCGGCAGCATGCCGAGAGCGGCCAGATCGTCGGCCCATACCTGTTCAAGATCGCCCGCCAAGACGGCCATCCCGTCCCGTTGGGCCGGCGCGAGATCATTCGCACCACAGGACCCAGCGTGGGTACGGATCTGAACCGAAGTAAGCCCCGGGAATAAACCCATGTATCGCTATGACGAATTCGACCACGCTTTCGTGACGGAGCGGGTGGCCCAGTTTCGCGCGCAGGTGGCGCGCCGCGTATCGGGAGAATTGAGCGAGGATGAGTTCAAGCCCTTGCGCCTGATGAATGGCCTGTACCTGCAATTGCATGCCTACATGCTGCGGGTCGCCATTCCTTACGGCACCCTGTCAGCCTTGCAATTGCGCAAGCTGGCCCACATTGCCCGCTCTTATGATCGTGGTTATGGCCATTTCACCACGCGCCAGAATATTCAATACAACTGGCCAAAGCTGGGTGAGGTGCCGGATATTCTCGCCGAGCTTGGCGAGGTGGAGATGCACGCCATCCAGACATCCGGCAACTGCATCCGCAATACCACCGCCGATCCCCTGGCAGGCGTCGCCGCGGACGAGATCGACGATCCCCGTGTCTATGCTGAAATCATCCGGCAATGGTCCACTCTGCATCCGGAATTTTCCTTTCTGCCGCGCAAGTTCAAGATTGCCGTGACCGGGGCACCCAATGACCGCGCCGTCACCCGTGGCCACGATATCGGCCTGCGCATGCATCGCGACGATACCGGTACGCCGGGCTTTGAAGTGATGGTGGGCGGTGGCCAGGGGCGCACCCCGATCATGGCCAAGACCATTCGTTCCTTCCTGCCGGTGGATCACCTGTTGTCCTACCTGGAGGCGATCCTGCGGGTCTATAACCAGCTTGGCCGGCGCGATAATATCTACAAGGCGCGGATCAAAATCCTGGTGCAAGGCGTTGGCGTCGAGGCCTTCGCGGAAATGGTCGAGGCGGAATGGCGGCACATCCGTGACGGCGCGCTGGATCTGCCGGCCGCGGAGCGGGACCGTATTGCCGCCTATTTTGCGCCACCGCCCTACGAAGATTTGTCCGCGGACTGTCCGGCTTTGGATGGCGCAATCGACGCCGACGCACGCTTCGCCGCCTGGGTGGAGAGCAATGTGCACCCGCATAAACGAGCTGGCTATGCCATCGCGACAATCTCGTTGAAGCCCCATGGCGGCATTCCCGGTGATGCCAGCGCAGCCCAGATGGATGCGGTCGCGGATCTGTCGGAAGAATACGGCTTTGGCGAGATCCGGATCAGCTATAAACAGAACCTGATTCTGCCGGATATCCCAAAGGCGGATCTGCATGCCCTGTGGCTGGCACTGGACAGTTGGGGTCTGGCCACCGCCAATGCCGGCCGGATCAGTGACATTATCGCCTGCCCGGGTCTGGATTATTGCAATCTGGCCAACGCACGCTCGATCCCCATCGCCCAGCGGATTTCCGAACGCTTTGCGGATCTGGCGCGGGAAAGGGCGGTTGGCGATCTAAGTCTGAACATTTCCGGCTGCATCAACGCCTGCGCCCACCACCACGTGGCCAACATTGGCATTCTGGGCGTCGATAAGAAGGGCACCGAGTTTTACCAGATCACCCTGGGCGGCGTCGCCGACGAGAACGCTGCCGTTGGCGCCATCATCGGCCCGGCCTTCGACGAAATGCAAATTGCCGACGCGGTGGAAACCATCGTCGACGTCTATCTGCAACAACGGGAAACAGACGAACCATTCATTGATACCTATCAACGGATCGGCCCAGGCCCTTTTAAGGAGAAGCTCTATGCCCCTGATCAAGCACGGTAAGCTGGTTGAAGATACCTGGCACGACACGGACGATTTCGCCGACGTGCAAGCCCTCGCCGCCTTGGGCCCGGTGATTGTCAACCTGGCGGTATGGCGACAACACAGGGATGCCATTCTAGCCCTTGGCGGCACCCTCGGCCTGCGCCTGGCGCCGGGACAGACACCCGATATCGTCGCCGCCGATCTCCATCGGTTTTCGCTGATCGCCCTTGAATTCGCCAGGTTCACCGATGGCAGGGCCTATTCCCAGGCCCGCCTGTTGCGGCAGCGCCACGGCTTCAAGGGCGAGTTGCGGGCCGTGGGCGAGGTTCTGCGGGATCAACTGACCTTTATGCTGCGCTGTGGCTTTGACAGTTTCAGCGTCGATACCAAGCGGCAGGCGGAAAGCATCCTGGACGCAGTGGCAGAGTTCGCCCATTGGTATCAGCCGGCGCTGGACGGTGCGGCGACCATCCCGGCCTTGCGCCGGCGCGCCGTAGACCGCGGCGAGGCAGCGGCCCCGGCCGGCTGCGCGGCGAACTGGGCCTACTAGCCGCTTGACGGCGTGACCCTATGACGGGAAATCAGGCAAACGTGAATCCACTGGCCAATTGGGGCCCAAATCAGGTAGAAACCGCCATCTACACACGCACGTTGCCTGCGCGTCCGCTGGTCGGATCGGGACAAGAATGGATGCGGGATTCACCTGTCAGCGGGCGCCTGCGGCTAATCGGGGGATCGTTTTATGGAATATGCGGGTGATGTGGACGTCACGGAAACCTGGCAACGCCTGTCGGAAGACGCGCAGGCCGTATTGATCGATGTGCGGACGGCGGCGGAATGGAATTTTGTCGGTCTGCCTGATCTCTCCAGTCTGGACAAACAGGTGCAGCGCAGCGAATGGAAGGCATTCCCCAGCATGGACCGCAATCCAAACTTTCAGCAGGAGGTGGAACAGGCCGGTGTTGCAAAGGATACAGCCGTGTTTCTGCTCTGCCGCTCGGGGCAGCGCAGCCGTGATGCCGCCATACTATTGACGGCGGCTGGCTATAAACATTGCTACAACGTTGCCGGCGGCTTTGAAGGCGACAAGGATTCCGCTGGCCATCGGGGCACGGTCGGCGGCTGGAAAATGGCTGGCCTGCCCTGGGTCCAGGGCTGATCCCCTTGGCAAACCTCATGGGTTAGGAGTACGCGATTGTGAGCGATGATCGATCAGATGAAGCAACGGCGGGCTGGCGGCCACGCACCCGCGCTGTACGTGGCGGACTGGATCGTTCGCCGCATGGTGAAACTTCCGAGGCCTTGTACCTAAATTCCGGCTTTGTCTATGACAATGCCGAACAGGCCGAAGCACGTTTTCTGGGCGATGACCCGGGTTTCATCTATTCCCGCTATGGCAATCCCACGGTGGCCATGTTCGAAGAACGGTTGGCCCAGTTGGACGGCTCGGAGGCCTGTTTTGCAACCGCGTCGGGCATGTCGGCCGTATTCGCCGCCCTTCTGTGCCAGTTGCAAAGCGGCGATCACGTGGTCGCCTCGCGCGCCCTGTTCGGCTCCTGCCATTATATCCTGACCCAGTTGCTGCCCCGCTATGGCATCAACGTGGACTTGGTTGACGGTGCCGATCTGGACCAATGGCGCGACGCGATCCGCGGCACCACGACCTGTGTGTTTTTCGAAACACCGTCCAATCCAACCCTTGATCTGATCGATATCGGCGCGGTCACCGAACTGGCTCATGAAGTCGGCGCACGGGTGGTGGTGGACAACGTCTTCTCCACGCCGGTCCTGCAACGGCCGAACGAGTTCGGCGCCGACGTGGTGGTCTATTCCGGCACCAAGCATATGGATGGCCAGGGCCGCATCCTGGGCGGCGCGGTATTGTCCAGCCGGGAATTCATCGATGACCACCTGATGCAGTTCCTGCGCCATACCGGCCCGGCCATGAGCGCCTTCAATGCCTGGGTTCTGCTCAAAGGTCTGGAAACCATGGAACTGCGTCTGGGCGAACAATGCCGCAGCACCCAGATTATTGCCGAAATGCTGCAAGGCCATGATGCCATCGAGCGGGTTCTTTATCCCGGCCTGGAAAGCTTCCCCCAGCGTGAATTGGCGCAAAAACAGATGAGCGCGGGCGGATCGGTCATAACCTTTGATCTGCGCGGCGGCAAAAGCGAGGCCTTCAGCTTTTCGAACGGCCTGCGGATCGTCGATATTTCCAACAACCTGGGCGATGCCAAGAGCCTGATAACCCATCCCGCCACAACCACCCACCGGGCCGTCGGCCCGGAAGAACGCGCCAAGGTGGGCATTGGCGATGGCATGGTGCGGCTTTCCGTGGGACTGGAGGATCCCGCCGATCTGATGCAGGATCTGACCGACGCGCTGAATGCCATCTAGCCCATGCGGGCGGTCTTTTGCCGGGAGTATGGCCCGTACCAGAACCTCGCGGTCGAGGACGTTCCGGCGCCTGGGCCGCCCCTGGCGCCGGGTACGATATTGGTTGATGTCGCCGCCGCTGGGATCGGTTTCGCCAATGTTCTGGCCATTGCGGGCCGGCATCAGAATTCACCTCCCGTTCCCTTCATACCCGGCACTGAAGCAGCCGGTGTTGTCCGGGAAACCGCGGACGATGTGACGGCCTTTCAGGTGGGCCAGCGGGTTGCGATCAGCCTGCCCCACGGCGCCTTCGCCGAACAGGCGGTGGCCCAGGCCGACAACGTCTTTCCCATTCCTGACAGCCTGGATTTCGCCGCCGCCACCAACTTCCCCACTATTTACCCCACCGCCTATGCCTGTCTGGTCTGGCAGGCCCGCATGCAGGCCGGCGAAACCCTGTTGGTGCATGGCGCGGGCGGCGGCAGCGGCCTGGCCGCCGTCGACCTGGGCAAGGCCCTGGGCGCGACCGTGATTGCCACTGCCGGCGATAGTGAAAAACTGGCCGCCGCCAAAAGCCTGGGCGCGGATCATTTGATCAAATACCGCCAGCACGACTTTCGCCGGCAGGTGCTGGAACTGACCGCGGGCCGGGGCGCCGATGTCATCTTTGATCCGGTGGGCGGCGAAGTGTTCGACCAGTCCCTGCGCTGCATTGCGCCCGAGGGGCGCATCTTCCCCATCGGTTTCGCCGGCGGCACCATACCGCAGATTCCGGCGAATATCCTGCTGGTCAAGAATATCTCGGTCCACGGCATCTATTGGGGTTACTACGGCGGTTGGGCCAAACAGCCGCGCCCGCCACGGATTACCCGCCGCGTGCGCGAGGCCATGCAGACCATGTTGCAATGGCAGGCAGAAGGCCGCTTGACCCCCCTCGTACACGGCACCTACGATCTGCTAGACTTTACCAAGGCCCTGGACGTGATCACGGAGCGCCGGGCCATTGGCAAGGTCGTACTGAAACCAGAAATTAGGTAATGGCGGGAAACGATGACAGACGAAAAAGCGATCAAGATACCTGTTGAAGCGACGCACATCATGATGTTTGCGCGGTCCATCGGAGATTATTCTCCTGAATTCCATGATGCGGAACAGGCACAGCAAACCGATGCCGGCGGTATCGTGGCGCCGCCCACCTTCCTGCAGTCGCTGGCCCAGTTCAATCCGGACTATTTCCTGCGGCCAAAGCCGGGCGAGGCCTGGTTCGGCTCCGGCAAGGAGCCAAGTGGCGTGGTCGGAAAAGCGACGTCTTCCGGGGGCCTGCATGCCGAACAGCATTTTGAGTTTGAGCGGCCCGTGCGCCCCGGCGATGTGCTTTACGCCACGGTCAAGGACGGTGACAGCTGGGTCAAGGAAAGCAAACGGGCCGGAAAACTTACCTTCAGCGAACGCATCACGGAATATCGGGATGAAAATGGCGAACTCGTCTGCACCGCCAGAGGCGTCGGTGTGACGACGGAACGCCCCGTGGATCAGGGTTGAGGAGTATTATCATGACACTCAAAGCAAGCGAAATATCCGTTGGTGATACCTTTGAAGAGGTCCTGGTGGAAGATCTGAAGCGCACCCAACTGGTGATGTATGCCGGCGCGTCGGGAGATTACAATCCACTGCATACCGATGATCTTTATTGCCGCGAAGCGGCCGGATATCCGGGTGTTTTCGCCCATGGCATGTTGACCATGGGCATGACCGGCCGAGTTGTGACAAATCTGTTCGGCCCCGAGAGTATCAAAAAATATGGCGTCCGCTTCACCAACCAGGTTTGGCCGGGCGATGATCTTTCGGGCAAGGCGGAAATCGAGGCCATCAGGGAAGAGGGCGGCGAGATGTTGGTGGATGTGAAGCTCACCACCACCAACCAAAACGGCGACGTGGTCGTAACCGGCGCCGCCACTGCGCGGGTCGATCCCTGAGCGAAGTTGGTCAGGGGCACCAGGTTAGCGATGTTATCCTGAGTTCGGAATACGTGGCAACCGTTCGGTAGCGGGCCTTAACCTATGGCGGCCCTGTTTCGATGACTGAATGAGGGCCGATTGAACGATGGAACTACGCAGCAAATTCGGCGGGAAAAAGAGCTGGTTGGCGGCGTTGCCGCTGTTGCTCTGGCTGGCCTTGCCGGCCACGGCGGATACATTGGAAACGCCCATGTTCCGTCAGGCCGTGGCGGCGGGGCAACTGCCGCCCTTGCCGGAACGCCTGCCGAAACGGCCGCGCGTCATGCCGCTCGATGGTCCCGGCCAGAGCCTGGGCAGACATGGCGGCACATTACGCACCCTGATCCGCAAGCAAAAGGATGTGAAACTGTTCGCGGTCTATGGCTATGCGCGGCTGGTGGGCTATGGCTCCGATCTTGCTCTTCGGCCTGACATACTGGAGGAGATAGCGGTCGAAGAGGGCCGGATTTTCACCCTTCACCTACGTCCCGGCCACAGATGGTCGGACGGGCACCCCTTTACGGCGGAGGACTTCCGCTATTGGTGGGAAGAGGTGGCGAACAGTCCCACCCTTTCGCCCAAGGGATTGCCTCTGGCGCTGGAGGTAAATGGCGAAGCACCCAGCTTCGAGGTCATAGACCGCTACACGGTGCGCTATTCATGGTCGCGGCCCAATCCATTTTTATTGCCGCGGCTGGCCTCCGCCTCGCCATTGTTTCTCTATCGCCCAGCCCACTATCTAAAGCAGTTCAACCCGCGTTACGCCGATGCCGAAAAGCTGGCCGCGGCGGTGGCCCGCGCCAGGGTGCGCAATTGGGCCGTACTGCATGACCGCCGGGACGTCATGTATCTGTTTACCAATCCCGATCAGCCTACCTTGCAGCCGTGGATGGTGCGGACCGCACCGCCGAGTACCCGCTTCGTCGCCGAGCGCAATCCCTATTTCCACCGGGTCGACCGGGAGGGACGGCAATTGCCTTATATTGACCGGATGATCATGACCGTGGTGGCGCCCAGTTTGATCGCCGCGAAGTCGGGCACCGGTGAAACCCACCTGCAGGCCCGGGGCCTGTTTCTTAGCGACTACACTTTTCTGCGCGATGGCGAGGCCGCCTACGGTTTCAAGACATTGTTGTGGCGCATGGCCAGTGGGGCCCAAATCGCCCTTTATCCCAATCTGAATGCCGCCGACGCGGGCTGGCGCACTTTGTTACGGGACGTCCGTTTTCGCCGTGCCCTTAGTCTGGCGATTAACAGAGGAACCATCAATGAGTTCTTGTACTTCGGCCTAGCGCAGGAGGGCAATAACACGGTGCTGGCGGAAAGCCCGCTGTACAGGGATGATTATCGTACCCGTTGGGCCCAATTCGACCCGGATCAGGCCTCGGACCTGTTGGATGAACTGGGTCTGGAAAAACGCAATTCCGAAGGCATACGGTACCTGTCCGATGGCCGCCTGTTGCAGGTAGTAGTGGAAACCGCCGGCGAACAAGGCGAACAGGTCGATGTTTTGGAATTGATCGCACAGGATTGGGCCGATATCGGCGTCAAACTGCTTATCAAGCCGACCCACCGCGATACCCTGCGGGCCCGTGTCGCAGCGGGGGAAACCATCATTTCGGTCTGGGCCGGACTGATAAACGGCGTGCCGGGCCCTGATAGCAGCCCGGGAGAACTTGTCCCCAACAGCCGCATCGACCTGAATTGGCCCAGTTGGGGGCTGTACGAAGAAACGTCCGGCACCATGGGCCGTCAGGCGGATTTTCTACCGGTCCAGAATTTACTGAAACTGAATAAAGCCTGGCTAGGGGCGGCGGACAGTACGGAACGCGAAGTCATCTGGCATGACATTCTGAAGCTTCATGCCGACCAGGTTTTCACCCTTGGTATCGTCTCGGGTGTGCGCCAACCGGTAATCGTCGCCAATAGGCTGCGAAACCTGCCCGAGGAAGGCCTCTATAACTGGGATCCCGGCGCCCTCTTCGGCATCTACAATCCCGACACCTTCTGGTTCGACGATTAACACCACCTTGCCAAGACACATGGCCGGGGAACCGGAGTCCCTTGGGGCCGGGCAAACAAAAGTCGTCACCAAGATCAGAGATGCTTTCGATCCTGGGTGTGAAACTGAAGGCTGGCTGGGAAATGCCGGCCCAATATGTCATCTTTCCCGGGTGCCATTGTTGATTTTGGGGGAGTGATAAGCGTGCGCAACAATATTGGCCTTTACCTGGGCAAGCGGGCTCACATGAACCCCGACTTGGAAGCGGTCGTCGATCCGGCCACGTCCCGGCGGTTTACCTATTGGGAGATCAACCAACGCGCCAACCAGGTCGCCAACGCGTTTCGCGATCTGGGCATAAAAAAGGGTGACCGGGTCGCGTTGCTGCTGCTGAACGGCGTTGAATATTATGAGAGCTTCATGGCCCTGGCCAAGATCGGGGCGGTCAGCGTGCCGCTGAACTGGCGCCTCGTCGCGGACGAGTTGAGCTATATTCTAAAGGACGCAGGCGCCGCCGCGCTCGTCTACGGCAACGAATTCGCCGAGGTCGTGGGCGAGATCAACGCTCGAGGGGCGGCGGCCACGGAAATCGGGCATTGGATCGAGTTGTGCGAGGGCGTTGATCGGGATCTGTTTGCCATTGATTATGAGGAGTTCATCGCCAATGGCTCGGCGGACGAGCCGGCCAATGATTCCGGTGATGATGACGACCTGTTCATCATGTACACGTCCGGCACCACTGGTCTGCCCAAAGGCGCGCTGCACACCCACAACACCATGACCTGGGCCGTGATCACAGCGTCGAACACCGCCGATATCAGGTTCCGCGACCGTTATTCCATCGCCTTGCCCATGTTCCATGTTGGCGCCCTGCAACCGGTTTTGAATTCCATTTACATGGGTTGCACGGTGGTGTTTTTGCGCCAGTTCGATCCCAAGGTGATGTGGGAGATCACTGAACAGGAGAAAATCACCATTACCCTGGCGGTACCGGCCATGTTGAACTTTATGCTGATGGTGCCGGATTTCCAGAATTATGACATCTCGAACCTGCGCTGGATCCTGTCTGGCGCCTCGCCGGTGCCGGCCAATCTGATCGAAAAGTACAAGGACATCGGCATCGAAATTCACCAGGTCTATGGTCTGACCGAAGCCGGCGGCCCGGCGACCCTGATCAGTCCTGACGACGCCATGGTGAAAATCGGCTCTGCCGGCAAGGCGTTCTTCCACACGTCCATACGTGTGGTCGACGAGAACGGCAACGACGTGACCCCCGGCGTACCCGGCGAAGTATTGGTCAGCGGCGCCCACGTCATGAAGGGCTATTGGAACAATCCGCAAGCTACCGCCGAGGCCATCCGCGCCGGCTGGCTCCATACCGGCGACATCGCGTTGCAGGACGAAGACGGCTTCATCACTATTCACGACCGGGTCAAGGATATGATCATCTCGGGCGGCGAAAACGTTTATCCGGCGGAACTGGAAAATGTCATTATGGCCCATCCGGGTGTGGCCGATGTCGCCGTGATCGCCCAGCCCAGCGAACGCTGGGGGGAAAGCCCCTTTGCTATCGTCGTGCGCAAGGACGAGAATGTGAGCGAAGATAACATTCTGAAATATTGTGATGGCAAGCTGGCCCGCTTCAAGCAGCCAAGGGGAGCGGCGTTCATCGACGAGATCCCGCGCAACCCCACCGGCAAGCCGCTGAAAAGGGTCCTGCGCGAACAGTTTCCCGGCCCGGCGCGGGAGTAATACCACTTTGCGATGGATTTATGGAACGGGCGTCTAGGACAGAAATCAAAGATGGGAATATGTAATGAATATGGTTCGTATGCAGCAGAAAGTCAGTGAAGCCGAATGGCAGGCCCGGGTGGATCTGGCCGCCTGTTACCGTCTGGTCGCCCACTATGGCTGGACGGATATGATTTTGACCCATCTTTCCGCCCGCGTGCCGGACACGGTGGGCGCCGCCGATGGGGAGTGTTTTCTGATCAATCCCATGGGCTATCTATTCCATGAAATTACCGCCTCGTCCCTGGTCAAGGTTGATCTGGACGGCAACATTCTGTCCGAGACCGAGGACGTGATCAATCCCGCCGGCTTTACCATCCACAGCGCCGTGCACGGCGCCCGGCCGGATGCGGGTTGCGTCATGCATTTGCACACGGACGACGGGGTCGCGGTATCGGCCCAGGCCGATGGTCTGCTGCCGCTGACCCAGACTGCCATGACGATCCATGCCGGTCTGGCCTATCACGACTATGAGGGTATCGCCCTCGATCACGACGAGCGCGAACGCCTGGTCGCCAACCTGGGTGATAGCAACATCATGATCTTGCGCAATCACGGTACCCTGACCTGCGGTCCCAATGTGGCCTCGGCGTTTTTTAGCATGTACACGCTGGAACGGGCCTGCACCATGCAGCTGCGCGCCCTCGCCGGCGGAACGAAACTGAACATGCCCTCGAGCGAGGCCATCGAGACAGTGAAAGATCAGGTCTCGGGGGGCAATCTGTCACTGGCCAATATGGCCTGGCCGGCACTATTGCGCATGTTGGATGCCAAGGACCCGTCCTACCGCAACTAGAGCATTTCCGGGCTATTCTGGATCATTTGACCGTTCACCAAGGCCCCGTGGGTAGGCGCGGTTTGCAGGTCGATGTGGGACATCGTCCAAAAACCGCAACGCCGCCACGGGGCCTTGGTGGGCGGCCTTTGGTGGCGACCCTAAGCCATTCGGATGCTCAAGGTTCTGGGCGCCAC
>JAJFGG010000137.1 GCA_021776235.1 Alphaproteobacteria bacterium | reverse complement strand
GGTGAATTCAGCACCACCCGATTCCGCCAGAATCTTCGTAATCGCAGCCGTCAGAGTCGTCTTGCCGTGGTCAACATGGCCAATCGTGCCAACGTTGCAATGCGGCTTCGTACGCTCAAATTTCGCTTTTCCCATTCGCTTGCTCCCTTAAAGTCAGGCCAGCTTGGCGCGGACTTCGTCCGACACCGCCTGCGGTACTTGTTCGTAGTGATCAAAGTGCATCGTAAATTGCGCCCGACCCTGGGTGGCCGAGCGCAAATTGTTGACGTATCCAAACATGTTGGCCAGCGGCACCATGGAGTTGATTACCTGTGCATTGCCCCGGATTTCGGTACCCGTGACATGACCGCGGCGGCGGTTCAAATCGCCCATGACATCACCGACATATTCTTCGGGCGTCACCACTTCAACCCGCATAATCGGCTCCAGCAACTTCGGTTTGGCCGACATTACCAATTCGCGGAAGGCCGAGCGTGCGGCAATTTCGAACGCCATCACGGATGAATCCACATCGTGATAGGCGCCATCCACAAGGGTGACCTTGAAATCAATCAAAGGAAAACCGGCCAGCACGCCACCAGAGGCGACAGACGAGATACCCTTGTCCACGCCGGGAATATATTCCTTCGGCACGTTGCCGCCGACGATCTTGCTATCGAAGATTTCACCGGAGCCCGAGGCGCCCGGCTCCAACACCAACTTGATCCGGGCGAACTGGCCCGATCCGCCGGTTTGCTTTTTATGCGTGTAGTCGATCTCGGCCGGCTTGCCGATGGTCTCGCGGTAGGCAACCTGAGGGGCGCCCACGTTGGCATCAACCTTGAATTCACGCTTCATGCGGTCAATCAATATTTCGAGGTGCAACTCGCCCATGCCCTTGATGACGGTCTGACCGCTTTCAATATCCGAGGTAACCCGGAACGAGGGGTCTTCGTCGGCCAGGCGTTTGAGCGCCGCGCCCATTTTCTCCTGATCCTGTTTGGTCTTCGGCTCGACCGCCACTTCGATTACTGGATCCGGGAATTCCATGCGCTCCAGCACCACCACTTTGGAAGGATTGCAAAGGGTGTCGCCCGTCGTGGAATTCTTCAGGCCGCACAATGCCAGAATGTCTCCTGCCCGGGCCTCTTTCACGTCTTCACGGCTGTTGGCATGCATCAACAACATACGGCCAATGCGCTCACGGCTGCCCTTGACGCTGTTCACAATGGTGCTGCCGCTTTCCAAGACGCCGGAATAGACCCGCACAAATGTCAACGACCCCACGAAGGGGTCGGTCATGACCTTGAAGGCAAGGGCCGCAAAGGGTTCGTCATCGCTGGAATTTCGGATGATTTCTTCGTCGCGGTCAGGATGAGAGCCGACAATAGCCGCCAAATCCGTCGGCGCCGGCAGATAGTCCACCACCGCATCCAACAGCGGCTGCACGCCCTTGTTCTTAAAGGCGCTGCCACACAGCACCGGAATAAAATCGCCGGCAAGCGTACCCTTGCGAATGCACTGCTGCAGGATCTCCATAGCCGGCTCGGCACCGTCCAGATAGGCTTCAAGAGCATCATCGTCCTGCTCCACCGCCGTCTCGATCAGGCGGGCGCGGTAGTCCGCGGCCTGCGCCTGAAGTTCCTCGGGAATTTCCGTGTATTTGAACTCCGCGCCCAGGTCTTCGTCCTGCCAGATGATGGCCCGGTCATTCAACAGGTCAATCACGCCAGCAAACTCAGACTCAGCCCCCACCGGAAGCTGCAACACCAGCGGCACAGCCCCGAGGCGGTCCACGATCATATCGACGCAACGGTAAAAATCCGCGCCGGTCCGGTCCATCTTGTTGATAAAGCAGATGCGCGGCACATTGTATTTATCGGCCTGGCGCCACACCGTTTCCGACTGCGGCTCTACCCCGGCGACGGAATCAAACACCGCCACCGCACCATCCAGCACCCGCAAAGAGCGCTCTACCTCGATGGTAAAGTCCACGTGCCCCGGGGTATCAATGATGTTGATGCGATGATCGCGCCAATGGCAGGTCGTGGCGGCTGAGGTGATGGTAATGCCGCGCTCCTGCTCCTGTTCCATCCAATCCATGGTCGCGGCGCCGTCGTGCACTTCGCCGATACGGTGGCTGCGGCCGGTATAATACAGAATGCGCTCGGTCGTCGTCGTCTTGCCGGCGTCGATATGCGCCATGATGCCGATATTGCGGTATCGATTCAGTGCTGTTTCGCGGGCCATGCTCAAATTATCCTTGCTGCCGCTCTACCAACGGTAATGGGAGAAGGCACGATTGGCCTCGGCCATGCGGTGAGTGTCTTCGCGTTTCTTGACGGACGTCCCACGGGCGTTCGAGGCATCAAGGAATTCGCCAGACAAACGCTCGACCATGGTATTTTCCGAACGGCCCCGCGCGGCGGATATCAACCAGCGGATGGCCAGCGCCTGACTGCGGTCCGTCCGCACCTCGACGGGCACCTGATAGGTGGCGCCGCCAACCCGCCGCGAGCGCACTTCGATCGCGGGCTTCACATTTTCCAGTGCCTGGTGAAAAACCTGCACCGGATCCTGATGGGCCTTTTCCTCGACCCGGTCCAGCGCGCCATACAAAATTGTTTCGGCAGTCGATTTCTTGCCATGAACCATGAGGCTGTTCATGAATTTGGTTAACACCCGGTCGCCATATTTGGCGTCTGGCAGAATTTCGCGCTTTACCGCGCGGTGTCGGCGTGACATCTCGCCTCTCCCCTATTTCGGCCGCTTGGCGCCGTATTTCGACCGGCGCTGGCGCCGATCCTTGACGCCCTGTGTATCAAGCACACCGCGAATGATGTGGTAGCGCACACCCGGCAAATCCTTGACCCGGCCGCCACGGATCATCACGACGGAATGCTCCTGCAGGTTATGACCCTCGCCGGGAATATACGACGTAACCTCGAAACCATTGGTCAGGCGCACACGGGCGACCTTACGAAGGGCGGAGTTCGGTTTCTTTGGCGTTGTCGTATAGACCCGCGTGCAAACGCCACGCTTTTGCGGACAGGCCTCCAGGGCCGGTACCTTATTGCGGCTTTTCGGCTTCTGCCGCGGCTTGCGGATCAATTGGTTGATCGTCGGCATGCGCTGTCGGTCCTTTACCTGTGTCAAGGTGGCAATATTAACGAAAAGACAAAACGAACACGGCTAAGCCAGCCAAAGCCGGGTTTTCCGCGCAACGAGGCGGTCAGCCGCAAAACCCGGCCCCGCCCAGACCAAACTGGCCCATAAATATTCGCCGCGTTGGCTATATCTTCCTTAGTACCTGCCACAGTGTTTAGCCGGCAATGACATTGCATACAACGCGCCATGCCATCGCGATTTATCGGCTACCACCTGCGGCGAAATGGTTGGCGGATACTATGTATGCGCCCCCATCACGTCAACTGAAAATTTACCTCAATTTCGGTCTTTTTTTGCACTGCAGCAAAATTCAGGGAACAGCAGTATTCCGCCACTGCGGAGGACTTGAGATTGAGCTGGAAAAAAGCCGGTGCCGGTATCAGGCCGGCACCAGCAACATTTTCCAGAAAATTCCCGGCAGAGGGTCTAGACCACGTTCACAGAACATAGATCCGTTTGATGGCGCGTGGAGGTCATTCGGGCAGGCGTTTTGCGCAGCGCGTAGTGGGACTACGGGCAAAACCTTCAACGACGCCACGGCGCTGGGAAGCGCGGC
>JAJFGG010000136.1 GCA_021776235.1 Alphaproteobacteria bacterium | reverse complement strand
CCACCGGCCGGACCGCCTGGAACGGGGCCGGTCAAATCGGTCGCCATGATGTAGACTTCGCCTTTGCTGTCCTGACCAAAGGACATAACGTAGGAATTCCAGCCGGGCATGTTGGTGACGTTGACTTGCTCCATGCTCCATTTCATGCCGGTCATCTTGGCGACAAAAAGCTGGCCGTCCTTGAAGACGAAGTTCTTCGACCAGTCACCGAAGAAATACATGCCGTCCCAGGCCTTATGGGCGCCACGGTAAACGTAACCGCCGGTGATCGAAATACCTTTGCAGCCCTCGGCATTGGCCGAGCAGTTGTTGTATTCGATGACGGGGTTGATCATGCCGTCGTCCTTACAGGACGCCGGATGCTCATTGGGCGCCTGATAGTTGAAGCAATGGGTGCCTTCCTTCACGCGCCAACCGTAGTTGCCGCCCTTTTTGACCACGTCCACTTCCTCATAACTGTTCTGGCCGACGTCGGCACAAATCAGCTCGTGGTTGCCGCCCATATCAAAGGAACAGCGCCAGGGGTTGCGGAAACCATAGGCCCAGATTTCATCCAGGGCGTCATCGTTGCCGACAAAGGGGTTGTCCTTCGGAATGGCGTAACCTTCGTCGCTGTTGACATCGATGCGCAGGATTTTGCCGTACTTGACGGTCAGATCCTGGCCGTTGCCGGTGACCGGGTTATGGCCAAGGCCATAGTCATTGGCATAGCCGCCGTCACCCATGGAGGCATAAAGCATGCCGTCGGGGCCAAAGCCGATCCAATGGCCGTTGTGATTGAACTGCGGCCAGTCGATGGTGGAAATAACCCGCGCGTAGCCGGGATCGGCCTTGTTCGGATCAGATTTCGACACACGGTGCTCGGCAATGACGTTCTTATGATTGAAGAACAGCAGATTGCCCAGATTAGGGGTACCCAGCAGGGTCACGGAATAGGAAACATAGAACAAACCATTGTTCTTGTAGTCCGGGTGAAAGGCCAGGCCCAGCAAACCGCGCTCGTCGAACTCGGGTACCAGCGGAAGTATCTTCTCCTTGATGTCAAGGAACAGGGACATTTTCCCGTCCGGTTGTATAACTTTGACGGTGCCGATCTGCTCAATAACAAAGCGGCGGTCATCGCCCGCAGGTGCGGTCAGCAACAGAGGATGTTGCAGACCGGAGGCCACTTCCTCCAGTTTGACGTCCAGCGCCGACGCGGGGCCGGCAAAGGTTGCGGTCATAGCGGCTGTCACGGCAGCCAGCGCCAATTTTCTTAGCATGAAGCCCTCTCCTTGATTATCAAATGCCGAATTTTCGTTTCTGATTGCCCGGACTTTAGCAACGCCATAAATTCCATGGCCCTGTCTCCGCCATTGCGGCGAAACGAACCAAAATACCTAGCTTATACTTCCTACAGGTGTGCATTGTCGTCCTGTCGTTGCCCCCGGGTCAACCGCAATCTTGTCCCCGGCGGCTACCGCCGGCCCATTTTCCCTAAAAACAGTGCTCCACGCGGGCCATGGCCAGGGCATGGCGGCAGGCCAGATCGAAGCCCGCATCCACCGCCGCGCGCCAGGGGGGGGGCCGGTCAAAACCGGCTCAATTTCGTGGCGGCAGCATCTTGCCCGGGTTCATGATGTTGTCCGGATCGATTGCCGCCTTGAGGGCGCGCATGACCTCGATGGCATCGCCATGTTCGGCCCGCATATATTTCTGCTTGCCCAGGCCGACGCCGTGTTCCCCGGTACAGGTGCCGTCCATGGCCAGGGCCCGGTTGACCAGCCGTTCGTTGATATCCTCGGCCTCGGCCATTTCTTCCCGGCTGTTTGGGTCCAGGACAAAGGCCAGATGAAAATTGCCGTCGCCCACATGGCCGCACAGGGGCGCCGGGATCGTGGCGCCGGCGAGATCCTTACGGGTCTCGGCGATGCATTCGGCCAGCCGCGAAAGCGGCACGCAGACGTCGGTGGCCCAGATCTCGCAGCCGGGGCGCAGGGCCTTGCAGGCATAGGCCACGTCGTGGCGGGCCTGCCATAGGCGGTTGCGGTCCTCCAATTGATCGGACCACTGGAACTCACCGGCCCCGAAATCGGCCCCAAGGGCCTGCACCATGGCGATTTGCTCGGCCACGCCGGCGTCCGTGCCGTGGAATTCCAGGAACAGGGTCGGCTTCACCGGATATTCCAGATTGGAGAATTTGTTGACGGCATCCATCTGCACATCGTCCAGCAATTCGATCCGGGCAATGGGAATGCCGGACTGGATGGTACAGATGGTGGTATCGATGGCGCCTTCCAGGGTATCGAAAGGCACCACGGCGGAGGAAATATTTTCGGGTATGCCGTACAGGCGCAGGGTTATTTCCGTGATGATGCCCAGGGTGCCTTCGGAGCCGACAAACAGCCGCGTCAGATCATAGCCGGCGGAAGATTTCCGGGCCCGGCGAGCCGTGCGGATGATCTCGCCATTGGGCAACACCACGGTCAGGGCCATGACGTTTTCCCGCATGGTGCCGTAACGCACCGCATTGGTGCCCGAGGCCCTGGTGCCCGTCATGCCGCCGATGGAGGCATCGGCGCCGGGGTCGACGGGAAAAAACAAGCCCGTATCGCGCAGATAATCGTTCAACTGTTTGCGCCGCACGCCGGGCTGTACCGTGCAATCCAGATCCTCGGCATGAACCTCCAGAACTTCGTTCATCCCGCCCACATCAACACAGATGCCGCCCCGGACCGCCTGGATATGGCCCTCGACCGAGGTGCCGGCGCCATAGGGAATGACCGGCGTGCCGGCGGCGTGGCAGATGCGCACGATGGCCGCGACTTCCTCGGTGCTCTGGGCGAAGGCGACCCCGTCGGGCGCCTCCGTCAGATGCCAGCTTTCATCGTGGCCATGGGCCTCGCGCACGGCCTCCGCCGTTGACAGGCGGTCCCCCAGCAGGGCCCGCAGTTCATCTATCACCCCCAAGGTAGCCGTATCGGTTGCCAGGCTCATAGCCGCATCCTTCCAGTAAATGTCGTCGCAGGGAGTATACGCCAGCTATTGCACCGCTGCGCACATGATTTCTTCCCTCCGTGGCCTGGCCGCCGTCAGGCCTCGACCGCCTGACCGCAGCGGGCCGGCTCGACCGGGCCGGACAGGCCGGCCAGGGCGCCGGGGACCAGTTCGCAGCCCTGAAAACGGCCGGGCTCCACCGGGCTAGGCAATGCCAGACCCCCGGTCAGTTCGGTGGAAAAACCGAACGGGCGATAGTAATCCGCATCCCCGATCAGCAGCACGGCGCCATGGCCAAGCAACCTGGCCCGCCCCAAACTGTGACGGATCAGGGCCTTGCCCAGGCTGCGGCCGCGCCAGGCCTGCCCCACCGCCAGGGGTCCCAGCAGCAGGGCCGGCTGCCTACCCGCGATCATGACCGGCCAATAACGGATGCTGGCGCACAGCAGCCGCGCCCCGCGCAGGACAAAGCATAGTTCGCCCAGGGCGGGGACATCCTGACGCAGGCCATAGGCGGCCCGCTGCCGCCGGTCGGGCCCGAAGGATTGATCCAGTAGGGTTTCGATTTCAGCGCCGTCGCCGGGCTGTTCGAGGCTGATTTGATACATTTTAAGCTTCCGGATTGCCGTCGCACCAATCGGTGCGTTTCACATTGCGCAGGGGCGCCGGGTCCGGAATGGCCGCAGGCTGGCCCTAGACGATAGGAACCGGCGCGCGGCGTTCCGTTCCGGCGCCCGCGGGGTATTGGGGGCGTCGGTTGGAACGTCGTCGTCGTCGCGCAAACTCTGACATAATCGGCCAATTCCGTGTCGTTGTGCCGCTTGCTATAGCAGGGGCGGCGCGACAATGCTAGCTTCCAGGCCGGAAACAACGGCAAGCACGAGTGCGGAGGACGCAACATGGGTTTGATGGATGGCAAGGTGGCGCTGGTAACCGGCGCCGGACGCGGCATTGGCCGCGCCGTGGCGATCAATCTGGCGGCGGCCGGGGCGCAGGTGGTGGTCAACGATTTCGGCGGCGGCCTGCATGGCGAGGCGACGGATCAGACACCGGCGGATGAAGTGGTGGCCGAGATCGAGGCCAATGGCGGCGCGGCGGCGGCGAACCAGGCCTCGGTGGCGGAAGCCGACGGCGCCGCCAGCATGGTGCAGACCGCCATGGACAGCTTCGGCAAGCTCGATGCCGTGGTCAATGTGGCCGGCATCCTGCGCGATGCCTACTTTCACAAGATGGCGCCGGAAGAGTGGCAGGCCGTGATCGATGTGCACCTGAATGGCACCTACAATGTCTCGCGGGCGGCCATGGAACATTTTCGGGCCCAGGAATCCGGGGCCTTCGTGCATTTTACCTCCACCTCCGGTCTGGTGGGCAACGTTGGCCAGGCCAACTATGCCGCCGCGAAAATGGGCATCGTGGGCCTGTCCCGGGTGATCGCCATGGAAGGGGCCCGTTTCAACGTCCGCTCCAACTGCGTCTCGCCCTTTGCCTGGACCCGGATGATCGAGGCCATTCCCGTCACCTCCGATGAGATGGCCGCGTCATTCGACAAATTCCGCCAGAATGCCTCGGCCGAGCATATCGCCCCGGTGACGACCTATCTGGTCAGTGACGCGGCGAAGGCCGTGACCGGCAATATATTCGGCGTCCGCGGCAACGAGATCTATCTGATGAGCCAGCCCCGTCCCATCCGGACCCTGCACAAGGGCGACGGCTGGACGCCCGAGGACCTGGCCGCCACCCTGGAGCCGGCCCTGCGCCACGATCTGTACGGCCTGGAAGGCAGCGGCGACTATTACGCCTGGGATCCCATCTAGCGCGGAATAATTTTTCAACAATCACCGGACCGCCTGCCCCGGCGGCCGGAAAATTGAATAAAGGAACACCAGAGGTATGTATTTCGATCCCAAGGACGGCATGCGGCCGCCGCCATTCAAGTACTCGGTCTACAACGCCCTGGTCATACCCCGGCCGATCGGCTGGATTTCCACCCGTAGCCCGGACGGCGTCATCAACCTGGCGCCGTTCAGCTTTTTCAACGCCCTTTGCGGCGATCCGCCCTGTGTGATGTATTGCCCGAACGGCTACAAGACCGGCACGACGGAGCCAAAGGATTCCCTGACCAATGTGCGCCAGACCGGCGAGTTCGTGTTCAACGCCTGCACCATGGATTTGCTGGAACCCATGAACGCCACCTCGGCCCATGTGCCGGCCAGCATCGATGAAATGGCCGCCGCCGGTCTGGACGCCATGCCCTGCGAGCAGGTCAAACCGCCGCGGGTGGGGAATTCGCCCATTGCGCTGGAATGCAAGGTGCTGCACATCATCGATATGCCGGCCTCGCGGGCCGGCGTCCCCAATACCACGGTGATCGGCCAGGTCGTGGGCATCCACATCGACGACGAGGTGATCGTCGATGGCAAGGTCGACGCCGGCAAGATGAAGCCCCTGGCCCGGCTGGGCTATCTTGATTATGCGGCGATCACGCCGGAAAGCATTTTCGCCGTGCCGCGGCCCGATTAGGGGGAGTTGTCTGGATGGCCGGCGGCACCCACGACTATCTGCAGGATCCGCGCAACGCGGAGATCCTGATCTCCATCAATGGGGAGCTTTTTCCCCGTGACGAGGCCAAGGTTTCGGTCTTCGATTCCGGCTTCATGCTGGGCGACGGCGTCTGGGAGGGTATTCGCCTGCACCGCGGGCGCCTGCTGTTTCTCGAGGCCCATCTGGCGCGTCTGTACGAGGGCGCCAAGGCCATCGACATGGATATCGGCCTTGACGCGGGGGCGCTGGAAGCCAGGATCGAAGCGCTATGCGCCGCCAACGGCATGGAGACGGACGTCCATATCCGCCTGATGGTCACCCGTGGCGTGAAATCCACCCCCTATCAGCACCCCAAGGTCACCATCACCCCGCCCACCGTGGTCATCATTCCCGAATACAAGCGGGCGGTGGCAGGCGCCGGCCTGCGCCTGGCCACGGTCTACGTGCGCCGCGGCGCCCCGGACGTGCAGGATCCGCGCCTGAACAGCCATAGCAAGCTGAACTGTATTCAGGCCTGCATCCAGGCCGACAAGGCGGGCGCCGACGAGGCCCTGATGCTGGACCCCCATGGTTTCGTCGCGACCTGCAACTCGACGCATTTTTTCATTGTCCGCAAGGGCGAGGTCTGGACCTCGAGCGGGCGCTACTGCCTGGCCGGCATCACCCGCGCCAACGTGCTGGATTTGTGCCAGGACAACGGGATAACGGCGCAGCAGAAGGACTTCAGCCTGATCGATGTCTATGGCGCCGACGAGGCCTTCGTCACCGGCACCTTCGCCGGCCTGATCCCGGTCAGCGATATCGACGGCCGCGAAATCAGCGCCCCGCACGGCCCCGTCACCGCGCGGCTGCAGGCCCTGTACCGGGATCTTTGTGACCGGGAAGCCGGCCCGGAAGCGCTCTGAATGAATCAGGCCAACGGGGTCCGCATCGCCATGTGGTCGGGCCCGCGCAACATTTCCACCGCCATGCTGCGGGCCTTCGAGAACCGGGCCGACAGCGTTGTCTGGGATGAACCGTTCTATGCCCATTATCTGGCGCAAACCGGGCTGAACCACCCCATGGCAGGGGAGATCATCGCGGCCTATGAAACCGACTGGCGCAAAATTGCGGCCCGGGCCGCCGGCCCGGTGCCGGGGGGCAAGGCGCTGTTTTATCAAAAGCACATGACCCACCATCTGCTGCCCCATATGGATCTGGCCTGGCTGGATGGGCTGTGCAACGTTTTCCTGATCCGCCAGCCGGCGCGGGTGCTGGCCTCGTACCTGGAAAAACGGGCCGAGGTGACGCTGGAGGATCTGGGCCTGCCGCAACAGCAGCGTCTGTTCGACCGGGTGCGGCAACGCAGCGGCCGCATCCCGCCGGTGCTGGATGCCGACGACGTCCTGGCCGATCCCGGGGCCATGTTGGGGGCGTTGTGTCAGGCCACGGGGGTCGCCTTCGATCCGGCCATGCTGTCCTGGCCCGCGGGGCGGCGCGACAGTGACGGCCTGTGGGCGGCTCACTGGTACGGCGCGGTGGAAAAATCCACCGGATTCAGGGCACCAGGCGGCGCGGCACCGACCCCGCCGGACGATCTGCCGGCGCCGCTGGCGGCGCTGTTGCGTGCGGCGGAAGAGCATTATCTGGCCCTGCGCCCCTTCCGTCTGCGCGCCAGCTAGGACAGCGCCATGCCCGCCCGCATTCACCCATTGCTTTTGGCCCTGCCGCTTCTGGCCCTGCTGCTGCCGGTCCCGGCCCCCGCCCTGGGGGCAGGGCCAAAGGTGGTGGTGACCCTGAAGCCCGTGCATGGCCTGATCGCCGGCATCATGGCCGGCATTGGCCAACCGCAGCTGTTGCTGGGGCCGGGCGCCGATCCCCACAGCCACGCCCTGCGCCCGTCCGAGGCGCGGGCCCTGGTCCGGGCCGATGTGGTTTTCTGGATTGGCCCGGCCCTGGAAGGCTACCTGCAAAAACCCCTGGCCAGCCTGGCCGGGCGGGCGGCGGTGGTTGCCCTCTCTGACAGCCCCGGCCTGCGCCACCTGCCCGCCCGCAAAGGCGGCATCTGGCGCCAGGGCCGGCACCGGGGTCGTGATCGGGGTCATGCTCATGGTCGGGATCATAGCGGGCATGAGCGATCACGCGATCCCCATATCTGGCTCGATCCCCGCAACGCCCGGGCCATGGTGGCCCGCGCCGTGGCGGTTCTGGCCCGGGTTGATCCCACCCATGGCGCCGACTATCGCCGCAACGGCGAGCGGATCAGCGCCGCCCTGGCGGGCCTGGAGGCGGAGATCGACGGGCTTCTGGCGCCCGTGCGCGCCCTGCCCTACCTGGTGCTGCACGACGCCTATCAGTATTTCGAGACCCGCTTCCGCACCAACCCCCAGGGCGCCATCGCCATCGCGGCGGACCGCAAACCGGGCGCCCGGCGCATTGCCGCCATTCGCCGGCGTCTGGCCGAGGGCAGGATCCGTTGCCTGTTTCAGGAGACCCAGGCCCCCAGCAGCCTGATCGAGACCCTGACCGCGGGAACAACCGTGCGGGTCGCCACCCTGGATCCCATCGGCCGCGGCATCGCGCCCGGCCCCGACGCCTATGGCCAGCTATTGCGGCAACTGGCCGGCACCATGGAAAATTGCCTGAGTTACGCTATCGGGCCCTAACAGTAAGGGCTACACAATCAAGGCCGCGACGGCGGCCCGGCGCCACTGCGCCGCCCTCGCGGAGCGGTGCGCGCTGGCGCACAAGCGTGAGCGACAATAGCGGGACCGGTTTCGATGCCTATCGAAACCGGTCCTGCGCTATAGATTGTAGCGGAAGTTCAGGGTGATGGCGGCGGCGTCGACATCATCGTCGCTGGTGCCCAGATAGCGGGCGTCGAGAATCCAGTTCCAGGCACGGCTGTATTGATAGGTGAGGCCGACGATGCCCTGCAGGGCCAGTTCGGTGGTGTCCTTGCCCGGGGTCAGCTGCGTGCCGCTGCCGGCGTCGCCGCCGTCAAGCTGGGCCACGCCCAGGCCGGCGCCCAGAAAGGGCACGAAGGACGAGCCGAGCTGGATGTCGTACAGCACATTGATGATGCCGGTGGCGATCGCCAGATCATTGTTGGCCGCCGCGCTGGCGCCCCCCGCCGTGACCTGGTCATAGTCGGCGATGCGGTAGGCGGCTTCCGCCTCGATCCGGAAATCCTGGCCCAGGTTGGTGCCCAGGACCACCTGCCCGACGAAACCGGTGTCGAACTCGATGGTCGATGGGGTGCCGGCGGCGTTCCGGCCATCCAGGTCGTTCTGAAAATGGGCCCCGCCGCCAAAAGAAACATAATAGCGGCTGAACCACGGATCGCCGCCGCCCTCACCAAAGGGCTGCCAGGGCTCACCGGACGCGGCGGCCTGGTCCCCGGGCCGGGGCGGCGGGGTATAGCGCAGGGTGGGCGGCGGCGGCGCGATGGGCGCCATGCCCTGGCCGGCCGGCTGGCCGGAGGCGGCCGGAGGCGGAGCCGGCGCCCGGCTGGGCGCCGTCATGGCCGGGGCCTGATACTGGCCCGGTGTGGCAAAGGGGTGCCCCTGGTTCAGCATGGCGTTCATATCGTACAGGCCACCCTTGGTGCCGGCGCCGGCGGACGCAGCCCCCATGAGGACAGCCGAACCGGCGGCCAGGACCGCACCAAGCCGTAATAGCCGCGCATGCATCGCCATCGCCTCCCACAGAATCACCCAGCCATAGGATAACCCATTTTCAGTACAACTGAAATCACCCCGACAGGCGCGCGCCGCAGCGGTGGAGGCTTGCGCCCCGGCGTGAACAGAACCACCACCCCCACGGCCGCGACCGCGGCCCGGCGCTTATGCGCCGCCCGCGCGGAGCGGTGCGCCCTGGCGCACCGGCGTGAGCGACAAAGACTGCTCCCGCTCCGCCGCCAGCAGGGCGCGCTTGCGGTCCAGGCCCCAGCGATAGCCGCCCAGGCCGCCGTCGCCCCGGATCACCCGGTGGCAGGGAATGATCAGGGAGACCGGATTGGTGGCGCAGCCCCGGGCCACGGCGCGCCGCGCGCTGGCCTTGCCGCTGATGCGTTCGGCCAGTTCGCTGTAGGTGCGGGTGACGCCGGCGGGGATCTGCATCAATTCCTGCCAGACCCGGCGTTGAAAGGCGGTGCCCTGCACATCCAGGGGCAGGTTGGGATGGGGGATGGCGCCTTCCAGATAGGCCACCACCGTGGCCACCCATTCGCCCAGGACGATCTCGTCGGCGGCGATCTCGGCCAGGGGATATTCCCGGCGCAGTTCCGCTACCAAATGCGCATCCTCGCCCAGGGACAGGAAACAGACGCCCTGTTCCGTGGCCGCGACCATGAGGCGGCCCAGGGGCGAATCGGTGATGGCATAGCCCATGCGCGCGCCCTTGCCGCCCCTGGCATAGCTGGCCGGGGTCATGCCCAGTTGCGCGTTGGAGCGTTCGTACAGCCGCGAGGCGGCGCCATAGCCGGCGTCGTACATGGCGTTGGTCACGCTTTCCCCGTCTTTCAGGCCGGCCTTCAGGCGCGAGAGGCGGCGGCTGTCGCCGTATTGCGCCGGGGTCACGCCCAGCAGCCGCTTGAAGGTGCGCTGCAGGTGATGCGGGCTGCCGCCGACCTGGGCCGCGATGGCGGCGAGCGACGGGCTGCCCTCGGCGCCGTCCTCCAGTTCCTGCTCGATGAAGCGGCAGATCTCGCGCACCTTCTGCACCTGCCCGTTGGGGCTGATGCTGTCCGTGGGCCGGCAGCGTTTGCAGGCCCGGAAGCCCTCCTGTTCGGCGGCCTCGGGCAGATCGAAAAAGCGCACGTTGCGGCGCAGGGGCCGGCGCGAGGCGCAGGTCGGCCGGCAATAGATCCCGGTGGAGGTTACGGCGTAGACAAAGCGGCCATCGGCGGCGCCATCGCGCCCCTGTACGGCCTGCCAGCGGCTTTGATCGGTCATGGCATTTATCCCTAAATGGTTCTTTGTATCGGTCATCGGTATGCTCGTTTTATAAAGCCTTGGGAAATGCCGCTATCCGCTGCTTGCGCCCAATATTATAAACAATTCTCAGGTTTGTGGCCCATGGGAATGGCGCGCACAATTGGACGCGGAAAAACACTGGCCCCGATGCGAGAACCATCGCACCGGGGCCAGGTATTAGGGCACTTCCGGGGAAGCGCCAGATAAGGCTTCAGATAAAGCCTAGGGCAGCTTCACCGTCAACGCCGGCCAGGCTGCCAGGCCAAGGCCGATACTGGCGACCGTGCCCGAGACAAAGTCGGCCTGAATTTCGCCCACGGCGGTTCTGAGGACAAACGCGCCGCCGCCGCTGACGCCTTGAAAGCGGCCCGTGCCGGCGGTGAGCACGAAGTTGCCCTTGCAGCCGACCATGGCCAGGCCGGCGCAATCCCATTTGGCGAAGACCCGGTCACCCGTGGCGCCGGTAATGATGCAACGGCCGTTGCCCGAGGTCTGGCTGGAGGAAAAGTCTATATCCATCATGCCGGGGCAGGCGATGCGCGCGGCGTTCAGGGCGCCCTTGCCATCGGTGACGAACATGACGCCGCCGAACCCACCGACGAACAGCGCCTTTTGCTCGCCCACCAGATACAGCCGGCCCTTGCTTTCCCAGGTGGCCGTGGCCTCCAGTTTCATTTCCTCCGCCGCAAGGACGTCGCCCGGCCGGAACATGCCAGCGGCGACGAAGGCCAGGGCGACGACGAGTAAGAGTCTGTTTTTCAAGGGTATCTCCTGTTGTGTGCGATCGGGAAGATGATCTTTCCGGCATCGAAATGATTTGCTACAGTAAGCATATTGATACAGTACCCGGACCATGAGCGGAATAGTTATTTGCGGGATTGGGGTGGGTTAGGTGGCCGTAGCCACGGTGCCTGAAGCCGGTACCAAGGTGCGTGCATTGTTCGCCACCTCCTAGACCGAAGCCTCTTAGGTGTTGACGGTTGAATACAGCCATCCTGTTCGCCGATATGAGAGGCAGGTAAATTCCGGATCGGCATGACTACGATGCAGTTCTGATTCGCCCCTGGTAAACTCTTCACCTAGTATTGGGCGGCGTTCTCGTGCTCTAAAATTGCAGCGACGTATCATGCGGCTTTATGATTTGGAAAATTTGGCTAAGCTTTCGTTAGATCAGCTTGAAAATCTGCGCCGAAATTTTGAAGAGCGCAACGCTACGAGCCGCGAAGACTTTCCGTTAGTGCTCGAAGCGATTGCGAAGCAAAAACATCCGCTACGCAACTACGACAACCGACTGACCGTCGATGGCGTTGTCGGTGTTATTGAGGAAGCCGCACGTGCAAGACAGACCATCACATACAAAGGAATAACAGATCGGCTAGATTGCCAGCCATTCAACAAGTACCGGTGGCCATTACGAGACATTTTGGATGCCATCTTTCACGACTGCGCACTGAAAAGAGAGCCGATTATTACAGCGATTGTCATCACCCAGACCGGCCTGACCCCCGACGTCGTGAGTGGTTTTGCCGAGGCCGCGAAAAGAGCCGGTGTGCCGGTTTCAGAGCCCGAAAACTTTTTCACTGAACATCAGCGGCTAGTTTTTGAGAAGTTTGCCGCGCCATCATAGAGGCTCCATTACTACGTCTGTCGCAGGCCGTCGCAAATTCCGCCCCGAGACTAATGTACACGCGCCAGCACCTGAGCAATGATTTCGACTGCATTTTCAACGTCGGCTTCTGTTGTTTGCCAACCTAGACTAAATCGTATCGATGCATCGGCTTGTTCTGCGGTAAGGCCAATAGCGCGCAGGACGTGCGAAGGTTCCGGGATGCCTGACGTGCAGGCAGAGCCCGAGGACGCAGCTAGTCTTGGTTGTAGGGCTGCAAGAATATCTTGAGCATCGAAGTCTATGAACTGCACATTGGCATTACCAGGATGTCGGTCATCCAAATCAGGGCCATTGAGCTGAATAGCCCAATCAGTTTGCGATAGACGTTCGACGAAATGATTGCGCAGCGATCGAACTCGCTCCCGTGCGTTTGCTGCATCATCGCCGGAGCAAAGCTTCGCAGCTTCACCCATGCCGACGCAGAGCGGTAGCGGCAGGGTGCCGGAGCGCAAATTACTTTGTTGTCCGCCGCCATAAATTATCGGCTCAATACTCGATTGGAGTTCGCGGCGGATATACAAAGCACCCATGCCCATCGGGCCGTACATCTTGTGTGCCGAGAGGCTCAGCAAATCGACCTGATCTGCAACATGCGCCAAATCCATTGCCGTCGGCGCTTGAGCGCCATCACAGTGGAGCAGAGCTCCGGAGTCACGGCAGATTTGGCTGATTTCGGATATTTCTTGGATTGTGCCGATCTCGTTGTTCACAAAGATGAATGAACACAACAGCACGTCGTTTGAAATCATTTTCGCCAGCTCGTCTTGTCTGATTTTTCCCTGCTGATCTACGGGCACAATTTCTACCTTGAAACTATTGTGCTCTTCGAGCGCCTGCGCAGCCGCTAGGACGCATTTGTGCTCGACAGCACTGACCAAGATGCGACGACGATCGGATTTGGTGACCATGCCTCGTGCGACGCCGAGAAGCGCGAAATTGTTCGCTTCCGTTGCGCCCGATGTGAAGATCACCTCATCCGCATCCGCGCCTATAAGGGCTGCAACCGACGATTTAGCATCAGCAATTGCCTTATCTGCCGCCCATCCCATAGAATGTTCGGCAGAGTGTGGGTTGCCAAATGTTTCGCGCCAAAACGGCTCCATTTTCCGCAAAACACGCTGATCAAGAGGCGTCGTTGCTTGGTGGTCCAAGTATATGGTGTCGTATATTTTCATTTTATATCAATAAGATAGGGTGATTTTTCAGATATCTTCCTGACTAGGAAACTGCGTATCGAACTGGATGACCCATCCAGTTTCCCAATTGACGATATATGATTCCGTGCAGTATTGTCGACCTGGAGCGGCAATCCAGGGTGAATGGGATGGCGAGGGGCGTATTATACCAAGACGGCTATCGGCCTCAATTCTCGGGACATGAGACATTTCCACTTCGCTATGGTTGGCTTAAGAAAGCCTTTGATGCCATCGCAAACACTGACGAAGCTGCTGAAAATAAACATATATTCCTTAGTGATGACGCTATCGCACGGTTTGGTGTTGGAAAAAATATGGTTGCGTCCATGCGCTATTGGGCGACCGCCGCAGGTATCATAGGGGACGCGACTACACCGAATCGGCTAGATGTTACGCCGCTTGGGCGAAAGATTTTTGGAGACAACGGTCTTGATGCGTACATGGAAAACCCCGCCACGTTGTGGCTAGTTCATTGGCAGTTGTGCGGACGGCCTAATCGCACGACTTGGTATTGGGCCTACAATTACTACCCGGCTGTAACATTTGACCGTGAGCATTTAGTCAAAGGTTTGATGGCCCTTGCGGGTGACCGCGATTGGCCGCGCGTCTCAGGCGCGACAGTAAAGCGAGACGTGGAATGTTTTGTTAGGACGTATGCCGCCCGACCGCCGTCGGGGAAAATTTCTCACGAAGACGCTCTTGAATGTCCACTAACAGAGCTTGGCCTTATTCGCGCAATAGGCAAGAAAGATGGCTTCCGTTTTGTACGCAGCGCAAAGAGCTCGTTGGGAGACGGTGTATTTTCGTATGCATTGATCGATTTCTGGTCGAGATTTACCAAGGCGCATACGTTGTCGTTCGAGGCGGTTGCCCATGAACCCGGTTCGCCGGGGCGTGTATTTCTGCTTGATGAGAACGACCTGGTGGATCGCCTTGTCGACATCGATCAGGTTACGAATGGCGCTATTCGTTGGTCCGAAACCGCCGGGCTCAAGCAGCTTATTCGACAGACCAACCTAGACGGAGACACGGCCCTCGGTCTGATTACTTTTGATTATCACAAGCGCTTGAAACGGAAGGCGGCGTAATGAGCTTGATCGAACAGGTTCATATCTCGCGGCGTTTCCAGCGGTCAGTTCGCATTGATACGGATCTAGGCAGTCCCGAAAGCTTGGAAGGATTTGTCTGTCCACAATCGTCTGCCGACGTGCTTGTTTCCATGGCGCAACACGTGGCGGAAACAGGACAGGGGGCATTCACGTGGACGGGACCATATGGCAGTGGCAAATCAAGCCTTGTTGTAGCGCTAGCCGCACTGCTTAACGGCAAAAAAGGTCGTCGCGACAAAGCGGCGGCGACCATCGGAATTGACGTAGCAAAGGAGATCTGGAAGAGGCTTCCGCCGCGCTCGAAAGGTTGGCGCGTCCTAGGTGTCGTCGGCAGGCGCGACGATCCTGTTCAGGTCATTGGTGAAGCCATAGACGTTTCGGAGTATGCGCAAGAAACGAAGGACCGTTGGTCTGAAGCGCGATTGGTTCAAACACTTTCCGATATCGCGAGTTCTGAGACGCGTGGTCACGGAGGCCTAATCGTGTTCGTCGATGAGATGGGCAAGCTCCTTGAGGGTGCGGCACAGGGTGAAGGCGACATATATATCTTTCAGCAGTTAGCGGAAGCCGCATCCCGTAGCGGCGGTCGTCTCATCATAGTTGGCGTTCTTCATCAGGCCTTTGAGGAATATGCCAACCGGTTGTCCCGCGAGTTTCGCGATGAATGGTCCAAAATCCAGGGCCGGTTCATAGACTTACCTGTCAATACCGCAGGTGAAGAGCAAATTGACCTGATCTCCCGCGCGATTGCCGGCGTCGGGCGATCCGCCCAACAGGATAAGTTTGCATCAGTCGTCGGCCAACATATCCAAGACCGGCGGTCAGGTGTTTCTGATCGCGTAACTGATACTCTCAGCCACTGCTGGCCGCTCCACCCCGTTACAGCGGCACTTCTTGGACCAATCTCTCGGCGACGTTTTGGACAAAATCAGCGTAGTATCTTTGGCTTCTTGAATTCTGCCGAGCCACACGGCTTTCAGGATTTCCTACGCCATGCAGGCGACGACAGTCTCTTTGAGCCCGCACAGCTTTGGGACTATCTGCGCACCAATTTAGAACCTTCCATACTCGCGTCGCCTGATGGCCACCGATGGGCGCTTGCAGCCGAAACCATTGAAAGGTGCGACGCGGCTGGGGGTGACACTCTACATATTCAACTTCTCAAATCGATTGCGTTAATCGATCTGTTCAAAGATCGGTCGGGAATTGTACCGAGTGACGATATTGTTCAAGCTTGCTTGCCAAGGCATACGAAGAAGGCAGTTGGCAACGCCCTTGCTCAGCTTAAGAGCTGGTCACTCATTATCTTCAAAAAGTTCCTGGATGCTTACGCCGTATACGCAGGGAGCGATTTCGATATTGATGAGGCGGTCGATACTGCACTTGAGGAAAGCAAGGAGATCGATTTCTCGGAGTTGCGGGCGCTTGCAAGTTTACAGCCCATTCTCGCAAAGCGTCATTATCACGAACATGGCACGCTTCGTTGGTTCGATGTGGAAATTGCACCGCTCGAACAAATTGTTGAATATGCTTACGCATTTAGGCCAAGCCCTGGCACGATCGGTCAGTTCCTACTTGCCATCCCGACCGCAAATGAATCGACGGAAGATGCACAGAAATTATGTTGTGAAGCCGCAAGACATTCTGGTGAATGGGATATCGTTGCCGGCCTTTCGCAGCGATCCTGGTCGATCACAGAACTTGCTCGCGAACTCCTTGCCTTAGAGCGAGTAAGGAATGAACGTTTCGAATTGCAGGGAGACGCCGTCGCCCGTCGAGAGATTCGTGCAAGGCTTGCTTCGTTGCAGGCTCAACTTGAATCGGAGTTTCATCGTGCTTTCGATCATGCCGAATGGTTCCAAAAACATCTCAAGCCCAGACCACTGCTGCAAGATGAACTCAACAGCCTCGCTTCTGATTTGGCGGATGAACGATTTCCAAAAACTCCCCGCCTGCACAATGAGCTCCTTAATCGAATAAGACCTTCGAGCAACGCCATTGCTGCGCAGAATTATTTGTTACCACGCATGGTGGGCGATGAAGGCAGCCCTCGACTTGGCATTGAGGGCTTCCCAGCCGAGGGAGGCTTGTTCGTTTCCCTGTTGGAGGCGACCGGGCTTTATACCGAGACAGAAGAAGGGTGGCGGTTTGTTGCGCCAGGCACAGCAGACGATGACCCCTCATGTCTAGCGCCAGTGTGGGATGCAACGTCGTCGTATCTTAGGGAGCACGAAGATCAGGCAATTTCACTTTCAGAGATCTACGATATTTGGAGCGCACCTCCCTTTGGCATGAAAAGCGGCATCATGCCAGTCATCGCGGTGGCGTACGTTCTATCAAACCGAAACTCCGTTGCATTCTACAGACAGGGAATATTCCAAGCCCGCTTCAAGGATCTTGACGTTGAATATCTAGCCAAGGACCCAAGTGATATTCAGCTTCGTTGGATGAATTTGTCCGACATTTCGCGTCGTCTACTTTCCGAGATGGCTGAGATCGTGCGCGACCTAGATAGCGCTAATGCCCTGGAACATCTTGAGCCTATCGATGTTGGGCGCGGTTTGATCGCCATTTTTGACGATCTCAAACCCTGGACCAAGCGAACCATGCGCTTATCCGGCAACGCTGTGCATATCCGTGGGATTTTTAAGAAAGCGAACGATCCAAACCGGCTGCTGTTCAATGACCTACCTGCCTTGGTCGGCAATGAGCATGACCTGGCAACGGACAATGGGCTTGCCGCAGTTGCCGACAATGTCCGAGAAGGCCTAACGGAGATGGTGACGGCCTACCCGGCCATGCTCCATCGCTTCGCTGACAACATGTTGGCCGAGCTTCAAGTGCCTAATTCATCTGCACAAGCGCTAGCCGATCTACGTGATCGTGCTGAGAATATCCGTGAACTCGCTGGTGATTTTCGGCTCAACGCTTTCGTCGGTCGCATCGCCGCCTTCGCGGGGACGATAGAGGATATTGAGGGCCTCGCTAGCCTCGCCGCCAACAAGCCGCCAAATGATTGGATTGATTCGGATTTGGACGGCGCCTCCATCGAGATTACGGAGCTCGCTCAGCAATTCAACAAATCGGAAGCCTTTGCGCGGGTTAAGGGGCGTTCCGACAAACGCCACGCAATGGCGGTTGTTGTGGGCATAGGCGGTCGTCCGACGCCCATTCTTGAAGAGTTTGACATCATGGATGCCGAGCGTGCAAGCGTCGACGAGGTCGTTGAGCGTGTTGAAGCCGCCTTGGAGGTTAGTGACCAGGAGCACCGAAATGTAATCCTGGCGGCGCTTGCCGAACTCAGTGTTCGTTACATGAATGACAAAGCCCCAACAGTGAAAACTACTGCCTCCAAAAAAAGGGCCGTCTCGTAATGACGGCGCTCGAACGACATGTGCTTGGTCTCTCCGGTGGCCGCGATAGTGCGGCGCTGGCGGTTCACATGCGCCAGTATCATCCCGAAATCGACGTTGAGTACTTCTTTACGGATACCGGCAAGGAATTGCCGGAGGTGTACGAATTCTTAGGACGCTTGGAAGGCGTCTTGGGCAAGCCTATCAAGCGGCTCAATCCTGACCGCGATTTCGATTTTTGGCTGAAACAATACAACGATTTTTTGCCTTCTGCTCAGACCCGATGGTGCACCCGCCAACTCAAATTACGACCCTTTGAGCAATGGGTACGCCCCATGCTCGATGGAGGCGCAAAGGTCTATTCCTATGTGGCGATCAGAGCCGATGAGGAATACCGCGAGGGATACAATTCCAAGCATGCCAACTTGATTGTCAAATTGCCATTTAAGGAAGCGAGTATCGATAAGCCGGGTGTTCTGGAAATTCTAGAATCGTCGGGATTGGGGCTTCCGACCTATTACACGTGGCGGTCCAGAAGCGGCTGTACCTTTTGCTTCTTCCAGCAAAAAATCGAGTGGGTTCGTTTGCAGGAGCAACATCCTGATGCCTTTGAAGAGGCAAAGACATATGAGAAAAACGCCGTTGAACACGGTTCGCCGTTCACATGGAGCCAAGGCGAGTCATTAGACGAGTTGGCCCAACCCGAACGCATCGAACAGATCCGGCGAGATCACGAGAGACGCCTTGCACGCATGCGATCAAAGTTCCAGCCAAACCCCCTGCGGCCGGATCACGAGCCAATAGATATCGATGATCTGTATGGGCAGGCAAAAGTTTGCCTCGCCTGTCACAAATAACCTGAAGTCGTTTCGATCTGATCTGACATCGTCCCTTGAAAAGGACGAGGGTTACTGGTTTTGATGGAGGTGCGAAGCCACCTCGATGCGGCAGGCGAGGCATCGCAATCACACTAGTTGAATCGCCATTTGCGCTTGCTGGTCGATTTTTTTACACTAATCAATTGTGGCAAAAGGACCGGGAAATTTCGAGAATGCGTATTCGGCAACACCGATGGAAGGTGGAGAGGCTGGTTAGAGACCAAGCCGCAATAAATCTAAACCCGGCCTGGCAGCGAGGACCAGCCTGGAAGCCGCCAAGGCAGGTTCTATTGATCGACTCGATACTGCGCGGCATGGACATCCCAAAGATCTACCTCCGGGCCCTTCCCGCCGATGGTCTACATACTCATGATGCGGTCGATGGACAACAACGCCTTCGCGCGATCTGGCAGTTTGCCGCCGAAGAACTGGCCCTAGACCACCCGGAGAACCTACCGCCAATTAATGGACATCAGGTCGCCGGCCGCCGCTACGCTGAGCTTCACTCCGATCTGAGAAAACGATTCGACAATTTCGTCGTGAGCATTGCCGATATAGTGTCCGCCACCCAGGACGAGATCACAAATCTCTTTTCGCGCCTCCAGATGGGAGTCTCGCTAAACCCTGCTGAACTGCGGAATGCGCTCGGCGGCCCGATGCGACACGTTATTGACGCGATCGCGACATCGCACGAGTTTTTTCTCGACAGCCGCATTTCTGACGTTCGCTACAAGCGCCAAGACTATGCGACCCATGCCTTTGCAATGGCCGCGTATCGTTGCACCCAAGACATCAAGGCGCCGGATCTGCGAGCAATGATTATAGAATTTGGTTCCGACCGGGCTACCGAGGTACTCGAACTCTCAGCAGAGGTTGGCGATGCACTAAATGTCCTCGCCCAAGTGAACGACCTTGCGAACCGTCGTATCACCCAGAAGTGGATTTTTGTCGACCTGTGTTGGCTAGTGATGCAAAGACACGCCGCAGGTGCCCTAGTGGGTCCCCTTAGGCTTGCAGCCGCTTATCAGGCTTTCGAAATACGACGCAAAGAATTCACCAGCGCTCCGGAAACCCTTATACGCGGCCGCCGCCGTATCCCAGCTTTGGATCGACATCTCTATAACTATATTATTGCTTTCCGCCTGCAGGCCGGGACAGCTGCCAATCTTGCTATCCGCGCCGCTGCCTTGCGAGCCTTCTGCCCTGACATTGACGGGAGACCCTAATGGCCTTCGATCCCAACCGAATACCAGACAGCCTCAAAGCCGCGTATAGGGATAAGCGGTGTGCCGTTTTCGTAGGAGCCGGTGCCTCTGTGGGAGCGGGTCTGCCGACTTGGGATGGGCTTTTGAGCGATATGATTGACAAGGCGCTTGGTCATCGGGTGATTAGTGACGACAAGGCGGCCGAATACCGCAACCTCGTCGCCGACCCCGCCAAATACCTTTTGATCGCGGCCGGATTAAAGGAAGATCTGTCAAGCCATTTTGACGAGGTGGTCGTCCAAACATTCTTGGAGTCGAAGCCCCAGCCTACTGACCTGCACCGGTCGATTGCAGAGGCTGATCAGCTTCAATTTGTCGTTACTACAAACTACGACCTAATCATTGAACACGCATACCGCGCATCTGGGCTGTATGATGTCTCGGTCCTTACTTTCATAGACGCTGGCGAAGTCCAACGAAGGCTTTCGAAAAGGGAATTCTTCATTCTTAAGGCCCACGGTGACGCATCACGAATGGGCAACGGCATCATTCTTACCGACATCGACTATCGCAACATTATCTATCGGCAAAGAGCGTACCAGAGCCTGCTGTCAGCTATGTTCACAATGTTTACGATCGTGTTCGTCGGCGCATCCATGACCGACCCTGAGGTCAAGCTTTTGTTAAGCTACATTGCCGACGCGTTCTCCCCGACCTCTGGCCCTAACCACTTTGCGTTGATGGCGGAAGAAGATGTCACCAGCGTCGAGAAGGACCGCTGGCAACGAGACATGAAGGTGCAACTGATCCCTGTGAGCAAGGCTGACGGCTATCTTGAGGTCACGGAGTTTATGCAGGCGCTCCACGCCTCGGCGTAGCGGATATTTACCGTGCCGGCGCGTCTACGGAAAATTTCTCGTGGATTTGCCGGAGCGAGCCTCTATACCCGCTTTTGGCGAGGCAATGAGACACCTAGCGGATTTCAGTTCCCCTCTGTAGCATCGATGTTCTAGATGGCTGCCGATACTCCTCCGGTAGAAAATACAGCAGCCAACTTCGCATCGCTTCCCAATGCTGATCAACTCCATAAACTCGATACACTTCCGGAACGTGTTCGGCGATAAATTCCTGGCCCTCGGTCAAGCTCAGTGATTTGTGCGCAATTTGCCCCAGCTTTTGAATCAAAGGCGACTGCTGCAAGAAAGTCGCTACATATTTGTGAAAGTAAACTTCGGAAATGTTGATCGGTATTGGTAACGCACCGATGTCCCGCTTACCGGCCTCTAGCGTCCAGCCGACAATTTGTTCCGTCTGTGTTTCCGTAAAAATTCGAAAAAGCAATTCCGGCCGAGCACAGAGGGGTAGCCAAAATTCCGGAGGGGTCGAAGCATCATCATCAATGGCAACTTCTTCGACTATAAAAACCGTTCCATCTTGCCCCAATGCCTCTACTGCTGCAGCTATCTCATTATGTAGCTCTTCAGTCGCAGGAATTGCTGTTGAAAGCAGCAATTGTTCAAATTCTGGCAGAGGATTGATCGTCGCGTCCAAGCTCACGGAAAGTTCAAAGTTCGCGGGCATTGCCCATCCCATGCCCCGTTTTGTGAGGTTGGCTGATCCCACCAAGCATCTGTTATCAACTCGATAGTATTTTGCATGCAGGAGAGGCTGTATAAAAAGTGAAGCTCCTTCCCGCTCGTTGATAAGGTCAAAAACTTCGAGATCACTTACATTGGCCAAAATTTCTTCGGGCCGCCAACGAGTGACACATCTGATCGACACGACTGAATCGGGGATGACTTCGAGGGTCAATTCAATTGCATCACGCTTCATGAAAGGCGCAACCAGCACGACTTCCGTTTTAGCCTCGCGGCAAAATTCGAGAAGTTCTGACCCCGGCGACAGCACAAACTAGTCCTCTTCGCCGACGAAATTCTTCGCCATCTTGCCCCATTCGTGGCGAATGTCGCGGATCTTGTCTCGCGAAGGATAGTCTTCCTCTTCGTATCTTGCCCAAGCAGCCAGCAGAAGTTTTAGGGTATCTGAGGCGTTTTCAATTCTGGATACAAGCTCGCTTGATGATGAATCCGACACGTCGGTATCGAGCACGTTTATGAGCTTTTCATAGACAGGATGGCGGGTATTGAAAACAACTTCGGTTATGCCGCCGGCCCTGATATCAACGTTGAAGAAAGCTTGTGAGTCGGCTTCTGCTGCGACGAAAATTATTTTTCTTCCTCTTGTCTTTACAGCTTGGGCAATTTCTTTGGCGATATCCTCGCTATAGTTTTTGTTTTTGACCAAATCCTTGACGAGCTCATCCTGTGCTTCGTCATCGTAGTCTTGATCGTCGGTATCTGTTTTGTAGCCTTTCTTGGCGCGATCCTTCCACTTGGTCGTGGCTTTATCTTCAACAGATACATCGTCATGGCGTTTTCCGCCGCCTCGTTTTCCCTTTGTTTGGTCGTGAAGACTCTTACGCATACTGGCTAGCTGTTCGCGGATGTAGAATACAATATCGATTACAAGGTGGCGTGTGTCGCCATCCTCTTCGAGCCTGGATTTGAAATCCATGTACTTCTCGCCGGGCTCTGCTTCATTTTTCCAGTCAAATTGGGCCATGTGGGAGAATACTGTTGCGGCTTGCTTGTTGTTAGTAACGCCGAAAACTTCGTCCAATGCTGGCGGGAATTCGACTTCCACACCCCACCATCGTTCCCGGGGATCATATCCAATTGCCCATGTCCCATCTAATTCTAGCTCCCGGCCAGCCCGAATAAGTGAAACTCCAATATTTTTAGCAGCGTGCTTGCCGTAAATCTTATCGCCTCGGTCTATGCCATCGTCTGGATTGGTTTCAGGTTTAGCCCATGAAATACGAACATGAACAGTATGCGTCCGACCCTCATAATTCACTAAAAATTCGCGATGCCGTTGGCCCCAAATCTGAAACATGGCCGAATTATCGAACGGCGCAGGCGTTGATGATGGGGCCATCAGATACAAGGGGTCATTTACGCGCGCCCGCGTATCAAAGCTCGGTTTGTCCCCCTCCATAACGGTTAATCGGATATCCACGGTGCCATCGTGTATAAATTTTCGATACATTCGGCCAGCGAGGATCTCCGTGTTTTCCAAAGTCGAGCGGCCACTTCTCCATGTGAGTCGGTGTTCCTCGAAATTACTCCACACGACAAGCGTTCCCGTAGTTTCGATGCCCTCTGACCTGCTACGCCAGTCCAGGGGTACTGGGTCGTGCTCCGGATATGGAACAACCCTAGTTTTTCTATTTTCCACATCATCCAAATCCAAATATGAGTGCAGAGCGTTGTCGGGACCAGCTTGCCATGTCCAAACATCCAGTCGCCGGCATTGAGAGATCGATGCGTTGGGAAGCCCCATACCGAACCTTCCGATGCCGTCGCGATCGTTCAGATGGGTGCCGTTTCCGAATTGGAGAGCAAGCCGAAGGGTTCCGGCCTCCATGCCGCATCCGTTGTCCAGGACGGCAATCTCGGAAATTCGCAGACGCTCTCGCTCCCTGATAAGAACACGCTTTTCAATGCAAAAGACTTCAACACAGTCCGCTTCGGCTTGAATGGAATTGTCTATTAGTTCGGCGAGTGCGTAGGCGGTGTTTTTATAGCCACTGTCTCGCATGGCCTTGATCGCTAGCGACGGGGGAATAACTTCTCCGTCATGGGCATCGCCAACGATTAGCTCCCCTTCAAGAGTGCTCATGCCATACATCCTCCCAATTCTTAAATGCCTCTGCCACACTTCCAAAGCCCGGCAGGGTCGTATCGACAACCGTTACGATTTCAGCGGTCTCGTTACCTCCGGCCCGAGGTCCGCGTGTCGCCCGCCCCACCATTTGACTATACAAAACAAGGGATTTAGTCGGGCGCGCGATGACTGCAGCACTTGTACGTGGGGCATCGAATCCGGTTGTCAAAACCCCAAAGTTGCACAGAACCATAGGCCGTGGACTGTCGCTCTTGAACTGACGGATCAAACGTTCACGCCGTGCAATAGGTGTTTCACCGGTGACTAATTTCGCATCATGACCGCGTGCGGCAAGTAGCCCGGTAATCAGATGGGCATGTCGAACTGAAGCTCCGAAAACAATGATGCGGCTATGCCTTTGCAGAAGATCTTCGATGGCCTGCATAATCAGGAAATTGCGGCTGCCATTTTCGGAAATCGCTTCCAGAGCGTCAGCAGAAACATCAACGCCTGTTTCAGCAGCCTTGAGTTCTTTCGCCGACAAACCAAGATCGCCTTCGAACTGAACAGATCGAAAGGTCGGCTTGGCGAGATAACCTTGTGAGATGAGGAACTCAACGGGATCACTGTAGCCCGGTACATTCACCGTGACTTTGGTGTTGTTAAAGAATTCTGACAGTTCAGCGTCCGCGTCGATATCGTCCCAGGTGCGGCCCGGCGTCGCTGTCAGGCCCAATAATTGATTTTCGGGTTGCTTCGTACATAGAGTTTCAATGATGGAGCGGTACGTCCGGGCAATCGATTGGTGGGCTTCGTCAACGACCGTTAGAGTGGCCCTGTCTCCGAGAGCTATAAGTTCATTTTGATTGCGCTCATAGGCGGCATGCATTTTGGCAAAGCCGGCGACCAATATGCCGTTTCGAACATCTTTCAGATCCACTTTGCGATCGCCCCAAAACCGGTAGACGGTCACAGGTTGATCGCCAAGCATGCGCCAGCTTCTTTCAAAATCCTCGGCGGCCTGCTCCAACAATTCACCACTGTTGGCTAGCCAGCACACCACCGTTGGCCCGAGCTCAGTAAGATGATGCGCCACGACATGCATTGCTGTCCGAGTCTTCCCAGCTCCCGTCGGCATGTGCACCAAGACTTTGTGCGGCGGCTCCCCGAGCGCACTCCGCGTTCGCAACGCAACATCGCGCTGATGGGAAAATAGACCGTATTCAGGCGTAATTTCGTTCAATGCCGGTTTGCGCAACATTTGCGCTGCCGGGTCTTCGGTAATTCCGAAAAAGCTATAAAGCGCGCCGGTCCTCTCCACACTTTCTGCCAAATCAAATTTCTTCAATGACCTGTAAGGATTGCCTTTCGATGACAGTCGGAGTTTGTCAGCAAGTTCTCGCGCCTTCTCCAAACTCAAACTGTCGATGATAATTTTTCGAACAACAGGTTCTTGCATGCTGGCCGGATTGTTGTCGCCGTACAATACGTTGGCAACTTGGCGAAGAGCCTCGTCCGTAGGCGGTGATGCAATGAGCTGCCGTAGCGTTTCGATTAGTTCGTCGCCGAGAAGCCGCGATACGTCGACGCGGCTCATGTCTTGAATGACCCGTTCGATCGATATGCCAGGCGATGTCATATTTTCAGCTCAACAGGCGTAGGTGGGTCGGTTTGGTGACAGCCTTATTCATGTGATCAACCACTGGCAATGGCTACGACTCTAGATTGAAAAAAGAACCGTCGTCATTCGCGTTTCCTCAGTATAGGTTTCTCGCCCTGGGTTTTGTCAACCTAGTGGGTAGCCCCTACGCCGCATCCAGCTCCGCCGCCCAGGCGGCCGGCACTTCGATCTGCATGGCCAGCAGCACCTGGGCGTAGGCCTTGGCCAGGTTGTCGGTGTGGAGGGAGGCCATGCCGCCGCCGCCGAGGGCCTGGTGCAGGACGAAGTTCATGCCGCCGATGCCGGGCAGGTCGAAGCGCTGCACTTCGCCCCGGCAGACGTGGGCGAAATGGGCCTGCACCCGCTCCTCTGTTACCTGGGCCCGCAGTACCGGCAGGTAGTGGGCCCGGCGGGCGATCAGGCCCACGTTGGCGTTGTTGCCCTTGTCGCCGCTGCGGCCGTAGCAGAGTTTGATCAGGGGCACGGATACGGTTTCGCCCTGGACCGGCTGGGCCGCCACCGGCTGCGTCGTCAGGGAGGCGGAGGCGGTGAAGCCGCCCCGGGTCGGCAGGTCACAGGGGAATTGTTGATCGCCCAGCGCAATGGTCACCGGCACCTCCGCTTTTTCCACCAGGAAGGAGAACATCCGCACCACGGGGCCGGGGCTGGGCCGGCCGCCGCCGAAGCCCATGGTGCCCGGCGACATCGAGGTGCCGGCGGGGGCGAATTCCCGGGCGAAGATGTTCAGGGCCTCGATGCTGTCATGGCGCACGGCCAGCTTCATCACCACTTCGCGGCTGCTGTCATTACCGGCGGCGCCGAACATATCCTCGGCCCCGACACATTCGATGCGGGTTTCGCTGTAATCGCCCAGATTGCGGGCCGCGAACATTTTGCGGGTGCGGGCCAGTACGGTTTCCGCCGTGGCCCGGGCCTTGGCCGCCGCCTCGGCCCCGCCAATGACGAGGAGGGCCTGGTTGCGGTAGCCGTCAGAATAGGTGGTGGAGACCTTGTAGGTGGAGGTGGGTGGCAGGCCGCGGGCGCCGGATACCCGGACCAGATTTTCGCCCACCTCGGCCATTTCCACCTGGGTGAAATCGCAGGTCACGTCGGGGCAGAAATAGGCGCCGGGGTCGCCGATCTCGTAGACCAGCTGTTCCGCGACCGAGCCGAAACAGATCAAACCGTCTGTACGGGGAGGTTTCGAGAGGACAAAGCTGCCGTCGGCCGAGACCTCGACCACCGGGTAACCGATGTTTTCCCAGTTGCCCACGCGCCGCCAGTCGGTGAACAGGCCGCCGGTGCATTGCGGGCCGCATTCGATGATGTGGCCGGCCAGGGTGCCGGCGGCAAGCTGGTCCAGGTCTTCGTCGCGCCAGGCGAATTCGTGCATCAGCGGCCCCAGGGTCACGGCGCTGTCCACACAACGGCCGGTGATGACGATATCGGCGCCCCGGGCCAGGGCATCGGCGATGGGCCGGCCGCCCAGATAGGCATTGGCGCTCATGATCTCGACCGGGAAGGCCGCGCCGGAGAACATCTCGCGCACGCCGGTTGCGCGGAATTCATCGGCCCGGCCGGTCAGATTGTCGCCCAGCACGACGGCAACGGTCAGCGCGACGCCGGCCTCGTCAATGAGCGTTTGCAGGGCGTCCCGGCAGGCCAGGGGGTTGATGCCGCCGGCGTTGGTCACCACCTTGATGCCCTGTGCGGCGATATCGCGCAGCAGGCCGGCCATGGTGACCGCGACGAAGTCGGTGGCGTAGCCGGCATCGGGGCGTTTGGCCTGGGCCTTGGCCAGGATCGACATGGTGACCTCGGCCAGATAGTCGCTGACCAGATAGTCGATGTTGCCGCCCCGTACCAGTTGCGGCGCCGCCATGGCGCTATCGCCCCAGAAGCCGCTGCTGCAGCCAATGCGCACTGTCCTGCCGCTCATAATTATCTCCCGGAGCAGATTTGAAGCAAATCTGCTCTGACTCTTTAAGTTTGGGCCGGGCCGCCCGCTCCCCCGCCCGGCCACCCACAGATCATGATCCCAATGGGTGGCCGG
>JAJFGG010000135.1 GCA_021776235.1 Alphaproteobacteria bacterium | reverse complement strand
TCGAAAGCTCGACGATATATTTCTTCCGTGACATTATGCACCTCGGCGAAGTTGCGAATCGATGGCCATCGAATCATCCCTGGCGAGGTCGCGCAACTCACGAAAGACTAATGCGCAAATTAGATGGTGCGGACCACTAGTTTCACTGACAATACCCTGACAATACAGTCGACGCGGCCCGGAAACTGCTATAATCGGCTTTGGCATCATTCGCGCCGGGCCTGTCAGGCTGAACGCATCGCTCTGGGCAAATTTTTGTGTAATGAAATCACTGGCATTGCGTATCAACCGCCGCGTTTTTTATGGCTGGGTCATTTTGGCCACGGCGGCCCTTGGCATCTTTGTCAGCGGCGCCGGACAATCCCATACCTTCAGCGTCTTCCTGGTGCATATTCAGGCCGATCTGGGCCTATCCGCGACATCCGTGTCTTCCGCCTATGCCTTCGCGACCCTGGTCGCGGCCTTTGGCCTGCCCTGGATGGGCCGGCTGGTGGACCGCCTGGGGCCGCGCCGTATGCTGGTGGTGGTCACCCTGTTGCTGGGTGTGGCCTGTCTGGCGTTTGGCGCCGCCGCCGGCTTTCTATGGCTTGCGGTCGGCTTTGCCGCCTTGCGCTTTTTGGGCCAGGGCAGCCTGATGCTGAACTGTTCCAACCTGATTTCCCACTGGTTCGACCGGCGCCGCGGCTTTGCCCTTAGCCTCATGGCCTTGGGCTTTTCGGCCTCCATGGCCGTACATCCGCCCTTGTCACAGTGGCTGATTGATACGGTCGGTTGGCGCCAGGCGTGGTTCTGGCTTGGCGCCAGCACCTGGCTGTTATTGCTGCCTCCGGTATTGTTCCTGGTCCATGACCGGCCGGAAAACCTGGGCCTGAAACCCGACGGTCATGCAGGAACCACCGCCGTCCACGGCCCCGACACGGTACAGGGTCTGACCTTGCGCGAGGCCCTGGCAACCAGAACATTCTGGATCCTTTGCGCCGGCCTGTTCGGCTTGTCCATGCTGGTGACGTCCTTGCACTTTTTCCAGGTTTCGATCCTGACCACCCAGGGTTTGAGCGAAGCTGCCGCGGCGCGCATTTTTCCCATTTCGGCCCTGGTCATGGTCATTGCCATTCCCCTGGTCGGACGCAGCCTGGACCGTTTTCCCACGCGCCGGGTATTTGCCTTTGGCCTGGTGGTCATGGTCGCCTCTCTGGTCAGCGCGGCGATGGTTCACGATCTGACCACGGCAATGATTTATGCCGTCGCCTTCGGCCTGAATAACGGCTGTACCATGACCTTTTTCGGCTATATGTGGCCGCGCTATTTTGGCCGCAAGCATTTGGGCGCCATTCAGGGCACCGGTCAGATGATCGGCGTCATCGGCGCCTCCATCGGTCCCCTGCCCCTGGGCATCGCCTTCGATCTGACGGGCAGCTATCAAGATACCTTGCTGTGGCTGGCGGTTTATCCGGCCGGCTGTGCCGTCGCCGCGCTATTCCTGCGCACGCCGGCGCAATTATCGGCACATCCACCACGTACTGAATAGAAATCGGCGGTGCCCCGTTTGCACGCGGGACACCGCCGCTTCTCAGATAGCGCGTTACCGATACCCTGAGCGAAGGATCAGGCCGCCGCCTTCACCGCGGCCGCGGCTCGGTCCAGGGCCTGGGCCAGGTCGGCGATAATATCGTCGATATGCTCAATCCCCACCGATAGGCGCACATAGCCTTCGCTGACCCCGCTCGCCAATTGCTCTTCCAGGGTCAATTGCGAATGGGTGGTTGTCGCCGGGTGGATCGCCAGGCTGCGCGCATCGCCAATATTGGCCACGTGATAAAACAGCTCCAGGGCCTCTATGAAATGCCGCCCGGCCTCCAGGCCGCCCTTCAGTTCCAGACCAACCAGGCCGCCGTAACCGCCCTGCAAATAGGTATCGGCCCGGACCCGGTCCGCCCCGCCTTGCAGGCTGGGATGGATCACGCGCGCGACCTGATCGTGACGGTTCAGGTATTCGGTTACCGCGTCGGCATTGCGGCAATGTTCGCGAATGCGCAGAGGCAGGGTTTCCAGACCCTGGATGGTCTGAAAGGCATTGAAGGGGCTGAAGGCAGGGCCAAGGTCGCGCAACAAGGTAACCCGCGCCTTCAGAATATAGGCGATGGGCCCCAGGGGTTTGACGGCTTGGGTCCAGACCGCGCCGTGATAGCTGGGATCGGGCTGGTTTAACAGAGGCTGGCGTTGCGGATGCCCTTCCCAATCGAAATTGCCACCGTCAACGATCAGGCCGCCGATGGAGGTGCCGTGGCCGCCGATGTACTTGGTGGTGGAATAGACGATCACCGCCGCGCCGTGATCAAACGGCCGGCACAGGATCGGCGCCGCCGTGTTGTCCATGATCAGGGGGATGCCGAACTCGCGGCCAATATCGGCGACCTCCTGGATCGGGAAAACCGTCAGTTTCGGGTTCGGCAGGGTTTCGGCGTAATAGGCGCGGGTCTTTTCGTCCGTTGCCCGGCGAAAATTCTCCGGATCCGCCGGATCGACAAACCGCACTTCGATGCCCTGTTGCTTCAGGGTATTGGCAAACAGGTTCCAGGTGCCGCCGTAAAGGTCGGTGGAACTGACCACGTTGTCGCCCACCTGGGCGACGTTCTGGATGGCCAGGGCAGAGGCCGCCTGTCCCGAGGCAACGGCCAACGCGGCCACCCCGCCTTCCAATGCCGCAATACGCTGCTCCAGCACGTCCGTGGTCGGGTTCATGATGCGGGTGTAAATATTGCCCAGCTCTTTCAGGGCAAAAAGATTGGCCGCATGTTCCGGGCTGTCGAACTGATACGAGGTGGTCTGGTAGATCGGCACGGCGACGGCGCCGGTGGCTGGATCCTGGCGAAAGCCCGCATGCAGGGCCAGAGTTTCCGGATTTTTGCTTTCAATGGTCATCGTCATCTCCATAACTGTCTGGCGCCAGCCCGGTTCCCAACAAAAAAACCGCCACAGCATTTTCAAGTGCATGCACTTGCTGGGCGGTTGGTACCGACCGGTTTAGCTGCATTTTTTTGGCGCCCGCAAGCTGGCTCAAATCGGCGCAAGGGCCACTCTAAGGGACCTTTCCAGAACAAGTCAAATGCAAATTCAGATATGCCCATATCTTTATGTCAATTTGACGACGGCTGCATTTGCTTGCCGGCCGCATGCCGCTATGGTGTTGGCATCCAAATATTTCGGGCCAAGGACAATGACCGCGATGGATTTTCCCTACACAGAAGAATTACGCGGCCGCTTCACCGACCGTCTGAAGAATTTTCAACGGCAAAGCCATGATGGGACGGACGGCAGCCTGAAGCGGGCCGCCGTGACCATCACCCTGATCGATGACGGAGATGGGCAAGCCGCCTTTGTGCTGACCCGCCGTACGCCGCGCCTGTCATCCCATGCCGGCCAAAAGGCCTTGCCCGGCGGCCGTCTGGACGGTGACGAGACGGCAACGCAGGCCGGCCTGCGTGAATTGTCCGAAGAGATCAACCTGCATCTGGGACCGGACGCTGTATTGGGTCTGCTCGATGACTATCCGACCCGGTCGGGCTATGTCATCACGCCGGTGGTGATTTGGGCCGGCGCCGGGGCCGCCATGAGCCCAAATCCGGATGAAGTGGCCAAAATCATGCCGATCCCCCTGGCCGATCTGATCCGTCCGGATTCGCCGGAGTTCATCACCATTCCCGAAAGCGAACGGCCGGTGCTCCGCGTGCGCTTTGGTGACGACCATGTCCACGCGCCGACCGCGGCGGTGGTCTACCAATTTTGTGAAGTTGCCATGCGCGGCCGGACGGTCCGGGTTGACCACCTGGAACAGCCCGTCTTCGCCTGGCGTTAGTCCCGCCCGAGGAAACCAGCATGACAGATATCATTCGCCCCAGACGCAGCGTTCTCTATATGCCCGGCTCCAACGACCGGGCCCTGGAAAAAGCGCGCAGCCTGCCAGCCGACGTCCTGATATTGGATCTGGAAGACGCAGTCGCCCCCGATGCCAAGGTCGCGGCGCGCGCACAGGTCATCGCCGCCCTGGCCAAAGGCGGCTATGAACCAAGGGAAGTGGTCATTCGGATTAACGGCACGGGCACGGCATGGCATGCGGACGATCTGGCCGCCGCGGTGGCGTCTCCCGCCGCGGCCGTCCTGCTGCCCAAGGTCGAAGGCGCCGGCCAGGTCCGGGCGGCGGCGGCGGCCCTGCCCCAGCACATGGACCTGTGGTGCATGATCGAAACGCCTCTGGCTATTCTGCACGTGGAAGAGATTGCCGCCGCCTCGGCCAAAACCCGCTGTCTGGTCATCGGCACATCGGACCTGGCCACGGATCTGAATGCCCTGCACACGCCCCATCGCGAACCCTTCATGACCGCCCTGTCCATGTCTCTGCTGGCGGCTCGGGCCTATGGCCTGGCCGCCCTTGACGGGGTCTATCTGGACCTGAAGGACGATGAAGGATTCGAAGCCGCCTGCCACCAGGGCCGGCAATTCGGTTTCGACGGCAAAACCCTGATCCACCCCCGGCAGGTGGAGCCGGCGAACCGGATTTTCGCCCCTTCCGACGACGACATCGCTGAAGCTGACATTATCGTCACCGCCTTCGAACAGGCCCAGGCGGAAGGCAAGGGCGTCGTAGTGGTCAACGGGCAGTTGGTGGAACACCTGCATGTCACTGCGGCCCGGCGTCTGTTGGCGCTTGAGGAAGCCATCAGCGCCCGCCTGAGGGGAGCATCGGCATGACCCGTGTTGTACTCGTTACCGGGGGCGCCAGCGGCATTGGCCTGGCCCTGGCCCGGCGCTTCGCCGCAAGCGGCGACCGGGTCGTGCTGGGCGACATCAATGACCAGGCCGGGAGCGCCGCCGCCGAGACAATTGACGGCGCCAGTTACCGCCATCTCGATGTTGCCGACGCGGCCCAGATCGAGGCGGCCGTGACCGCCCTGGAACAGGATTTTGGCGGCATCGACATACTTGTGAACTCCGCCGGCCTGCTGCAAAACCGGGCCGAGACCGCGACTTTTCCCCTGGACGAACACGACCGGATCTGGGCCGTGAACTATCGCGGCAGCTATCTGATGTGCCGGGCCTGCGCGCCGCGCATGGGGGCACGCCAGGGCGGCGCCATTCTGAATATCGCCTCCGTTAACAGTTTCACGCCCCTGCCCCTGCCGGCCTATACCCCGACCAAGGCGGCGATTGATTCCCTGACCAAGGTGTTGGCGGCGGAGTTCGGCCCCGCCGGTGTTCGGGTCAACGCGGTGGCGCCTGGTTTTACCCTGACGCCCGCCATGCAGTCACGGATCGACAGCGGCGACCGAGACCCCGCGGGTATGGCAGGCCTCAGCACCCTGGGCCGCCTGGTGCAGCCCGAAGAGGTGGCGGAGGCCGGATACTTCCTGTGTTCCGACGCCGCCTCCGCCATCACCGGCGTCAACCTTCTGGTCGACTGCGGCTTCATGGCGGCGATCAGTTACAACACCTATCCAAGCTGAGCCGCCATAAGATCCGCCAAGGCTGCATCTTCAGCCTGGCCCGTGGCGCGGAGGCCGGCGATGGCGCCTTGCTGGTCGACGGGCTTGCGGTTCTGGCCTAGTTTCGCCTTGCCTTCCATGCGGGTGATTTCGATTTCGAAGGTGACAATGCCGGCCAGCATGCCCTGTTCGTATTTTTCCGGCAGCTCCATCACCCAGGGTTCGGAAAAGCGGCTTTCCATGACCTCGACCAAATGGGCCTGCCTGGCTTTTTTACGCGCCGCATCTTCGACCAGGCGCGGGCGGCCATAGACATGCAGGGCGACGTAGTTCCAAGTCGGGACATTGGGTTCGCCGGAATACCACGACGGTGAGATATAGCCGTGCGGACCGCTGAAAATGACCAGCACCTCGCGGCCCGGTTGAAAATGCCGCCATTGCGGGTTGGCCTTGGCCATATGTCCATCCAGCAGGCCATCCATAGACAGGAATGGCAGGTGGGAGGCGTGGGGCAAACCGTCCCCATCCACGGTGATCAACCGGGCGAATGGATTGCCGGCCATCAGGGCCTGCTGTTGGGCCGGGTCGTCCAGGGCGAAATGCTTGGGCGTGTACATGGTCTTGGCTCCATAAAAACCGGGCTGCAGCTGAATTCGAAAACCCAAGGGTCAATGCGCGATGGAACCTAGGGGAATTCGCGGGCCATGTGAATGACCGCAAAGACGTCAATCTGTGTCTCGTCAGGAATACGTTAGACCGCAAAATACGGCAGATTGGAAATGGGGAATTCTCTGGTGTTCGCTATGCGGCCCGGCCGGCCAAGTAGGGGAAAATTTTGAGGATCGCTATCGCCTGCAAAATGCGTTGAATTAACTGGTTAGCGGCTACCGGATCAAACTGTACAACATAGTCATGAATCGCGTCTAAATCCGCCTCGGCCTCCGGCGTGAAATTAAGATTCAAGGCCGAATTTCTTCCAAATCTCGCGCTGTGGAATTCGCTTTTCCGGTTGCGCCTCGGCAGCTTTCAGCGCACGCACTATTTTTCCCTCACACCACGCCAGATATGCCGGATCCTGCGACGGCTGAGCCGGCCGCAGAAAATCATCCAGCATGTCTTGCGCTGTGTCAGCTTTTCTCATCTCAACATTAATGCACAATTGCCCCGCAATTGCATCATGGGAGACCGTAACCTCTATAGCTGGCGGCTGACCATCATCTGTTTGATTTCGGCGATGGCCTTGGCCGGGTTCAGGCCTTTCGGGCAGGTATTGGTGCAATTCATGATGGTGTGGCAACGGTACAGCCGGAACGGGTCTTCCAGATTGTCCAGGCGCTCGCCCTGGTTCTCGTCCCGGCTGTCGATCAGCCAGCGATAGGCCTGCAGCAGCACGGCCGGGCCCAGATAGCGGTCGCTGTTCCACCAATAGCTGGGGCAGGATGTGGAACAACAGGCGCACAGAATGCATTCGTACAGGCCATCGATCTTTTTTCGTTCCTCGGGGCTTTGCAGCCTTTCGCCATCGGGCGGGGCCGGTGACTCCGCCTCCAGCCACGGCTTGATGGAAGCATATTGCGCATAAAAGTTCGACAGATCGCCAACCAGATCCTTGATCACCTCCAGATGCGGCAGGGGGTAAACCTTTACATCGCCCTTCACCTCATCACAGGCCTTGGTACAGGCCAGGGTGTTGGTGCCGTCGATATTCATGGCGCAGGAACCACAGATCCCCTCGCGGCAGGAGCGGCGGAACGTTACCGTGGGATCGATCTCGTTCTTGATCTTGATCAGCGCGTCCAGGACCATGGGCCCGCACTCGTCCATGTCGACTTCATAGGTATCGAGGCGGGGATTTTCACCGCTGTCGGGGTCATAGCGATAAACCCGAAAGCTGCGCACGTTCTTGGCCCCGGCCGCTGCCTTGTGGGTGGTGCCGCCCTTGACCTTGGAATTGGCGGGCAGGTTGAACTCGACCATATCCGTATCCTCAATAAACCCGCGCTTTGGGCGGGAAGTACTGCACATCGTCCGTCAGGGTATAGGCATGCACGGGGCGGTAGTCGATGCTGACCTTGCCGTCATCGCCAAACCAGGTCAGCGTATGCTTCATCCAGTTTTCGTCATCCCGGTCCGGGAAGTCCTCGCGCGCGTGGCCGCCGCGGCTTTCCTCGCGGTTCGCCGCGGCGTGCATGGTGACCACGGCCTGGCGCACCAGATTGTCCAGCTCCAGGCTTTCAACCAGATCGGAATTCCAGATCAACGAGCGGTCGGATACGCCCATATCCGGCATCATCCGCCAAACATCGTCGATCAGCTTTTGCCCTTCTTCCAGCACGTCGCCGGTGCGGAACACGGCGCAGTTGCTCTGCATGGTGCGCTGCATCTTGTCGCGGATAACGGCCGTCGGGGTGCCGCCCGAGGCGTGGCGCACCTTGTCGAAATGGCTCATCACCGCATCGTTCATCCGGTCGGGCATATCGGGATGGGGGGCGCCCGGGGTCACCACCTCGGCCGCGCGCAAGCCGGCGGCCCGGCCAAACACGACCAGATCGATAAGCGAGTTTGAGCCAAGGCGGTTGGCGCCATGCACCGAGACGCAGGCCGCCTCGCCCACCGCCATCAGGCCCGGCACCACTGAATCCGGATCGCCGTCTTTCAGATTGACGACCTCGCCATAATAATTGGTCTGGATGCCGCCCATGTTGTAATGCACCGTGGGCAGGACCGGGACCGCTTCCTTGGTGACATCGACGCCGGCGAATATGCGCGCCGATTCGGAAATGCCCGGCAGCCGTTCCTCGATAATCGCCGGGTCGAGATGATCCAGGTGCAGCAGGATGTGATCCTTGTTGGCACCGACGCCGCGGCCCTCGCGGATTTCTATGGTCATGGAGCGGCTGACCACATCGCGGCTGGCCAGATCCTTGGCCGACGGGGCATAGCGCTCCATGAAGCGTTCGCCTTCGCTGTTGACCAGGAAGCCGCCCTCGCCGCGCACGCCTTCGGTAATCAGGCAGCCGGCGCCGTAAATACCCGTCGGATGGAACTGCACGAACTCCATATCCTGTAGCGGCAGGCCCGCCCGCAGCAGCATGGCATTGCCGTCGCCGGTGCAGGTGTGGGCCGAGGTACAGGAGAAATAGGTCCGGCCATAGCCGCCCGTGGCCAAAATCACCATATGGGCCCGGAAACGGTGAATGGTGCCGTCTTCCAGGTTCCAGGCCATGACCCCACGGCAGACGCCATCGTCGTCCAGCATCAGATCCATGGCAAAGTATTCGATAAAAAACTCGGTGTCGTAGCGCAGGGACTGTTGATAGAGGGTGTGCAGAATGGCATGCCCGGTACGATCGGCGGCGGCGCAGGTCCGTTGCGCTATGCCTTCGCCGTAATTGGTGGTCATGCCGCCAAAGGCGCGTTGATAAATCTTGCCTTCCTCGGTGCGCGAGAAGGGCAGGCCCATATGCTCCAATTCCAGCACCGCGCGGGGCGCTTCGCGGCACATATATTCGATGGCGTCCTGATCGCCCAGCCAGTCCGACCCCTTGACGGTGTCGTACATGTGCCAGCGCCAATCGTCCTCGCCCATATTGCCCATGGCCGCGGCGATACCGCCCTGGGCGGCCACAGTATGGCTACGGGTCGGGAATACTTTTGAGATACAGGCGGTCTTCAGGCCGGCCTGGGCCGCGCCCATGGTCGCCCGCAGGCCCGAGCCGCCGGCCCCAACCACCACCACATCATAGACATGGTCCTCGATCGCATAGGCCTGCGACATGCCTCAGCCCCCTAACAGCATTTTCAGCACTGCCAGCGTCGCTGCCAGGGCCAGGAATATGGAAACCAGATTGTTCAGGATCAGGCAGGCAATTTTGCGCCATTCACCATGTACGTAATCCTCGATCACCACCTGCAGGCCCAGCTTCATATGCCAGAAACCCGCCAGCAGAAAACTCAGCATCAGCACGGCGCTCAGCGGCGATCGCATCCAAGCCAAAACGGCCGGCAAATCAGCTGTCGCCAACGAGGCGATGGACAATGCGAACCAGATGGTCAGCGGCACCAGGGCGATCGCCGTCAGCCGCTGCAGCCAGAAATGATGGGTGCCGCCCTTGGCCGAGCCCAGCCCGCGGGCCCGGGCCAATGGCGTTCTTAAGCTACGTGCGCTCATGCTCTATATCCCCCCGTAACCGGCCAGGAATGTGCCCAGGGTCAAGACCACGGAAACCACCAGCACCAGCCAGCCGGATTTCTGCATGCTGCCAACTTCAAAGCCATAGCCGGCATCCCAGACCAGATGACGGATGCCGTTGCACAGATGAAAATACAGCGACCAGGTGAAGCCGAACAGCACCATACGGCCAATTACAGAGCCCATGACAGCGTGGACGTAGTCGAAATATGCCGCGCCGCCGGCCGCCGCAACCAGCCACCAGGTCAGCAGCAACAGCCCCAGGGCCAGCCCCACACCGGTCATCCGGTGCAGGATCGACAGCGCCATGGTGATCTGCCAGCGGTAGACTTGCAGATGCGGTGATAGCGGGCGGTTTCCAGCTGCCATTATTGCCTTCCCTTGCGGTCCCGAGCCGGTGCGTCCGGTGATGTGATTCCGATCCTGTGAATTGGCCGCTATACTAGCCAACCTCCCGCCGCTGTCAAAGGTTGCCGCGATCGAAGTGCTGGAAATGTGCGGCGAATTGGTGTTTGGCGGCGCTGCTGGTTCATGCTTGAGTGAGCCTAGCGTAGCAGCAGGGAATTTGAAGATGAATCTGGCGAAATTATTGGCGGCCCGGGCCGCGGCCGCCAACCCGGTTCGGGTGGGCCTGATCGGGGCGGGCAAGTTCGGCTCCATGTTCCTGGCCCAGGTGCGCCTGACCGCTGGCATGCATCTTTTGGGCATCGCCGATCTGCAGATCGATCAGGCGGCCAGGAACTGCCGCCAGGTCGGCTGGTCCCCCGAACAGATCGGCGCCGCCTCGTTGGACGAGGCCCGGCAAAGCGGGGCCACCCATATTGGCGATGACGCCATGGCCCTGATCGCCCATCCTGACCTGGAGGTTCTGATCGACGCCACCGGCGATCCCCGCATCGGCATTCGCCACTGCCTGGCCGCCATCGCCAACGGCAAGCACGTGATCATGGTCAATGTCGAGGCCGATGTGGTTGCCGGCCCGCTGCTGGCGCGCCGGGCGGAACAGGCCGGCGTCGTCTACAGCCTGGCCTGGGGGGACCAGCCGGCCCTGATCGCCGAACACGTGGACTGGGCCCGGGCCTGCGGCTTTCGGGTGGTCTGCGCCGGCAAGGGCACGCGCTATCTGCCCAGCTATCATGGCCTGACCCCGGACACGGCGCCGGACGTTCTGCAGCAATATCTGGAGATCGATCCCGGCTCCATCAATATCAAGATGTTCAATTCCTTTCTCGACGGCACCAAGTCCGGCATCGAGATGACGGCGGTCTGCAACGCCACCGGCCTGACACCCCAGGACGGCGGCCTTGGCTTTCCCCCCGCCACGCGTTTTGAACTGGCGGAGGTTTGCAAACCGGCCCCGCAGGGCGGCTCTCTCAGCCGCGATGGCACGACAGAGGTGGTGTCGTCATTGTACCGCGACGGCAGCGCCGTGCCCAACAATCTGGCCATGGGGACCTATGTGGTGATCGAGGGCGAGACCGACTATGCCCGCCAATGTTTTCGGGAATATCACATGCTGGCCGACAGCAGCGGCCGATTTGCCGCCCTGTACCGCCCCATCCACATGATCGGCCTGGAACTGGGCATCTCGGTCGCCTCCGCCGCCCTGCGGGGCGAACCCACCGGCGCGCCTGTCGCCTTTCGCTCGGACGTGGTGGCGGTGGCCAAGCGCAACCTGAAAAAGGGCGAAATACTGGATGGCGAAGGCGGCTACATGGTCTGGGGCAAACAGCTGCCGGCGCCCACGTCCCTGGCCAAGGGCGGCCTGCCCCTGGGCCTGGCCGGCGGCGTTCCTCTGACCCGCGACATATCGGAGGGCGATCTGCTGACCTGGGACGACGCGGCCATTGATGACAGCGACCCCGCCGTCGTCATCCGCCGGGAAATGGAAGCCGCCTTCGGCCGCGCCAACGCCGTGGAGTAGGTGATTAGGGCACCCTATTGTCACCCCGCAGATTAGAGATTTTCAGAATGCGGGACAATAGGTCTGTTCTGCCCCTGCTAAGCCCCCTTATAGTTGAGCTCGATTTTACAGTCTCTGGCTCCGCTGACCTCAAGCAGGATTTCACTCGTAGGCTTTTCAGGTGGTGAAATGGCGATTTTGACAGCGCGCGCACCGACGGTCTTAGGCGCCTCATTCCAGCTAACTGTTGCGTCGTCGCGAGTCCCAGTCTGGTTCTCCTCAGCAATCCAACTAAGTTCCTGCTCCTGCTTCGCCGAGAATGAAATCGTAGAGAATTTATTGCCCGTATAGACCTCCGTCTCTATGGACAATTTTAGGTGCGCATAACCATTCGAAATTTGTATTTTTGGAGCTAGAGCAACGCGATTACCGCCCGAGACTGGAAGTTGATGCTCCCCACAACTGCCATATCCATCCCAAACCCCATCATATGGCAAAGGCCCGCGCACCGATCGATTTGAGGGCGTTATGCTAGCCATCCGCGCCCTCTCAAGATCGTAGAGTTTCGCCTTCGCTTCAGCGGCATACAAACCGTTGGGAAACTGCTTCAGGTAGGCTTCAAAATGTTTTGGATCGGTTGAGTTTTCTATCAACTGCCAGACCGCCCCGTCGCTTGCCGGGGCTGGTTGCGTTGGCGTCGTCCCGGCCTGTTGCCCGGCTGACGGCAGCTTGGCCAGTTCTTCTTCGAGTATTCTCTTCTTTTCTTCTTCAAACTCCGTATCACCGATAAAACCGTCAGCCTTCTTCTTCTCAAGTTCCTTGATCCGGCGGGATGCGCTGTTTTGCGGTAAACTCAGCGGCGTCATTGGAACGATAATGTCGCATCGCTTGAAGCGGCTAACCCTATCAATCGCCACCCGGTCACCTTTCAACTTGGCAAATTCCGCGGCCTCTGGACCATCACCGCCTTCCAAGAGAAACAAGGCCGGCCAAAACAGAATAAGGCCGATTGCCATCTGGGCCTGATCATCGCCTGCCTTCGTCTTCAAACCCTCATAAAGCTCGCTGAGACGCCGATCGATGCTCTTGGCTTCCTGCTCAAGGTTATTACAAGACCAGTCCCGGTAGTGCAGATCTGAAGTGTACTGTGCCGCCAATTCGTCAGGCTGACTGGCGCAAGCGGAAACCAGGACCGACGCGCATCCAAGTGCCAAAGTAGCAAGGATCGGCCGCCGAAAGAACATACGCAACATAAGTGAGAACCTCGATTTTGAAAATTCCGTACAGTTTTCGCGATAAATCCTTTATCGCGGGCAAAAAAGCGGCGAATTATCTCAAAGTCGCATTAACCGATCAACAAATTAAATTGGATTTATTCTATTTCAGATAGTAAATAGATTACATTGTAAAGTTAATATAGTATTTTCTGTCAATTGAACGCGATAATATAGTTTTCCCGGGCCAGGAATACCATATTGTTGCCGCAGTCGTGTCGGCCGCCCCCCAGACCACCTTTCCCCCCAAGACGCGCCACACACGGCTATACGGTGTCTTACGATCAAGGTAAATTTGCCATAGCAACCTTATTTGAAAGGGTATAGCGAATGGCAGGGGCGATGATGGCGGCGTGGCTGGATATTACGCCGGAGGTGGAGGCCGAATTCGCCGAGTGGTATTTTCGCGAACACGTGCCCGAACGGGTGAGCCTGCCGGGATTTCTCTCGGGGCGGCGCTATACGGCGACCGGCGCCGGGCCAAACAAGTACCTGGCGCTTTACGAGGCGACCTCGAAAGAGGTCTTCGCCAGCCGAGCCTATCGGGCCCGCCTTGAGCAGCCGACCGAGTGGACCAGCAGGATCATGCCGCGGTTCCGCAACTTCGCGCGCTCGGTTTTCGACGTTCGTCTGGATCTGGGCCAGCAATACGGCGGCGCCATTACCACCATCCGCTATGCTTCCGGCGCCGGTTTGGCCGGATGGCTCGAGCGGGACGCCCTGCCGGCACTGGCCGAACGCCCGGGCATCTGCCGGGTGCGATTGCTGGAAGCCGATGAAGCGCAAAGCAAGCCGAAGACCAGAGAGGCGGAGATGCGCGGCAGCGCCGGCGGCAATGCCTGGGCGCCCTGGACGGTCTGCGTCGAGAGCATCGGCATAGCCTGGCTGCGCCCGGCGGTCGCCGAGTTGCTATCCGAGCGCGCCCTGGCCGAGCATGGCGCCACGGAGATCGCGACCGGCTATTACGACTTTGTCTTCGGCATGGAAAACCGCGGGTAGTCGACAGCCACGCGTCCGAGACCGCCGGTGGACAAAGTGCGCGCACAATTTTGCGCCTTGCATGGGCGGCATTGTCTAAGCAGAGTCGCACTCTGAAGTCGTCTTAAAGGTGAGCCGTATGAAGACCGAACAATTGACCTTTAAGAGCCTGCGGGCGCGGCCCGTGGTGTTGAACCTGAAACGGCCGGTAACCGCGCGCATTGCCACCATAACCGAGTGGCCGCTTATCCTGATTGATCTTTACACCGAAGAGGGCATCACGGGGCGAAGCTATCTGGAGCCTTACGTCGTGAAGTCGCTGCGGTATCTCGTGCCGGCGCTGGAAGATTTTAGCGAGATGCTGAAGGGGCAACCGATCGCACCGGCAGAACTCTACGATACGGCGCGGAAATCACTGCATTTTGTTGGCTACGGCGGCTTGGCGATGATCGCCGTTTCCGGCCTGGACATGGCGGCCTGGGACGCCTTGGCCAAGGCGGCGAACCTGCCGTTGTGCGTTCTTCTTGGCGGCTCTGTCGGTCCGGTGAAATCTTACAACAGCAACGGTTTGTGGTTGAAGGCACCGGCGGCAGTGGCTTCGGAAGCCCTGGAGTTGCGTGAAGAAGGCGGTTTCGAGGGACTGAAACTGCGGCTTGGCCGGGAAGACCCCGAAGACGATCTGAAAACACTTGAAGCCGTGCGCGCGGCCCTGGGTCCCGATGTCGAGCTCATGATCGACTACAATCAAGGATTGAGCATGGCCGAGGCGATGCCGCGGTGCCAAATGATCGATGGGCTGGGGCTGAGCTGGATCGAAGAGCCGATCGTCTATGACAATTTCGATGCCTACGCACAACTTGCCGCCGACCTTAAGACGCCGATCCAGATCGGTGAAAATTTCTACGGCCCGCGCGACCTGCACCTGGCGCTGCAGAAAAAAGCCTGCGATTTCGTCATGCCGGACTTCATGCGCATTGGCGGCGTGACGGGCTGGCTGCGCGCGGCCGCGATCGCCGGCGCCGCCGGGGTGCCCATGTCCACACATCTCTATCCCGAGGTCGCCGCACATGTCATGCGTGTCACGGAAACGGCGCATTGGTTGGAATGGCAGGATTGGGCCAATCCGATCCTGCAGGAGCCGTACGAAATATGGGACGGCTTCCTACAGATCCCTGACCTGCCTGGGATAGGTCTTGAGTGGAACGAAGACGTGGTCACCGCCAATCTCGCAGATATTTAGATCGATTCCAGTCGCAGGGCTTATAACTCCCGGTCGCCGCCCAGTAGGCGGTGCACGATGGTGCGGCGCAGGATTTCGTTGGTGCCGTCGGCCACATTGACCAGACGCACCACGTTGTAGGCCTCGGCCAGGCCGACCTCGTTGGTGAAGCCCATGGCGCCGTGAGCCTGGATGGCCCGGTCAATGGCGCGGGCGCCGACCTCGACCGCATAGGCCTTGGCCATGGATAGCTCCTTGATGGCCAGATCACCCCGGTCCAGCAACAGGGCCGCGTTCAGGCCCATCAGATGGGCGCCGTGCAATTCCATGGCCGATTCCGCCAGGGGAAAGGTCACGCCCTGGTATTCCGAGATCGGTTTGCCGAATGTCTGGCGCGTGGTGGAGTAATCCAGGGCCAGGTCCAGGGACCAGCGCGCCAGACCCAGGGCCCGGGCGGAATTGTAAATCCGCCCCATGGAGACACCGAACACCGCGTTCTTGAAACCGTCATGCAATTCGCCGACCAGTTGGGACGGCTCGACCCGGATATCCTCGAACACCAGCTGCGCCTCGTTGCCGCCCACCGAGCCATGCATGCGGATAATGCTCTCCACTTCAAAGCCAGGCGCGTCCGTGGGCACCAGAAAGGCGGAAATGCCGCCCTTGCGCGCCGCCGCGCGTTCGGGGTCGGTCTGGGCAAAGATGATGCAATAATCGGCGATGGGGGAATTGGTGGTCCAGATCTTGCGCCCGTTGATGCGCCAGCCGTTGCCGTCGGGCGTGGCCCGGGTGGTCAGGGCGGCGGCATCGGAACCGGCGCCCGGTTCCGAGAGGCCAAAACACATGGACGTCCGCCCCTCTATCATGCCGTTCAGCATTTCCTCCCGCGCCTCTGGGGTGACCCGTTCCAGCAGGCGGGAGGGGCCCAGGGCCCAATGGCTGATGGCGTAGACCGATAGCCAGTTGTGCGGTCCACAGAGGCGGAAGGCATGCTCCCAGGCCACGTAATAGGCCAGCATGCCGAGGCCGCTGCCGCCCAGTTCCTCGGGCACGCACATGTTGTAATAGCCCGCCCTGGACGCCGCCATGCGGACCTCGCGGATCAGCTCGATCACCTCTTCCACGTAGCGGCCATCGGCATCGTAGGTATTGCGGCCGTTGGCTAGAAGGTCGTGATGCTTGTCGTGCCGGGTGATCACCTCGGCCTTCAGGAAGTCGCCCAGGCCGTCGCACAGGGCGCGGATTTCATCAGGGATTTCAAACGCGATACTGCTCATGATCAAATTGCCTTTCGGGGGGCGCCATACCGGAAGCCGTCAGGCCCATTGTGGAGGCCGGACCGGTCCCGGTAAAGCGCCGGTTGCAAAATGGGGCGCGGCAAAGCGGCGGCCTACAGCTGCCAATAGTGCCTGTCTTTTGGCCGGTCGGTCTGGCGCCAGAGGCCCTTGATGTCGGCGATCAGGCCGCCTTCACGCACCAGGCGGGCCAACTCGGCGGCGTTCAGGGCCAGATAGTCGTCATGGCGCACCGCGCCGACGACGGCGTCAAAGCCGCCGTGGCTGTCCAGGGACGGATGCAGGGCAAACCCGTATAGGCGTTCCGCCTCTTCGCCGTCCGCCACCGGGTCATGCACCAACACCGTATGGCCCCGGTTGCGCAGGCCCGCGATGACATCCACCACCTTGGTATTGCGCAAATCCGGCACGTTTTCCTTGAAGGTCAGGCCCAGCATCAAGACCCGGCCCGGCCCGGCCATGTGCTCGTCAATGCAGCCGGCGATGAATTCGCCCATGGCATCGTTCAGGCGCCGGCCGGCCAGAATGATTTGGGGATCGTGGCCCAGTTGCTGCGCCTGATAGGCGAGATAGAAGGGATCGACGCCGATACAATGGCCACCCACCAGGCCCGGTGTGAAGGGGAGGAAGTTCCACTTCGTGCCCGCCGCCTCCAGCACGTCATGGGCGGAGAGGGACAATTTCTGACAGATCGCCGCAACCTCGTTGACGAAGGCTATGTTGATGTCGCGCTGGGCGTTCTCGATCACCTTGGCGGCTTCCGCCGTCTTGATATTCTGCGCCCGATAGACCCCGCCGGAGGTTACCTGGCCATACAGATCGGCCAGCCGTCGCAGCACCGCCGGCGTTTGCGCCGCAACCACCTTGGTGATCTTGTCGACGGTGTGCTCCCGGTCACCCGGATTGATCCGTTCCGGCGAATAGCCAAGGAAAAAATCACGGCCACAAACCAGGCCCGACGCGGCGGCCAGCGCAGGACCGCAAATATCTTCCGTGACACCGGGATAGACCGTGCTTTCAAAGACCACGATGTCACCCACCACCAGCATTTTACCGATACTGGCGCAGGCAGCCTTTACGATACGCAAGTCGGGCTGGTTCCCGGCATCCACCGGCGTCGGCACGGTAACGATATAGATTTCCGCCGCCGCGATGGCCTGAGGATCGTCGGTCACCGTCAAGGCGCTGTCGGACATAGCATTGGCGGCGATCTCGCCGGTCCGGTCATGGCCCTCCCGCAATTCCGCGATACGGGAGGGGTCGACATCGTAGCCAATGGTCGGAAAATGCCTGGCCAGGGCAACCGCAAGGGGTAGACCGACATAGCCCAGGCCAACGACCGCGATGGGAGAGGAAGAGGTCATGACGGAGATCAGAATTCAGTTTCGGTGTGTGGAATAGAGGTTTTCATTGCGCCAGAACCATTAAGAAATATCCCTTCGGCCTGATACCGGAGGCCGCCGGGATTTGCGGGCGGGGAGTAGCATTATCACCACATTCTGACAAGGACCGCAATCAGGCCCGATCCCAGATGCCCTTCCGCGCCGGGGCGGCGCGGCCCCCTGTCCGGGGACGGCAAACGAGGTTATAAGCAGCCATGTCCTGGAGCCTTGCTATCGCCGTGGCCGCCGCCGCCTGTATCGTCACCGTGCTGGCCACGGGCGCGCTGCTGCGTCTGTTGACCGCCCGCGCCATCCTCGATCACCCCAATGAACGCTCCAGCCACGACCGGGCGGTGCCCCGGGGCGGCGGCATTGCCGTAATGGCGGTGATCGTTGCGGCCTGGTGCCTACTGGCCTGGCGTGGCGTCACGACGGCCAGTGAACCGTCCAATATGATCATCGTTGCGCTGCTGGCCGCAGCGCTGGCCGGATATTCCTTTCTGGACGATCTGCGCGGCCTGCCGGCCCTGCAAAGGCTGCTTCTACAAACCCTTACGGTGGCGTTGGGTTGCCTTGCTTTGCCCGACAGCCCGGTGTTTCAGGGCCTGCTGCCGCCCGTGGCGGACCGCCTGGCAGCCGGATTCTTATGGCTGTGGTTCGTCAATCTGTTCAATTTCATGGACGGCATCGACGGCATTACAGTGGTGGAGACGAGTAGCATCGGTATCGGCATTTTTCTGATTGTCCAGGCCAGCGGCATCGCGGTCCACCTGGCGGCGCCCGCCGCCGTACTGGCCGGCGCCGCCGTCGGCTTCGGCTTCTGGAACTGGCGGCCGGCGAAAATATTCCTCGGCGATGTCGGCAGCGTCGGCCTGGGGTATTTATCGGGCTGGCTGCTGCTGTCCCTGGCGGCGGCAGGGCAATGGATCCCGGCGCTGCTATTGGCGCTGTATTATCTGTGCGATGCGACCTGGACGCTGTTGCGCCGGGTGCTGCGGGGCGAACCTTTCTGGCGGGCCCACCGGTCGCATTTCTATCAGTATGCCGTCCGCCGTAGCGGCGATCATGGCCATGTTGCGCTGCTGATCCTGGCCTGCAACGGGGCGCTTGTGGCGGCCGCGTTGTGGGCCGCCTTGGGCAGCGGCGGCTGGGCGGCGCTTACCCTGGGCGGTATCGCGGTGGCGCTTCTGTTATACTATTTCGCCAGAATGAAGATTAGGGATGGGGCAGACTGACCGTGAGCTGGTTTCGGCGCATCACCGGGAGGATCAACGGGCGTATAGCAACCGTCGCCCTGCATGATGTCTGCATGGCGGCGCTGTCGTTCGAGCTGGCGGTCTGGATCCGTTATCAGACCTATGGCAAGCCGCAGGACATCTTCTTTCTTTGGCATGGTACGGCGATTTTCACGGTTGTTTGCGCCCTGGTCTTCTGGCGTATGGGATTGTACCGCGGGATTTGGCATTACGCTTCGCTCTCCGACCTGATCGCCATCGTCAAGGCGGTAACCCTGGCAATCCTGATTTATCTGCCGGTGATGTTCGTGCTGGACCGCCTGGAGCATTTCCCGCGCAGCGCGATGCTCCTGAACTGGCCCTTGCTGGTGATTTTTCTGATGGCCTCGCGGCTGCTGTACCGCTTTTCAAAAGATGGTGATTTGCGCGCGGTGTTCGAACGAACAGACGATGGTTTGGTGCCGGTGCTGCTGATCGGCGCGGGCGACGAGGCCGAGACCTTCATCCGCGGCATGAGCCGGGACCGCCTGGCCAGCTATCGCGTGGTCGGCGTTGTCGATCACAAGCGCAGCCGCATCGGCCGTGATATTCGCGGCGTCACCGTACTGGGCGGCCTGGATGAGATCGAAGCGGTGGTGAACGGTCTGGAACGCAAGGGCCGCAAGCCGCAACGCCTGATCATCACCTGGCCGAAACTGGATGGCGCCAGCATCGGCCGCTTGCTGGAGCAGGCCGAAAGCCTGGGTCTTAGCCTCTCCCGCATGCCCCGGTTGACCGATTTTCAAAGTGGCGGAAATGGAGAGGCGAAATTGGAAGTTCAGCCCGTACAGGTCGAGGATCTGTTGGGCCGGCCGCAACAGGTTCTGGACCGGGCCGCCATGCAAGCCTTGATTTCCGGCCGGCGCGTTCTGATTACCGGTGCGGGCGGTACAATCGGCGCGGAACTGGCGCGCCAGATCGCCGCCCATGCCCCGGCGCATGTCACATTGCTGGATAACGGCGAGCATGCCTTGTACCGGATCGATCTGGAATTCGCCGAAAGCTGGCCCGAACTGCCCCGCAGCGCGATCCTGGGCGATGTACGGGACGCCAAACGCCTGGCCGTGGTGTTCGCCCGCGAACAACCAGAACTGGTCTTCCACGCCGCCGCCTTCAAGCATGTCCCCATGGTGGAAGAGAATCCCAACGAAGGTGTGCTGACCAACGTCATGGGTACGGCAAATGTGGCCCGGGCCTGTCAGGCGGCGGACGTCCGGGTCATGGTTCAGATATCCACTGACAAGGCGGTTAATCCCACCTCCGTCATGGGCGCCTCCAAACGCATTGCCGAGATGATCTGCCAGGACTTGAGCCTGTCGTCTTCCAACTGCCGTTTTATCACCGTGCGCTTTGGCAATGTTCTGGGCTCCACCGGATCCGTGGTGCCTTTGTTTCAACGGCAGCTGGCCCGAGGCGGGCCACTGACGGTGACCGACCCCGAAGTCACCCGTTATTTCATGACCACAAGGGAAGCGGTGGAGCTGATACTGCAGGCAACCGCCGCGGCGCCGCCGGGGGACGAAGGCGGCAAGATTTTCGTCCTGGATATGGGCAAGCCGGTCCGTATCCTGGATCTGGCCCGGCAGATGATCCGCCTGGCCGGTCTGACGCCAGGAGTCGATATTGCCATCATATTCACCGGCCTGCGGCCTGGCGAAAAGTTGTATGAGGAACTTTTGCACGATGGCGAGGCGCCTCAACCGACGCCGTTGGCCGGCGTCAACCTTGCCGCACCCCGCCTCATTGACCGCGAGTTGCTCAGCGCGCAGGTGGAGAAACTGGCCGCGGCCGCGACGGCCAGGGATACGGACCGGACCCTGGCGCTGATTCGTCAATTGGTGCCCGAAATGCTGACCGGCCAGGAGCAGACGACGGCCGTGAAAGCCGCAGTCCAGGCGGAATAACAACGCCCCATTTAGCCGCTTCATAAGCCGTGCTATAGGGCCGGTTCAGATTTTGTACAGTGACAGGAGCAAACCATGTCGACAACGCCGGCGGATGACCTGGTGGTCATCAAGCGAGCCTTGATTTCTGTCTCCGATAAGGATGGGCTGGTGGAATTCGGCCGCGCCCTGGCGGGCAATGGGGTGGAAATCCTGTCCACGGGCGGTACCGCCCGCGCTTTGGCCGAAGCCGGGATCCCAGTGAAAGAGGTCAGCGACCATACCGGCTTTCCCGAGATGATGGACGGGCGGGTCAAGACCCTGCACCCCACGGTGCACGGCGGCATCCTTGCCCTGCGCGATGATCCGGCCCACGCGCGGGCCATGGCGGAACACAACATCGGCGCCATCGATCTGGTTGCCGTCAACCTGTACCCGTTTGAAGCGACCGTGGCCAAAGGCGCCGATTTCGCCACCTGCATCGAAAATATCGACATTGGCGGCCCGGCCATGATCCGTTCCGCCGCGAAAAACCATGCTCACGTGGCGGTCCTGACAGAGCCGGGCGACTATGGCCCGGTGATCGAGGCCATGACCGCGCGGAACGGGGCAACGGATGGTGCCTTGCGCCGCCGCCTCGCCGCCAAGGCCTACGCCCGGACGGGCAGCTATGACGCCGCCATTTCGGCCTGGTTCGCGGCCCAGCAGGGCGAAACCTTTCCCGACCGTCTGGTCGTTGCGGCGGCAAAGCAAGCGGAACTGCGCTATGGCGAAAACCCGCATCAGCAAGCGGCATTCTACACCTCGGGCAGCCGACGGCCCGGGGTTGCCACCGCGCGGCAATTGCAAGGCAAGGCGCTTAGCTACAATAATTTGAACGACACCGACGCGGCCTTTGAACTGGTCGGGGAGTTCGACCCGGGCGAGACGGCGGTGGCGATCATCAAGCACGCCAATCCCTGCGGCGTCGCCGTTGGCGACGACCTGCTGGACGCCTACAGCAAAGCCCTTCGTTGCGATCCGGTCAGTGCCTTTGGCGGCATTATCGCTACCAACCGTCCCCTGGACGGCAAGGCCGCGGAGGCCATGGTGGAAATTTTCACCGAAGTGATCATTGCCCCGGACGCCGACGATGCGGCGCGGGCCGCCATTGGCGCCAAGAAAAATCTGCGCCTGTTGCTGACCGGCGGGATGCCGGACCCGGGCGTCCCCGGCATGACCCTGAAAAGCCTGGCGGGCGGATATCTGCTGCAATCCCGCGACGCCGGCCGGATTACCGCCGCCGATGTCAAGGTGGTCTCGAAACGTCCACCCAGCGAGCAGGAGATGGCCGATATGCTGTTGGCCTTTCGGATCTGCAAGCATGTCAAATCCAACGCCATTATCTACGTCAAGGACGGCGCCACCGTGGGCATCGGCGCGGGTCAGATGAGCCGGGTGGATTCCGCCCGAATCGCTGCCCGCAAGGCGGAGGACGCGGCCCGCGAAGCCGGCGCCGGGGCCCCGCTGACCAAGGGCTCGGTGGTTGCCTCGGATGCCTTTTTTCCCTTTGCCGATGGCCTGTTGGCCGCAGCCGAGGCCGGTGCCACGGCGGTCATCCAGCCGGGCGGCTCCATGCGCGACGGTGAGGTCATTGCCGCCGCTGACGAGGCCGGCCTGGCCATGGTGCTGACAGGCATGCGGCATTTCCGGCATTAGATCAAACAGCCCAAAAATGGATTCATTTTTGCGCTGATAATTTGATCTGTTTCAAAGAGATAGAGCAACCTACGTTCAAATGAACGCAGGTTGCTCTAACGGAATTGTTTTATCCTGCCGCTTGAGCCCTTGTCTCGCGCACGGGCAGCATCAATAGCAGACCCAGGACCAGGAAAACCAAAATTACCGCAATACCGGCCCGTTGGCTTTGCGCCATGCCGGTAACCAAACCGACCACCAGCGGGGCGATGAAGGCGGTCGCCTTGCCCGAAAGAGCGTACAGGCCATAAAACTCGCCAATCATCGCGGGCGGCGCCAGACGTGACAGCATGGTGCGGGAGGCGGCCTGGGCCGGACCACCGAAAATACCGATCATGATGCCAAAAAGCAGAAAAACCCGCTCGGCAAGAGTATTGAACATGCCGGTCCCCGGCGCGGGTACGTTATAATGAATGAAGAAGAGTATCGTATCCGTACGCGCCGCACTGCCCCGGCCATCGACGGTGATGGAGACGATGCCCAGGGTGGCGGCGAACAGGCCGGTCACCGCCAGCAATATGGTGTTTTTGGAGCCGATGCGATCATCGAGCCAACCGCCGACAACGGCGCCGATGGCGGCAAACAGGACAAGGATAATACCGAAGACACCCAGATTCGTCGTTGTCCAGCCAAAGATGCCGGCGGCATAAATGCCGCCGAAGGCAAAGACCGCCGACAGCCCATCGAAATAGATCATCCGTGCGATCAGGAACAACATGATATTGCGGTAATGACGCAGGTTGCCCAGGGTGCCCGCCAATTGGCGCAAACCCTGACGCACCGCCTGGGCCCGGCCCAGGCCGCTGGGCGGGGCATCCGGGGTGAACAGGAACAGGGGCAGAATAAAGACCACCATCCAGACCGCCGATAGAGGACCAACCATGCGGTCATGTTCGTGACTGGCCTTGTCCAGACCGAACAAAGGTACTTCCGGCAGGCTGAAACCACCCAGCACAAAACCCAACGAGAGCAGACCGCCCAAGTACCCCAGGGCCCAGGCATAGCCCGACAACCGGCCCAGCCGGGCCCGGGATGCCAGGCCCGGCAGCATGGCATTGTTGAACACGGTGGCGAACTCCGCGCCAAGACTGGCCAAGACCACCAGACCCAGAATCACTATCAGGTCCCGGTCCGCCGCCCCCGGCAAGGCCAGCCACAGGCCGGCACAACCAACCACGCTGAGGGCCTGAAACACCAGAATCCACGGTTTGCGTGGACCGCTGGCATCGGCCATGGACCCCAACACAGGACTTAACAAGGCAATGCAAAGGCCAGCGACGGCCTGGCCGTAGCCCCATAATTCCTGTCCGCGAATGGCATCGCCGACCACATAGGAGGTGAAATAGGGGGCGAAGATGAAAGTGGTGACCAAGGTGAAGTAGGGCTGATTGGCCCAATCGAACAAGGCCCAGCTGAATTGCCCCAAACGCGGCGCCGGCAGTCCGCCGGCGATGGTTAGATCACTATCCTGGCCGTCATCCCTGCCATCATCCTGCGTCGTCATCCCCGGCCTCCAAAATTCCGAGGGCCGAGTTTAGCCTATGATCAACCTGCGGATATAGCGGTTTGCCAGGGCCAGTTTGGCAATATCGATGCCGCCGGCCTCGAACTCGGCAATCATATGGTCGCTGCGGGCGATATCCGCCTTGTTGGCGGCACACCATTTCTCAACCGCCTTGCTTCCGGCGGCGCCGTTGGCCCGGCTCAAGACCACGGCGGTCAAAGCGCTCTGCTGGCCGCGTAGATCCTCGACGATGGAGGCAATCGCCTGGCGCTGCCAGTGACCCTCGGCCTCCAGGTTTTCGGCCGCGGCGCAAAGCCGGTCCAGGCCAAGGCGCGCTCCCAGGACAAAGTGAACCCGGCCGACCTCTTGCACCGGGCGGCCGCTGTCGGCGGCAACCTTGACAATGTCACAGGCCGCGGTCAACGGTTCCAGCCCTTCGACCCGGCGGGCCAGTTCCGCGGGTACGCCGCGTTTAACCAGCGCTGCCGCAGCCTTGGTCAGTCTCTGTTTCTCGCGCGCACCGACGACCTTGTCCAATTGCCCGCGCAAGCTCGCCACACCGGGGCTGAAGCTGGTCATGGTGGAGTTGATTTTCAATGGCTGCTCGGCATTGTGCAGGAACCACAACGTCATGCGGCGCAGAAACTCCGCCGCGGCCAGCACCATGCGCGTCTGAATGGCCGTCGGAACCATATTGTCCAGGGTCTCGAAGTCATTCCAAAGCTGGCGCATCTCGAAAAGGTCGCGCGCTGCGGCGTAACTGCGGGCAATGGCCTCGACCGAGGCGCCGGTGTCCTCGATGACGTCATGGACAAAGGTTATGCCAACACGATTGACAATGGAGTTGGCCATAACCGTTGCAATGATCTCGCGCCGCAGGCGGTGCCGCAAAATGGCTTCGCCCTGGCGCCGACGCAACGGCCGGGGAAAGTATTTTACCAGATCGGGAACCAAGCCTTTGGATTCGGCCAAGTCGCTGTTGAGAAACTGTTCGTACAAATCCATTTTTGCATAGGCCAGCAGCACCGACAATTCCGGCCTGGTCAGGCCTTCACCCTCGGCCGTCCGCTTCGCCAAGGTTTCGTCATCGGGCAGGCATTCGACTTCGCGGTTCAAGCGGCCGCGGCGTTCAAGATTTCGCATGTACCGGGCGTGCGCCTGCAACAAAGCCGGTGAACCCTGCTGCAACACACTTAGCGCCTGATTCTGCAGATAATTGTCCCGCAATACCAGCGCACCGACCTCTTCGGTCATTTCGACCAGCAGGCGGTCGCGCTGTTTGCCGGTCATCTCACCGTCCGCCACGACTGCATCCACCAGGACCTTGATATTGACCTCGTGATCGGAGCAATCGACACCGGCGGAGTTATCGATGGCATCGGTGTTCAACCGGCCGCCATTCTGGACAATTTCCAGGCGGCCCAATTGGGTAATACCCAGATTGCCCCCTTCACCAATGACTTTGCAGCGCACCTCGGCGCCGTCGACCCGAACCGCATCATTGGCCCGGTCACCCACATCCAGATCGTTTTCGCTGCCGGCCTTGATATAGGTGCCTATGCCGCCGAACCACAGCAGATCCGCTTCGACCTGCAACAGGGCGTGGATCAACTCATTCGGCGTCACCGTCTTGGCCATCAGCCCGGTCAGGCGTTTGATTTCCAGGTTGAGCTCGATCGCCTTGGCTTTTCGGTCAAACACACCGCCGCCCTTGCTGATCAGCTTGGCATCGTAATCTTCCCACGAGGAGCGGGACAAGGCGAACAGACGATTGCGCTCCTTCCAGCTGATCGCGGCATCGGGTGCGGGGTCAATGAAGATATTGCGGTGATCGAAAGCGGCCAGCAGACGGATATGCTTGGACAGCAGCATGCCATTGCCGAACACATCGCCCGACATATCGCCACAACCAATGACCGTGAAGTCTTCTTTTTGGATATCCCGGTCCATTTCCCGGAAATGCCGTTTGACCGCTTCCCACGCCCCGCGGGCGGTGATGCCCATGGCCTTATGGTCATAGCCCTTGGCCCCGCCGGAGGCAAAGGCATCGCCCAGCCAGAAGCCGTATTCGATGGCCACACCGTTCGCGATATCCGAGAACGTGGCCGTGCCCTTGTCGGCCGCCACCACCAGATAAGGGTCGTCATCGTCGTAACGTTCGACCTGCGGTGGCGATATTACCTCTTGGCCAGCCAGATTATCGGTCAGGTCCAACAGACCGCGGATAAATATCTTGTAGCAGTCGATGGCTTCTTCCTGGGCCGCCTCGCGTCCACCGGAGACGGGCAGCCGCTTGGGCACAAATCCACCTTTCGAGCCGACCGGCACAATGACGGCGTTCTTGACCATCTGCGCCTTCATAAGGCCCAGCACCTCGGTGCGGAAGTCCTCCCGCCGGTCGGACCAGCGCAGGCCGCCACGGGCCACCTTGCCGCCGCGCAGGTGGATGCCTTCGACACGCGGGGAATAGACAAAGATTTCGCGGAACGGCCGGGGTAGCGGCAATTCGTCCACCGCCTGACTGTCGAACTTGATGGAAAGATAGGGTTTTGGCCCACCGTTCTCCGCCGTTTGGAAAAAGTTCGTGCGTAACCCGGCCTGCACCAGGTTCAGGAAACGGCGCAGGATTCGGTCCTCATCCAGGCTATCGACCGCTTCCAGACCATCAATGATATCAGCCGCCAACTGGTCCGCCCTGGCCTGACGATCGGGGCCGGCTTCCGGATCGAAGCGAACCTGAAACAGCGCCGAAATCATTCGGCTGATACTGTGGTTCCCGGCCAGGGTTTGCTCCATATAATCCTGGCTGAAGGCGACGCCGGTCTGGCGCAGATATTTGCAAAGTGCGCGCAACACAACCACCTGGCGCCAGCCCAGACCGGCCTTCAATACCAGGCGGTTGAAGCCGTCATCCTCTACTTCCCCGGCCCAGACTTTCTCGAAGGCTTCTTCAAAGCTTACCTTTACGGCGCTGAGATCGATGCCTTCACCATCCTGTTCTTCCATCAGGAAATTATGAATCCAAATGGTCTGGTCGCCGCCGAGGCTGATCTCGAAGGGCTCTTCGCCGATCACCCGCAGTCCCATGTTTTCCATCATCGGCAGACAGTCAGATAAGGGCAGGGCCCGACCGGGATGATAGATCTTGAACCGCACCACATGATCCGCATCCTCGATCATGCGGTAGAGGTTCAAACCCACGCCAGCGCCATTGATCAGGGTTTCGATGCCTTGAACATCACGTAGTGCGAATTCAGCGTTGAAGCGTTCCATATAGGACGTTGGAAAGGCTTTGCCATAGCGCGCGGCCAGGCGGTTGCCGCCCTCTTCCCCCCAGTGCTCCACCAGGGCTTCATAGAAATCGACTTGCCAGTCCCGCGCCGCCGCGATCAGGCGTGCTTCTACGGCCGCAAAATCAAGATCAGCCGGCGCCCCGCCTTCGTTTATGCCCAGGATAAAGTGCACCCGCGCCAGGGGGCTTTGGCTAACCTCGGTGTAGAAATTGGACAGCCGGCCATTGACCGCCCGGCACAAAATGTCGGCAAAGCGCTCACGCAATTCTGTGCTCAAGCGCTCCCGCGGCATATAGACCAGCATGGAGAAATAGCGGTCAAATGCGTCCTGCCGGACAAACATGCGAATGCGTGGACGCTCCTGCAAGGCCAGAATACCAGTGGCGATCCTGGTCAGGGTCTCCACATCGATCTGCCATAATTCGTCCCTGGGATAGGTTTCCAGAATATGGGTCAACGCCTTGCCGTCGTGACTGGCAGGTTCCATCCCGGCCTGTTCGAGGGTCTGCGATAGCTTGCGCCGCAATAATGGTATGTCCCGTGGCGTACGATTGAAGGCGGACGAGGTAAACAGCCCGACAAAGCGCCGCTCGCCAATCAATTTGCCGCGACCGTCGTAACGCTTGATGCCGATGTAATCCATATGCACCGCGCGATGCACGGTGCCGCGAACGCCGGTCTTGGTAATCAGCAATATCTCGTCGCGCTGGAAGAAACGCTGGGCGATCGGGGCTGCGGCGCCCTCGCTGTCCTGCCTGGTCAGCACAAAGCGTTCGTCGTCGCGGAAAATTCCCAACGAAGAATCCGGCACAACATCCAGGTGATCGTGGCCGGCCTTGCGGCTGTAGCTATAGTCCCGGCTACCCAACAAAGTGAAGTGATTGTCCCGAATCCAGACCAGAAAATCGCTGGATTCCGCCACCTCTTCCTTGCTTTGCGGGCCGGTGTTGGATTTCATATGGTCGATGGCTTCATCCAGTTGCGACTGCATGACCGGCCAGTCCGCTACCGCGACCTTTACATCCGCCAAAACGCCACGAAGATCGTCAGTGATCTTTTGCAGCGCATCGGAATCGCTTTGTTCCGCGATCTGGATATGCATGATGGCTTCGCTCAACCCGGTCTTGCCATTGGCCGCGGGTGGCAGTAATTCCAGCCGCCGGCCTTCGTCATCCCGGCACAGGCGGATCACCGGGTGGATTACCAGATGAACCCGGCTATCCCAATGGTTCAGATTACCGGTGATGGAATCCACCAGGAACGGCAGGTCATCGGCAATTATTTCGACAATGGTATGGGGCGATTTCCAGCCGTGCTCCTCCATCGCCGGGTTGTAGACCCGCAATTTGGCCTCGCCCACCGAACGCTGCGCGGCGAACTTCCAGAGTGACAGGGCGGCACCGTAAAGATTTTCCGGCGAGGTCTCATTGATGTCTTCATGGGAAACGCGGGCATAGAACTGTTCTGAGAAGGCCTTAATCTCGGCCGCCTCGGTAGACTTGAAACGCTTGCCCACCATACGGGATACTTCTTGCAGGCGGCTGTCTTTTTCTTCCCGTACTCTACTGTCCAACATGGCCTTATTCCTTGAAATTCCCTGCCCCCGGGACAGGAATTGTTAGAGACCGGACGGCACAAAGAAAGATGGATTGGCACCTATTCACCAAACAAAGCGTGTCTCTATTTACTCAACCCAACCATATTCCGCCAATATAGTACATATGGAGTTATTACTATTTTATTGAACACCGCGCCCGAGTTATTCTGAGTATTTCCGAATTCACGAATATCGCGTGTTGGCATGGGTTCTGAACGCCTCGGTGCCGAACAGTTCCGGAATTGGCTGGGGGTAGGCCGGCGCGGTTGTGCCGCGCCCTCGCGACGCCCACTAGGCCCGAACAGCACCCGTTTCCAGCAATTCGTCGACATCAACCTTGCTGTCATCATAGTCCAACGGAAACTTGAACGGAGCCGGCGACGTGCGCCGCAGCAGAATATTGACCCCTGTATCCATGGATTCCACCGGTGGCATGCCATTGTCCAATAACACCTGCGGTATAGGCTGGTCGCCCGGAGACTGGCTATATTTCTGATACACCAGCTCATAATTGTTGGCGATCAGCAGGCGCTCGAAGAACTTTACGTCATATTTGTAGAACCCGTGATAGTAGAAATCAGACATCGGCAGCGCGTGCCACATGATGCCGCCATCGGGACTGGTCAGATCGTGGATGACACGGAAACAGTTGGCCTGGTTGAAGACATGTTCGGTCGTGCCAAAATTTTGAATGAGATGTCCCGCACCCTTCAAATTCTCGGGTACCGGATCGTGATTCAGATCGAAGACAATACTGTTTTCCGAATCATAAACATCCAACGCCAAGTATTTAAACCCCAATAAATCGAATATGGGACCGCTGAACCGTAACTGGGTGAAGTCGCTGATCCGAAGGTTTTTGAAATCGCCCGCGGGAAGAAATTCAGCCATCACGTCATGCAGCTTGAAGATATCAATGCCGTTGTTGAACTCCTGCGCGCCAAGATCAATTAGAAACGCGTCTTTCGGAATTAGGCCCTGTTCCGCCAGCGAACGTGCGAAATAGACATCGTTAATTGAAGTACCCATTATGTCCAAGCTTCCATTCAAATTCAGTGCATAATCTCATTGCGTATGTGCGTGCCGGCAAAGCCCGGTCTATCCGGACGCGGTTGCCTTTTGAATCAGGGTGTCGACTTGATCGCCCATGAAACGATAGGTGGCGGCAAGATCTCTATCGCCTTCCCCTGTCACCTGACGCAACGCCATGAGGCGCTGTAGAAAATAGATCACCGGATAGGCACTGGAGCCCTCCAGTTTGCCCGGTTCGAAATCGGCAAAAAAATCATCCACCCGCGTAGCCTGGGCCGGTGACAAGCTACTGTCACTCACCAGGTGAAGGTTCGCTGACTTAGGGCCAGTACCGGACCCGGCCGTGGCCGCTGAACGTCCCTCGGCCCGATCCAGCAGAACCTTGATCTCGCCGCGAAGGTTTTCCAGATCGGCCATCGCATCACTCTTTTCCGCAGAATTATGTTCGGCGATCATGCGTTGCAGAAAATAGATCACCGGATAGGTATCCGATGCGTCCATCTGATGCAGGTCAAAGTCGGCCAGAGCCTGCTGGGCCGCATGATGCTGATCCTGATCCATCTTTGTCTCGTCGCCCTGCAGACCGAGGTTCAGATGGACTGGGGGACAAGCCTGCCGCCAGGCCGGGTTGATGAATTGCGCGATGCGCCGGACAGCGGCGGGATCGTCAAGTTCCTCGGTCGAAACCTGCATGTTGTGCGGAAATAAATGCAGATTTTCAGCGACCAGGCGGTGCGCGGTGTCATAAAACCAACCCAGCCGTTCGTCGAGGGAAAGGCCGTTCCAATCATCTGGCGCCATTTCTCCCAGCAGGACCGCAGTTGGCGGCGCCGGATCGTAAAGGGCATCACCCGCCGTCGTATCGCTTCGTACCGGCCCGACATATCCGTCCCAGGCCAAGGGGTCGGAGAGCGCCTGGTGCCGCATGGAAGTAACGCAGGCGCCGCGATCGCGCTTCACGTGGATCACGCGCAGATCATCACCGAAAGCGCTGTGCAGCACCGGCAAGGCAAAGGCAAAAATATTGCCCGAGACGACTTCGTCATTCATGGTGTCGCAGATAGTGCGCATCCACTCGTCATCGCTGTTCTTGTGATACTGGGCCGCGCCGGCAAAGGTGCGAAAACTGTTGGTTTCATGGTGCAGCGTGGCCTGTTCGCCATTGGCAACGTGCAGATCGGCAACCAACCGGCCAAGCGAGCGGGTACCATCGCGACCAGCACCCAACACCAAAACCCGGGGCGGTTGGTTCGGCGCCGACTCCTCGAAATGTTCCGATAGTGCCTCAAAGCGCGGGCTTTCCTTCACCAGGGGATGAAAATGCGCTTTCCAGTCATCAAAAGTCTGGAACATGGTGCAGTTCTGGCAGGTATTCATCCAGCGTTCGCGGCGCAGCTTTTGGTAGGGCTTGCCGTTCCATACGTCATCAAATCCCTTGCTGAAGGCATTGCCCATGTCGACGTCGCCAATATGGCAACAGGGCACGGTCTGGCCGGGCGTGAACACTATGGCTTGTTCCATCGGCCAACGGCAGTCGCGCTCGGCGTCAAACGATTTGATCTCTTCCTTGAAAAACTGGCGCGCGTTGACGGTGACGCCCAATTCCTCACCCAATGCAACCGCCCCATCCACGGCCGCGTTATAGCGCTGCTTCTGGAAATAGACGCTGAATTCGATATTTTCGACCCGGTTCACCATGTAGTGGGTGAAGTTGATCAGGCTTATGCCGAGATTTTTTGCCAGCCGCACGAAATCCGGCATTTCGTCAATATTATCGCGATGCACAACATAGTGAAGGGCAACGCGCCGGGCGGATTGCGCCCCCAGACCCGACATGAAGTCGGCAATCTTGCCCACTGTACGTTCGAATTGACAGGGGCGTTCGCGCTCATTGTCCTCGGCGAACTGCTTGCCGCGGTAGGCCTTGGGCGCGCTGTCGCGGGTATAGCGGAACAGATAGGGGTACATGTCCCGTTTGTAGGTATCGGGAAGCGCGGCATTGAGGGATATTGCCAAATTGTTCAGGCGTTTATCGAGTTTTTCACCCCACGCGCGCGTCAGCAGGGTGCCGTTCGATACAAACTCAATCAAATCGTCGCGCGGGTTTATGGAATAGATGTAATCCAGCGCTTCGCCTAACTGTGGATGCAGAAATGTCTCTCCAAAGCCGGTTAATTGGATGATATGGGCATCGCGCAGGGACGATTCCATGCCGTAAAGATTTTCCAATGCCAGATTGTTGCCTTTGCTGCCAAGTTGCCCCTCAAACTCCTCGCGGGTGCAAATAAAGCATTTCAAATTACAACGGTCGGTAAGCGCAACCGTGATTTTCTGGGGATTCGGCGCATTTGCCGGCAACTTGTTCATCGCGCTTTGACTCATCAATCTTGTAGTGATGCCCACGTAATAGATTGACAGGCTAAACGCAGAAGCTGAATGAATGGTAAATCTGGAAAAGAGGTATTAACCCTATTGTAATTCGTCGCCCGGCTGCAGGGGACTGCCGCGCTGGAAATCCGCTGATGCCAGTGCCTGCCGGCCGGAGCGCTGCAGGCGCAACAGGCGCAATGCGCCACTGCCGCAGGCAATCAACAAGTCCTCATCCAGGACCGTGCCCGGGGCGGCGCCCTCAGGCCCGGTTTCCGGTCGCGCCAAAAGAACCTTGATGCGGGCGCCTTGCCATTCGCACCAGGCGCCGGGACTGGGGGACAATCCGCGGATCAGGCGATCAAGCTCTACCGCCGGGCGATGCCAGTCGATGCGCGCCTCGGACTTCTCGATTTTATTGGCATATGTCGCACCCGCTTTGGGCTGCGCGCGGGCCTGCAATTGCCCACCGGCCGCCCGGCGCAAGGCCTCGACCATCATGGGAGCGCCCATTTCAGCCAGTTGGTCAGCAAGCACCCCCGCCGTCACCTCGGCCGCGATGGACTGTTCCGCGCGCAATAACACGGCGCCTGTATCCAGGCCTTCGTCCATGGCCATGATGCAAACCCCGGTCACCGGATCACCGGCCATCAGCGCCCGTTGGATTGGCGCCGCCCCGCGCCAACGGGGCAATAACGAGCCATGCAGGTTGAAACAGCCCAACCGCGGCGCCTGCAGGATTGCCGCCGGCAGAATCAGTCCATAGGCAACCACCACTGCCGCATCCGCGGCCAAAGCATGAAATTCGGCCTGCGCCTCGGCCGACTTCAGGCTGGCGGGCGTATAAACGGGAATGTCATGCACCAGTGCGGCAGCGTGAATAGGAGTAAGCCGAAGCCGCTTGCCGCGTCCAGCCTGGCGCGGCGGCTGGCTGTAGACCGCCACCACCTCGATCCCGTCCGCTGCCCGCAACGCGGCAAGGGTTGGCACCGCGAAGTCCGGCGTGCCCATGAAGACGACCCGCAAATCAGCCATTGTGTAGGAAGCCTCTGTTTCGGGGCAGTCTCGAAATAGCCTAGATCAAACAGCCCATAAATGGAATCATTTCTGGGCTGATAATTTGATCTATTTCAAAGGCTTAGAGCAACTTGTCTGCGTTCAAATGAACGCAGGTTGCTCTAGGCCGTAACTTTTTGCCGCTTGGCCTTGTCCAGCTTGCGCAAAATTATCCCGCGTTTGACGGTGGAAAGACGATCCACGAACAAGCGGCCCTTCAGGTGATCCATTTCGTGTTGAATACACCGCGACAACAGGCCCTTGGCGCGCAGCTGTTGCGGCTGGCCGTGATAGTCCAGGAATTCCACCGTGATCACCCCAGGCCGGTCCAGATCAGCGAATTGCTCGGGCAGTGACAGACAGCCTTCATTGTAGGTCTCTACTTCTTCGGAATATTCGACGATTTCCGGGTTGACCAGATACAGCGGCGCATTCACCTCGTCGTCCCGCGAGACATCCACCGTGATCAGACATTTCGGCAGGCCGATCTGTACCGCGGACAGCCCGATGCCCGGCGCCTGGTACATGGTTTCCAGCATATCGTCCAAGATTCGCCGAATTCCATCATCGACCGTTTCGACCGGTTTGGATTTCACCTTCAGACGGCGGTCCGGTGCGGTGACAATAGATAGGATCGTCATGATACGTTGCCGTGTGCAGGATCAATACGGAGAAAATTGGAGTTCCAGTCTCTAGGTAGTATGACGCCTGAACCGGGTCAAGTTCCCGGACAGCACTTTAAGCGCATAATTTGCAAGCACCGCGGCATGGAATTTTGATCGGCGCCCTGGCTGCTTCAACCCTGTTGCTGGCTTTGGGTGGGCTTGCATACTTCATTTGGCAACGCCAGGGACCGGGCCCGGATGACAAACGGACGCTGAATTCGCAAAGACATTCCGGCCCGGCGGAAAAGGATCTGGAGCAGATCGCCACTTCGGCCAAAATAGTCACCCGCCGGGCAGAGCAGATCGAAGAGGCCCAGTTGACTGACGACGAGGGCGAAGCCCTGGATCCATCGGTAGCCAATAGGGAGGGTCCGGTTGCGACCGTGGTGGATCTGACAAAACACGGCGCCCGACGGCATAAATCCTGCGGGTATGGTAAAAAAAGTTATAAAAAAGCAACAAACTATATCAATGCGATATATTGTGATAAACAATATAGATACCAAATAGACCTTACGGCGGTTGGATTACCGGATGAAATAACTCTATCCGGACGACTTGCTGGAATAGCCGCGGGCGCCGCGGCACGAGGATGACATGTTTGAAATGAAACGCCCCGAACCGAGAGCGGCCCTAACCTGGATTGCCGTCTGGTTGGCAGCCTTGATCGCCCTGGCCATGGTGCCCATGGACAAGGCCAATTCAGGGTTTGCCGCCATGCCCGATGAAATTCATTACAGCCACGGGTCCAACCCTGGGGCTCGAGGCGCCAATGCACCGGCCCCGAAGGTGCAGGGTTAACAATACCTCGCCCGTGAAATTGCTCCCTCGGGTATGGCGCGTTAACGTGGCCAGTACGCGATTGCTGAACGTCCCGCGCAAATAGCTGTGCCGGGGGCTGTGCATTCAGCCGCGCTGGGGGCGAGCCGACATGACCGACATTATCAAACCGTTCGAAGTGGCCATTCCGGAAGCCGCGTTGGAGGATCTGCGCCGGCGCCTGAACGCGACCCGATGGCCAGACGCGGAAACCCCGGATGACTGGTCCCAGGGCGTTCCTTTATCCTATATGCAGGAGATCTGCCGGTACTGGGCCAACGATTATGATTGGCGGCGCTGCGAAACGCTCCTGAACGGCATGGACCAGTTCCAGACCGAAATTGACGGCCTGGACATTCATTTTCTCCATATCCGCTCGCCCCACCCGAATGCTTTGCCATTGTTGATCAGCCATGGCTGGCCTGGTTCAGTGCTTGAATTCCGCCATGTGCTTGGCCCCCTGACAGACCCTACCGCCCATGGCGGCACGGCGGAGGATGCCTTTCACGTCATCGCACCGTCCCTGCCCGGCTATGGCTTTTCCGGCAAACCAGAGGCACCGGGCTGGTCGGTGCAGCGCATCGCCACGGCCTGGGGGCACTTGATGGCCCGCCTGGGCTATGATCGTTATCTTGCCCAGGGCGGCGATTGGGGCTCTGCCATCACGCGGCAGATCGGCGTACAGGACGGCGAACATTGCCTGGGTATCCATCTGAACATGGTGACCGAGCGTCCGGACCCGGAGACCATGGATGATCTGACCGATTTTGAACGCAACGCACTGGCATCGGCAAAACACTACGTGGATTGGGATTCGGGTTATTCAAAGCAGCAAAGCACCCGGCCGCAGACCCTTGGTTATGGCCTGGCCGATTCCCCGTCCGGTCAGGCGGCCTGGATATTGGAGAAGTTCTGGGCCTGGACCGATTGCAGCGGGCATCCGGAAAATGCCCTAAGCCGGGACGATATGCTGGATAACATCATGCTCTATTGGCTGCCCGGCACCGCCGCATCCTCCGCCCGGCTGTATTGGGAAAGTTTCGGGCGGCGCTCAACAGACGACGTGAAAATTCCGGTGGGCTGCAGCCTGTTTCCAAAGGATATCTTTGCTGCCTCCCGACGCTGGGCGGAAAAGCGCTTCCACAACATCATTCACTGGAACGAGATGGAAAAGGGCGGCCATTTCGCCGCCATGGAACAACCGGAACTGTTTGTCCGGGAGCTACGAAGCTGTTTCCGCTCGTTGCGCTAGTACCTAATACCACCTTGCGCCAAAATCCCGCGCCCAATGACCACCGAGACACCTAAGGCAACGGCCAAGGCGCCCGTGCCGTTGCTGATCCCGGCGCTGCTGATAATGGCGTCCGCCGTAGCCATTCTATCGACCGATCTCTACACGCCTTCATTGCCCCATTTGCAATCGGTGTTCCAAACCGATGCCGGACGGGTGCAGTTGACCATAACCTTGAACCTGGTCGCCTACGCCCTGGCGCAACTATTCTACGGTCCCCTGTCGGACCGCGTTGGGCGGCGGCCGGTGTTGCTGGCGGGGATGCTAGGTTTTGCCGTGGCTTCGGTGGGCTGCGCCACCGCCAATTCCATCGAC
>JAJFGG010000134.1 GCA_021776235.1 Alphaproteobacteria bacterium | reverse complement strand
CCGTTATACGCCCGCGCGTCTGCGGCCTTATCTGCGTCTGGCCCGCCTGGACCGGCCCATCGGCACCTGGCTGTTGCTGTGGCCCTGCTGGTGGTCACTGGCCATGGCCAGTCCGGGTTGGCCCGAGCCCTGGTTATTGGCGGCCTTTGCCGTCGGCGCCCTGGCCATGCGGGGGGCGGGCTGTGCCTGGAACGATATCACCGATCGCGACTATGACGGCCAGGTTGAACGGACCCGAGGGCGGCCCATTCCCAGCGGCGACATCAGCATCGGCCAAGCCGCGGCTTTCATGGTCTTTCTGGCCCTTATCGGCCTGAACATTCTGTTGCGTTTCAACACGTTCGCCATCTGGATCGGCGTCATGTCCCTGGCGCCGATCGTCGTCTATCCATTTATGAAGCGCATTACCTGGTGGCCACAGGTTTTCCTGGGTATCGCCTTCAACTGGGGGGCGTTGCTGGGCTGGGCAGCGGTGCGTGGGGAGCTTAGCCTTGCGCCCATCCTGTTGTATCTGGGCGGCATCGCCTGGACCCTTGGCTATGACACGATCTATGCCCATCAGGACAAGGTGGACGACGCCCTGATCGGCATCAAATCCTCGGCCCGGCGCCTGGCGTCTCATACCCGGCCTATGCTGTGGCTGTTTTACGGTGCGGCCATTACGCTGTTCGGATTGGCCGGATGGTTGGCGGAACTGCAGCCCTTGTTCCTGGCCGGCCTGGCCGTGGCCGCGCTGCAACTGATTTGGCAGGCGGTCCGGATAGACATCGATGATCCGGCGGACTGTCTGGCAAAATTCCGCTCCAATACCTGGTTCGGCTGGCTGGTCTTTCTCAGCGTCCTGCTGGGCCACGGCGTTTAGCGTAATTTTCAATAGACCGGGCGCGGCGCGGCGGCGGACCAAAGTGTCTGGCCCAGCGGCAGGCTGCTGCACAGGATCGCCTTAGAAAATTGAAATTCTATGCTTGCAACGCCGCGCCGACGGTGCCATGAAGGGGCATTCGTTGCACCTCACCTCGACGTATCTTGCTACGCTGCTTGCGCATCCGAACTAGCTACGCTTGGAACGCGTGCATCAACAACAAGGTGCGGCTCGGCAAAACCGAGAGCCCCTGATCTAATTGTGAATTGAAGGGACTAGCAATGGCTACCGGAACAGTAAAGTGGTTCAATCCGACCAAGGGGTTTGGTTTTATCGAGCCCAACGACGGCTCCAAGGATATCTTCGTGCATATTTCCGCGGTTGAGCGCGCCGGCCTGCAAAGCCTGCGTGAAGGGCAGAAGGTGGAGTTTGAATTGGTTGCAGGCCGGGATGGTCGGTCGGCGGCTGAGAATCTGGTCGCGCTGGACTGAGCGAGACCGTCAAGGATTACACTTGCGTCGGTGTCCGCGGCGCCGCAATTTTCCTGCGGCGTAACCGCGGCCCGGTGTGATTGGCGGGTCGAAACGTTGCCTTAAGTTTCGGTTGCGCCAAGTCAAGGAACCCGGATTGCCGTCGGCGCATGTGCGCCGGGAAGCGGCAGCCAAACGCAAATGGTAGGCATGGCCCGAAAACCAAACTACAATTTTGAACGTCAGGAACGCGACCGGCGCAAGGCTGAAAAAAAGGCCGCCAAAGCCGCGGCCAAAGCCGATCGCGCCGACAAGGCCAAGGCGGAACAAGACGGTTCCTCCAATGCTGACGTGGCTGAGCCGGAATAAGAGCCGGCAAAATAATGTCTATTCGCCGCGACTTGGGGCGAATTTCAAGTGATTAGCCCCGACATGCGTTAGCGGTTTGCCATTTTGACAATGGTGTTTAGCAGTAAATTGACGCCGGGCAAGGTTCTGTCCAGTTCAATCTCTTCTTGCACATTGTGGCTGACCCCGCCATTGCATGGGGTGAAGATCATGCCCATGGGTGCAATCTTGCCGATCGCATAGGCGTCGTGGCCGGCCTGACTACGGATCTCCATATAACTCAAGCCCATGCTATCGGCGGTCTCTTCCAGGGTCTGGATACAGGCGTCGGAAAACGGATTGTCTCCGAACATCCAGCTCTCCACGATCTCCATGCTGACGTTGGCCTTTTCGCTGGCCGTCACCATTGCCGCCTTGACCTCTGCCAACATCTTATCAGCCGCATCCGGGTCAGGATGGCGGAAGTCTACGGTAAGTTCGGCGGATTCAGCGATGATACCAGGCAAATTGGGAAAACAACTGATCCGCGCCGTCGTGGTTTTACCGCCCTGGGGATGATGCCGCCAGCCAATGGCGTCGACTTCCGTGATCAGATAGGCGGCGCCGACCAGGGCATTTTGCCGTTCGTCCATGGGCGTCGGGCCCACATGGGCTGTATTTCCGCTGACGGCAATTTTCAAACCCCGTGACTTGAAGCCGCTAACAACAACCCCGATGTCGATCCCGATGCGGTCCAAAATTGGACCCTGTTCGATGTGCAGTTCAAGATAGGATTCGAATTTGCTTTGGCCCAGCTCCGCCGCGCCGTCGTAACCGATGCGCCGCAATTCGTCGCCAAACCGCATGCCGTCAGCGTCTCTCGACCCCAATACGTCGGTCAGGCTAAGATCCCCCGCGAAGGCGAGCGAGCCTTGCATGGGTGGGGTGAAGCGGGCGCCTTCTTCGTTGGTCCAGACGACGACTTCGATGGGTCGTTTGGTTTCCACGCCGCGGTCATTCAAGGTGCGAAGCACTTCCAGGCCGCTCATGACGCCAAGGACACCATCGTATTTGCCGCCGCACATTTGCGTATCCAAATGACTGCCCGTGGCAATCGGAGGCAGGCTGTCGTCGATGCCGGCGCGCCGGGCAAAAATATTGCCGACCTGATCCACGGTCACCGTGCAACCGGCCTGCCGCGCCCAGGTGCAAAATGTATCGCGCATCTCCTTGTCTGCATCAGACAAGGGCAGACGGCGTAGGCCCGTATCCCGCAGTTTACCGATTTCACCGGATGCTTCCAATGTCTCCCATAACCTGTTTCCATTAACTTCCAGGGCGTTCTTGGGCATCAATCTTTTTCCCGTTACCGTCTATCTCCAGACAACCGTGCGCCATCCTAGGGCAATGCATCCTGTGCATAAAATACCGAACAGAACGTAAACCCCGACGGCAATGGGAAACCCGGTCCCGTCGACCAGAACGCCCGCGCCCAGTAATCCCAGCGGCAGGCCATAAACCGCCAACATGCGCACCCCCATGATCCGGCCCCGGAACTGTTCCGGTGTAATGCGCAACAGGGTAACCGACATGGCAATCATGGCCATGCTTTGCACCACTCCAATGGCCAGCAAAACGGCAAAGCCGGGCCATTTCGAGGTCTGCAGGGCGAAGATGGCCATCAGCAGGTACCAGGCCACGATGCCCAGTATCATGATCCGGCCCGGGTGCCGGGCATCGCCAAGCAATATCATGATGATGGATCCAAGCAGGGCGCCGGACGCATACCCCGCCACCAGATGGCCAAGGCCATTCTGATCGATGGCGTAAATTTCCTTGGCCACATAGGGCAGCAATCCCATGGAGATCGGGTAGGCCGTGAGATTGATCAAGAACGCCAGCAGCATGAGCGCCAGCACTTCCGGCGTTTTCCAGACATAAACGAAGCCCGCCTTCAACGCCTGCCAGGCCGAGGCGGGCGGCGAGGCATTTGGCGCGACTGAATGGCCGGGCCGGGCCGGTTGCGGCCCGGACACGCCAAAGGTAAGGGCAAGGCTGACGCCATATAAAACGACGACGGCAATGTATGCGGGCCCGATGCCCAGGATGGAGAATAATCCGGCACCGGCCAGAGCGCCGGCGATGCGGGCCGAATCCATGGTGGTGCGCGAGAGGCCGATGGCCTTGGCCAGCCAGACTCCCGGCACAGTATCACCGATAAGCGCATTCCGCATGACCAGATCGGAGGGCCGGACCAAGCCGGCCAGCAAGGCAATCCCCAGGACCCAGTAGGGATTTAGCGTCTTGGTCAAGGCCAGAATCATTACAGCCAGGGCGAAGACCCCGTAGCTCGCCCGCATGGCGCATAACACCGTCCGCCGTCCCAATCGGTCGGCAATCACACCAAACATCGGCGCGATCAGGGTGCCCAGAAATTGCAGCGAACCAAATGCCGTCAGAAGCAGCACGGAGCCCGTCTCGACCAGCACATACCAGCCAAGAATGAGTGTCTCCATCTCGAAGGCCCAGGAAGCCAGCAAATCGGCAGGCCATTGAAAGCGAAAGCTGCGCACCCTGAATGGCGCCAGCGCCGACGTGTCGGCTGCAGGATGGGCGCGGTTCACGCCGTCACGTCCGGTCCTTGCGCGTCGATAGAACTTTGAAATCTGGGCGCATCTATGACGCCGGGCGCCGCAATGTGACGCCGCGCGGCTCGGGCGTGCCGGGCAGGGTGAATTCCGTGGGCCGGGCAATATCAACGATCGTTGCTATAATTTCGGAGTCCAAGGCGTATGCTTTCTGCGCTGAATAATTGGACCGGCCGTTGCCGCCATGGCCACTCGGCATTGCCAGAGACCATAAAGAGAGAGCACATGACCTGACAAGAGACCTCTGCCCCGCCGGCCATGAGAAGAGCCCTGAAACGCTCTAGTGGGAGGGCGTAACCCGTCGAATGGAAGTGACGCCGGCATTTTCGCTATTGGCCCGGTCCAACACCTCGGAAAAGCCATGCAGCGAGACCTGCATGTCAAAGGCGTTGGCGTGCAGAAAACGCCAATCATTGACGAACAGGCCCACGTGACCAGGGAAAAACACCAGATCACCTTCTTCGATGCGGGAAAAGTCCTGCGGATCATCCATGACCACGGGTGTTCCCAGGCTGGCCTCCTGCAAATCTGTATCCCGTGGCGCCGAAATTCCGGCCATAGCCAGGGTGATTTGCACCAGGGACGAGCAATCGAGGCCCTGGGCGGTCCTGCCGCCCCATAAATAGGGGACGCCGATAAACTTCACTGCCGTGCCAATCAGGTCCAGGGTACTGTAATCCAGGGACACCAGATGCCGGGAATGCAGCCAGTAACCCGAGGCGATACGGCAAAACTTCCCCTCTACGTCGACAATCTTGACTTGCGCCGACATGGAAATGATCCCGGCGGTCGGCCGCTTCAAATCGGGCTCAGTGTAAAGATGACAGTGCAACGCTGCGACTTGATGGTCGGGCGCCGGAACATCCGCGGTCAAATCCGCCGCCGGAACATATCCGACGTAATTATCGGTCAGATTTTGGCCCCAGCACCAGCCGTTTCGCTCTTCATAAACCTGGAAGACCTCGCCATAGATTAATTGGCTTTCCAGGTTGGCCGAATGCTCGGGCGAGAAATGCAGAGGCGCGCCGTCCCGGATAACGGTGCGGGGTGCACCGGCCTCGTAGCGCTCCGCCTTGAACTTGTCCTGCAGCCAATCCGCCGCCAGGTCAACTCGGGCCGGTGTGATGCGCGGATCCATTGTTGGCGCCACCTTGCTAAACCGAATCCGATGCCGCGACCACCCAGTCGGCGAATTCACTGAGAAAGACCGAACCCTTGACGGTGCGTTGGATGAGAACATTACGCTTGTCGGTCTGATCCCGCTTGCGGCGGGTAAATTCGAGCCGACCCAATGTATCCAAGGCGCGTACCACGGCGGGCTTTGCTATTTGCAGGGTTTCAGCCAGGCCACGCACGGTATGGGGCGGCGGCGCAAGATAAACCTGCAGGAAGATGGTCATCTGCCGGGCCGATAAATCCGGACCATCGGCGCGGACAGAGGATAACATCGCCTGGTGCCAGAGTTTCAATGCTTGTTGTGATGTCAGAATCCCTGCCACTGGCCTCTTCTCCGTGGTTATTTCGGTGCCGAAGTGAATTCCTAGTGAATAGGATTACACTGTCGGGATCAACCTTTTTTCATGCTCGAATTAAACAGGGCATTGCTGTCAACCTATGTTGAACCCGGGCCGAAGCGCGCCGCCAACATGATAAACAAGGCGCGCATGCCCAGTCCTTCACCTCCCGCGGGCCGGCCGGGACGGTCTTTGTCATTCCATCCGTAGGAATCAATATGCAGCCAGCGGTCCGGATCGCTGACAAAGGCTTGCAAGAACAATGCTGCGGTGATGGCGCCGGCAAACGGTCCGTCGGAGACATTGTTGTAGTCCGCGACCTTGCTTTTCAAACGCTCGGCATAGGGTGCGAACAGGGGCAGCCGCCAGCTCGGATCGTCCTGATCCTGGCCGGCTTGCAGCAATGCTGCCGCGACCTGGTCATTGGCAGTAAAAAACGCCGGTAAATCAGGGCCCAGGGCAACCCGCGCCGCACCGGTCAGGGTCGCGATATCGATGATCAGGTCCGGGTTCTCGTCATCGGCCTCGGCCAGGGCGTCGCACAGCACGATGCGGCCTTCGGCGTCCGTATTGCCGATCTCTACCGTCAGACCCTTGCGGGTTTCCAGCACGTCGCCAGGACGGTAAGCATTGCCCGCCACGGCATTTTCCACCGCCGGAATCAGGACCCGCAGCCGAACCGGCAGGTCGGCCGCCATCACCATGGCTGCCAACCCCAGAACGGTCGCGGCCCCACCCATGTCCTTTTTCATCTTCAACATGCCAGCGGCGCCTTTCAGATCCAAACCGCCTGTGTCGAAACAAACGCCCTTGCCGACCAGGGTCAGTCGCGGTCTGTCGGCGGCGCCCCAACGAAGATCAATCAGCCGGGGCGCCCGGGTCGAGGCCCGACCGACGGCATGAATCGCCGGATAGTTGGCGGTCAAAAGATCATCGCCAACGATGACCGAACCTGTGCCGCCGTATTCTGCGGCGAGGGCCAGGGCGGCATCCGCCAGTTCCGCCGGACCCATGTCCGAAGCCGGGGTATTGATCAGGTCGCGGGCCAGAAAACTGCCTTTGACGGCAGCGCCCAGGATTGCCCCATCGACTTCTTTCGACAGACACAGGCAGGCGGCCGCCGCGCCCTCATTCTCGCTGCCACGGTAGCGGGTAAAGCGGTAATGGGCCAAGGCCCAGGCCAGAGCCGCGTGCGACGACTGTGATCCCGGCAAATCTGCATCTATACGGTAGCGGCCCGGCGGCAGGGCTTCGGCCAGGGTGCCGAAAGCCCAAAAGTCGCCGGGCTGCTCCGCTGCGGCACCCAGACCCAACAGCACCCCGGCGAGACCGCCGATTTCGTCCGGCAGCAATAGGAATTCGCCGGCCTTGGCCGCGAATCCGCTGTTCTGGCACCAGGCCGCCGAAAAACCGCTTCGCTCTGCCTGCCAGGCGGCAAGCTCACTGACCCGCAGGGGCCAGATGGGGATGGCGGAAGGGTCAGGATTGTTGTCAATGTTGGCAATCACGGCAGGCTCCAATGATACGGCGGCGGACAAGGCCAAGTATGGCCAGATTGGTGTATTTCGGCTATGGCTTTATGCCCGCCTTTTACAGCACGGGACGGAGCGGCGCGAGGATGCCTTATCGTTTGATCATCGGCGACAAGAACCTGTCATCCTGGTCCTTGCGCGCCTGGCTGCTGTTGCGTCAGTTCGAGCTGCCGTTCGAGCTGGTGACGATCCAACTGGATCAGCCCGACACCCAGGCCAGGATACTGGCGCATTCACCGGCCGGACGGGTGCCTATTCTACAGACCCAGGAGCAAACCGTATGGGAGAGCCTGGCGATCATGGAATTTATCGCTGAACGTCATCCCGATCTGCCGGTTTGGCCGCGGGACACGGCCCTGCGGACCCGGGCCAGAGTGTTGGCCGCCGAGATGCACGCTGGCTTCGCCGACATGCGGCGCGAACTGAGCTTCAACTGCCAACCGCAAGTGCCTCTGCCGGCGCTGTCAACCGCGGCCAAAGCTGACGTTGCGCGGATTGCAGATATTTGGCGAGAGGCGCGGCAGAGCCAGTTGGAAAACAGCGAATCTCCTCCGGGCGACTACCTATTCGGTCCGTTTTCCGCCGCCGACGCCATGTTTGCTCCGGTGGCAGTGCGTTTCGACCGCTACAGCGTACCCCTGGACAATATTTGCCGGTCTTATGTGGAGACGCTGTTGCAGCTGCCCGCCATGGCGGCCTGGCTGGCGGATGCGGGCGCGGCCTAGCCGGCATCCGCCGGCAGCTGCGTTATTTCCCTTCCGGCAGGGCGCCAACTTCCTGGTAATAGCGTCTGGCCCCCAGGTGCAAGGGAATGGCCAAGCCGTCCAAGGCGCTTTTTAGCTGGATCAGCCGACCGCCGGGATGGCCGTTATCCAGAACCCGGCGGGTCGAGGGATGCCACAAGGCGCGAGTCAAATTATAGACCAGTTCCTCATCCAGACGATCCGACACCAGCCACTGGGCGCCGACGCTCAAGGTTTCGGTCGCCTCCACGTTCCGGTAGATCCCGGCCGGTAACCGCGCGGGAACAAAAAACGCAAAGGCCTTGCGCAGGCGCTCCGCCGCTTCGCCCTTGATCGGCAACAAGGTAATATTGGCCTGTTCGGCTAGATCCACCATGGCCGGCACCGGTGCGCCGGCGATGATGAAAAACGCATCCAGCTTGCCAAGGCGCAGCCGGTCCGCCGATTCACCAAGACCAAAATGCAACGGCTTGTAGGCGTTCATTTTCAGGCCATGCGCCGCCATGATGACTTCGGCGTCCAGCGCGGTGCCCGAACCTTCGGCACCCAGCGAAACCCGTTTGCCGGCCAGATCCTCCAAGGCGAATATGCCACTGTGCTTTCGAACCGCGACTTGCACCAATTCGGGAAAAAGTGTGGCGACAACCCGTAGACCGTCGAATTGCGCCTTGCCCTTGAAATGTCCCAGCCCGAAATAGGCCATATAGGCGACATCGGCCTGGCTAAGGCCGGACTCGACCGATCCTGCGGCAATCAGTCCAACATTCTCCACTGAACCCTCGGTGGCCTGGCTTACTGCAATCAGTCCCGGCACACCGCACGAGCCGCCATCGGCGCAATCGCGGGAGCCAGGCGGATTGGAAATAGCAGAAGAGATTAGCGAGCCGATGGGAAAATAGGTGCCATCCGTGGAACCGGTGGCAATGCGGAAATAGTCCACCTCTCCGGCCTGGGCAAAGGCAGGCGCAAGCGACGAAATCAGACTGAAAACAAGAGCCGCGAGCCGCAAAGCGTCCAGGGTCCGCGATGCAATTATCCGCTTCCCGTCGGCGTGATCACTAGCCTTGGAATTCCACATGGCGCATCTTATACGACCGTTTTCCCCGGGCCGCCAGGGGGCGAGTATATCACCCCCTCGGCTGGTTCGGGCTTGGGCATTTGACAGCTCCCGGGCAAGCACGCATTGTCGGAAGATCATGGAAATAGATTTTCAGAACGTGCGGCAGTTGATGATCAACGGCATCCCCCATATGGCGGCGGTGGGCCTGGAATTGATCTCGATGGACGAAAGCGGAATTGTCGGCATGGTGCCGCACCGGCCAGAATTCGTCGGCGACCCGGACACCGGCGTCGTGCACGGCGGCATCGTCACGGTATTATTGGACAGCCTGAGCGGCATGTGCATTGTTCCGGCCTTGAATGAAATGATGGTTGTGGCGACCCTGGACCTGCGTATCGACTATTTGAAACCGGCGGCGCCAAGGCAGGATATTTTCGCCCGCGCCCATTGCTACAAGACCACCCGCAATATCGCCTTTACCCGTGGTGTCGCCTATCAAAGCGACATTGATGATCCGATCGCCCACGCCACGGGTTCCTTCATGTTGACCCGGCCAGAAAAGACCGAAGCCGCCAGGGCGGGATCAGCATGAGCGACGGTATGAGCATCGCCGAAGGGATCAGCGCGGCTCGCAAGAGCGGCGATTTGCGGCCTCTGGTGGAGGCGGTGCCCTATTTTCGCTGGCTCGGGCTGCGGATCGACCGCCAGGGCGAAGAGCTGATCACGGTCATGCCGTTTCAGGATATGTTGATCGGCAACCCCATGTTGCCGGCCCTGCATGGGGGCATTACCGGGGCCTTTCTGGAAAGCGCGGCACTAATTTCGCTGATTGGCGCCATGGCGACGCCGAAACTGCCGAAGACCATTAACATTACCATTGAATACCTGCGCCCGGGCCGGGCCATGGACAGTTACGCCACTGGTATCGTCACGAAACAGGGACGGCGCGTCGCGAATGTGCGGGCCTACGCCTGGCAGCAGGATCGGGAAAAGCTGATCGCCACTGCCTCGGCCCATTTCTTGATGGCCGATGCCAATAGCGCCTAAAATTGGATCGACCACAAAATCGGAGAACAGGAATGGCGGCTAAGAAGAAGACGCGCTTTGGCGCAAAGGACCTGCACGGCATAATAGCCCCCATGACCACGCCATTTACCCGCAAGGGTGAAGTGGATGAGGCCGCGTTCCGCAAACAGGTGCAATTCCTGATTGATGCGGGCGTGCATGGATTGGCGGTCGGTGGCAGCACCGGTGAAGGGCATACGCTGGCCGGCGAAGAGGCCGCGCGCCTGGTGCGCATCGCCATGATCGAGGCCAAGGGCCGGGTGCCGGTGATCGCTGGTATCATTGTCGATTCTACACGGCAGGCTGTCGAGCGGGCCCAGGCGGTGGCGGATTTGGGACCTGCCGCCCTGCAGATCACCCCAGTGCATTACCTGTTCCGGCCCGACGACAATCATATGCTGGAACATTTTCGCACTGTGGGCCGGGCCACGAAGGTCCCCATCCTGATCTACAACGTGGTGCCGTGGAGCTATTTGTCGCCGAGCCTCCTGATCCGCATTATGAAGGAAGTCCCCCAGGTGGTTGGCGTCAAACAAAGCGCCGGCGACATGAAATTGTTGGCCGATCTTTTGCTCGGCGCGCCGCGCACGGCCCGCATTCTATCGGCCGTGGATGCCTTGATGTATCCCTCGTTTGCCTTGGGCGCCCATGGCGCCGTGGCCGCCATTCTAACCGCAGCGCCGGCGGCCCAGGTGCGCCTTTGGAATTTGGTTCAGGCCGGCGAACATGATGCGGCCCGGCGCTTGCACGAGAGGCTGCTGGTCCTGTGGAATGCCATGATCGACGATAATTTGCCGGCTACGGTGAAGTTCGCCCTGTCCGAACAGGGCGTGCCCGGCGGCTATCCCAGGGCACCCATGCCCGCCGCCAGCAGCCGGCAACAGCGGGCTATTGCGAGGGCCTTGAAAAAGCTTTTGTGAAAGCTGTTAACAAGCTCGGATTTCAGCTTCATTTCGCGCTATTTTGCGCGCAAAAGAGGTGCGATTTTTAGCGCTTTCTGTTATGCTTTTGCCCCGACAAGGCAGGAAGCGATTCTATTGGCGCCGCTGCTGCGCCGGAATGCATTTTTTATCCGCGCGACCAATTTTTTAAAGCGAAGACATCATGAAGTTGACCATCGAACGTTCAGCCTTTTTGCGCGCCCTGGGGCATGTCCAAAATGTCGTTGAACGGCGCAATACCATCCCAATTCTTTCCAATGTACAACTGGTTGCGGATGAGGCCGGGTTGAGCCTGACCGCAACCGACTTGGATCTGGCCATCGTGGAAACCGTAGCCTGCGAGACCCAGCAACCCGGCGGCACCACGGCGCCGGCGCATATTCTCCATGATATCGTACGAAAGTTGCCCGATGGGGCCCAGGTGGAATTGGATTACGGGGCTGAAGATGGCCGTGTGGTGGTGCGGGCGGCGCGTTCAAAATTCGCTTTGTCCTGCCTGCCGCGGGAGGATTTTCCGGTCATGGCCGACGGCGATCTGCCATACCAGTTCGTGCTGCCGGCAGGTGATTTGCGCCGGCTGATCGAAAAGACCCGCTTTGCCATTTCGACGGAAGAGACCCGCTATTACTTGAACGGCATCTATCTGCACGCGCCCGAAGATGCACCGGTGCTGCGTGGCGTGGCGACCGACGGTCACCGCCTGGCCCATATTGAAATTCCCCTGCCGGAAGGCGCCAGTGGCATGCCCGGCGTGATCATGCCGCGCAAAGCCGCCCTGGAAGTGCACAAATTGATTGAAGACGGCGAAGGCGCGGTTGAAATTGCCTTGAGTGACAGCAAAATCCGCTTTTCCTTTGGCAATATCGTTCTGACTTCTAAGTTAATCGATGGCACCTTCCCGGATTACCAAAGGGTGATCCCGGTCGGAAACGACAAACTTATGGAGGTCGACTGTAAAAGTTTCGCCGCCGCCGTCGACCGGGTGGCGACCATCAGTTCGGAAAAATCGAGGGCGGTGAAGTTGACCGTTAATGGCGGCGCCGTGGTGCTTTCCGCCAACAGTCCCGAACAGGGCAGCGGAACCGACGAAGTGCCGGTGAATTTCAATGGCGAGGGACCGTTGGAGATTGGCTTCAACGCCCGTTATCTTTTGGATATCGCTGGACAGATTGACGGCGAGAACGCCTGCTTTGATTTATCGGACGGTGCCTCGCCAACCATCATCAGGGATGCCGCCGATCAGGGCGCACTATACGTTCTGATGCCAATGCGGGTTTGAGAGGGCCTTTGCTGGCCGTGCACGATGACATGATTACCGGTTCGGGAACAAAGCTCCCGGGCGGGCATGGTATGGGCACTGCCACATCCTATCCGACGCCGTCAACGGTATCGGCATCCGGGGCATCCGGGACAGCGTCGGGTACACCACTGGCCGCTTGTGCCGTGCAGCGTTTGCGGTTGAACAACTTTCGCAATTACGACAGCCTGGCGCTGGATTTATCGGCCCAGGTGGTGGTGTTGAGTGGCGCCAATGGCGCGGGCAAGACGAACCTGCTGGAGGCGCTGTCCTTCCTTTCGCCGGGCCGGGGTTTGCGCCGGGCCCGTTTGCGGGATGTTTTGCGACAGGATGCCCCGTCGGCTGATGAATTGGCCAGGGATAGCGCCAACGGCTGGGCGGTGGCGGCAACTGTTCAGGGCACCGGCGGAGCGGTCAGTCTAGGCAGCAGCCTGGCGACCACCGAGAGCGGCACCGACCGGCGCGTTGCCCGGCAGGACGGTCAGGCGATGGCGCCGGCCGGCCTGGCCCAGGTGATCGGTGTGCAATGGCTGACGCCGCAGATGGACCGGCTGTTTTTGGAGGGGCCGTCCTCCCGGCGGCGCTTTCTTGATCGGCTGGTGCTGGGCCTGGATCCGGAGCATGGCCGCCGGGTTGGCGCCTATGAACGCAGCTTGCGGGAGCGCGCAAAACTGTTGGCAGGCGGCGTTGGCGACCCGACATGGCTTGCCGCGCTGGAGGCCCGTATGGCGGCGGATGGCGTTGCCGTGGCGGCGGCCCGGCGTGAGGCGGTGGCGCAGCTGCAACAGCAGTTATCGGGCGCATCGGGGTGTTTCCCCCGGGCCGGCCTGGCGATTGAAGGAAGGCTCGAGGGCTGGCTGGAGGATTACCCGGCGGTCGAAGTGGAAAGCCGATTTACCGAACTGTTGCAAAGCAACCGTCGGCGCGACGCGCAACACGGCAGCACGGGCGACGGACCGCACCGGTCGGATCTGTCGGTGCGTCACCTGGGCAAAAATACGCCGGCGGCGCAATGTTCCACGGGCGAGCAAAAGGCCTTGTTGATCGCAGTGATGCTGGCCAATGCCAAGGCGGAAGCGGGCCGCCGCGGTGCGGCGCCGATATTGCTTTTGGACGAAGTCGCAGCGCATTTGGATGGTGAACGGCGCGCTGCGTTGTTCGCGGAAATTTTGGCCCTGGGGGGCCAGGCCTGGTTGAGTGGCACCGACCGTGATCTGTTCGAACCTTTGTCCGGACAGGCGCAATTCGTGGCGGTGGATCGCGGCCGGGTCATAGTGGATGGATAATGGGGAGGATAGTTCGAGTTGAGCGATCCGGTAGTTGAAGAGCCGAAAACGGATGATGGGGCCGACTACGATGCCTCGTCGATCAAGGTGCTGCGCGTCATGGATGCGGTGCGCAAGCGGCCGGGCATGTATAACGGCGATACCGATGATGGCTCCGGCCTGCATCACATGATCTACGAAACCGTGGACAACGCCATTGATGAAGCGCTGGCCGGTCATGCGGACAAGGTCGAGGTGGTATTGAACCCTGATGGTTCGGCCACGGTGAATGATAATGGGCGCGGCATTCCGACGGAAGTTCATGACGAAGAAGGCGTCTCAGCTGCCGAGGTGATAATGACCCAGTTGCACGCGGGCGGTAAATTCGATCAGAATTCCTACAAGGTTTCAGGCGGCCTCCACGGGGTCGGCATTTCGGTGGTCAACGCCCTTTCAGCGGTGCTGCAATTACGGATCTGGCGGGGTGGCCAGGAACACTACATGTGCTTCCACCACGGCGACCCGGAGGAACCTTTGATCGTGGTGGGGCCATCGAATGGGCGGACTGGAACAGAAGTGACGTTTCTGCCCTCCACGGAGACTTTCTCCAAGACTGAATTCGACTATGGCACCCTGGTGCATCGCTTGCGGGAGCTTGCCTTCCTGAACTCCGGCGTGCAGGTGGTGTTGCGCGATGAACGGGGGATTGATCCGAAAGAGGATGTCTTCCTTTACGAAGGCGGCGTCCGCGCGTTTGTCGAATACCTGGACCGTAACAAGTCGGCCCTGCATACCCCGGCCGTTTCCATTGTCGGCGAGCGCGACGATATTCGCATCGATTGCGCCCTGCAATGGAACGACAGCTATCACGAAAATGTCCTCTGCTACACCAACAACATTCCCCAACGTGATGGCGGCACGCATCTGGCGGGATTTCGTGCGGCCTTGACCCGGACGGTCAATGGCTATGCCAATGCATCGGGAATTGCCAAGAAGGAAAAGGTGTCGTTGAGCGGCGACGACGCACGCGAAGGGCTGACCTGCATTCTTTCGGTGCAGGTGCCCGATCCGAAATTCAGTTCGCAGACCAAGGACAAGCTGGTCTCGTCAGAGGTTCGGCCGGTGATTGAAAGTCTGCTTGGGGAAAAACTGGCCCAATGGTTCGAAGAACATCCCGCCGATGCCCGTAACATCGTCGGCAAGGCGGTAGACGCCGCCATTGCACGCGAGGCGGCCCGCAAGGCCCGCGATCTGACCCGGCGCAAGGGCGCCCTGGATATATCCTCATTGCCTGGCAAACTCGCCGATTGTCAGGAGCGCGACCCGGCCAAGTCGGAATTGTTCCTGGTCGAGGGTGACAGCGCCGGCGGCTCCGCCAAGCAAGGCCGGATCCGGAAAAACCAGGCTGTCCTGCCTCTGCGCGGTAAAATCCTGAATGTGGAGCGGGCCCGATTTGATAAGATGCTGTCATCAACGGAAATTGGCACCTTGATTACGGCCCTGGGCACCGGCATTGGCCGCGACGATTTCGATATCGAGAAACTGCGCTATCACAAAATCATCATCATGACGGACGCCGATGTCGACGGGGCCCACATCCGCACCCTTTTGTTGACATTCTTCTACCGGCAAATGCCACAGATTGTCGAACGGGGGCATCTGTATATCGCGCAACCGCCGCTATACAAGGTTTGGCGCGGTAGTTCTGGCGCCGGCCGCTATCTGAAGGACGACCGCAATCTGCAGGACTATCTGATCGATGAAGGTCTGCGCGACGCAGTTCTGACCCTGCACGACGGCAGCCAGCGCGCCGGTGCGGATTTGCGGGCCATGGTCGAGGATGCCCGCCGGGCTACAGCCCTGCTGGAGGTCGTTGGCCGGCGCTATAATCGACGCATCGTGGAGCAGGCAGCGATATTGGGTGTGTTGCGGCCGGACGCGATCGAGGACCCAGCGCAGGCAGGCGAAATCGCCCATTATCTGGCGGCCCGTCTGGACGGCTTGGAAGCCGAGGAAGAGCGCGGTTGGATCGGTGAGGCCGGGGCTGACGGCGGCTATTCTCTGCAACGGAGCATGCGGGGCGTCGTCGAAACCCATGTAATCGACGATACATTGATCCGTAGCGGCGAAGCCCGTCAATTGGACGCCATGGCCAAGGAATTGCAGGAAAGTTATGAACGGCCCGCAACATTGAACCGCAAGGACGACACTGTCCGCGTTGCCGGCCCATTGGATCTGCTGTCAACGGTCTTGAAGTTGGGGCAAAAGGGCCTGTCCGTGCAGCGCTATAAGGGCCTGGGCGAAATGAACCCGGAACAATTGTGGGAAACCACCTTGGATCCGGACGCCCGCACCCTGCTGCAGGTTCAGATCAAGGAGTTGGACGACGCGGACGAGGTATTCTCGACCCTGATGGGCGATGAGGTGGAACCGCGCCGCGACTTCATTCAAAGCAACGCGCTGAACGTGGTCAACCTCGATATCTAGGGCATTCATCAAAATTGGCTAAACGAACCGCTGCCGAGGGCAGGCCGGCCAAGCGGAAAAGCGGCAAACAGCCGGCAAAATCTTCTGGCCGCCGGTGGCTGGGGCATCTGTTCTATTGGCTGGTCGTATCGTCGGTGTGGGGGGTGATCGCCGTCCTGGGGGTAATCGTCTGGTACGCCTATGATCTGCCGTCTGTCGACAAACTTTCGGCGATCCAACGCAAGCCGTCGCTCACCCTGTTGGACTACAAGGGACGGCAGATTGCCCGATTCGGCGATGTATATGGCGCACCGGTACAACTGAGCCGGCTGCCGGCCCATTTGCCGGGCGCCGTGGTGGCCACGGAAGACCGGCGTTTCTACAGTCATTTTGGTATCGATCCAATTGGTCTGGCCCGCGCCATGGTCCATAATCTGGCCGCTGGGCGCATCGTTCAGGGCGGCAGCACGATCAGCCAGCAATTGGCCAAAAATGTCTTTCTGACCCACCAACGCACATTGAAACGCAAGGTCCAGGAATTTCTGCTGGCGCTATGGTTGGAAGCCAATTTCTCCAAGGAGCAGATCCTGACCCTGTATTTGAACCGGGTTTATCTTGGCGCCGGCACCTACGGTGTTGACGCGGCGGCCCGGCGCTAC
>JAJFGG010000133.1 GCA_021776235.1 Alphaproteobacteria bacterium | reverse complement strand
CGGCGCGCCTGGCACAGGGGGACCTTCTTCAGTGTTTCCTACTGCCGATGGCACCGTGACAGTCGCCACGGTCACGCCAACCCAATTTGCAGCCATGGCGCATGAAATTGGCCGAGGTGATCTGGCTGAAGACGAACGCTTCACAACCAACGAGACGCGAATTGCACATGCAGCCGAATATCGACGCTTGATGACGGAGGCTTTCGCCAACGACACCGCAGCAAATTGGGAACGAAGGCTGAATGCTGCGGGCGTTCCGGCCAGTAAGAACAAGCAAGTGCGAGAACTGCGCGACGACGCTCAACTCGCGCATCGCGAGATGTTTCAACCCCTACCATCGCCTCCGGGAATAGCAGGCGATTTTCACGCCGTGAATTTGGGCTTCAAGTTAAGCTACGACGGGCCAGGCGTCGCAGACCCGCCCCCAACCGTCGGTCAGCACAATGATGACATTCTTGGGGAACTCGGCTTTAGCGATGACGACATCGCCGGTTTCCAAACCAGCGGGGCGATATAGGCGCCTCCAGGCAGTCTGGTTCTTGCGCCCATTTGGTGATCGATGTCCGCCATCGTTGTTCCATGGCAGCTTGTGCTTCAATGGCGGCTGGCAGGATGCTTGAAGTTGGGGCCATTGCGGAAACGGGCGCGAAGCAGCGTCAGGCACCAAAGGTGCCAATTGCGGTCATTCGACGGCATTCTCTCCCCGATGTCATGGCAAGTGATGGCGCACACGGATCCCTAAGGCCTGGGTTCGATATTCTGGTTGAGGCGGAACAGGTTTTCCGGATCGTAGCGAGCCTTCAGGTGTGCCAGCCGGTCATATTTGCTGCGGCCATATGCGCTGAGCGCAATTTCTTTCCCAAAATCAGCTTGCTCATTTACATAATTTCCCCGCATCGAGATTTCTGAAAGATGAGTCGCCGCCGTTCTGGTCCATTCGACAAATCCGGCGTCATCCTCCGGCCGATCCCAGCCGGCCTGGGCAATCCAGAAATGACCCGCGCTTCTTCCGGTGTAGGGTGTTGCATCATCGTCGAAGTCCGCGACCGCGCCGCCGAGTTGGATCACATAATACTCCGCAGCCGGCGACGGCGCGCGATCGATGCCGCCTACCATGCGCTCAATGGCGCCATCGCCGATCTCATTCAAGAACCCTCCCTTGGTGTAGTAGCGCCGGAGCCAGGGCAAATCTTCGTCGAATCTCGTCTGCAGATCGAGGAACGAAAGCTCGCCCATGGATCCTTCGTCAGGACTGCCGAGCCTGCCAAACGGCGCCACCGCCGCCTCGGCCCCTGCCGCAGCCCCCGACCATATGGCCGTTATCTGGAGCCCTGCCGATGTGAAAATGAAGCCGGAACTCAGTTCACGCGGCACTGACGCCACCAATTTCCGATAGTGCGTCAGGACAGAGGCCGCCGCACTGACCGGATAGGCCCAATTGCCGATGAGTACGCTGCGAAGTTCGTGCGTCCGGAAGACAAAATTCGTCACGACCCCGAAGTTGCCGCCGCCACCTCGGATTGCCCAGAAGAGGTCAGGCTCGTCTTCGGAACTGACGTGACGGGCCTTGGCATCGGCAGTAACAATGTCTGCTGCGATCAGGCTGTCGATCGTGAGACCAAACCTGCGGCTGAGCCAGCCCATACCGCCGCCAAGTGTCAACCCGGCGACGCCAGTATGAGAAATCACTCCGGCGGGGACCACGAGACCAAACGGCACAGTCGCTTTGTCAAGGTCGCCCAGCAAAGCACCACCTTGCGCTTCCGCGCGGAGCGCGGCGCGATCGATTTTGACCGCGTTCATTCTCGACAGGTCCAGAACGACGCCGCCGTCGCAAGTCGATAATCCGGGAAGGCTGTGCCCGCCACCGCGGACAGCAAGCAGCGATGCATGGTCCGCAGCCGTCGCGACAACTTTCTCGACATCGGCAACACTCAGCGCCTGCACGATCACGGCGGGCCGGCGATCGGCCGTTCCATTCCAAACACACCGGGCACGGTCATAAAGATCGTGGCGAGGATCGATAATTTCTCCCTCGATCTGCTGGGAGCCAAGGTCGGAGAGGAGCTTGCTGTGCATATAAAAATCCATACAAGAGGAAATCTGGCGCTGACTCCTGGACTACTCTGTCGATGAATGTACCAAGTTTCAAGCTGACTGATAGGGTTTCGGCGGCGTCAGGCCAGCCGAACGCCAAGACTCCGGCCTTGGATGGATAAAACAATCCAGTTGATCCAGCATGTCCGGGTTGGGTTATTGTCAATAAGCGCCAAAAATCGTGGCAATGCTCGAAGCGGGAGCGTCAGCGGAAACTTCTATTCAAGCCCAAGACCAACAAATCTGCCAGGAACGGACATGCCCCCGTCTTCTATCTGCATAGATTCTCTGATCGGCTAGGGCTACACTCTGCGCCATGGCAGAGGGGACACAACGCAGGCTGGCTGCTATCGTATCGGCTGATGTCGTCGGCTATTCACGCCTGATGGGCGCAGACGAAGCCGGCACCCATGCCCGCCTAAAGTCGCGGTACGCTGGGTTGATCGAGCCAATGATCGCGGGGCACGGCGGTCGGGTTGTAAAACTCATGGGTGACGGGTTGTTGGCAGAGTTTCCAAGTGTTGTCGATGCCGTCAGTTGGGCCGTTGAGTCACAAACGAAAGTTGCGGAACTCAATACCGACGGACCTGACGATCAACGGATAGATTATCGGGTTGGGGTCAACCTTGGCGATGTTATCGTTGATGGAGACGATATCTTTGGCGATGGGGTGAACGTAGCGGCCCGCTTGCAGGAGATGGCCGAGCCTGGCGGGGTCTGTATATCGGCCAAGGTCCATGCTGAGGTGCGCGGCAAACTCTCCGCCGCATTCGCCGATGGCGGTGCGCAAACGGCGAAGAACATAACTGAACCCGTTCATGTCTGGCGCTGGTCGCCCGATCAACCGGCGATTGCTAATTCTGTCATCACCGGACCTGACAAACCACTACCTTTGCCAGACAAACCTTCGATCGCGGTGCTACGGTTCGATAACATGTCGAGCGAGCCGGAGCATGAATATTTTGCCGATGGGATCGCCGAAGATATCATCACCGCTCTGTCGAAGATTTCCCGGATACGGGTGATCGCCCGCAACTCAACTTTCGTCTACAAGGGCAAGGCGCACGACCTGCGACAGGTCGCCACCGAACTGGGCGTCCGCTACGTCCTGGAAGGCAGCATCCGCAGTGGCGGCAACCGCCTGCGCATCACCGCTCAGTTAATCGATGCCGGCGACGGCAGCCACCTGTGGGCCGAGCGGTTCGATCGCACCATCGAAGATATTTTCGATATTCAGGACGAGATCACCAAAGAGATTGTTACTGCGCTGCGGGTCAACTTGACCGATGGTGAAGAGGCCCACGTAATGGCCCGCGGCACCAATGACGTTGAGGCCTGGCAACTCTGCACCCGGGCCACCGAACTGTTCATGCAATTCAATTCCACCGATTATCTGGAAGCGCGGACGCTTGCTGAGAAAGCGGTGGCGCGTGATCCAAACTACGCCTACGCCTGGGCGACGCTGGGCTTCACCCATTGGTGGGATGGCCGCTTGGGTTATACGGGCGACACGCAAGCCAAATTCGCGAACGCCAAAGACAGCGCCGAACGCGCCATGGCATTGGATGCCACCGTATCGTGGGTGATTGGCCTAAGCACAATGGTCGCCAGTGCTCTCAATCATCATGAAGAAGGAGTTGTCGTCGCGCGCAGGGGCTTGGAGCTCCATCCCGGTAACGCGGACGCACGGGCATTCCTCGCCTTTGCGCTGGTCCGCGCGGCCCATTATCGCGAAGCGGTTGGCCATTTTCGCGCGGCGATGCTGCTCAACCCCTTTCATCCAAATTGGTATCGCAACGGTTTGCTCAGCGCGCTGACCATACTTGATGAACTCGATGAGGGATTGGCCCTTGCCGACGAAATCTTGGGCATCGAACCTGGCTTTTTTCAAGCCTGGCTTCAAAGAGCCTACATTTATCATCTGCAGGGGCAATCGGATGAAGCGGCGCAGGCGATTGCGGAGGTTACCCGGCTTGCTCCCGATTTGCGGTTAAAGCATATTCCGGGCCTGTACCAGATCAACGACAAGGCAGCGACGAAACGGTTTGTTGACGGTCTCCGCACGGCAGGACTGCCGGAATGAGCGCACCAACCCGCAAACTCGCCGCCATCCTGGCTGCCGAGGTGGTTGGTTATTCTCGTTTGATGGGCGAGGATCAGGCGCGCACACTCGATGCATTGCGCCAGCTTCGCAAGGAACTGTTCGAGCCGGTGGTCGATGAATATCGCGGTAACGTGGTCAAGCGCATGGGCGATGGCTGGATCGTCGAATTTGCGAGCGTCTCGGATGCGGTCGATTGCGCCATTCGGTTTCAGCTTGGCTTGGCGGACCACGAATTTATCCGCCTGCGCGCTGGCATTCATATCGGCGAAGTGGTGTTCGAGGACGAGGACGTCTTCGGTGAAGGAGTCAATGTGGCCGCGCGGTTGGAAGAACTGGCCGAGCCTGGCGAAGTGCTGATCTCCGACACGGTGCATAACAGCCTGGACGAGAAGTCGGCACAACAATTCGGCGGTGGCGATAGCCAGGATCTGAAAAACATTGCCCGCCCAGTCCAGGTTTGGCGCTGGCCCGTGGTTTCGGACACGGACGCTGTAGCAACGACAGGCAGTGAAGATGCGCCGGTGCCGCTGCCCGACAAGCCGTCAATTGCCGTACTGCCGTTCAACAATATGTCCGGCGACCCGGAGCAGGAATACTTCGCCGACGGCATGGCAGAGGATATTATTACCGGCCTCTCGCGGTTCGGATCGTTACTGGTAATTGCCCGCAATTCGACATTCAGTTTCAAAGGCCAGTCGATAGGCGTGAAGCAAGTGGCTGAAACGCTTGGTGTCCGATACGTGCTGGAAGGGAGCATTCGAAAGGGAGGCGAGCGTATCCGGGTGACCGCGCAGTTGATTGACGCCGATAGCGGCAATCATATCTGGGCGGACCGCTTCGACCGAGAAGTTGCCGATATTTTTGCGGTTCAGGATGAGGTAACCGGCGCCATTATTGCCGCGATCGCGCCGGAAATTGATCAGTTCGAGATTGAACGCTCGCGGCGTAAATTACCGGCGGAACTCGACGCCTGGGATTTATACCAGAAAGGCTTGGCGGCATACCATCGGTCGGTGTCGATGGACTTCATTTCGTCCATTGATACCTTCGATCAGGCCACGCAATTGGACCCGGAGTTTGCGCTCGCCTGGGCAATGGCGGCGCTCGCAAGGACACAATATGTGTTGAACGGGCAGTCGAAGGACCGGGGTATGTTGATCCGCGAAGCGCGGGAAAAAGTACAAATGGCGCTACGGCTAAGCCCGCGCGATCCGCTCTGCGTCTTGGCGGACGGCACCGTGCATAGTTACTACGGTGAGCATCAAATCGGCATCGCCAAACTTCAGGACGCCATAAAACTCAACCCCAACCTTGCATTGGCCTATCTCTTGCTGGGCCAAGCCAGAGATGCCGCGGGCCAATATGAAGAAACCATCGCGGCCACCGACGAATTTGTCCGGCTTAGTCCGCGCGACGTTGAAATTTGCAAGGTGTTGACCATGCGGGCCTATTCGCTGCTCCACCTGCACCGTTTCGCCGAAGCCGCCGAGACGGCATATCGGGCCATGCACGCCCCCAATCCCACGGTCTGGGCGTTCGTTAGCTATGGCATATGCCTGTTCTATCTCGGCCGCAAAGAAGACGCGAAATTGGCGCTCGACGAGGTCTATTCCAAATTTCCTGATTTTTCTCAAGCCCATGTCCTGGAAGCTTTACATCATCATGATCCGGAACACGTCCGTCGGGAAATCGACGCTCTTCGCGAACTCGGTGTCCCGGATTGAGGCTGTATCGAGGATAAGGATACGGAATACCTAATGTTCGACGACGGTGCGCGAGCCACGTCAACTTCGAGACAAAAGCAAACAAGAGGAAAATTTGGCCACCATGCTCGAGATGGTTACGAAGAGCACCATGAGCCGACATTGGTTATCACCTCTGAAGGTGCAGATGGATCCTTTTATCGAAATCGAATTGGGTCATTGCCAATAGACATCTAAAGTCTGGGCAAGACGCGGTCGGCGGTCAGCCGGACAATCTCGTCTATGCGGTCGGTTGCAACAGGAAACAAAGCAACTGAATCGGCGCCCGCCGCATAGTAGGCCGAGATCTTCGCCGCGCATTCTTCCGGCGTGCCGGCGATAGTCAGATCTTCGACCCAACGGTCAGGCATCTTTTCGAGGACTGTTTCGTAGCCGCCCTGCTTCACCAAAGCATTTAGCTCATCGGAGATATCATACACATCTGTTAGCCCGTTAGACCCATTTTGCCGGTAAAATGCCAGTTTGGCACGCGCCGAGGCCCGCGCTGCGTCGCCGTCGTCGTCCACGGCATAAATGGCGAACACGGTAATCGGATGCCTATCGGCCCGCCCGCCACGCGCCCGCCCCTCGTCGATGCGCGCCTTGGCCCAACGCACATATTCGTGACTGGCGGAAACGGAGAGCACTGAGCCGTCGGCGATCTCGCCAGAGAGCTGCAGCATCTTTGGGCCGATCACGCCCATGCGGACCGGTGTCGGCCTACCGGCCTCCGGGTAGACGAGGGTCACATCATCAAACGAGAACACCTCGCCGAGGACATTCACCGTCTCGCCACGCAAGAGGGACTTGGTAGCGGTCACACACTCTCTGAGTGCGCTCAAGGGCGAACGGGGATGCAAACCCATCTGCCGCACCCAAGCCGGCACGCCGAGGCCGATGCCGGCAATCAATCGATCTTCATAGATCCGCGTTAGGGTAGCAATTTCCATCGCCAGCAGTGCTGGATGACGGGCAACGGCCGAAACGACGCCGAGGCCGACGGTGATGTTGGAGGTGGCGCCCAGCACGAGCGAGGCGCCCGAGATACCGCCGGTAAAAAAATAATCCTCGGCCAGCCAGATTTCATCGAAACCACAGGCTTCGGCGGTCGCCGCGGCGCCTTGGACACGCTCCGGCGCAACAGCGCTGCCGAGGACCAGGCCAATGGGATGTTCAGCTGTCATGGCAGTCTCTTTTCATCGCCCAAGCACGTCCAGAACGGCTTCGGGCGTGATCGGGATGTCATCGATAGGAGCGCCAATGGCGTCCGAAACCGCATTTGCGATCGCCGCCGCCACAGGTATGATTGAGGGTTCAGCAATGCCCTTGGCGCCGTAAGGGCCGGCGGCTTCTGGATGTTCCATCAGCACGAACTCGACGTCCGGCATGTCGCTGGCCAGCGGCAGGCCGTGGCTCTCGAAATTGCGCTGCACATATCGACCTGCCTCAATATCGACCCGTTCCCACAACGTATAACCAAGACCTTGGGCGACGCCGCCCAGGACCTGTCCCTTGACCGCGTCTGGATTGATCGTGCGGCCGACCTCCTGGGCGATGACATAGCGCTCGACAGTGACCCGGCCGGTCACCGGATCGACCGTGACCTCCGCCAGATGGACATGGTAGGTCGGCGTCGGCCAGGTGGAGAACAGCATTCCCTTGGTGCGAGATGGATCGTGCGGCGGCGGCGGCGTGGTGTAGGACCCTGTGGCAGCAATCGGTCCGTTGCTGAAGGTCGCGGCCATCGCCACATCGGCCAGGTTGATGCTCATTTCCGGCACGCCGGCGACATGGACAGCGCCGTCCTCGATCACAATGTCTTCTTTCGCTGCTTCCAGCATGGCTGCGGCTTTTTCGACGACCTTTTCCCTAACCTCGGCTGTGGCATCGAGCACAGCGCGGCCGGTGACATGGGTGGTGCGGCTGCCTTGGGAACCGGCATCGAAGCCGGCTGCATCGGTGTCTGGCATGGTGATGATCACTTGATCTGCCGGGATACCGAGGCCTTCAGCAGCAATCTGGCGCAGGCCGGTAAACACGGCGCCTGATCCGCTGTCCGTGGCGGCCGTTACGACAGTGAGGGTACCGTCTTCGTTGAGCTTCACCGTGGCCTGGCCCGGTTGAGGATTAGTGAGCCAAATGGCCGCTGCCATACCGACGCCGCGCAACTTGCCTTTGCCCTGTTCCGCCCATGGTGCTTGCGCCTCGACCAAGCCAAAGGCCTGGTGCAGGATCGAAAGCTCCTCCAGGGTCTGGCCGTTCAACATCTTGTGGCCGTCTTCGGCCAACATGGCCAGGCGGTATTCGCGTCGGTCGCGGCCAAGCGCATTGGCGATCTGGTCCATGTTCCGCTCCGCCGCGAACACCAGGTAGGGCCCGCTGACGCCGCGGAAGGCGCCGGTCGGCGCGGTGTTCGTATAGACTAAGCGGTTGCGGATGCGGGCCGTACCGACGCGATAGATCGAGCCATACATGAACATCGGGATGCTCGCCGTCGCCGGGTGGTTGTTCGCATAGGCGCCACTGTCGAAGACGACGTCGACATCCTGTGCCAGGATGGTGCCATCGTTCATTACGGCGGAGCGGATCTTTACCGTGGCGTTTTCCCGACATGGCGCCGTAAGGCGTTCCTCTTCGGCGTTGTTGACCATCTTGACCGGCCGCCTGGTGCGGCGGGCCAGTATGGCGGCGTAGGGCTCAAGCCCGAGGTCGAGCTTAGCGCCAAAGCCGCCGCCTATATGATGCCCGACGATCCGTATCGCCGACTTCGGCACGTCCAACACCTGGGCCAGCCGGTCCCGTACCCGGAACGGATACTGGTGGGAAACCTGAACCGTATAGCGTCCGGCCTCGTAGGTCGCCAGCGCCATCTTTGGCTCGAGATAAGCTTGATACTGTCTGGGCGTACGATAGACGCCCTCGATCACGCGGTCGGCCCGCTCAAACACCGCATCGACGTCGTCCTGATCGGACAGGATCTCGGCAACAATATTGCCGTCTCGGTTGAAATCGATCCCGCCGACTGTGCCAAATTCGCCCCAAGAAGGGTGCACCAACCGGGAATTTGGCGCCAATGCCTGTTCGGGCGTCGCCACCGGCGTCACTTCCTCTATTTTAAGCTCGATCTTGCGGATCGCTGCCTCGGCTAATTCCGGCGTATCGGCCACAACTGCGGCAATGGGTTCGCCCTCGTAGGAAATATAATCGGTCGCGAACAATGGGTTGTCGAAGACGGCGACGCCAGTCCGATCATTCCGAACTTCGGCACCTGTCACAACATCGCGGACGCCTTCGCTAGCCGCGGCCGCCTTGGTGTCGATATGACGGATGTTCCCAGCCGCGACCGGGGCCCGTAGCAATCGGGCGTGCAGCATACCCTGTACCGTGAGATCGACCCCGAAAACCGCCTCACCGCGGACCTTGGCCGCACCATCGCTTCTCTGAACGCTGCTGCCGACCACATTCACGCCTGGTCTCCCCGTGCGGCGGCCACCGCCGCATCGACCATCTGCCGGTAGCCGGTACAGCGGCAGGTATTGCCAGCAAGCGCTGTTTCGACATCACCGCGCGACGGCGTCGGCTGGTGTTCCAGCAGCGCTGTCAGCGTCATCAACATGCCCGGAATGCAAAAACCGCATTGCACCGCAGCATGGTCGAGGAAGGCCTGCTGCAGCGGGCTCAACCTATCGCCGTTGGACAGGTATTCGATCGTTCGGATCTCGCGGCCGTCTACCGCCGCGGCCGACTGAATACAGGAATCGACCGGCACGCCGTCGATTAGTACTGTGCAGGCGCCGCATTCGCCTTCGAGACAACCCTCCTTGGTGCCGGTCAGCCACAGCCGATGCCTCAGTGTCTGCAGCAGGGTCTCGCCGGCGCCAACTTCGATCGCGTGCGCCTTGCCGTTCACCGTGCAGGTGATGGAAACCGGTTGATTGATTGTCATCGCCGAATTTCCTCGCCGCATTGCATGACCGCCTGTTCGAGAAGACCCGGCAGAACCCGTCTGCGATAGGATGCCGTGCCGCGTCCGTCATCGATAGGTGTCACCGCCGCCACCAAGGCTCTGCCGGCGTCGGCAAACGCGCCCTCCTCCATCCGTGCCCCCAACAGCGCCGCTTCGGCATCTGGCACCCGCCGTGGCGTCGCCGCAACCGAACAGGCCGCGACCCGCGCCGCCTCGATGGTATTGTCTCTGCCTAGACTGAGCCGCACAGCAAGGCCGACAATGGCGACGTCCATCGCGCGTCGCCGGCCCAGCTTCAGGTAACGTTCGCCACCGCCCAACGGCAAGGGCTCGAGATCAATCGCGGTCAATAGCTCATCGGGCCGGCGGGCGGTTGTGCGGCGGTCGACGAAGAATTCTTCCAGCGGCAGCCGCCGTTCGCCCCCCTTCGAGGCCAGGGTAACATGAGCATCCGCGATCAGCAGCGGTGGCGCCAGGTCGGCCGCGGGCGAGGCGTTGCAGATGTTGCCACCCACGGTTCCAGTCGCCTGGGTCTGCCATCCGCCGACGAGACGGGCCGCGCTTGCCAACGCAACGTGGCGAGACCTGATGTCCGCATCGGCAGCCAGCCTGCTGTGAGTGGCGAGGGCGCCAACATGGGTACGTGCATCTGCTGTGATCAAAGACAACGCCTCTATGCCCTCGATATGGATCAGTGCGCCCGGTGAGATCTCACCGCGCCTGTACTGCATCATCACGTCAGTGCCGCCCGCCAGCAGGCAACCGTTCTCACCCCATTCGCTCAACCAGTCGAGCGCTTCATCAAGGTTATTTGCACGGCAGAACCGCAATTCCCAATCCTTTAGAGAACATACTAAGTAGAAAACAACCATAGCATGGAGAGGTCGCAAGTGCCTAGCTGCGAAAGTTGGAAGTAATACCAACGGTCAATACTAATGACAGTCCGAATAAGGCTTGATGTTGTTAAGGGTTGTCGGACACCTGTCGCGGCGATGAGACTGCCACGGTCTTGATCGGCAGGTGTCGGACAAGCCTCAGGGAAGGAAATCGCGGGGGGTTTAGCCTCGCTGTTGCGGCCTGCTCGGTCTATGGGAATTTGA
>JAJFGG010000132.1 GCA_021776235.1 Alphaproteobacteria bacterium | reverse complement strand
CCGTCGCCCAAACGCCAATCTATCGTGCTGTGAGGCAGGCCCACATAAAAGGGTATGCCGTTGTCATGGGCCGCCAAGGCCTTCAGGTAGGTGCCGATCTTGTTGCAGACATCACCGTGGGCCGTAGTGCGGTCGGTGCCGGTGATGCAAAGGTCGACCATGCCGTGCTGCATCAGATGCCCACCCGCGTTATCAACGATCACCGTGTGCGATATGCCGTGGCTGCCCAGTTCGTATGCCGTAAGGGCGGCACCCTGATTGCGTGGCCGGGTTTCATCGACCCAGACATGCACCGGGATCCCGGCATCATGGGCGGCATAGATTGGCGCCAGTGCCGTGCCCCAATCCACTGTCGCCAGCCAACCGGCGTTGCAATGGGTCAAAACATTGACCGGTCCGGCGGCGCCATTTCCCGTCTCTTTTCGGCCAAGGGCATCGGCGATCAGGGCACTGCCATGCTGGCCGATGCTTCGGCAGGCCGCCACGTCGTTGTCGCAGATCTCCGCCGCCAGGCCATAGGCCAGTTCGCGCCGATAATCCAACGGCACAACCAGCAGCCGCTCTCGCATCACATCCAGGGCCCAGCGCAGATTGATCGCGGTGGGGCGGGTCGCCAGCAAGGCGGCATAGGCGTCCTCAAGCGCCGGGTCCGACGTATCCGCGTGCGCCGCCAGGGCCATGCCATAAGCCGCCGTGGCGCCGATCAATGGCGCGCCGCGCACCACCATGGTTGCAATCGCCGAGGCGGCATCCGCCATGCTTTGCAGGCGCCTGACTTCAAACTGGTGCGGCAATAACGTCTGGTCAATGACATTCACGGCCCAGCCGTCATCATCCAGCCAGATCGTGCGGTAATGTCGATCGCCGATTTTCATGGTCGTATCCCCTTGGAACGCCTATACGGATTTCGATATTCATGGAGCCGGCGCATCATATGGACCGGCCCTTGATTAGCCCAGGGCGCAATTGTTGTGCAAACGGTTCGGACAAGCTCGAAATCAGCCTAACCTACAAACAAACCACCGTTCACGTCGAGGATGGAACCAGAGAAATACGAGGCGGCGGGAGAACATAAAAATGCCGCCGGCCAGGCGATCTCCTCAGGCTCGCCGATCCGGCCCAGGGGGTAGCGATCTTTTGGATAGGAAGTGGTGGCGGTCATCGCGGTGGCGATGGGCCCCGGTGCGATGCCATTGACCAGTACGCCCTGAGGGGCGGCACGTTGGGCCAGCCACCAGATCAAGGCGTGTACGCCGCCTTTCGAGGCGATGTAGTGGGGTTGCACGATCGGTGAGGTTCCCCCCATCCGCCCGCCGATAGAGCCGATCAGCGTAATCTGCCCGCCGCCCCGCGCCGCCATACGGGGCAGTAACTCCCGCACCAGATGGATCGGTCCCAACAGATTGACATCCATGACCCGGTGAAAAACCTGATCCCATTCCGGATCGTCGGCCCAATCCTCCTCCAGCGGGCAGATGCCCGCACAGGCCACGGCAGCATCCAGATCGCCCGCTGCCGCAACCAGATCCGCATTGTCCTGACGCTGGCTGACATCGCATTGATGGGAAATGACGTCGACGCCTTGATCACGCAATTCGTCGCACAGTTGGTCCATGGGACCGTTATCGGCCAGCACAAGTGTCGCGGCCCCCAGGGTGGCGCAGGCGCGGGCCGTGGCGGCACCGATACCGCCGGCGGCGCCGGTCAAAAGAATACGGCGGCCGCTTAGATCGATGGCATTTTTCAGTGGCATTCCAGTTTTCCTTATTCAGTCCTGGGCGGCAAAATCGATTGTTGGCAAGGCTCCATTAATATGGCTTATTGTATGCTAGACAACCAATCAGCCAACATATGTCGTCAAGGTGCCCAGCCATTATAGCGAAAGCCAAAATGAACGACCAAAGCGTCAAATATAGGGAAATTGATCAGCGGGAAACCACGGACCGCAATTTTGGCTTCCTTTTGAATGATACCGCACGGCAACTGCGCACCAATTATGACCGCCGCATGCGCGAACTGGGTCTGACCAGATCGCAATGGTGGGTGCTTACCCACCTTTACTTCAACGAAGGTCTGTCGCAGACGAAACTATCGGATATCCTTGAAATTGAACGTGCGACCCTGGGCCGTCTGCTTGACCGCCTGGAGGCCAAGGGCTGGATCGAACGCCGGACAGTTGAAGCGGACCGACGCGTCAAACTGGTCTTTTTGGCGGGCGCGGTTGACCCTCTTATGCAAACCATGCGGGCCTTGGCGGCGAACTTGCGCACGGAAGCTTTGGCGAGTTTATCGAACGAGGAGCAGGAAAGGTTCATTTCGACGTTGATAAAGATCAAGAATAACCTCTCCTCCATGGTCGAGAATGGCGGTGCGAATTCGAAAGAAAATCAAGATGGCTGAGCCCGCGAAAAAAGACGAGCCACAGACAGCGGAAGAACCGGTAACGGCCACGGTATCGGAGCTGCCAAGTTCCGCCCCCCGCCGGCACAGACGCTGGATACAGGGCCTGACCCGATTCGTTCTGATGCTGGTCATACCGATATCCGGAATTTTGTATGGTGCCGGCTTGTGGGCGGAAAGCCTGCGCTACGTCAACACTGAAAACGCCTACGTGAAATCCCATGTCCTGGCGGTAAGCGCAGATGTTTCGGGCCGGGTGGTGGAAATCAATGCCCACGACAACCAGGAAATCAAAAAGGGTGATGTCCTGTTTCGTATCGACCCCCATACGTTTCAGTTTGAAGCTGATGCGAAACTGGCGCAATTCGACACTATCCGCCTGGAAATCTCGGCCAAGCGGATGGCATACCGCGCCGGCCTGCGTGCCGTGGAAGAGAGCCGCGAGGCCGTCCGCTACGAGGATCAGGAATACAAACGCGCTGTAGAACTGGCTAAACGCGGCGTTGGCACCACCGCGAAGCAGGACGAGGCCAGGCATGACCTTGAAATGGCCAAACGGCAGCTGCAAACACGTCAAGATAACAATCAAACGCTATTGGCTGAATTGGGCGGCAATCCCAGCAGAAAGGCGGAGCAGGACCCAAAATACCATAAACTGTTGGCCGATTACGCCGTGGCCCAGCTGGATCTGGACCGGACCGTCATCAAGGCGCCGGCTGATGGTATCGCCTCAAACGTTAAATTGCGCCTGGGTGAATATGTCCGTGCCGGCACGCCGGTTTTCGCCATGGTGGAAAGCGGTGACCTCTGGATCGAGGCCAATCTGAAAGAAACCCAGTTGACCCATGTGCAGTTGGGACAGAAGGCGACGGTGGTGGCCGATGCCTATCCGGACGAACACTATAATGCCGTAGTCGAAAGCATCTCGCCGGCCACGGGGGCTGAATTCGCCCTGTTGCCGCCGCAAAATGCGTCAGGCAACTGGGTCAAGGTGGTGCAACGCATCCCGCTTCGCCTGCGTATCACCGATGTCGAAGGGCGCAAGTCCTTGCGGGCCGGCATGACCGTCACCATCAACATCGATACGGAGCGGAAACGCAGTTTGAAACGGGTGATCTACGACGGCCTGCACGGCTCAACCCCGGCAAGCTACACGCCTGATTGGATCCTCGATTGGTTGGCCGCCGGTTAGAGCGACCTGCGTTCATTTGAACGCAGACAAGTTGCTCTAAATCTTAGAAATAGATCAAGCAGCGGCTCCATTCCGTAGTAACCGGCCCGGCAGGGGTGCGTTGTCGGCAATGACATCGACGTTCCCTTCCCGAATGACAATGCCATTGACGATTACGTTGGCAATACCAGTGGCTTCGCTGATCAAGCGGTCGGCACCGGCAGGAAAATCATGTACCCGCCGTAGCGGTTGGTCGCCAACCGTGGCCGGATCGAAGATCACCACATCCGCCGGCCGTCCCAGGCCCAATCGACCCCGATCCGTGATCCCCATCACTTCCGCCGTACGCGACGTCAACATGCGGATCGCTTCCTCCAGGGAAAAAGCTTTCTTCTCCCGCACCCAGCGGCTCAGGAAGTAGGTCGGCTGACAGGCATCGCACAGCTGGCTGGCATGCGCCCCCGCATCCGACAGCCCCAGCACCGTGCAATCGTTTTTCAACAACGGCTCCACCTCATCCTCATTATGATTGGCTACGGGCATGCGGAAACGCGCCTCCAGATCCGAGGCCAAGGCCAGGTCCAGGGCCAGGTCAATGGGGTGCATGTTGCGTTCAGCCGCAACATCGCACAACAGCCTCTCGGCAAGTGCCGGCTCTAAATCGAACTGAGAAATGACCGTCATGGCAAAGGCGCTTTGGAACGAGGGACGGATTGAATCCATGCGCTCCTTGAACGCTGTTCGGAAATCCGGGTCCTTGTAAATGCGGCGCTTGCCATCAAAATCCGCTGCCGATACGGGCTTGAACAGAGAGATCGGTTCAAAGACAAATGGTGCGAGGAATTGATACTCAAAATTCAACGGCCGCGGCGTAACCTGCGGGCTGATTTTCAGACCCCTGTCCGCCAATTTCTGGGAAATTTGCAGTTGCTCCTCGTGCCCGCCCTTACCCAGCGATAACCCAGCCAAAAGGGCGGTCCAGGTAATGGGCCGTCCGGTGCGTTCGGCAATCTGCTCAAACTCGTCCAGAAACAATTCCCGCCCCACCGTGGCTTGAATGACGCCCTGATCCATCTGTCCCAGGACATCGCAAAGCGCGAAAATTTCATCCATCCCCGCAGCGCGGCTGGGCACCGGCCGGCCTTCGTAGCCGACGTGGGTGCTTGCCTTCGAGGTTGCGAAACCCAGGGCGCCCGCTCTCATTCCGTTGGCCAGAAGGCCGCACATTTCGGCCAATTCATCCGGGGTCGCGGCCCGCTCCGTCGCCCCCTCGCCCATGGCGTACAACCGCAAGGGGGTATGTCCCAACAGCACGCCAACGTTGATTGAAGGTCCGACCTTTTCGATAACATCGAGGTACTCGGGAAAACTCTCAAAGGGCCAGGTCTCGCCCAAACCGGCGTGCAGAGCATCGGCGCTCATGCCTTCGACCTTTTCCAAGGTCCGCACGATCATTTCCCGGTGCTCTTCTTTGGTTGGCGCGACGCCGAAGCCGCAATTACCTATAACCGCCGTGGTTACGCCGTGCCAGGGCGAAATGGTCAGATTACGGTCCCACAAGATCTGGGCATCGTAATGGGTATGGATATCGACAAAGCCGGGACAGACGACCTGGCCATCCGCATCGATCTCTCTGACGCCGGTATCCGGCGCCTCGCCCATGGCGACGACTTTGCCGTCCCTGATCCCCAGTTCACCCTGTATGGCCGGCGCGCCGGTACCGTCGATAATGCTGCCGTTGGTGATTTTCAGATCGTACATTGCCCATTTCCCCGCATCGGCGTCAGACGCCTGTCATGCCGTAAAGTTCCGCGACGTTGTCGTGCAGCACCCAGTCGCGTTCCTGTTCGGTCATATCGGCGGTATGTTCGGCCAGCATTTCCTGACTCCACGGCCAGGTGGCATCGGAATGGGGAAAATCATTGGCCCACATCAAGCGGCGGATATTGCAGCTGTCGCGGAACTGAAACGCGGTCCAATCATCCTGGAATGTCATATAGACGTTTTCCATGAAATACTCGCTGGGCAGGCGCGCCAGCTCGTCACATTTCATCCAATAGCGGTGGCGCTTATAGGCATGATCCATGCGGTACATGTAGTGGGGCGCCCAACCGGCATCCGCCTCGACGCAGACCAGCTTCAATTTCGGATGCCGCTGGAACACGCCGCTGAAAATGAACATGCCGATGATGTCCTGGCAGCCGCGGATGATGCTGCAAAAGCCATTGATACGGGGCCCGCGCAGCGCCCCGATCTGATCCGAACCCGAGGTGAGAATATGAAACGACAGGGGCAGATCCAGATCCACGGCCGCCTGGTAAAATGGATCGTAGTCCAAATGATCATAATCTTCGTGTTGCGGATCGCCAGGCATCATGACGCCGCGAAAGCCCATCTCCTTGGCGCGGCGCAATTCCTCGATCCCCTCTGCAACCGATGCCATCGTGACCTGGGCCATGCCGTACAGTCGATCCGGCGCCTCGGCACAATATTCTTGCAGCCAGCGGTTGTAGGCCGTCATACAGGCGCGCTTGTAGTCAAAGTCCGGATGATTGCAGAGCACCATGCCGACGGAAGGGTAAATGACTTCGGCGCCCACGCCGTCGCGATCCTGGTCCGCCAAGCGCAAGGTCGGATCCCAACCACTAGGGTGCATCTCATCAAATTTGCCGCCGCTCCAGCGCAATTCCTTGGGGTCCCGTCCGGCTGCAGCGACCAGGCCGATGGGAATGGTCTTTTCCATACCATCGATGACGTAGACGTCGCCAAACTTTGTATTAAGAGCGACGTGAGGTGCCCGCTCGCGAAAACTGGGGTCGATGTAATCGATATAGCAATTCGGTGGCTCGGTAATGTGTGAGTCAGCCGATATGGGTGTCTTCGCCATGCAAGGGTTCCTCCGACAAGGTCTGGTCCTTTGACGCCGGCTGGTCCATAGCCGCGTCGCCAATATTCGCCATGATAGCGCACGCCATGGAAAGCTCAATAGATGGCGGCCCTGCCCTGCTGATATCCATGTTCTTTGGAACTTATTCCGCCAGAAGGCGTAGCGCATCCGCCCGCAGGTCGACTTTGCGGATCTTGCCCGATGCGGTCATGGGAAAGTCATCGACGAATATTACGTGACGGGGAATTTTAAAGCTGGCGACCTTGCCCCGGCAGTAATCAATCACTGTGCCGCTATCGATATCCGCGCCTGGCGCGCGCTGCACGAAGGCGACCGGCACCTCCGCCAGTTTTGGATCGGGAAAGCCGACAATGGCGATTTGATGCACACTGGGATGCGCCAGCAGCAGACCTTCGGTTTCCATGGGATCCACGTTCTCGCCGCCAACCTTGAGCATATCCTTGTAGCGGCCCAGAAATCGCAGATAACCGTCATCCAGCCATTCCGCCGTATCGCCGGTATGAAACCAGCCGTCCGCGTCCATGGCCGCCGCCGTTTCCTCCGGTTTCTTGTAATAACCCAGCATCAGGCTATAGCCGCGGACCAACAGCTCCCCCGGTACGCCGGGCGGTTGCTCGGCCCCGGTCACGGGATCAACGACCCGGGACTCGAAACCCAGGCCCGGATATCCAGAAGTCTCGCAGCGGCGGGTTTCATCATCATCCAGGGCATTCAGGGCCACGCCCAGCCAGGTCTCGGTCATGCCAAAGCCGGACAGATTGCAAAGCGGCGCCAGAACCTTGGCCGCACGGCGGGTAACCGGCGTCGCGCTGTGCATGCCGGCGGCGAAAATGCCCGTGCGCAAAGTGGAAATATCGCGCGGTTTGGCCTCCTGCGCCTCTGTCAGGCCTTTCATATGAGCCTCGAAACCATGCATGACGGTGACGCCTTCCTGGACGATCAGATCAAGGCATTCGTCCGGGTCGAAGGTTTCCGTAATGATCTGCCTGGCCCCGGTCAGCAGGGACATTAAGGCGCCTTCGGAATAGCCAAAGGCATGGAACAGGGGCAGATAGTTCAGGATCACATCATTCGTCGTGAAAGCCATGCGATATCCGCGTTCCTCGATGTTGCGGATCAGCTTGTGGCTATGCACCGCCCCCTTGGGAAATCCCGTGGTGCCGGAGGTATACATAATGAAGACCGGGTCTTCGGGGTTGACCGCCGCGGCGCGCGCCGCCAGATCACCGTCGCTGATGGCTTCGCCGCCACGCTTGGCCGCTTCCCAGGATACCGTGCCCTGATATTGATCCCGGCCCAGGATGATCACCCGGCGCATTTCAGGGAAGCCGGTGTCTGCAATCGTGCTACCGGTGGCTGGCAAATCGAAGACCTGGCGGACCATCCCCAGATAGTCGACGGGGCCGGACCGGTCATGGGTGATCAGCATCGCGCTGTCGGACTGCCGCACCACGTATTCCAGATCGGCGGTGCGGAAACGCGTGTTGATTGGGACCTGGACCGCGCCGATCTTGGCCAGGGCGAACGAAATGAATATCCAATCCGCGCTGTTATTCAGCCACAAGGCGACATGATCACCCGGCTGTACGCCCTGGCTCATCAGGGCCTTGGCGGCCCGGTCGATTTCCACCGCCACCTGGGCAAAGCTGTAGCGCGCATCCTGAAAGATTAAACCTTCGCGGTCGCCATGGCGTGCAGCGGCTTCGTCACCTAGATCACCAAACCGCCGTTTTGCGTACCAATCCATCACTGGGCATTCCTTTTACCAAGCTGCACTAACAAAAATCCACAGAGATCGCCGCCGTTCGGACCTGGGCAGGCGTGGTATTGCCGGTAACCCGGGCCATGCAGTCACCGCTATAGTTCGACTTCGGCGCAGGGACAAACCCGTGCACTGCCGCCCGGGGCAATGAAGTCAGCCCAGATGGCGTTGTGGTGGGTGATGATCTGCGCCGCGTTGAGATGCTCCCGGTTGCAGGTGGTGTGGCCGTCGCTGGGCGCGATCGTTCCATAGCCTTGCGCCAGCGCGCTACGCACGGTCGTGTCGACACAAAAATCCGTCGCGCAGCCGGTTATGATCAGTTCATCAATATCATGCGCCGCCAAGGTATCTTGCAGGTCCGTATTCAAGAAAGAATCGCAAGCGGTTTTAGCGACGATCTTGTCGTCTGGAAGGATTTGCAACTCCGGCAAAATTTGCCAGCCTGGAAGGCCTGGATAATGGGGGTCTCCTTCCGGTCCATCATGGCGGATGTAAATCACCAGACCGCCGGTATCCCGCACCCGTCCGGCCAGGGTGTTCATCCGTCTCACCAGGCCATCGGCATCATGGCGGGGTGTTGACCCTGTGAAGGAGCCGACTTGCATATCGATGATGATCAGGGCTTTTGCGGGCATGGGCCAATACTAGCGGATCATGACCATGTTTGAAATGTTCCGGCCGCCATCAAATGACCCAGAATAGCCCGGACGTGCTCTAAGGCGCGACGGCGTCGGGCCACAGGTGGGCCCATGGATGCGTCTGTTCCAGCATTGCCGCCAGGCGGATTACGCCGGCATCGGCCATCATCGGGCCGACAATCTGTATCCCTGCCGGGAGGCCGTCGGCCATGATGCCGCAAGGAACGGTTATGGCGGGATGGCCGGTCATGTTGAACGGATGAGTATAGGGATACCAGCACTGCCGGATGCCGCCCGCGACCTGATTGCCGATGGTAATCGGTTCATAGAAATCATGATCGGCATTGATTGCCGTGCGGCTGAGCGTCGGCATCAACAGAAAATCGACGCGCTGGAACCAGGATTGGATGCGGCGGTAGAGCTGGGTGCGAAAGGTTATGGCCCGTTGCAGATCGACCGCTGAATAGGTCCGGCCTTCCTCTATCCCGCGCAACAGGGTCGGCGTCATGCGGGCGCCGAATTCGGCAAGCTTGTCCTCGAACCTGGCAACCCAGAGCGATTGGGTGATGATCAGCCAATAGGGCTCGGTATTTTCAAAGGCTTCATCGAATGGGATAATCTCCGCGCCCCGTTGTTCGAGGGCGTCGCGGCGCGCGGCGCAGGCGTCCAGCACCTCGGCATCGACCAGTTCATTCCCCATCTGGGTAATCCAGCCGATTTTCACGCCGGACAAATCGCCCTCGCCCCGGGCGGCGGCGGCATAGTCATCTATCGGCAGGCCATGGGAATGGGGATCGTTGGGGTGCGCCCCGGCCATGGCCGCCAACATCAGCGCCGTGTCCATCACCGTGCGCGCCATAGGACCCTGATTGGAAAAATTTCCGAAGCCGTCCGGCGCCGCGTCGTGGGGGACCAGGCCCAAAGTTCCCTTCATCCCGACAACGCCGCAACAGGCCGCTGGAATTCTGATTGACCCGCCGGCGTCGGTCCCGATGGACAATGGCGCCATGCCCGCGGCCAGGGCCGCGGCGGAACCGCCGCTCGAGCCGCCGCTGGTGCGCGAGAGGTTCCAGGGATTCAGCGTACGGCCGAAAAGCGGCGACTCGTTCATGGGTTTATGGCCGAACTCCGGCGTCGATACCTTGCCCACCAGCACCGCGCCGGCGGCCTTCATACGCGCCACGGCAACGGCGTCGTGCGCGGGAACATTGTCTTCCAGAATGGCAGAAGCATATGTCGTACGCACGCCGGCGGTGTCGATCAGATCCTTCACCGTATAAGGTACGCCCAGCAAGGGCGGCAGTTCGTCCCTATTCGATGTCGACGCCAGCAGCCCTTCCGCAGCCTTTGCCTCCTCCCGCGCCCTCGCCTCGCTGACCGTGATAAAGGCGTTCAGAGCGGGGTCCGTTTTTTCGATATGGGCCAGGGTCTGGTCCAAAAGCTCGCTGGGCGAGATCCGTCCTGCCCTGATCTCCGCCGCCAGGTCGGCAGCGGAGAGCCTAAGAATGCTTTCGGTCGCCATGGCGCTCTCCTGCGCTGGATCGATAATTATCGCCGATCGGACGCAAGGCTCAATTGCGCTTCATGATGTTGCGGGCCAGGGCCCAGCGATGAACCTCCGAGGGGCCATCGTAGATGCGGAAGGCGCGAATATCGCGGTAGATCCGTTCGACCACCGTATCGCCGGTAATGCCCCTGCCCCCCAGCACTTGCAAGGATCGATCCACCACCGCCGACAGGGCTTCGGAACAGCGCACCTTGCACATGGAGGTTTCATTCCGCGCCTGTTCTCCCTGGTCCAGCAGCCAGCTGGCCTGCCAGATCGCCAGGCGGCAGAAGTGCAGATCAGTTTCGTTTTCGGCCAGCATGAAGCCGACGCCTTCATGTTCACCGATGGGTTTACCAAAGGCCTGCCGCTGTCTGGCATAGTCGGTGGCAATGTCATGGCAACGCACCGCCGCACCCAGCCAGCGCATGCAATGGGTCATGCGAGCCGGGGTCAGGCGCACCTGGGCATAGCGGAAGCCTTTCCCCGCCTCGCCCAGGATCTGGCTGGCCGGCACGCGGACATCCGTGTAGGCAACCTCGGCGTGACCGCCAGGGGAATTGCTGTCGATGGTGTTCAATACCCGGACAATCTCGATGCCCGGCGTATCGTTATCCATCATGAACATAGTGGCGCCCAGGTCGTTGCCTTGTTGGTCAAATGTGCGCGCCATGAGAATTTGAAACGAGGCGCCTTCCATGCCCGTGATCAGCCACTTGCGGCCGTTTATGATGTAGTCATCGCCATCAGGGCGGGCTTCCGTTCGCATCAGTGACGGATCAGAGCCGGCCCCGCCATCGGGCTCGGTCATGGCGAAGACGGAACGCACCTCGCCCGCCACCAGGGGCGCCAGCCAGCGTTCCTTTTGCGCCTGGCTGGCGACGTTGTGCAGCAGATTGGTGTTGCCTTCGTCAGGGGCCTGGATATTCAGGGCCAGGGGGCCAAGGGTGGAATAGCCCGCTGCCTCGAAGACCACGGCCATGCCCACGTGGTTCAAACCCAGGCCGCCCCATTCCACCGGGCCGTGCGGTGACAACAGGCCGGCCTGTTTGGCCTTGGCCACCAGTTCGCAGCGCAGATCGTCGGTGGGCCCGTGAAATTCCTGCCGCGGGTCACTTTCATAAGGCATAACTTCGTCACGGATAAACCGCGTTACCCCGTCGCGCAGGGCCACCAGATCATCCGGCAAGGAAAAGTCAATCATCGCAGCTAAATCCCCTCAATCCAATTTGCATCGCTATATTCAGGCACGGGCGACCCTGTACCATGCAGGACCGGCCCCGATCTCCCCCATTGCTGCAGGCTGGTAACGGGCCTAACCGCCGCGGGCCTGTTTGAAGGTTGGACGTCCCAGGCAGCGGTCCAGCCATGCGCTCAAATGGGGCCAGGCGGATAGATCCAATCTGGCGAATTTGGTCCACGATACCACTGACGCAACATTCAAATCGGCCACTGTGAAACGGCCGCCGAAAAGATACTCCCGATCGGCCAGGGCGCCGTTCAGTACCGCCAAGGGTTTGGCCAATGCCGCTTCCGCCGTCGCCACTTCCGCCTCGTCCCGTTCCCCCTCGGGCAGCAGCAGACGGTGCTTCAACGCTTGCAGGGCGGCCATTTCCACTTCCGTTGTGGCCCAAAAACTCCATTGCATCGCCAGGCCCGTTTCGGCTGCATCCCTGGGCGCCAGATCGCCGCCATGCTTATTGGCAAGGTACAGGTTGATGGCCAGGGACTCCCACAGGCAGAGGTCCCCATCCTGGATCGCCGGCAGGCTGGCGTTGGGATTAATGGCCAGAAACGCGGGCGTCTGGGTGCTGCCATCACTGTAATGAATGGGGTTGTGGTCGAAATCCAGACCCAATTCCAGCGCCATCCATATGACCCGCGGGGTCCGGGTGTTGAAAGCGCCGTGAATTGTCAACTTGCTCATCAGTCTACTCCGTTAAATTATGAAAATTGGGTTGCCGTTTCTCCAGAAAGGCGTTCACAGCCTCGGCGTGTTCAGGCGATTTGTAGGCCAGCTCCAGGGCCACGGTTTCGCGCTCCAGTACTTTGTCCAGATCGCTTTCGCTGCCATTTTGGCTCAATAGTTCCTTGACCATGCGCAACTGCCTGCTGGGGTTCTGCGCCATCAGGCCGGCCAGGGCCAGCGCCTCGTCCACCAGTTGGTCATGTGGCACCAGGCGGTCGGCCAGGCCCAGTCGCACGGCTTCTTCACCCGGGATCATGCGCGCGGTCAAGGCCGCCTCGCTGGCGTTGCCCCAGCCCATGCGTTGCACCAGATAGTGGGACGAGGCCAGTTCCGTCACCACGCCCATCTTTACGAAAGCACAGCAGAATTTCGCCTTTCCCGAAGCCATGATGTAATCGCAGGGCAGAATTTGCGTCAAACCGACCCCAACGGCGGCGCCATTTACGGCCGCGATCATCGGCTTTGCCCCGCGTACCGCCTTGACCCATTTGGCGGCGGTGCTGGGCGGTCTGGCGGGGGCATCATCCATTTCCGCATCATCCAGCTGCTTCTTGAACATGACGCCGATATCCGCCCCGGCGCAAAAGCCGCGGCCCGCGCCCGTCAGCACCATAGCGCCCATAGCCGGATCATTGTTCACCTGATCCATGGCATGCAACAATTCGTCCCGCATGCCGTAGGTCCAGGCATTCAGCTTGTCCGGCCGGTTCAGGGTCAACAAACCCACCGCCCCACGCCGCTCGAACTCGATAGTCTCATAATCCATGATCCGCCCTCCTGCGCACGAGATAGACCACCAATATAGTGAAACCACGGCGTTGTCAGCGGCGCTTTCGAAATCCGGGCCGACCAGGGAGAAATCCGCTGGTCCGGCGTTTGCGGCGGGTGGGCGCTCGGTCGTAGGTAATTATGCTATAAGGTACGTCCGTCTCGGTTGGACGGACCACCAGGGACAATGAAGCGGACGGCAGATGCAGGATTCCGTGGTTCTGGTTACCGGCGCCAGCGATGGCATTGGCTTCGTCTGTGCCCAACATTTGGTGGCGCTGGGCGCCCAGGTGATTTTGGTGGGCCGCAACGAAGAAAAATGCGCCGATGCGGCCGCCACCATCCGCAATAGCACGGACAACGGGACAATCTCGGTTGAAATCGCTGATTTGTCCCTGTTGCGCGACGTCCGTGCCCTGGCCGGGCGGGTCCTGGACAAACATGCCCATATCGATGTCTTGCTAAACAACGCCGGCGCCTTTTATCGTCAGCGCGAGTTAACCGCCGAGGGCTTGGAATATACCTTTGCGCTGAATCACATGGGCTATTTTGTCCTGACCGGTTTGTTGCTGCCTGCCTTGGCCCAGGCGCAACAGGGCCGTATCGTCAACATCGCCTCGCGGGCCCACCGCCGGGGTACCCTGAATTTCGAAGACCTGCAGGGCGAACATGCCTACGCCGGCTGGCCCGCGTATTGCCAATCGAAACTGATGAACCTGATGTTTACCTATGCCCAGGCCCGCCGCCTCGAGGGCAGTACCATCACCGCCAACAGTCTGCACCCCGGTTTCGTCCGCAGTAAATTCGGTCACAACAACCCTGGCGTCGCAGGCCTGGTGATACGCCTTAGCCAGATGATTTTGGCCATATCTCCCGAAGCCGGCGCCAAGACCCCATTGCATCTGGCTTGTGCGCCGGAATTGGCCGCCAGCAGTGGAGAATATTATGAGAAATCCGAGGCCGTATTGTCCTCTCCCGAAAGCCTGGATAGAGAGGCCCAGGAACGCCTGTGGCAAATCAGTACTGAACTGAGTGCCAAAATTCTTCAGTGACCCTTGGCATGGGGCATCAAGGCGCCCAGGACGACCCGGTGAAAGGGCGTGTCGATACCGGCCTTCTCGCCCAGGCGGCAGACCGTGCCGTGCAACCATTCGAGTTCGAGGCGCCTGCCCAATTGCAGATCAACGGTCAACGACGCCTGCCATGTCGGCGCCATACCCTGGACAAAAGCCAACGTACTTTCGATATCCGCTTCGCCCAACCCGACGCCCTCGGCCTGGGCCACCGCCACCATTTCCGCCATGGCCGGTGCGGCCAAACGCCAGGTCTCCGGCGTCTCGCGGATCTGGCTGAGCGGCACCCGGGTTAAGGCGCTCAAACCACCCATGGGTGCCAACAGCAGGAATTTACGCCAGAGTTCGAGCCGGATATCCGGGCTGATATTAACGTCGAGGCCGCCTCGGATGCCAAGTTCGGCCAGACCCTCCAGCCGGGAGCTCGACCGGCCATGGAGTTCGCCGATGGTCAGCCCATTCATGGCATTGTGCTGGATCACGCCGGGTGCCACGATCTCGCCATTGATCAGCGCTACGCCGGGCACGCTGTGGGCCGGGTCCGTGATTTGGGTGATCATGGCCGGCGCATCGACCCCGTTTTGCAGGGAAATGACGCCGGTCTCGGGGCCCAGCATGGGCCGTAGCGCGTTGACCGCCCCTTCGACGTCATAGAGTTTGACGCCAAGCAAGACCAGATCGACGGGGCCGACCTCGGCGGGATCATCGGTCGCCATGGCCGGGTTGATGTGCAGATCGCCCAGCGGACTGGTCACCTTGAGGCCGTCCTTGCGGATCGCCGCCAGATGCGCGCCACGGGCGATGAAGATAACCTCGGCCCCGCCCGCCGCCAATCGAGCCCCCACGTAACCGCCCATGGCGCCGGTTCCCATTACCGCGATTTTCGTCATTACTGATCCTCCCCCGACGCCCCTTTCGAATTGACCGTAAACTAGCCGAAATTCACCGCGTATCAGTCCAAAATCTCGATCTGCTCGGGATGGCTGGCTTCTATCGAGGGGCCGTTGTAATGCTTCAACCAGCCGCGTACCCGGACCCGATGGCCAGTCAGACCAAGGTAGTCGAAGCCGGCGCGGTCAAATAGCTTGCGGTCCCGCGGTGCGACGGTGATGGTGAAATCCTGGCGCCAATCCTGGCCGAAGTTCAGATAGATCCGGCCGCGCACCAAGGCCGTATTCAGGACGATGCCCTCGACCAGTTGAAAGCCCTCCAAGCCGGCCGACAGTTTTTTCTGTTGCCAGACCCGATACCATCGGTGACCCCAGATGCCCACCTGGGCCGCCCGGGCCTGTTGTTCGGCCGCCAGCATGGCAGGTACCATGGCCCGGTTGTCGCGAAAGCTGTAGACCCGCGCCAAACCCATATGCAACAGCCGTTCCTGTATCCAAAGGCCGTCGTCGCGGTGCAGATGGGCCAAGGCCCTGCCGTAACGGTCCAAGCGTCGTCCGCCATAGGATAAGGTTACCTGCCGATCCAGTGTCAGCGACTGCAGTACCCGCTTGGCTTCGTCGGCCAAGGGCCAGGCCTTAAAGTCACGGCGGCCCAAGGGCAGTTTTGGCGCCTGAATACCGACCAGGCGCACTTGCACACCGTCGTCAAGAAACAGGGTGTCACCATCCACCACCTGCACCACCCGGCCCTGGCCGCTTTTAACGAGCCCATCTTTGCCCTGTGCGGCCGCCTCCGCCCCACCGGCACAAATTAGAAAAATGATAAACAGCAATCGGACAACCATTCGGGGTTTATATCACCCTGTAACGCGACATGCTTCCCCCGGGCCCGGGCTTCCCTTAAACTTAGCGAAGTGCAGAAGGAGTCGCGAAATGGGTTTACCAGAATGTCAAAAGGGCATCCGACGCGCCGCCTGGGTCGGCGCGGTTGCCCTGTTGTTGCTGATCCAGCCGGCGCGGGCCGAGGAGCAGGCCTTTATCGCCTTCAGCGCCGGGGCCTTCGATGTCGGCAAGGATGAAACGGCGGCGGAAGGGCGGCTGGAATATCGTTCCGGCACCCGCATCTGGGTCTTCAAGCCGTTCGCCGGCGTTATGGGTACGTCAGACGGTGGCGCTTATGGCTATGCCGGCGTACTGCTGGATTTGTTCTATAGCCGCCGCATCGTCGCCACCCTCAGTTTCGCGCCTGGTGTCTATACCGAAGGGGATGGCAAGGATCTCGGCCATGGCCTGGAGTTTCGTTCGCAGTTGGAAATAGCCTACCGCTTTGATGACCGCGCCCGTCTTGGCCTCTCCATATCGCATATGTCGAACGCCTCGATCGGTGACAAGAACCCGGGCAGCGAAAGCCTGATGCTGACCTACGCCCTGCCCATACGAAGCTTCTTCGGCGATTAGACCCCGCGCAGAACGTAATGGCGCGACACCGTGCCGCATTCCAAGAATTTTGATGCTGCGTTAATGAACAAAATAACACCTGTGCGGTGGCACGACCCCTGCCCTGAATTCAACGCCAATTTGACGACCAATTTCGCCTTTGGCGGTAAGGAATAGAATGAAAAAGACTAACGAGTTGGTGATTTGGAGCATGGTGGCCCTTGGCCTGTTGCTCTATGTGGGCACATTTATTGTTGTCTGGAGTTCCACCGAAGACTATCGGGAGAACGTTTCCCGGCCCCTAAATTCCCAAATGGCAACGATCCAGAACAGCCTGCACACGCAGTGAAGCCGACGCGGCCCGGGAACCGGTCCGGTCGCACTGCAACATCTAATTTAGAGACCGCAGTTCCAGCTTTGCGATCGCTTCGCGATGCACTTCGTCGGGACCATCGCCAATACGCAGATAGCGCGCCTCCGAGAACGCGTGCGCCAAGCCGAAATCGTCCGAGACACCGCCACCGCCATGTATCTGGATGGCGCGGTCGATCACTTTTTGCGCCATCAGGGGTGTTACCACCTTGATCATGGCGATTTCCTTGCGGGCGGCCTTGTTGCCTTCCTTGTCCATTTTCCAGGCGGCATGCAGGACCAGCAAGCGGGCCTGGTCGATCTCGCACCGGGAATTGGCGATATCGGCCCGCACCGTATCCCGGTCCGCCAAGGCCCGGCCAAAGGCCACGCGCGCCTTGGCCCGGCGCATCATTGCCTCCAGGGCCCGCTCCGCCTTGCCGATCAGGCGCATGCAATGGTGAATGCGGCCCGGCCCCAGACGTCCCTGAGCGATTTCAAAGCCCCGGCCCTCGCCCAGCAGCATGTTGGCGGCCGGCACCCGCACATCGGTAAATTTCACTTCGCCATGGCCGTGCGGGGCATGGTCATAACCGAACACCGGCAGCATGCGGACCACTTCCAGGCCCGGCGTATGCACCGGCACCAATATCATGGACTGCTGGCGGTGGCGTTCCTCGTTGGGGTCGCTTTTGCCCATGACAATGGCGATTTCACAACGCGGGTGGCCGATGCCGCTGCTCCACCATTTGCGCCCGTTGATGACATAGTCATCGCCGTCGCGCTCTATGCTGGTCTCGATATTGGTGGCATCCGACGAGGCGACATTCGGTTCGGTCATGCAAAAGACCGAGCGGATCTCGCCGGCCAGCAACGGCGTCAACCAGCGTTGCTGTTGCGCTTCGTCGCCAAACTGGGCCAGCACTTCCATATTGCCGACATCCGGCGCGGCGCAGTTAAAGACTTCCGGCGCCATGGAAGAACGGCCCAGAATTTCCATGATTGGCGCGAATTCAAAATTCGAGAGACCCGGGCCAAAGCGTTCCTCGGCGATGAACATGTTCCAAAGCCCCTCGCCCCTGGCCTTGGCCTTCAACTCTTCCAGGATTGGCGGCACGCCTCGCCAACGATCCTCCATATTGGCGATCTGTTCCTCATGCAGGGTTTCCGCCGGATAGACGTGGCGATCCATGAAAGCCTGTACACGCTCCAGATAATCCTTGCTGCGGTCAGTAAACTCGAACATTTGCTCTCTCCCGGCTATATTCGGGGCCACTATAGCGGAACTATGGATGCGCCGTCATGACAGTGTTTGATTATGCCGCCCTAAGGGCGGAGGTAACGGAATTTGCCCGGACCAAGGTAGCGCTGCGCCATGACCTGAGCCAGCGTGACGATTTTCCCGCCGATCTATGGACGGCCATGGGGCAATCCGGCCTGATGGCGATCGCCATACCGGAAGAGCATGGCGGGCGCGGCGGCGACTACCGCGCCCTGGCCATGACCCTGGAAATTCTGGCGGATGTGGGCGGTTGCCAGGGGGTCGCCATTTCCTGGATGTCCCATGCCCTGAATGCGCGCCTGCATATTCTGGGCCAGGGCACGGCGGCGCAGAAGGCAGATTATCTGCCGGGACTGGCGACGGGCGAACATACGGTCTGCATGGCGATCTCGGAACCGGGCGCCGGGGCGCATCCGAAAAGGCTTTCGACCCGGGCCCAGATGGTGGGTGACGAGGTCATCCTGAACGGCGAAAAGGCCTTCCTGACCAATGGCCCCCTGGCCGATCTGTTTCTGGTTCTGGCCATTACCGACGAGGTGGAGGGCCGCCGCGCCTTTACCTCGTTCATCGTGCCGCGCGATAGCGCCGGGTTGGAGATTACCGCCGGCGTGGCGGTGGATTTTCTGCATCCCTCGCCCCATTGCGGCATCCGCCTGAACAACTGCCGTATTCCCGCCGATAACCGCCTCGGCCCCCTGGGCGATGCCTTCAATGCCATCTCTCTGCCCATGCGCCGTGTGGAAGACGCCCTGGCCCCAGCCAAGACCGCCGGCGCCATGCGCCACCGCCTGCGTCTGTTGTGCCGGGCATTGGCGCCAACACTCGAACCGGATGCCGCCCCGGCCGCCATGGCGGCCGGCCTGGGTCGGCTGGCAGGCATACCCGATGGCCTGTCGGCCATGGCCTGGCGGGCCGCCGATCTGCTGGACAGCGGGCGTGATGATATTGATGAAACCCTGTCGTCCCTGGCGGCGGCGGCACGGGAAACCACCGGCTGGGTTGAAGCCGAGGTTGAGGCTTTCATCAACACGTGGGATATAGAGGTCCCGACCGCGCTTTCCATTGCCAATCGGGACCTTGTGAAGTCCCTGGGGATCGCGGCCAGCGCCCGTGATCTTCAGGCCCAAAAACGCGGCCGGGCATTGTTGGCCGCCGCGCAAACGGAATTCCAGTGCAGGTCTACGGCAAATCCGTAACCGCAGTTATTGAAAAGAGAGCCATGACTGAACCTCGCGCCAAAAAAATCAGTAACGTGGATGAGATCATCGCCGGCCTGGGTGATGTCGGCTATATCACGTCGCGGCAAATCGCCACGGCGATCTTTGTCGCCGAAAATCTGACCAAACCGATCCTGGTGGAAGGCTCCGCCGGCGTCGGCAAGACCGAACTAGCCCTCTCCACGGCGGCCTGGCTGGACCTGCCCCTGATCCGTATGCAGTGTTACGAAGGCCTGGATGAATCCAAGGCCCTGTATGAATGGAAGTACGGCAAGCAACTGCTCTATACCCAGATTTTGAAGGACAAGATGGGCGATGTGCTGGGTGATGCGCCCGGCCTGGACGCCGCCATGGCGAAGCTGCAGGGCTTTGGCGATCTGTTTTTCTCCGAGGATTTTCTCGAGCCGCGCCCCTTGTTGAGCGCCCTGCGCCAGGAGCACGGTGCGGTGCTGCTGATCGATGAAATCGATAAATCCGACGAGGAGTTCGAGGCCTTCCTGCTGGAAATCCTCTCCGCCTTTCAGGTCACCATTCCAGAGATCGGCACCATCAAGTCCACGGTACCGCCCATTGTTTTCCTGACCTCCAACAACATGCGGGAAATGGGCGATGCCCTGAAACGGCGCTGTCTGCATCTCTATATCCCCCTGCCGGACGCCCGGCTGGAAGAACAGATCGTCGCCGCCAGGGTGCCCGATATAGAGGCCAAACTGCGGCGCAAACTGGTCGCCTTCGTGCAGTTGTTGCGGGAACAGGATCTGAAAAAGCTGCCGTCCATTTCCGAGACCCTGGATTGGGCCCGGGTCCTGCTGTTGCTGCATGCGGATGATCTGGCGCCGGACATGATACGCGATACCCTGAACGTGTTGCTGAAATTCGAGCAGGATATTCATGCTGTGCGGCCGCAGATCGCCGAAATGACCCGCAAGGCCCGTCAGGCTGGAGAACGGGGCCATGCAACGACCGCTTGAGAATTTCTTCCGCGCCCTGCGCGCCGCCGATATCCGCGTCTCGCCGGCGGAAAGCATTGATGCCCACCGCACGGTGGACCTGGTTGGCTATGATGACCGGCAATTGTTCAAGGATGCCCTGTGCGTCGCCTTGGCAAAGACGCCCGACGAGGTCGCCAGTTTCGACGATTGCTTCGAGATGTTTTTCGCCCGAGAGGAATTCGCCGCCGATGACGACGGGGGCGACCGCCAACGGCCACAAGGGGCGGAGGGTGATGAGGCCTTTGGCGAGGAACTGGGTAATGTCCCCCTGGCGGAAATGCTTTTGGATGGCGACGGCAGTGAAATGGCGGCGGCCCTGGAACAATCCGCCAACCGGGTCGGGGCGACCGAGATCCAGTATTTCAGCCAACGGGGCTATTTCGCCCGGCGCATCCTGGATGATATGGGCCTGCGTGATCTGGAGAAACTGATCGCGCAGCTGCGGCGCGGCGCCGGCGACGATGGTGCTGACGATGGTGGCGATGCCGCCGATCTGGCGCAGCGCCTGGAACAGGGCCGGCGCTATCTGCTGGATGAATCCCGGCAATATGTCGAGCGGCAGTACGAGCTTTACGCCCGCGCCAACGGCGAGGCCCTGCGCGAGGAATTCCTCATGGAGACCCGCATGTCCAGTCTGGAACAGCGGGATTTCGTGCGCATGCACAAAATCGTCCGCCGCATGGCCAAGCGCCTGGCGACGCGCTACAGCCGCCGGCGCAAGCACACGAAACGCGGCCAGTTGGATATCCGCCGCACCCTGCGCCGCAACATGCCCCACGACGGCATCCCGTTCGAGGTGTTGTGGAAACATATCAAGATCGAACGGCCGAAAATCGTCGTGATCTGCGATGTCTCACGCTCGGTTGCGGCGGCCGCGCGGTTCTTGCTGCTTTTCCTCTATTCCCTGAACGAGGTCATCGCGCAGTTGCAGGCCTATGCCTTTTCCGACCGCCTGGTCGACGTCGGCGACATTCTGGAGCACAACGACGTTGAAACGGCCATTCCCGAGATCATGGCCAAGATCGGCTTCCGCTCCACCGATTACGGCCAGGCGCTGGATGATTACGAAGAAAACTTCATGGACGATCTGGACCGCCATACCACGGTCATCATCCTGGGCGATGGCCGCTCGAACTTCACCGACCCGCGCATCGATATCATGCGCCGCCTGCACGACCGCTCCCGCGCGGTGATCTGGCTCAACCCCGAACCGGAAACTTTTTGGGGTACCGGCGACAGCGAGATGCCGCGCTACCGCCAATTCTGCCACGTGGCGAAAACCTGCAGCACCGTGATGCACCTGGAACGGGTGATCGACGATATCCTGAAAAGCTACGCCCGCGCCTAATACCGGCGTCGCCTATGGATTATCGCAATAACAGGCTACCGAAATACTCGAGAATTCTTCCTATTGCTGTCATGCCCGCGTAGGCGGGCATCCAGATGTGGCGGTAAAATGCGCTAATTTCAGGCGTTTTCTGGATTCCCGCTTTCGCGGGAATGACAAGATATGTACGATTTGGAGCGTCCAAAAACGTTTTTCGGCAGCCTGCAAGGAGATACCATCGTGAAATTCGGCGTGCTTCAGTTCTTTAGTTGGCCGGGACGGCGGGTGCCCCTGGCAACCGTCTACGAGCGGGCCTTTGAGCGCATGGCGGTCATGGACAGAACCGGATACGACGCGGTCTGGCTGGCCGAGCACCATTTCAGCACTTATAGCGTCTGCCCGTCGGTGCATCTGATGGGTACCCATATTGCCGCTAAAACAAAGAATATTCGTATTGGTACGGCGGTCTCCCTGGCCTCGTTTTACCATCCCCTGCGCTTGGCGGAAGAGGTCGCGTTATTGGATCAGGTCTCGGGCGGCCGGGTAAACTGGGGCGCGGGGCGCGGCTTTGATCCAACCGAGCACAGGATCTTCGGGGTCGAGCCCAAGGAAAGCTATGCCCGCTATCGGGAAGCCGTCGAAATCGTGCTCAAGGCATGGAACGACGACAAGGTCAATCATCAGGGCGAGTTCTGGCAGTTCGAGGATGTGGAGGTGCTGCCCAAGCCGCTGCAGGACCCGATGCCAGTCTGGCTGGCCGCCACATCCCTGGAAGCATTGGAATGGACAGCCCAGCGCGGCCATTCCATCATGATGGACCCCCACGCCACACACCCGGAAATCGCCAAGAAACGGGCATTTTACAAGGCGGCGCTGGAGGGCGCGGGCTATTCCATGGCCGGTCGTGATATTCCCATGGCCCGGACCCTGGCTATGGGCGCCACGGCGGCCGAGGCGGAGGAGGTCGGCCGGCGCGGGGCCGAGTTCATGTTCGGCAGCTATCTACGCAAAAAGGCGAATATCAGGGGTGCTGCCGCCGGGGCGCAGAAAACCATGCAGGTCGAAGCTCTGGACGCTTCCTTAGCGGGTGAAGACGACCCGGTGGCGCGCTATGTCAACGATATCGCCATTTGCGGCACGCCGGAGAAGGTCATCGACGATATTCAGAAAATGCAGGAAACCCTGCCCCTGGAATACCTGATGATCGCGCCGCTCAGCCATGCCTCGTTCGTTATGTTCACCGAGAAAGTCCTGCCGCATTTTCAGTAGACCGCCGCATTTGCACGGGTTCAGGCTCGGCTGTAGGATGGCGTTTAATTCGCAGCGCAGCAAAGGAGGTTTTCGGTGATGGAACCGATCCGTTATGTCGATGCCCTGAACGAGAAATACGGCGCCATGGGTTTTCCAGCCTATAAATGGAGCGAAAACCATGACGCACCCTGGACGCCCCTTGCCAAGCCTCTGACCGACTGCACTGTCGGCATGCTGGTCAGCGGCGGCATTTCCCATTGCAGCGCCCCCCCGTTCGACCCGGATGCGCGCAACGATCACCGGGTGGACGCGATTGATCCCGGAACGCCGTCGGATCGGTATCAGATCCACGACAGCTATTATGACCACACCGACGCGGACCGGGACCTGAACTGCATCTTTCCCGTTGACCGCTTGCAGGAACTGGCCGGGGCCGGTGAGATCGGCGCCGTCGCCAAGCGCCACTGGAGCGGCTTCATGGGGCGGACCTACAACCGCAGCAAGGTGATTGGTGAATCGGCCCCCGCCCTGGTCGAGGAACTGCAGGCCGACGGGGTCGACCTGCTGATCGCCATACCCGCTTGACCGCTCGATCACCAGACCGTGGGTCTGGTCGCGCGCGTCGTCGAAGAAGCCGGCATCCCGACCGTCACCGTTTCCACCGGACGTGACATCACCGCCCTGGTGCGTCCGCCGCGCAGCCTGTTCGTCAATTTTCCCATGGGCAATACCTTCGGCCGCGCCGGCGATAGCGCCATGCAGACGAAAATCCTTCGTGCGGCCCTGGATTTCGCCGTAACGGCGGAAGAACCAGGGGTACTGGTCGATCTACCGCTGCGATGGGACGACAATTTTGTCTATTTCGCCGGCGAAACGACCCCGGAGGCACTGGCCAGGCAGTTGAAAAAGTAGATTCAATTTTTGTGTGGCGGCTTCGCTGGCGCGCCAGCCATGTACGCGCTATTTGGAGTCCGACACTTCCAAGAGGATGATCGTTGCTATTTTGGCAATTAGGACCGTAGGGTTCACAGGTATTCGCGCCATTCATTAACTTGCCATAACCTTGAAGTAATTTTTCAAGTCATTAGCTTAATTTATTGTTATTACGTATTTATTTTAACCTCCTCTTGATTAACTCTCGTGCAGACCCGCGATGGCATCAGCGCTTATTTGCAAACCGCGTTCGACAACAGAGGCCTGCCAGGCCGGATCGTCGCGGTAGAAAGCGGCTTTGAACGCCGCCTTGATGGGGCCGCCGTCACGCCCTTCACCATGCCACCACAGGGCATGTTCATCGCGCAGGGCCGCCAGCACCTCGGGGAACGGCAGGGTGCCGAATTCCAGGGTCAGGCAGACCACCTGGGCCGGGGTCAGGGCCTCCATGGCGCCGTGGCCGGTCTTGCCGTGGTTGATCTTGACGGCGGCGGCGGTCATATCCCCGCCCCACCACTTGCGGGCTAGATCATAGCCCTCGGTTTCCTTCATGTGATAACCCATGGGGCTGCCATAACCCGACGGACCCAGACCGGTGTGAATATCCACATAGGCCGCCAGTTCCACGGCGGGCAACAGCCGCGGCAGATAGTCCCTTAAGGTGAGGTTGGACCAGACCGGCGTCCGGCCGCCGTAAAACATTCCCTCGGCATGGTCGTATTGTCCGCCAATGGCGCGCATGACGTTGAGTTGGCCCATTTCGGCGCTGATTTGTTTCAGATCCGCGTCGGCCCTGGCCCGTTCGGGACCATCCAGGGCGGTTGCCGCCAAGGCGCGGCCAATTTTGCCATAGCCTTCATTGTCAGGGTGCCCCGCGCCATGATCGATAAAGTTGCGGTTCAGGTCCACATTGTCTTCATTGACCCGGCGCAGATGGGCAAAACCGAACGGGTTCACCCCATGCACCAGCAGAACCGCCAGATTATCCGGCAGATTATCCAGCAGGGCGCCGTTCATCGCGGCCGCGAGCCAGGCGCACTGGATGGCGGATCCCGCAAAACCCTCGGCCCCATGGGTGCCCGAAACCAGGATCAGGGCGCGGGCCGCATCCTCCGGCCCCAGGCGCAGAAATTCGGTGCTCAACTCGATACCGCCCGGCCCGGCGGCCGGATTGACCGCGCGCTGCAGCGCGCCGCCGGATGATTGCGCCAATGCCAGAAAATACGCCCGGCAGGCGGCATAGTCCGGGCGAAAATGAGACGCGTTCACAGGGACCCCGGCATTCAACTGTCCCCTAGCCCCCGCACCGTCTTGCGGGCGATATCCAGGCCGCGGGCCCAGACATTTGCGTACCATTCGTGATCCTCGCCATAGAACGCGGCGCGGATCTCCCGCTTGATGGCCCGGCCCATTTCCGAGGCCACGTCGCCATGCAAATACAGCCAGTTGTCGGCCCGCAGGGCGGCCAGCACCTGATCCGGCGGCAGGGTGCCGTATTCAATGGCAATGGTGGTGCATTGCGTGCCCGTCAGGTGGCCGTGATAACCGGTCTCGATGGTGCCTTGGACCGCGGCCGAAACGCTGTCGCCGGAAGCCGGGCTGCGAACCTCGTCGCCATACCAGGCCACGGCGCGCAGATATTCGTCCCCACCCGGTGCATCGACCGAAATCAACTCGCCATGGCCTCTCGGACCCAGGCCCGTGTGGAAATCGAGCAACGCCACGTGACGGCGCCCGCGCAGATATTCTTCGGCCAGGGTTTCGATGGTTCGCCGCGACCAGGTGGGCGCCTGACCGCCGTAGAACAGACCGTCAGGGTGGCGATGCTGGCCGATACTGACCGCCGCCTGAAAGGCGAATATGCCGTTGCGGGCGATATAGTCCTCGATCGCCGCATCGGCGGCTTGCCGCGCCGGGCCGTCCCAATCGTCGGGCATCAGCCAGGGATGAACCTCCTCATAGGCCGGATTGTCCGGCAGAGGCTTGGAGAAATCGATGAAATTACGGTTCAAATCGACGTTGTCTTCGGTGACCCGGCGTTCGTGGGCGAAACCGTGCGGATTATGGGCATGCACATGCAACAACGCCATATCGGCCGGCATCTCGCTGTGCAGGCCGCTATTCAGAAAGCCTGTCTGGCAACCGGAGCCGCAAAAACCTTCGATGCCATGGGTGGCCGAAGAGGTAACCAGGACCTGGGCGGCGTCCTTGGGGCCCAGATAGGCCACATCCATGGCTAAATCGCCGCCATCGGGCGCTTTCAGGGGATGCGGATAGCTCTGCAAAGTGGCGCCCGCCGCCGTCGCCGCGGCGATGAACTTCTGCCGCGCCTGGGCATAGCTGGCCGAGAACCAGTCATCGATTGTCATGGGATTCCCCTTCTAGGATTGGCCCCCGTTAAGGAATGGGGCAGAGCCGCAAAATACCGGCCCTGCCCCAATCTTAACCGTTAGGATTCTTTACCGTCAGCCAATACCTAGTTCCAGCGGCGCAGTTCCAAGCGTCCAATCTGCGCGCGATGCACTTCATCGGGACCGTCGGCGAAGCGCAAGGTGCGGGAATGGGCATAGGCATGCGCCAGGTTGAAGACCTGGCTGACACCGCCGCCGCCATGCACCTGCATCGCCATGTCGACGACACGGCAGGTCATGTTCGGCACCGCCACCTTGATCATGGCGATTTCCTTGCGGGCTTCCTTGTTGCCCACCGTATCCATCTTGTGGGCCGCGTACAGCACCAGCAGACGGGACTGATCGATGGCGATGCGCGCTTCGGCGATGCGCTCGTTCGTGACCCCTTGCTCGGAAACCAGCTTGCCAAAGGCAAAGCGGGATTTGGCCCGCTTGCACATGCTTTCCAGGGCCCGTTCGGCAACGCCGACCTGGCGCATGCAGTGATGGATCCGTCCAGGGCCAAGCCGCCCCTGGGCAATCTCGAAGCCGCGGCCCTCGCCCAGCAGGATGGCATCCGCCGGCACGCGCACGTTCTCGAACAAGACCTGGCCATGACCATGCGGGGCATCGTCGTAGCCAAAGACGTGCAGCATCTTTTCCACGGTGATGCCGGCGCTGTCACGGGGCACCACGATCATGGATTGCTGGCGGTAACGGTCGGGATTATCCGGGTCCGTCTTGCCCATCAGGATCAGAACCTCGCAACGGGGATCACCAATGCCGGAGGTCCACCATTTGCGGCCATTGATGACAAATTCGTCACCTTCGCGCACGATGGCGGTTTCAATGTTGGTGGCATCGGAAGAGGCGACGGCCGGTTCGGTCATGGCAAAGGCCGAACGGATCTTGCCCTCCAACAGAGGTTTCAACCAGCGTTCCTTGTGTTCCTCGGTGCCGTACCGGGTGAACACCTCCATATTGCCGGTATCAGGGGCCGAGCAATTGGTGGCCTCGGCGGCAATGGGTGAACGGCCCATGATCTCGCACAAAGGCGAATAATCAAGGTTGCTCATGGGTTCGACCTGTTCGCTCTCTGGCAGAAAGAGGTTCCACAAGCCCACTTCCCGCGCCTTGACCTTCATTTCCTCCAGCACGGGGGGGACGCTCCAGCGCTCTGCGGAACCGTCGAGTTGCTCCTTGTAAAGATCCTCGTTCGGGTACACCACGTCGTCCATGAATTTCAGCAGCCGCTCCTGCAGATCTTTCGAGCGGTCGGAAAATTCTGGGATCATCTCTTACCTATCCTTCCATGCGGGCACCTTTGTGCCCGGTCTTGCTTGTTTGGATTCCTGTTCCCGGACAATGTACTGCCTGTCGGGGCCCGAGTCTCCCATCAGTTTATCCCGCGAAATGTGCTATGTTGTCGCAGTCGGAGAAAATTGGCGAAAAGGCAGAAATGATGAGTGGACCTGCAACAGAAAACGGCGAACTGGGCTTCGCCCCCGCACATGACATACCGGTGCCCTACATGCAGCGGCTGCGGGATTATTACCTGGCGCTTGGTTATGGCAACCCGTACCGTTGGGCGCAATACAGCGAAGTGCCGTTCACAGCCCTGGCCAAACCCCTGAGCGAGACCAGGGTTGGTCTGATCGTCACCTCGGCGCCCTATCAATCAGACAAGGGCGATCAGGGTCCCGGTGCGGCGTACAACGCCTCGGCGAAGTTTTACCGGGTTTATTCCGATGCCACGGACAGCGCGCCCGATGTGCGGATTTCCCATCTTGGCTATGACCGGAAATATACCACCGCCGCCGACCGCAACGGCTTTTTCCCCCTGGCACAGTTGCAGATTGCCGCCAAGGAAGGCCGGATCGGCGGGCTGGCGCCGCGCTTTCACGGCACCCCGACCAACCGCAGCCAACTGACCACCCTGGATCAGGATTGCCCGGAGGTCCTGGCCCGTCTGCGCGAGGACGGTGCCGAAGCGGCGGTTCTTGTCGCAGCTTGACCGGTATGCCATCAGACCGTGAGTCTGACCGCGCGTTACCTGGAAGCCAACGGCATCCCCACCGTGATTATGGGCTGCGCCAAGGACATCGTTGAACTGTGCGGCGTGCCGCGGTTCCTGTTCAGTGACTTTCCCCTGGGCAATGCGGCCGGCAAACCACATGACCTGGGATCCCAGGCCGGAACACTGGCCATGGCCCTGGACCTGCTGGCAACCGCCTCCGGCCCCCGCACCACGCGGCAATCGCCGCAACGGTGGAACGAAGACGCCGAATGGAAGCTGGATTTCCAGAATGTCGAACGTATCCCGGCAGCGGAAATTGCCCGCCGCAGGGCGGAATTCGATGAAACCAAACGGATCGCCAAGGAACGCCGGGACGATGCGGCGCGATCCGACGCGGCGGAGTAATGGGGAGCAGGGCGACGACATGACAAAACCGTTTGAAGGCATCCGGGTCCTGGACTTCACCCAGGTCTTCGCCGGGCCGTTCGGCAGCTTCCAGCTGGCCTTGCTGGGGGCCGACGTGATCAAGGTGGAACGGCCGGGCGGCGAGGAAATGCGCAACGGTCCCCTGTCCAAGGAATGGAGCGACCGGGGCATGGCGCCCGGCTGGCTGGCCATCAACGCCAACAAGCGCAATATTGCCCTGGATCTGAAGGAACCGGCCGCCGTCGAAATCGTCAAGCGCCTGGTGGCAACGGCCGACGTGGTGACGGAAAACTTCCGCCCCGGCGTCATGGACCGCCTTGGCATCGGTTACGAGGCGTTGTCGGCGATTAACCCCAGGCTGATCTATTGCGCCGTCTCGGGCTTTGGCCAGAACGGGCCGGAGCGCAACACGCCGTCTTACGATGGCCGCATCCAGGCGGTTTCCGGCATCATGTCCATTACCGGCCATGAGGGCACGGGACCCACCCGGGCCGGCTTTGCCGTCTGTGATGCCATCGGCGGCATGACCTCGGCCTTTGCCGTTGCCTCCGCGCTGTTTCAGCGCAGCCATACCGGCAAGGGGCAATGTATCGACGTGGCCATGCTGGACGCCACCCTGACCTTCCTGTCGCCTCTGATCAGCGAACATACCACCACGGGTCATGTCCACGGCCAGTACGGCAACCAGGCCATTAGCCGGCGGCCCACGGCCAATTTGTTCAAGGTGGGCGAAGATAACCTGCTGTTGGCGGTCAATACGGAAAAGCAGTTCCAGGCCTTGATGCACGCCATCGGCCGACCGGAATTGCTGCAGGACCCTCGATTTGCCGACTGGCATGGCCGGGCCGAGCATGAACCGGCCCTGCGCGACATTATCGAGACCGCCTTCGCGACGGCCGATATCGCGACCTGGGAGGCCCGTCTGGCCGAAGCCGGGGCCCCGGCCAGCCAGGTGCGCAACATTGCCGAGGCCGTGCAGCACCCGCAGTTGGCGCACCGGGACGTGTTACAATCCGTCGAAGGCCCTTATGGCACCCTGAACCTGATCGGCTCGGGCTTTCGCCTGGCCCACGGCGGCGGCTCCATCGACCGCCCGCCCGCGGCCCCCGGCGAACATGCCGTCGAGGTCCTGACGGAAGCCGGTTACAGCCCGGAGGAGATCAAGGCGTTCCAGGCAGCAGCCGTGATATAGGCGTCGATTGCCTCTTGGTGGTCACCGCCTGGCCTGAAAGAAGGCCCGCAACAGGGCGGCGGCCTGGTCTTCGCCAATACCGGGATAGAGTTCAGGTTTGTGATGGCAGGTGGCTTGATGAAAGATCCGCGGGCCATGTTCGACGCCGCCGCCCTTGGCATCGGGGGCGCCATAGTAAAGCCGGCCCAGGCGGGCGAATGAAATTGCCGTTGCGCACATGGGACAGGGCTCCAAGGTGACGTAAATGGCGCAATCGGGCAACCGGGCCTCGCCCCGCACGGCACAGGCCCGCCGGATAGCCTCCATCTCCGCATGGGCCGTGGGATCCGCCCGTTCCTCGCTGCGGTTGCCGGCCCGGGCCAGTATCCGGCCCGCGCGGTCGACGATAACGGCGCCAACGGGCACCTCTTCGCGGGCGGCCGCGGCGCGCGCCTCTTCCAGGGCCAGGTCCATGAAGGTTGATTTCGTCTTCCCAATGGGCATGTTGTCCAACATGAGCAGCAAGCGCAAAATGGTCAAGCCTGAAGCCACTTCGAATGCAGGCGCCGAAATCGGCGGCAAAGCCGGCGAGCGGATCGCCAAACGTCTGGCCCGCGCCGGATTATGCTCCCGCCGCGAGGCCGAACGCTGGATAACGGCCGGCCGGGTCAAGGTGGACGGCAAGGTACTGGACACGCCGGCCCATGTGGTGACCGGGAAAAGCAACATCGAAGTGGACGGCAAGCCGCTGGCGGCGGCGGAGCCGACCAAACTGTGGCGCTATCACAAACCGAAGGGGCTGTTGACCACCAACAATGATCCGGAGGGGCGGGCCACGGTGTTTCAAAGTCTGCCCGATAGTTTGCCCCGGGTGCTTTCGGTTGGCCGTCTGGATCTCAATACCGAAGGCTTGCTGCTGCTGACCAATGACGGCGAATTGGCCCGTCACCTGGAATTGCCGAGCACCGGATGGAGCCGCCGTTACCGGGTCCGGGTGCATGGCACGGTGGATCAGAAGGCCCTGGCCCGCTTGGCGGACGGTGTGCGTATCGAGGGCATTTCATATGGCGCGATCGACGCCAAGCTGGACAGCCAGAAGGGCGGCAATTCCTGGCTTAGCCTGGCTTTGAAAGAAGGCAAGAACCGCGAAATCCGCCGGGTGATGGAGCATTTGAACTTGCAGGTCACGCGCCTGATCCGGTTGTCCTACGGTCCCTTTCAATTGGGCGATCTGGCCCGGGGTGACATCGCTCCCGTGCCCCGCCGTATCCTGCGCGATCAATTGGGTGGTCATGCCGCCCGCTTCGGCCTGGCCGAGGTCGAAGGCGATGCCAGGCGCCCGCGCAAAAAACGCTAGAGCACTTCCGGGCTATTCTGGGTCATTTGATGGCGTCCATAAGCCATTCGGGTAGGCGCGTCGCGCAGCGCGATGTGGTACATCGGGCAAGTGGCGCCCAGAACCTTGAGCATCCGAATGGCTTAGGGTCGCCACCAAAGGCCGCCCACCAAGGCCCCGTGGCGGCGTTGCGGTTTTTGGACGATGTCCCACATCGACCTGCAAACCGCGCCTACCCACGGGGCCTTGGTG
>JAJFGG010000131.1 GCA_021776235.1 Alphaproteobacteria bacterium | reverse complement strand
CCTCTTCCGCCGCCAGCACCGGGTTCATCATAGATAGCAGCAAAACCCCCGGGCCGATCTGCATGCCCGCGGCGTCCTCGGCAACCTGGCCCAGCAGCGGCACGGTCTGGAACATGCCCATGGGGCCACTCACCACATGCTGCCCCAACAGCAGGGAAGAAAAGCCGTTCTCTCTTGCCGTTCGGATCTGCTGGCGCAGGTCCGCCAGGACAGCTTTAGGGTCCTCGTCCGCGCGCCATTGCGACGCGGTAAACATGCCAATACGCATATTACTCCCCATCAATCATGCTGTGCCGGTTGGCTGCAGACGCAGGCCGGGCGTTCCAAGTGTTTCGTACCAGACCTCATATAATACGCCAGGCGTCAGGGACGGAGCATCAAATATCAGTTCGGGAAAGGTCAACCCGCTTGCGTAATCGTCCAGCACGATGTCGCCCGACGTGGTGATCCTGGTTAGAACGCGCAATTCGCGACCAGCAGGTGGATCGTCAGGCATACGGAGCGGCGGCAGGCCTATCCGGCCTGCGTCCGAAACATCGTAGTCTTCGGCAACAGATGCGGTCAGCGTGAAGATCCTGCCTAAATCAAGCCTTTCGCGGATCGTCTCCAGGCCGCAATGGGACGCAGGAAGCTCGGCGTCGGGTATGCTGTCGCCACTCAATCGGAAATATTCCGCCTGCCGGGCGATGCCGTCCTCGACCAGGTTTATCTCGGCCTGAAGATTAAGCAGACAGAACGAAAGTTCGACCCGTTCCGGCACCAGAAAGCCGCCGGGCCGCAGATGTCTGGCTATGGCGAGGGTCATGGCAACCTGCGGCTCGATGACCAGTCCCCGTTGCATCACTTCGGCGGCGACGACGTGATATGCCCTGCCCTCGGGCGGGGTCCATTGGATCGCATCGCCTGGAATGGCCGCTTCGATATAGCTTTCCAGACCGAGCACGGAGACGATCTGCGACTGGCATTTCAAAGCCGCCGGATGCGTATCAATCAAGGTGAAACGCACTTCGTGGGGGCCAAAAAACGGTGTCTGCAGCAACGCCAGCGGGGCAAAAGGCCCGGTGCCGGCGTACAGGACTTCGATGCGCTCGCCCGGAAAGCGGGTTTGCGCTGCCCGGATCGCGGCCTGGACACCACGGGCAAATGCGCGGGTGCGGGCGTAATCAAGCAGGCAGGTCGCCGCCGTGAAGGGATTGATGGCTTTGCCGCTGGGCAACCGCGTCTCCTGTTGCCAGGTAAAAGCAGCGCCACCCACAATATCCTGAGGCTGGCCACCGATCTCGTTAAAAAATGCGTAAAGGTCGTTGGCCGCCTGACGAAGTTCGCCGGGGCCGCCGTCATCTCCCAGAAGGCATTTGCTGATTGCCGAAAATCTCTCCCGCGCCTCGTCTCGGGAGCCAGTGAAAGGCAGCAGCACCAGTTCTGGGGGTTTTGCCGGCGGTGGCTGCGGCGGCGCGACGGGCGTAGGGGACGGCACGTCAACAATTTCAGCCCTGGGGCCAACGTCCTCGGCGGTTGCCGCTGCGGACGCCGCCTGTGCCTCGTCCAGCGGATCCGGCCGCGGACACAGCCAATGCTGCATCGCGGGATAAGGTGGCGGGTCGTCCGGACCGGCTTGTTGCGGGTCCACCGCCATGCCGCGCCAGGCAAGTATGGGAACGCCAAAGTAATGGCCTTGGGAAAAATTGCTGACAATCGCCGCAGCTCCAGATTGGTAGCCGTCCGGACCGGCATCAAATACCATGGCTGGATCGAGCTTCAGATACAGGGCGGCGGCGTAAGTCCAGGCGATGGCCGCCATCTCCACACCACCTGTGTCCGCAAGCCCCCCTTGCAGCGCCGGTCTTTGATCCGGGGGAACAACCGCGATGTGGGCGGCCTCGTGCAACAGATCGCCGACATAGGTCAGGCGGGCTTCATCATACAGGATCCGGCCATAGTCGATGGTTAAACCGGGCAGAAAGGTATCCTCCGCCAACTCCGCCGGGCGGGCTTCCAGGCCGATGTCGTGCAAAAAGGCCAGAATGATCGATAGGATTTCGTTCTTGCCTTTTCCCGACACCGCGAGTTACCCCCAGAAACCAGTCGAGGTTATTTTAATATGGGGATACCGAGAGTCCCAACCCGGGCAAACTGCGAATTCCAGGCCGGGTCAGGCGCTGACGCTGTCGCCATAGTCAACCGTCAGCAAGACGGCCTGCAATGTCGTCGCCGCACCGGAGGCATCCTGTACCATGAAACGTCTGCTTGCCCGCAGGCCCTCTCCCGGCGCTTCGATCTGTTCCGCGACGACCCGGTAGCGGGACCAGGGCGGCAGCAAGGGCCCGTCCGGCAGGCCCCAGGCCATGAGGTAGGCGCCCCGGCGCAACTTGGCGCCGCCGGGCAAAACGCCCAAACCCAGTTTCGTTTCGGCAACTGCCGCCTCGCCGTCTTCCGCCTGGCTGCCACGCGGCCGTACTTCAAGCGAGAGGCGAAGACCGGTGCCGGCCTCGACCGGCATGGTAAAGGCCGTCGCCGGCTGAGCGCAGCAGAGCTCCGAACCTTCGAAGCCCCAGGCGACATGCGTGCCTTCATGATAGGGCTGGTAATGGGCCTTGAGGTGCATCGCCGGCAGACCCGCGGTCGGCTTCGCGACCAAGCCGTGGATCGCGATCCGGGCACCACGGACGGCGAAGCTGACGTCGCCGCTGGCGATTGATTCGGCGGCGATCAAGGGCGCTTCGTCCACCGTCATGTCCTCGGTCACCGCCCCCAGGTCCGGTGTCAGGCCATGCAGATAGTCCCAGGTCTCGCTGCCTTGCAAATATGCAACGGATAATTGCGCCGTTCGCTGATGCCCGAAGCAGCCGCCGGCGCCGGCATAAGCGGCGTTGGTGATGCCGGCGGTCGCCGCAAGGGCGGAACCGGCGGCAAGGACTTCACGACGGCTGAGATTGAAGGCCGAAAATTTCTTCATCGTGTTTCCTCCATCAAGGCAATGTTTAGAAAGACCGCTGTCCCGGCGTTTCCGCCCCTCTAGCTGCGTGACGGGAACAGGCCCTGCAGCGCGATGATAAAATTGAGGGGCAGGACCGGTTGCAGGTTAGTGTGCGCGCGCCCGCCACCGCTATCCGCCACCGTCTGCGAAGCCATGGGGCCCAAATTCTGGGCGGCCCCATACAAAAGGTAGCCGCCGCGCCGCGAGGGCGATTTGGCAAGAACGTTGTTCGTGGGGTCCTTCTGATCGACCAATTCATTGGACACCTGCCAACCGTGGTTGTGGGCCGGCACCTCTTGCAGCGTCAGTGTATGGCTTTCGCTGCCCCCCGCTTCCCCTAGCCGCCGGGCCGTTAGACCCGGCCCCCGGCCCGGATGCATCGGTACGCGGTCCCGCAAATTCGGCAAACCCACAGTGGTACGTCCATCGCCGCCAAAGGTCGTGCCGAGCAGCGAGAACAGCGCCGTATTCTGGGCGATTGGCAGCGTTTGGCCGTCGCACCGCGCCCAACCCCGCGGCGCGAAATTAATAGCGGTAATCTTGATTTCAGCGATAAAAGGTTCCGACATGATAGCCTCCTCAATTCCGCGACGGGTAGATGCCGAACAGACAGATGATGAAGTGTACGTTCAAGAAGGGCATCAAATTGCCGTGCGCTTGTCCGCCGCCGGAGCTTCCGATGGCGGCGGCGGCGAATTGCCCATTCGCGTCCGGTGTACTGTGATAGGCCTCTACCGGCGCCAGCGCAGACACCTTACCCGCGGGTTCGTGCGTGGTCCCGGCATTACCCGTCACGTGGACCGTATGGCCGTGGCTTGGCATATTGGGTACTGTAAGGGTCTCTCTCTCGGTGCCGAATTTGCTGCCAATCGGGCGCTTGGTCAAGCCGGGCCCCTGGTCCATATGGATGGGCACGCGGCCGCGTAAATCCGGCAGGCCGAATGTGGTGCGTCCATCGCCACCATAAATCGTGCCAAGCAGTGAGAACAAGGCATCGTTCTGGGAAATCGCCAAAAGCTGTCCGTCGCAATACGCCCAGGCGCGCGGCGCGAAATTGCCGCCAAACATCCTGATTTCACCGGTAAAGGGGTCTGACATGTTATCCTCCTCAATTCCGCGACGGGAACGAGCCCTGTAGGGCAATGCAGAAATTCAGCGTGTTGGAAGGCTGCATGTTATTGTGGGCTTGGCCCCCGCCAGCCGGTAATATTTGGTCCGCACCGCCCGCAACCAAAGCTGCCGCATCGCCATAGTTGTTCTGCGGCGAGGCAATGTTCGCCGGCACCTGACCGGCAGACGTCGACTCGGTTGCATCATCTGACGATGCCTGGGCAGAGTGGCTATGGGGCGCCATCTGGTCCGTCGTCAAGGTGACGGTTTCACTACCGGTCCGCTGGCCAAGTGCATGCCCGTTGCCCGTGTGCATGGGCGCCCGGCCGCGCAGATCAGGCAGGGCAAACGTCGTGCGCCCGTCACCACCATAGGTCGTTCCCAGCAGGCTGAACAGCGATTGGTTCTGATTGATCGGCAAAATTTGGCCGCTGCAAAAGGCCCAGCCCCGGGGCGCGAAGTTGAAGCCAAACATGGCAATACTGCCAATAAATGGTTCAGACATGCTTTTCTCCCTCTTTCAATTGTATTTCAGTCTAAGAGCGGAGGCCTGGGTCTGCAAGTCATGCTGGTAAAAAATTGTGGATCGCATGGGCCAGGCGCAGCACGGCCAGATTGATTGCACATGCGGCTTCTGTACGAAATCCTGATACTGGGCATGGCCTCGATAATGGGCAATCACCGGGTGACTCTCGGCCGATAATATCTATGCTGGCCGTTTTCGGCCAGCCTAACGGCATCTATTAGCGGGAGACATCCGATTGCTTGACGACCTGACGAGCGACGACTTCAAACCCCTGGTGAATGATGTCTTCGAGATGTCCTGCGAAGGCGCCTCCATCAAGTTGACCTTATCCACCGTCGACGTCATGGATGAACGCTATTCGCGTCCCGACGCACGGTTGTCCTTTTCCCTGACTTTCATGGGTCCCATGGAACCGCTATTGCCCCAGGGGCCCTACACGCTACGCCACGACACCCTAGGCGCCCTCGAATTATTCGCCGTGCCCCTGGGCCCTGTGGACGAAGGACAGCGCTACGAAATCATCTTCAATTAGCGCATTTTCGGGCCGGGGCGCCATTCCATCAAACGATATACGCCGTTGTCTTCACCCTTGGCTTTGAAACCCAACCGTTCGTACAGACGTAGTGCCGGGTTGTAGATCTCGACATGGATGGAGACGCTTTTGTCGGTCTCGGCGGCTTCGGCCTGCAACGCCCGCAACAGGCCGCCGCCAAGTCCATGGCCTGTGTGTTCCGGCATGAAGGCGATATCGACGATGCGGATATCATCCGGCCATCGCGCGACGTAAAGACGTCCAATGGCGGTGCCTGTCTGTTCGATGATGTCAAAACGGCTTTCACTGTAATGCTTAAGATAGTGGCTACGCTGCGCCTCGAACTGGGAGCGCAAAAAAGCCGCCTTCTCCGTGTCGCTCCAATCAACTTGCGCCAGTTCCTCTTGGCGGGTGCTCGAATACAAGCGAAGAAGAAAATCCAGGTCCGGCTCACCCTCGGGCCGCAACACAAGACCGGCTATGGACTGTATCCCTCTGCTATCAGGGCCCTTGTTATGGGCGTCCTTGCGATTTGCCATGCTGCCCCTTACCCGCGGCCCAGTCATTCTTTCTGCCGGGTCAAATGCCAGCATGCAATGAAAGGGCAATTATTGCGCAAGGGCAATGGTTGTGCCAATGGTCATTGATATTGACCTGATTAATTGCGCATGATGGATTGGATCGCCTGGGTGCCGAGGCACCCGGGCGCTTCGTTGGAAGTTTTGGATAAATCCGGAATTGATCGGGTCCGACGGGCACGAATTCCCGGCTTCGGGAAAGCGATAGGGTGAACATCTTGGATCGACCGATACACTTCATCTCCGGGCTGCCGCGCGCCGGCTCGACACTAATCGCATCCATCCTGAGCCAAAATCCCAGGTTTCATGCGGGGATGACGAGTCCCGTGGGCGGCTTGTTCACGACCTTGCTCAACGCCATGAGCGTGAACAACGAATTCTACGTATTCATCGAAGAGGAGCAGAAACGCCGGATCCTGGAGGGCCTGTTCGACAGTTATTATGGCATCGTTGATCGCGAGGTGATCTTCGACACCAACCGCATGTGGTGCGCCCGCCTTTGGGCCCTGGCCGAGTTCTTTCCCGACGCCAAGCTGATTTGCTGCGTGCGGAACGTGGGCTGGATCATGGATAGTTTCGAGCGCGCGGTCCGCCGCAATCCACTTGAGGTCTCGCAGTTGTTCAACGACGAGGCCGAACGCAACACCGTATATTCCCGGGTCGACAGCCTGGGCCAGCGCGGCCGCGTGGTTGGCTACGCCTGGTCCGCCCTGAAGGAGGCCTATTACGGTGAGCATTCGAAATCACTCCTTCTGGTTGACTATGACCTTTTGACGCAAAAGCCCAAACGCACGCTGGAGCTGATTTATGAGTTTCTGGGCGAGGCGCCCTTTAGCCACGATTTTGACAATGTCGCCTACGAGGCGGACGCCTATGACGACCGTTTGGGGACACCCGGATTGCACCGGGTGCAAGGCAAGGTGCAATTCAAGCCGCGGCGCACGATTTTGCCACCCGACCTGTTCGAGCAGTACGCCAGCATGTCCTTTTGGAACAATCGGAAGGCGACGAACGCCTCTGTCATTGCCGCAAAAGATGCAAAACGGCCGCGCAGTGTCGAGGTCACGGTTGAGCCCAAGCCTGGCGGTGCGCCGTCTCCCATACTACCGGCACCCGAAAAAGACGAGTAGTCGCGGCACCATACGATCACCGCGTTTATCCACTTGCCCTATGCAAAGGGCCTAGGCTACAATTCACTAACATTGTGTTAACTTGCCGTTATGCGTTTTGAACCATAGGGATAGGGCCGAGATAGGCAAGCAGGTTGACGAGGCGGGCAACTCGCTGACGGCTGACTAGACTTGTGGACAGATGGCGGTCTCAGTGTGGAGGTTGCGGCCAGTTTCCCAATACCCTCATTTCCATCATCGGAAAACATACGACGGGGTCGGCAAATAGACGCAAGAGGGGGACGGAGGCGAAGCTTGGCGGAAGTTAACAGGGCAAGCGGCCTTTCGAGGGACTGCATATAGCCCGGACTTGATTGTAACCAGTGGAGACGCGTGCGCATCATGACCTTCCTCGACGGACTTTCGGCAAAAGGCGGCGGCATGCGTTCGCCTGCCTTGCCGCAGTCCTCTAAGTCCGGATCGGCCTTGCCGCGGCCCGCATCAAGAATCTCGTACACGGCGTTGATGCTGGCGCTGGAACCACGGATCATGCTGGATGGCGCGGCGGCCGTGACCGCCCTGGAGGCGGTTGCCGCGGCCGAGGACACCGGCGCCGCCGAGGCCAAGGCCGCCGAAGACGCCAAACAGGCGGAAACGGAGGCCGACGCCCTCGCCGAAGCCGCGAAAGAATTCGTCCCGCCGGCCGAGCGCAACGATCAGGACGACGCGGCGGATGAACTGCTGGTCATCGATACCCCCACCCAGCGCGAGATTGTCTTCGTTGATCACCGGGTGCAGGACCCGGAGGTGCTGCTGCGGGGGCTGGACGACAACCTGCAGGTGGTCGCCCTGGATGCCGGATCGGACGGCCTGGGCCAGATCGCCGCGGCGCTCAAGGGCATGCAGGACGTTGCCGCCATCCATATTATCGCAGAGGGCAACGACGGCGAGCTCTACCTGGGCGACAGCCGCTTGACCAATGACAACCTGGCGGACTTTGCCGGCCAGCTTGGCGCCATCGGTGCGGCCTTGGCTGAGACGGGCGATACATTGTTCTATGGTTGCAACCTGGCGGAAAGCGACCGCGGCAAGGCCTTCATTGACCTGTATGCCCAGCTGACCGGCGCCGACGTCGCCGCTTCCGACGACCGCACGGCCTCGACGGCGCTCGGCGGCGATGCCGAACTGGAAATCAGTACCGGCAGCGTCGAAGCCGACAGCGTACTGACCAGCGCGGCCCTGTCGGGCTATGGCCACAGCCTCGCCACCATCACCGTTGACGTCAACAACGACACCGGGGCGGGTGGCACCAGCCTGCGCGAGGCCATCGCCGCGGCCAGCGCCGGTGACACCATCACCTTCGCCGGGGCCCTGGCCGGCAATACCATTACGCTGACTCAGGGGCAGCTCACCCTTGACAAGCAACTCACCATTGACGGCGACATCAACAACGACAATGCCTTCGCCGCTGCCCAGGACATCACCATCAGCGGCGGCGACAACAGCCGGGTATTCAACGTCACAGGCGGTAGCAACGGCAGTGAAGTGGAGCTGTTTGGCGTCAGACTTCAGAACGGCCTGGTCTTCGGCGCCGGTGGCGCTGGCAGTTCGGGCGCCACAGGCAGCGCCGGCGGCGCCGGCGAGGGTGGCGCCATTCGCAACTCCGGCTTCCTGATCATCAACCAAAGCGTGATCACCAACAACCACGCCAGCGGCGGCGGCGGCGGCGGCGCCGCCACCTTTGTCGCGTACAGGGGCTATGGCGGCGGCGGCGGCGGCGGCTTTGGCGGCAGCGGCGGCGGCGCCGGCGGCGCCAGCGGCAACAACAACAATGCGCCTACCAGCGGCGGGTCCGGTACCGGCGGCAGGGGCGGTTACAGTAATATTGCTAATGCCGTTAACTATGCCGGCAAGGGCGGCAGCACTGCAGGTGGCGCCGGGGGCAATGACGGCACGGCCTCGGGCGGCGGCGGCGGCGGCACGGCGGTGATCAACGGCGGCAATGTGATCGGCGGCGGCGGCGGCGGCTATACTGTCAACACCGGAACCGGAGGCGCCGGCGGCCTGGCTGCGGGCGGCATTTTCAACAGCGGCACCCTGAGCATCAACAATACCTCCATGACCCTGAATGCCGGCGGCGGCGGCGGCGGCGGCGGCGGTTTCAGCGGCGGCCAGGCCTCCGGCGCCGGCGGTAGGGGCATCGGCGGCATTTACAATGGCAGCGGCTCGTCCTTCAATTACAACGGCAGCCTGACCTTCGGCTCGGGCGCCACGGCGAATGCCGGCGGCGGCGGCACGGACGGCATCAACAAAAGCGGCGCCAGCGCCGGCGGCGACGGCTCCTCAACCGCCAACACACTGAATGTCGGCGCCACGGTAAACAACAATTTCACCCTTGCGACCAACAGCGCGCCCACCACAACAAACCTGAACGGCGACAGCTTCACATTTACGGAAGGTGACGGGGCGACGGCGATCGACCAGGGCGGCAATGCCACGGTGGCGGACGCCGACGGTGGCGACTTCAGCGGCGGCAACCTGACCGTGACGATCACGTCGGGGGAGGTCGCGGCGGAGGACGTGCTGAGCTTTGATTCTGGCACGGTCACCCTGGCCGGGACCACGGCGGGCTCGAATGTCACGGTCGGCGGCGTGGTGGTGGGCACCCTGACCAACGCGATTTCGGCGGGCAATGACCTTGTGGTCAGCCTGAACGTCAGTTCGACGGCGGCCAGCGTGCAGACCCTCGTGCGGGCCATCACCTACCAGAACACGGACACGGACAATCCGACCACCGGGGCGCGGACCATCCGGGTGACGGTGAACGACGGCGACGGCGGCACCTCTGCCAACGCCGATGTGACGGCCACGGTGGCGGCGTTGAATGACGAGCCGACGCTGACGGCGACGGGTTCGAACCCGACCTTCACGGAGGGCGGCGGTGCGGCCTCTCTGTTCAGCTCTTCCGCGGCCTCGACGGTCGAGAGCGGGCAGACCCTGACGGCCATGACCTTCACGGTCAGCAACGTTGCCGACGGCTCCACGGCGGGGGCGGACGAGGTCATCAACTTCGACGGCACGGCGATCGCCCTGAACAACAGCAACAGCGGCACCACTTCGGGCAATTCGGCTTCGTTTTCGGTCAGCCTGGCGGGCGGCACGGCGACGGTGACGCTGACCAGCATCGGCGTCAACGACGCCGGGATGAACACCCTGCTGGACGCCATGAGCTATCAGAACAACAGTCAGGATCCGAGCACCAACAACCGTGTGGTGACCATCACCTCGCTGACCGACAGCGGCTCCAACGCCGGTTCCAACGACAATGTGAATTCGGCCCTGTCGGTGGCCTCGACGGCCACCGTTGCGGCGTTGAATGACGAGCCGACGCTGACGGCGACGGGCTCGAACCCGACCTTCACGGAAGGCGGCGGTGCGGCCTCTCTGTTCAGCTCTTCCGCGGCCTCGACGGTCGAGAGCGGCCAGACCCTGACGGCCATGACGTTTACGGTCAGCAACGTTGCCGACGGCTCGACGGCGGGGGCGGACGAGGTCATCAACTTCGACGGCACGGCGATCGCCCTGAACAACAGCAACAGCGGCACCACGTCGGGCAATTCGGCTTCCTTCTCGGTCAGTCTGTCGAGTGGCACGGCGACGGTGACGCTGACCAGCATCGGCGTCAACGACGCCGGGATGAACACCCTGCTGGACGCCATGAGCTATCAGAACAACAGCCAGGACCCGAGCACCAACAACCGTGTGGTGACCATCACCTCGCTGACCGACAGCGGCTCCAACACCGGTTCCAACGACAATGTCAATTCAACCCTGGCCGTGGCCTCGACGGCGACGGTGGCGGCGGTCAACGATGCGCCGACGACGACGGACCTGAACGGCGACAGTTTCACCTTCACGGAAGGCGACGGGGCGACCGTGATCGACCAGGGCGGCAATGCCACCGTGGCGGATGTGGACAGCGCCAATCTCAGCGGCGGCAACCTGACCGTGACGATCACGTCAGGCGAGGACGCGGCGGAGGATGTGTTGAGCTTTGATTCCGGCACGGTCACCCTGGCCGGGACCACGGCGGGCTCGAACGTCACGGTCGGCGGCACCGTGGTGGGCACCCTGACAAACGCCATTTCGGCCGGCAATGACCTTGTAGTCAGCCTGAACGGCAATTCGACGGCGGCCAACGTGCAGACCCTGGTGCGGGCCATCACTTACCAGAACACGGACACGGTCGCCCCGACCACCGGGGCGCGGACCATCCGGGTGACCGTGAATGACGGCGATGGCGGCACCTCCAGCAATGCGGATGTGACAGCGACGGTGGCGGCGGTCAATTCTGTACCGACCACGTCGAACCTGAATGGCGACAAAGTGGCGTTCGCCGAGGACGGCACGGCGATCATCATCGACCAGGAAAACGCGGCCCAGGTTGCCGACACCGACAGCGCCGACTTCAACAGCGGCAATCTGACGGTCTCGATTGCGGGGGGCACGGCAGCGCAGGATCAGCTTGGCATCAAGACCGATAGCAACACCACCAACCCGACCCGGGTGACCTTGTCCAACGGTTTGAACAATGCCAGCGTGGTCAGCGTCGGCGGCACCTCTATCGGCGCCATTACGGCGGTCGGCGGCGATCAGGTGGACGCCGGCGAGAACCTGGTGGTGACCTTCAATTCGGGCGCCACGGCGGCGCGGGTGAGCGCCCTGATGCAGCAGATCACCTACCGGAATACCACCACGACCAGTGCCATCGACACCAGCGCCCGGACGGTGTCGTTCACGGTGGCGGATGGCGACGGCGGCACCACGACGGCGGCGACGGTGACGGTGACGCCGGCGGCGCGCAATGATGCCGGCGTTTTCACCAACCTGGACGGGACGCCCACCTTTCAACGGGGCGGGGCGGCGGTGGTGCTGGATGCCAATGGCACCATCACGGACGAGGAGCTGGGGCTGCTCAATTCAGGCAACGGCAATTTCGACGGGGCGACCCTGCGGTTGCAACGGAGCGGCGGCGCCAACAGCAATGACGCCTTTGCCAACTCGGGCAGCTTGGGCGCCCTGACGGCGGGCGGCAACCTGGTGGTGGACAGCACCACCATCGGCACGGTGACGACCAATTCCGGCGGCACTTTGCTGTTGAGCTTCAACAGCTCGGCGACCACGGCGCTGGTCAACTCGGCGCTGCAGAAGATCACCTATTCCAGCACCGCCGGCGCGGAAACCAGCGCGCAGATCGAATACACCCTCACCGATCCGACGGCCATCACGCCTGGCTTCGTCATCAACGGCGTGGATGCCAGCGACTTTTCGGGCCGTTCCGTGAGCAGCGCCGGCGACGTCAACGGCGACGGCCTGGCCGACCTGATCGTCGGGGCACGTGATGCCGACCCCAACGGCAACACGTATGCAGGTGCGTCCTACGTGGTGTTCGGCAAGGCGACGGCGGCGGCGGTAGAGCTTTCGGCCATCGAGGCGGGCAGCGGCGGCGGCTTCGTCATCAACGGCGTCGATGCCAACGACCTTTCGGGCCGTTCCGTCAGTGGCGCCGGCGACGTCAACGGCGACGGCCTGGCCGACCTGATCGTCGGGGCATTTGCAGCCGACCCAGCCGGCGACTCGAGTGCAGGTGCGTCCTACGTGGTGTTCGGCAAGACAACGGCGACGGCGGTGGAGCTTTCGACCATCGAGGCGGGCAGTGGCGGCGGCTTTGTCATCGACGGCGTTGGTGCCGGCGACTATTCAGGTTTTTCCGTCAGTGCGGCCGGCGACGTCAATGGCGACGGCCTTGCCGACCTGATTGTCGGGGCAAAGAATGCCGACCCAAATAATGGGAATGCAGGTGCGTCTTACGTAGTGTTCGGCAAGACGACGGCGACGGCGGTGGCGCTTTCGACCCTGGAGGCAGCGGGCACGGTCAGCCAGACCAGCACCGGTTCGGTCACGGTCACCATCAACAATCTGCCGGTATTCACGGGCCTCGATGGTGGTGCGACCTTTACCGAGGGTGGGGCCGCGGTGACCGTCGATGGCAACGCGACCGTCGCGGACGTGGAACTGGACGCGTCGAACGGCGCGGCGGGGGATTGGAACGGCGCGACGTTTACGGTCAGGCGCAGCGGCGGGGCCGAGGCCAGCGACACCCTGGCGGTGCAGACCGGCGGCGGCATTACCGTTGTGGGCGCGAACATTCAGGCCGGCGGGCAGACCATCGCGACCGTCAATACGGCGACCGGCGGGCAGATTGTCATTACCTTCACCAACGCCAACACGGCGCCGACCACGGCGCTGGTGCAGGATGTGCTGCAAAATATCACCTACAGCAATTCATCCGACACACCGCCCGCGAGTGTCACGCTTGACGTCATAGCGGATGACGGCGCCGGCGCAACGACGGGCACGGCGACGGTCAGCATCACTGACGTGAATGATGAGCCGACGCTGACGGCGACGGGTTCGAACCCGACCTTCACCGAAGGCGGCGAGGCGGCTTCTCTGTTCAGCGGTGCCGCGGCCTCGACCATCGAGAGCGGCCAGACCCTGGCGGCGCTGACTTTCACGGTCAGCAACGTCGCTGACGGCGCCAGCGCGGGCGCGGACGAGGTTGTCAACTTCGACGGCACGGCGATCGCGCTGAACGATGGCAACAGCGGCACGACGTCGGGCAACTCGGCTTCGTTTTCAGTCAGCCTGGCGGGCGGCACGGCGACGGTGACGGTGACGAGCATCGGCGTCGACAACGCCGGGATGAACACGCTGCTCGACGCCATGAGCTATCAGAACAACAGCCAGGCCCCGGCCACCAGCAACCGGGTGGTGACGATCACCTCGTTGACCGACAGCGGCCTGAACGGCGGTTCCGACGACAATGTGAATTCAGCCCTGTCAGTTGCCTCTACAGTGACGCTGACGGCGGCGAACGATGCCCCGACCCTGAGCGACATGGGACCCGATGCGGGTAACATTTCGTTCCTGGCTGGTTCTGCAAGCTTTGTCGCGCTGGATGCCGGAACGGCGGCGCTCGCCGCCGATGAGGAACTGGATTCGCTTGATGCCGCGGCCGGCAACTATAACGGTGCGAGCGTGACGCTGGCCCGAACCGGTGGCGCGGATGCGGATGACCGGTTTGGCCTGGCCAACGGATCCACGGCGTTTGACAATGGCGACACCATCACGGTCTCTGCCACCGATATCGGGACCGTTACGGCGGGAAGCGCGGCGTCCGGCAGCATCACCGTTACCTTCAACGGCAACGCGACCTCGGCGCTGGTGGATAGTTTTTTCCAGTCCTTGGGCTATCTCAACGACGACGGTGCGGCGACGGGCACGCTCAGCCTCGACATCACCCTGAACGACGGCAATGCCGGCAGCCAAGGCTCCGGCGGCGTCCTGTCGGTAACGCAGGTTGTTACGGTGTCTATCGCCGCCCCGTTGGGCCTGAATCAAGATCAGGGGGATAGCGGTGACAGTGGTAACCCGAGCGCCGCCGAGGGCGAGGCACCGGCCCCCAGTGCGGTTACAGGCGACGCCCCGCCGTTAGCGGATCAGGCTGCTGCTCCCAGCAGCAACACTTTCCAGCCGCCGGCCGCGAATACCGGCTCTGTCAGTGACGGCATAACCTCGGCCCAGAACGCGGCTGGCGGCGGCGGCGGCCAAGGCCAAACCGTACAGAACGTCAATTCCGTCTCGGATGCCGTGCTCGATGCGAAGGGTGAAGCCAACAACGCCGGCTCGCAATCCGGTGGCGGAAGCGGTTTTGGCGCCGGCGCGACGTCCGGCACGGCCAATGCCTTGGGCGATATCGCGCCGGAAGCGGGCGGCAGCGAAGACGAGACAACCGGCGATGGGACCCAAGGCCAGGCACCGGACGGCGCGGACCCGGCGCCATCTGATGCGGCGCCCGCCGACGGCGCCGCCCCGGCGCCCGAAACGGAAGGGCAAACCCCCGCCACGCCCGGCGCCCCTGGCGATGGAACGCCGGCGCCCGAGGCACCGGCGACCGGTACACCGGCAGCGCCGCCGACCGGCGATCCAGACGCCGCGCCGGCAGCGGGGCAGCAATCCTACTGGCCTGGCAGCGGGGAGCCTGCGCTGCAGGGCGGTTCGGGTTTCCAGGGCGCTGAAGGCCTTGACGCGCAGCTGGCGTTTGCGGCTGGACGCTTTGACGCGGAAAAAGCGAATTTACTGGCGGCATTCATATGACCGTTGAAGAAAATTGAATAGAATGCTGTTATATCTTTGGTATGTACCGGAACGTGGTAGCGATCAAACTTGAAAGCAAGCAAGCTAAATCACCGGCGCGTGGGGTTGGTTCTCGCATGAAGCGAATGATGACGGTTTCGATAAATCGGTCCGCCTTGTTGGCGGCTACGCTGCTGGCTGCTGCCTGTACAGTGGCGCCGGAGCCTCTGACCCTGGCGGAACGGACGCAATTGGCCAAGGCCGATCTTGGCCGCTTGTTCCAGGATCAGGAACCGGTTTCCCGGAACGTTACCCTTTACGAGGCAATCGCCCGGGCCCTCAAATACAACCTTGACCACAAGGTCGCCTTGATGGAACAGGCGGTGGCCCGCGGTGATCATGATCTGAGCAAGTATTCCTTCCTGCCGGACGTCAACACGGAGGCTGGGATAACAAATCGGGACAAGATCAGTGCGTCCAGCAGCAAGTCCGTGGCGACGCAGCAGCAGTCACTGGAAACGTCGCAGTCCAGCGACCGCACATCCAAGGTTGCCAGCATCGACGCGACCTGGAACATTCTGGATTTCGGCGTCAGCTATTACGCCGCCAAGCAGTCTGCCGATCAGGTCCTGGTGCAGGAGGAACGGCGGCGCAAGGCGATCCAGAACATTATCCAGGATGTGCGTTCGGCCTATTGGCGGGCCGTCGCGGCGGAACGTTTTATCACCCGCATTGACCGGGTCCTGAAAGTTATCGACGGGGCCCTGGCCGAGGCCGAGAAGATCGAACAGAGCGGCCTGCAACAGCCGGTCGAGGCGCTGTCGCTGCAGCGCCGCCTGCTGGAGTCCCGCCAGGATCTGCAGCTGGCTTCGCGTCGGCTGCAGATCGTGCGAACGGAACTTTCCGCCCTCATGAACCTGCGTCCGGGGATCCGTTACACCCTTGCCGTCCCCTCCAACACCGAGCCAGGGCTGCCGGATTTGGCGAAGCGGCTTCCTGGCCTGGAACAGAACGCTTTTCTGACCCGCCCGGAAATCAACCAGGAACGCTACCAGAAACGCATTGCCGTCGCGGATGTGAAGAAGGAAATCCTCCGCATGCTGCCGGGGATCGAACTCAACGCAGCGGCCCGTTATGATTCGAACAGCTTCATGTTGCACAATGATTGGCTGCAGGTGGGATCCCTCGTCACCTATAACCTTGTCGATCTGGTGGCCGGCCCGGCCCGGATTGACGTGGCGGAGACCCGCCAGGCCCTGGCAGACACCCGCCGCATGGCGATCAACATGGCGGTGTTGACCCAGGTCAACGTGGCCCATCAGGGTTACAACCTGTCGAAGGCGGATTTTGTGATTGTCAAACAGTTGGCGGATGTGAATGAAAGGTTGCTGGATCAGGTCAGCGCGCAGCGTCAGTCGGGCACAGGCGACGAACTGTCCCTGGCGGAGGCGGAGGCCGAAGCGGTGCTCTCTTCGGTCGAGCGGGCCCTCGCCTACGCGGACCTTCAGGAAGCCTTCGGGCGCGTCCTCAACGCGTCCGGGGTGCACCCACTGCCGGATATGATCGCCGCCGCAGATATCAACACGGCCTCAAAAGCCATCGAGACCTACCTGGAAGCCATCGAGAGTGGGGATCTCCCTTTGGCGGCCCTAGATGGCGCCAATGAAACAGCCGGCAACAATGAACCAGCGGCTGCGACATTGGCGCGGGGTGGCGCGCAGGGCGGCAAATCGCAGACGGAAGACGTGTCCCCCTTTACGCTCGCCGGACTTGACATGGTGGCACCGAACGACGTGAGCGGGACAACGGCGGGCACTGAAGAGAACGAGGGCGAGGGTTTCTGGTCCTTCCTGCAGAGAGAGGCCAACGCCGAGGAACTCCATGCAGAAAAAGCCGAGGCCGCGCCATGAGTAGGGGCCCGGTGGAAAGGGTGTTTGCGTGGAAAAGCATTACCGAAAAGCGAACGCCCTATCTTTCCTAGGTGCGTTTTGTCTGTTGGGGTCGACCGTGGCTCCCACATTCGCGCCGGCGCAAACCCTTTCGACGGCCCCCCCTGTTGTCTCGGAAGTCGCCGCGCGCGCGTTGGTCAAACCTTGGGCGGAAACGACACTTGCAAGCCGGCTATCAACCCGCATCATCTCCATCCACAAGACGGAAGGGGCCAGGTTCAAAAAGGGCGCCACCCTGGTTACATTTGATTGCGCCGTGCAGCGTGCCAACCTGAAGAAGGCCGATGCCGAACTGTTCCAGGCGGGAAAGACCCTGGAGGCGCAGCAGAAGCTGCAACGTCTGAACGCGGTCCGGGAATTGGAGCTGGCGCTGGCCAAGGCCAATATACAGAAGGCCGAGGCGGACGTAGCCATCATGAAGGCCGAAGTCACCGGCTGCACCATTGCCGCTCCCTTTGACGGCCGCGTCGTCGCCCTAGAGGCACAGGCCTTTGAACACGTCACGCCCGGCCAGCCGGTTCTTGAGATCCTGGACGACACGGCAATGCGGCTGGAGATTCTGGCGCCGGCCAGCGTCGCCGTAAAACTTGGCCCGGGCTCGCCCGTCATCGTTCGGATTGACGAAACCCAAAAGGTTTACCAGGCGCGGGTCCGCGCGACCGGCGCCAACGTCGACCCGGCCAGCCAGACACTTCAGGTCTATGCCGATGTAGACGGCCGGCAACCGGATCTGCTGCCCGGCATGAGCGGCACGGCGCAATTCAGTATCGGCAACTGAAATGAACGCCCCGGACGGCGCACTCGAGCGTCAGATCGAAGGACTCAGCACACTCGTGCAGCTGGAACAAGAGGCGCGGCAGGCTGAGCAGCCCGTAGACCTGGGTTTCGTTATGGTCAACGAGACGTATCGTCTGGTTCCCTACCGCCATGCCTTTCTGTGGCGGCAACAGGGCCGAAGCCGGAGCCGCCTCGCCAACATTTCCGGCACCACCCAGTTCGAGAAGACGGCCCCCATGGCCCTCTGGCTCAGCACACTGGGGGACGAGTTGTCTGCCGCGCCGCACAACGAAAGCGCCCATGAACTGACGGCGGCGGATGTGAAAAGCGGCGTCGCCGATGGCTGGGCCGAATGGCTGCCGGAACATTTGCTGGCAATTCCCCTCGTCGCCCCGACCGGACGGCGGCTTGGCATCCTGGCAATCGCCCGCCCATCACCCTGGAGCGACGCCGAGAAAACCCTTTTGCGGCGACTGACCGATGCCTATGCCCATGCCTGGCACGCGCTGGAACCGAAGGGCCCGTCGGCGGGCCAGCGGCTCCAGCGCGCGGTGCTGTCAAAAGGGGCAGCGGTTCTGCTGCTGGCCCTGGCTGGGGGCGCCCTGTTCCTCCCCGTAAGGCAATCGGCACTGGCGCCGGCCGAGGTGATACCAGTGAACCCAAGCGTCATTAGTGCTCCCCTGGACGGCGTCATCAAGGAATTCCTGGTTCGTCCCAACCAGAAAGTCGTGAAACAACAGGTGCTGTTCCGGGTCGACGACACAAATCTCAGAAACCGGCGGAATGTGGCCCATCAGACCCTGCTGGTAGCCCAGGCCGAGTTGGACCGCATAGAAAAACGCGCGTTTCTCGACCCAGAGGCCAAGAGCCAGGTCGCCGTGTTAAAGGCACGGGTCGCCGAACGGCGGGCCGAACTGGTCTTCACGGAAGAACAGCTTGCCCGGCTCGAAGTCCGTGCCGACCGGTCGGGCATCGCCGTTTTCAAGGACGCCAACGATTGGATTGGCCGGCCCGCCAGCACGGGCGAACGCATTCTCATCATCGCCGATCCGGGAGAAGTCGAACTGCAGATGCAGCTTCCCGCCGACGATCTCCTGCTGTTTTCCAAGGGTGCCCGGGTCCAGGCCTTCTTGAACGTTGCCCCGCTTTCGCCCAGGGAAGCGATTCTTCAGACAATGAGTTACGAACCGGAGCCGACGGAACAAGGCATTCTCTCCTACCGGCTAACGGCCCGGTTTCGCGACGCGGGGCCGCTTCCCCGTATCGGGCATAGAGGTACGGCAAAAGTGTTCGGTGAGAAGGTAACTCTTTTCTGGTTCCTGATGCGCAAACCTGTTTCGTCCGCCCGCCGCATGTCGGGATTATGAGCATGCCAGCGGACGCTACGGCGCAGATCCTGCCACCCTTGCGGAACGATCTGAAGCTCATAGCAGGGCCACGGGCGGCGGACGGCTCGGCAACCTGGACGATCCACGACCCGGTCAGGGACCGGTTCTTCCGCATTGGCTGGCACGAGTTCGAGGTGCTGGCCCGCTGGGCGCCGGCGCAGGCGAAAGTGGTGGCCGAACGGATCCGGGCCGAGACACCGTTGACCGTCACGCCCGACGAGGTCGAGGCCGTCGGGCGCTTTCTCGAAGCCAACGAGCTTTCCACGCAAAGCGGTCCGCGTCAGGGCGCAAGCCTGTCCGAAAAGGCCAAGAAGGCACGTCAACATCCCCTGGTTTGGCTGCTCCACCACTACCTTTTCGTCCGCATCCCGGTGGTCCGCCCGGACCGCTTCCTGGAAAGCACCCTGCCCTACATCTCGTTCATGTTCACGGCATGGTTTCGGGTGCTGGTGCTGTTGGCCGCGCTCCTCGGGCTTTACCTCGTGGTCCGCCAATGGGACCAGTTCACCCATACATTCCTTTATTTCTTTACCTGGGAAGGGACTGCCTATTACGGGGCGGCGCTGGTCATCGCAAAGATCATCCACGAACTGGGTCACGCCTATACCGCCAAGCGTTACGGGCTACGGGTGCCCAGCATCGGGGTGGCGTTTCTGGTGATGTTCCCCGTCCTATATACGGATACCTCCGACGCCTGGCGGCTGACCAGACGGCGGCCGTTCCTGGCGATCGGCCTGGCCGGCATGGCGGCTGAATTGGGGCTTGCGGCCGGGGCCACTCTGGCCTGGAGCTTTCTGCCTGATGGCCCGCTGAAAAGCGCGGTATTTCTGCTGGCAACCACAACGTGGATAATGACCCTGGCCGTCAACCTGAACCCGTTCATGCGGTTTGATGGCTATTATCTTCTGGCCGATTTTCTCGGTATCCCGAACTTGCAGTCCCGCGCCTTCCGCCTCGCGCGCTGGCGCCTTCGCGAGCTATTGTTCAAGTTTCAGGAACCCTGCCCCGAACCGGCCCCCGTGCCGTATTACCGGACCATGCTGGCCTATGCCTACGGAACCTGGGTCTACCGTTTCTTTCTGTTCCTCGGTATTGCGGTATTGGTCTATTTCCTGTTCTTCAAGGTGCTGGGCATATTCCTGATGGCCGTTGAAGTCTGGTGGTTCATTCTCCGGCCCATCGTCCTGGAGATGAAGGAATGGTGGGACCGCCGGGAAAAGGGGGGGCTCAATCTGAATGTCTGTCTTACCTTCGCAGCCCTGACGGTTGCCGTCGCCGGCCTGTTTGTTCCATGGCACGGACGCATCACGGTACCGGCCTTTCTGCATGCCGGTGAAGCGGTCGATGTTTTCACCCCAACGCCGGGACGCATCACGGCGCTTACCATGCAAGAGGGAAACCGCGTCCCCCGGGGCGATCCACTGCTCCGCCTGGAATGGCCTGAATTGGATTTCCGGGAAGCTAAGACCCGGCACCAGATTGATATCCTGAAGTGGCAAATCGCCCGTTCGGAAAGCCAGGCAAAACTCAGCGGTCAGGTTGGGGTTCTTGCCCAGCAACTTGTGGAAACTATGACCCTGCTTGCGGGTATTGAAGAAGAGCGGCGCCGATTGACATTGGCCGCGCCGCTGGCAGGGCGGATAGCTGACCGGGATCCTAACCTGCATCCAGGACGCTGGCTGCCTGCCGGCCACCGCGTGGCGCGGGTGGTAGCGGAAGGCGAACTCAGGGTCACGGCGTATCTGAAAGAGGACGACCTGGCCCGTGTCATGGTGGGCGCCGACGCCCGCTTTCATGCCGAAGGCGAGGTGCTGCCGCCCATTTTGCTAACGGTCACCGATATCGATACCTCCGCCACCCAGGCCCTGCCAAAGCCCTACCTCGCCTCTGATTTCGGCGGCCCGCTCGCCGTTCGCCAGGGCCCCAGAAAAGATACGTTAGTTCCCGAAGAGAGTATCTACCGCGTGACGCTGCGGCCCGCGGGCGAGGCCGCCCGTCTCTCTCACATCGTCCGCGGCACGGTATACCTGGAAGGCCAGGCCCGAAGCGCTGCCGGTCGGATTTTCCGCTTCGCTGCCGGCGTGCTCATTCGGGAAAGCGGGTTCTGATCCGGCCAGAGCACATTCGAAGAAAATGTGCTCAGACTCTTTAAGATAGAGCAATTGAACCAATTACTTAGGTCGCGCAAGCGACCACGAAAAATTGAAAATTTCTCTAGTAATGGACCGTCGTACCGACGATTACCGTCAAACCGTCGTCTTGGCCTTGTAGCCGCATAAGTCATTGACCAGACAGGCCGGACAATCGGGTTTGCGTGCCTTGCAGACATATCGGCCATGCAGGATCAGCCAATGGTGGGCATGCTGCAGATAGACTTTTGGCACCCGTTTTTCCAGCTTGCGTTCGACTTCCAGTGGCGTTTTGCCGGGCGCCAGGCCGGTGCGGTTGCCCAGGCGAAAGAGATGCGTATCAACGGCGATGGTGGGCTGGCCGAAGGCGATATTGCAAACCACGTTGGCGGTCTTGCGGCCGACGCCGGGCAGGCTTTCCAGTTCTTCCCGGCTTTCGGGAACCTGTCCGTCAAAATCATCCAGCAGGCGGCGGCTTAAGGCAATTACATTTTTGCCCTTGGTATTGAACAAACCAATGGTGCGGATGTGTTGCTTCAATCCGGCCTCGCCCAGGGCCAGCATGGCGGCCGGGTTGTCGACGGTTTCGAACAGTTTTCTGGTCGCCTTGTTGACGCCTACATCCGTCGCCTGGGCGGACAGCACCACGGCGACCAGCAAGGTGTAGTTGTTGGAATAGTTCAATTCACCCTTCGGTTCCGGATCGGCCGCCTGCAAGCGGGCAAAGAAGGTCTCGATTTCGGCCTTTTTCATGGTCTACACTGGCTGTTATGGGGACTAATATCAATGACCATTGGTATAAGAGTATGCATAGGGAAAGAGAGCTGCTGTTCGCCGCCGAATTGCGGCCACACCGCAGTTTGAGCCCGTCCGGCTTTCGCATTCTGATGGCGGCTATCGGCCTGGTTTGCCTGGCGGTCGGGCTGTTTTTCTACCTGCAGGGCGCCTGGCCGGTGCTGGGCTTCCTTGGCCTGGACGTGGCGGCGGTCTATCTGGCGTTCCGCCTCAGCTACCGCGCCGGCCGGCTGGCCGAGACGGTCAAACTGTGGGGAGAGGAATTGTCGATCCGGCGCATCCATCCCAACGGACGGTGGCGCCAATGGTCTTTTCAGCCCTATTGGACGCGGGTTCGTTTGGAAGCGGACAATAGTCTTGACGTCAACGGCGGGGACGACGGCGAAGATGGCAATTTTATCGGCGGTCATGGCAGCGTGCTGGTCACCTCGCACGGCCAGGGCGTGCGCCTGGGCCGTTTCCTGGCGGCGGCGGAAAGGCAGTCCTTTGCCGATGCCCTCGGCCTGGCGTTGCAGCGCCTTGGCCGCGCCTGATACCCTATAGGCCCAGAACATCGGCCATGCCGTAGAGGCCGGTTTCCTTGTCGGCCAGCCAACGGGCGGCGCGCAGCCCGCCACGGGCAAAAATGGCCCGGTCCGTGGCTTTGTGGGTCAGTTCGATCCGTTCGTCATCGGCGGCGAAAATCACTGTGTGTTCGCCAGCCACGTTGCCGCCGCGCAGAGCGGCATAACCGATATCGCCCCGGCGCCTTTCGCCGGTCAGGCCATGGCGTCCGCCCGTGGCAGCCGCATCATGGTCGACCTGCCGGCCTGCCGCCGCAGCCCGCCCCAGAATGTAAGCCGTGCCCGATGGGGCATCGACCTTATATCGATGGTGCATCTCGACAATTTCGATATCGAAATCATCGTCCAGGACGCTGGCCAGCCGTTTGGTCAACTGGGCCAGCACATTGACCCCCAGGCTCATATTTCCTTCCCGCATTATGGCGATTTTCGTTGCCGCCTGGCTAATTGCCTCATCATCCGCGGGTGACATGCCCGTGGTGCCGATGACCAGATTGGTCCCAGTCTCTACCGCCAGTGCGGCATGGGCCACGCTGGCGGCGGGGGTGGTGAAATCGAGCACGACAGCGGCCCGTTCGAACATCGCCCGTGGGTCCGCGTCGACCATCATGTTCAGGCTGCCCAGGCCGGCCAAATCACCCAGATCCTGGCCCACGGCATCGTGGCCCGGCCGCTCGGAACCGCCGGCAATGGCACAGCCGTCCGAGGCCGTGATTTGCCGCAGCAGATTGATGCCCATGCGGCCAGCGCAGCCGACCACGCCAATTTGCAAATCCGTCATCCCTCGTCCCTTTCCAATCTGGGCTGATCCGATCCCATCCCGCCGGACTCAATGGGATATTATACTATCGCGCCTGCTCGTGGGACGGATATCTCCCCATCAGCGCGCTCTGGCCAGCTTATCCAGCATCCAAATGTTTGATTGGAGCCGGCAAACGTTCGTCCTATAAATGGCTCTCAACCCTTCGCGATGACGCCTTTCGAAGACTGATACGGATTAAGCCATGAACCACAAAACCCTTGGCCGTAGTGGCCTGCGCGTATCGCCGATTTGCCTCGGCACCATGATGTTCGGCGGCCGCACGGAAGCGGCCGAGGCGGAGCGGATTATCAGCCATGGGCGGGACGCGGGGGTCAACTTCATAGATACTGCCGATGTCTACACCGGCGGCCGGGCCGAGCAGATAACCGGGGCGGCGATCGCGCGCGAGCGGGACAATTGGGTGCTGGCGACCAAGGTCGCCGGCGTCAAGGGCGATGGACCGAACCAGCGCGGACTGTCACGGAAATGGCTGATGCGGGCCTGCGAGGACAGCCTGAGCCGGCTGGGCACCGACTATATTGATATCTATTATCTGCATAAGGAAGATCCGTACACCCCGCTGCGGGAGACGGTCCATGCCATGGCTGACCTGATCCGCCAGGGCAAGATCCGTTATTTCGGATTATCCAACTACCGCGCGTGGCGGGTTGCTGAAATCTGCCATATCTGCGATGGCCTCGGCGTTGACCGGCCCGTTGTCAGCCAACCTTATTACAACGCCATGAACCGTATGCCCGAGGTCGAGCATCTGCCGGCCTGTGACTATTTCGGCCTGGGCGTGGTGCCCTACAGCCCCCTGGCACGTGGCGTTCTGACCGGCAAATATGCGCCGGATGACGCGCCGCCCGAAGACAGCCGCGCCGGACGCAATGACCGCCGCATGATGCAGTCGGAATGGCGGCCGGAGTCCTTGCAAATTGCCCAGACCCTGCGCCGGCATGCAGAGGCACGGGGCATCACCGCCGGGCAATTCGCCCTTGCCTGGGTTTTGCACAACACACTGGTGCACGGCGCCATTGCGGGTCCTCGAACCATGGCCCAATGGACCGAGAACCTGGGCGCGCTGGACTATCAGTTCACCAGCGAGGACGAAGCCCTGGTCGACAGTCTGATCCCCATGGGCCATCCATCGACGCCGGGCTACAATGACCCGGCCTATCCCATCGAGGGGCGTGTGCCACGCCGGTGAGCCTGTTATACCACTTTGCGATGATAGGGACCCATATAGACGCTAAATGGTATTATGCCGCGCTATAAGCTGATCATAGAATACGACGGCAAGGATTTTGTCGGCTGGCAGCGCCAGGCCAATGGCTATGCCGTGCAGCAGGCGTTGGAAGAGGCCATTCTGGCGTTTTCCGGCGAGGCCGTGACATTGCAGGCCGCCGGACGTACGGACGCCGGTGTGCATGCCTTGGGCCAGGTGGCGCACTTCGATTTGCAGCGGCATTTTCCCAGCGACAAGGTGCGTGACGCGGTGAACTATCATCTTAGGCCGCGCCCGGTCGTCGTGTTGCGGGCCGAGGCGGTGGCGCCGGGCTTCGATGCCCGGCATTCCGCCGTCGCTCGCCATTATCTTTACCGCATCGCCGACCAGCGCCCGCCGCTGGCGCTGCGCCGCGGCCGGGCCTGGCATGTGCGCGGCCCTCTGGACGCCGACGCCATGCAGCGGGCCGCGCAATGCCTGGTGGGCAAGCACGATTTCACCACTTTTCGGGCGGCTCAATGCCAGGCCAAATCGCCCATTCGAACACTGGACCTGTTGCAGGTTGGGCGCCAGGATGGCGAAATTCATGTCCGGGCGCGGGCCCGCGCTTTCCTGCATCATCAGGTGCGCTCCATCGTCGGCAGCCTGCATCAGGTGGGCCTGGGAAAGTGGTCGGCGCCGGACCTGGCCGCCGCCCTGGCGGCCCATGACCGCACCCGGTGCGGGGCGGTGGCGCCGGCCGAAGGACTATATCTGACGGCCGTCGATTACCCCGAGAACAAGGCTTAAAGAAGCTGGGATGCCAGGCCGTTGAAAAGCCACCCCAGCAGGAAGTTGAAGACGACGATTCCGACCGCGGTGACCGGCTTGCAGAGCAGACCGATGCGCGCAACCAGATAGCCATAGAACAACATGGTGATATATGCGGCCATCAGGATCATGGCGGCACCCTGGCCTGGCAAGGCACCCGATAGAAACAACATGACCGCCGGCAGAAACACCGCCATTTCCAGCACGCTGGCCCAGTTCCAGACAATTATGTATTGGGCATAGGTTTGCGTCAGATCCAACAGCCTGGAAATCGCCACCATGACCAGGGGAAAGATCAGCCAGCTTGCCACGAACGACACCAGCTTCACCGTGACAAACCATTCGACGGAGGTCCCCGGCCCGGTTGGCAGTTCCAACCCCGGCTGATGACTGTGGCTGAGTATCAGGAAGCCGATATAGACGGGTATGACCAGGATCAGGGCTGAGAAGGAGCGCCAAAATCCATCCGCGGTTACATTGAAATAGGCCAGCGCATCAGGATCCAGGCGGGCAATGCGCCAGGCGCCATGGATGGACCGGGTGACTTCAAGCAGCACCGGTTCCATCTCCAATGCCACCGCCAATGCCATCCGGCGCGAAATACAGTTCCAGCATGCGGGCGTAAACCATGGCCAGCTGCTCTATGTCGCTGACGGATGCCTGTTCATCGACCTTGTGCATGCTCTCGGAAATCAGGCCGAATTCCGCCACTGGGCAATGATGATGAATAAAGCGCGCGTCCGAGGTGCCCCCCGTGGTGGTCAGGGCGGGCCGTTGCCCGGTAACATCGGCGACCGCCTGGGCAATGAGGTCGGTGAAAGGGCCCGGCGCGGTCAGGAATGGCTCGGCGGACAGATGAAAGCTTAGATCATAGGCACCGCCGGCCGCATCGCATTGTTGCCGCAGCCAGTCCTGCAGGCCGTCGGCTGTCTGCTCTGTATTGAAGCGAATATTGAATACCGCCCGAGCCTGGGAGGGAATCACGTTGGTGGCGGTATTGCCCACGTCAATGGTTGCCAGTTCCAGATTGGTGGGCGAGAAATGCTCGGTACCGGTATCGAAGGTGTGATGGGTCAGCCGGTGCAGAATTTCAGTTAAGCGGGGCAGCGGATTGTCGGCCAAATGGGGATAGGCCACATGCCCCTGTACGCCATGCACCACCAGAGTGCCGGTCAGGCTGCCACGGCGGCCAATCTTCACCATATCGCCCAGGCTTTCCGGGTTCGTCGGCTCGCCAACCAGACAATGATCCAGGCGTTCATCACGTTCCGCCAGCCAGTCCAGCACCTTGCGGGTTCCATTGATGGAGGGGCCTTCCTCATCACCGGTAATCAAAAGTGAAATCGAGCCATCGAACTGGCCGCCGCGCCTGGTCAGGAAAACATCAACGGCGGCGATGAACGCGGCCACGGCGCCTTTCATGTCGGTGGCGCCCCGGCCGTACAATATGCCGTCGCGGATGTCGGCGGCAAAGGGCTCCAGGCTCCAGGCGTCGGCATCGCCCACCGGCACAACATCGGTATGACCGGCAAAGCAGAAATTGGCGCCGCTGTCGCCCAGGCGGGCGTACAGGTTATCCACGTCCGCCGTATCGGGCGCGGAAAATGTCATCTGGTGACAGCTAAAGCCCAGGCGTTCCAAGGCCGCCGCCGTCACCCCAAGGGCGCCTCCGTCGTGGGGCGTGATGGAAGCGCAACGGATCAGGGCGCGGGTCAATTCGACCGCGTCCGTGGGCTTGTTATCAGCCATGCTGGGCAGCTCCGAGGATCTAGTCGCGCAATAATTCGTTGATGGATGTCTTGGCCCGGGTACCGGCGTCGACCTGTTTGACAATCACCGCACAGTAAAGATTGACCCCACCGTCCGCCCCGGGCATGGAGCCCGGAACGACCACGGAATAGGCCGGGACCCGTCCATAGGTCACTTCACCGGTGGCACGGTTGACGATCTTGGTGGAGGCGCCGATGAAAACGCCCATGGAGAGGACCGAACCTTCCTCGACGATCACACCTTCAGCAACCTCGGAGCGGGCGCCGATGAAGCAATTGTCCTCGATGATCACCGGTTCTGCCTGCAGGGGTTCCAAAACGCCCGCAATTCCGGCGCCGCCCGAGATATGACAATCCTTACCGATCTGGGCACAACTGCCTACCGTAGCCCAGGTATCAATCATCGTGCCACTGTCCACATAGGCACCCAGGTTGACGAAACTGGGCATCAGCACCACGTTGGGAGCGATATAGGCAGAGCGCCGGACGATGCAGTTGGGCACCGCGCGGAAACCGGCGGCCCGGAACTGATTGTCACCCCAACCTTCAAACTTGGACGGCACTTTATCATACCAGGTCGTACCCGGCCCCGGCCCGCCGTCGATTGCCGTCATGTCATTCAGGCGAAACGACAGCAACACGGCCCTTTTCAGCCATTGATTGACCCGCCAGCCATCGTCGCCTTTTTCGGCTACGCGATGCTGGCCCTTGTCCAACGCATCCAATGCCGCATCGACGGCGTCGCGTACTTCGCCCTTGGTATTGAGGCTGACCGCTTCCCGTTCTTCCCAGGCATTATCGATAATGGTCTCAAGGCTGCTGGTATTCATTGTCTTTCTCCCCGCTACAAACGCTGGGCAAACTACCCCGGTCCAGCTTTCTGTCAACTCATTAGGGCCCGGCCCCGCCGGTATCTGATTATCGTCAGGCCGGCAGTTCCAGCAACCAGCCCGGCAAATCGTCGGTTATGTGGTGAACATGGCGGATCTGATCCGCAGCCAGGGTGAGGTCCCGGCCGTCACGAACCCAGACCGTGGTCATGCCAAGATTGGCAGCCGGCATCAGATTTTGCGCGATGTCCTCGACCATCACGGCCCGGGAGGGATCGATGTCATGACGATTCAATACGGTATCATAGGGACCGTGGTTCGGTTTCGGCACGAAACCGGCGTCGGCGATGTCAAAATAGCCATCAAAATGATGCCCTATACCCAAATGGCCAACCACTCGTTGGGCATGTTTTGTGGTGGCATTGGTATAAACCACCTTGCGTCCCGGCAGGGCGTCCAGGGCCCGGCCCAGGCGGTCATCAATGGGTATGCCCGATAAATCCAGGTTGTGGACATAGTCGAGATATTCGTCCGGTTCCAGGCCATGTTCGACCATCAGGCCGCGTAAAGTCGTACCATGGGCGTGGAAATACTGCTTTTGCACGACCCGGGCCTGATCCAGGGGAAGATCCAGAAACTGCGCTACGAACTCCCCCATGCGCCGCCCCAGTTGGGCGCCCAGGTCGCAGCCCGACGGATAAAGAGTATTGTCCAGATCAAAGATCCAAACGGCGATATCTTGAAGCTTTGGGGCGGTTGAATCCGGCATCCGGCCAGACTGCGAGTAACCGCCATGAAAGGCAAGCCATACCTGCGTTGGCGGCCGAGTGGTCAGCGCCCATTAACAGCACTTTAATATACCGCCGATAGACTTTTTCGCGCGATGCTCAAGAACCTTTTGAAACGCAGATTTGCGCCGGCGGCCGGTTCCTCTTCCGAGCCGGCGCCCGTCCCTGTGCAAATCCCGGGACCATTGTCCGGGGAAGGTCCCGCGGACGGCATGGACTATGGCGCCCAGAAGGAATTATTGGCGGCCTCGGATCTGACGGCGCGTCTGCAACTGGCCGGCTCGCCTGATACGCGGCCCGAAATATTGTACTATCTGGCCGGCGATGAAAATGGCGAAGTGCGCCAGGCGGTGGCGGCCAATCCGGCCACACCCGTGCAGGCGGACGAAATGCTGGCCGAGGATGCCGACGAAGACGTGCGCTGCGACCTGGCCTTGAAAATCGCCCGGCTATTGCCTGATATGCCTCGCGACGAGCAAGACAAGGTGCGCGAACTGACCTTCGATATGCTCAAACGACTGGCCTCGGATCAATTGCCGCGGGTTCGGGCCCTGTTGGCTGAGGAGTTGAAGCAAAGCCGCAACGTTCCCGTTTCCATTGTACGGCAACTGGCTCTGGACGTGGCGGTTATTGTCTCCGCCCCGGTGCTGGAATACTCACCATTATTGAGCGACTTGGATTTGATGGAGGTGATCGCGGCGGGCTGCGCACAGGAAGCTCTATGCGCCATCGCCCGCCGGGAGCATGTCTCGGAAGATGTTTCCGACGCGGTGGTCGCCGCCTTCGATGTACCGTCTGTGGCGACACTGCTGGCCAATAAGAATGCTTCGGTGCGGGAAGCGACCCTGGACAAGATCACCGAAAATGCGGCGGAGGTGCAAAGCTGGCACGAACCGCTGGTCATGCGGCCCGAGCTTTCCATCCGGGCGGTGCGCCGGGTGGCCGGTTTTGTCGCCTCTTCGCTGTTGGAGGTATTGGCGGAACGCAACAACCTGGATCGGGATACCACCCGTTTCCTGACCCAACGGCTCAAGGCCCGGATTGATGAGACCGAGGGCGAGTTGCAGGTGGAAGAGCAGGAGAAAGCCAGAGATCTGGATCGAAGCATGCTATTGGACGATGAGGCCATGGAGCAGGCGATCCTATCTGGGCGGGCTGATTTCGTTCTGGAAGCCTTGACCCTGCGTTCGGAACTGGCACCCGAAGTGGTGCGCAAGATTATTGATGCTGCCTCGCCCAAGGTCGTGACGGCCTTGGCCTGGAAGGCGAATTTGTCCATGCGCACGGCGATCCAATTGCAAAGCCGTACCGCCCGTATTCCACCGAAGAAAATGCTGAATGCCCGCCTTGGCACCGATTATCCGTTAACACCGGAGGAAATGGTCAAACTGCTGGCGAAAGAACTGTAATGCCTGGGGGAAAATGCCCGGGCAAAACGCCGGCAATTAAGGCGCCGTTAAGAGCCCATTGGATAGTCTATGGCATTCCAGAGACCCTAAGACGGGGCGCGGCAAAGACAAAGCGGGCAACGTGGCAAAACTCCATATGAAACGCGCGGCACGAGGCGAAGTCGCCAGACCTTTGCCATCAGGCGCGGCCGATATCAGCGGACTCTTGACGCTGCGGACCGCCGATCTGATGGCGGATTACGCCGGTCCGATGGCATTATTCGACGGGGCGGGAACGGTATTGTTGGCCAACGCCCTTGCGGATCCCATCCTGGCTGCCTTGCGCGGACCATTGGGCGGCGACCTTCGCGCCATGTTGCAAATAGTGGTCATGGGCGGCGCCATACAAACCAAGCGATTTCAGTTACCGATACCGACCGGGGAGGGCGTTTTCGATATTACCTTGCTACCGGAAAGCGGGGCTGTAGAAGCGCCGGGCGGGGTTGGTTCCGCGGGCGACACCGATCTGGCACCAGAGAGAATTTTGCTGTTGGCGCGGGACAGCACATTTGATGTGAATTTCAGCCGAGCCTTGGTCGCTTCGCGGCAATTATTCAAAGATTTGGTATCCTGCTCGACCGACTTCGTTTGGGAGACCGACTCGGATGGCTGCTTTGCCTATGTTTCCGGCCGCGGTCTCTTGGGCTATACCCCTGACGAGTTGGACGGCCGTCCGGCGCGGGAATTGCTGGCCGAGCCGGTAACCGGGAATGCTGGGGAGGCCGGCGATCGCGGGCCGAACCCATTTGAAAGCCGAACCCATCTGGACGAGGTCGAATGCTGGTTACTGGACCGCAATGGGACACGCGCCTGCGCACGCGTCTCGTGCCTGCCGGTATTTGATGATGCGGGTGCCCTGCAGAGTGTACGCGGGGTTTGCCGTGATATCACCGAGGATACGCTGCATCAAGCTGCCCTGGCCCGCGCGCAGGAAAGGGAGAGATTAAGCCGTTCCATTGTTGATTCCATTCGCGACGCCATGACCCCGGACGAGATGTTTTCCGCCGCCGCCGCCGCCACGGCCGAAGCGATCAAGGCCACACACATCTGGATCCTGCGCGGAAGCAATGACGGCGGCCTGGAGCTGGCCGTTGACCGTATCGCCGCCGGGGCCCCGGACATTGATATTCTGGTAGAGGCGGAGCAAAGCTTCGCCGGCGATCTTGACCGCGTTAGCCACGCGGTCATTGCCGGGCAGCAACTTTTACTGGTGCCTTGCCATTTCCGCTATCAGCCCAAAGGCGTGCTGGCGGTTGCCCTGAACGACGCCGGCACGTTGGGGGAAGCGGTGACAACCTTGCTGGATATCGCCTCGCAGTTGGGTATTGCTATCGCCCAGGCGGAAGTACAAGAGCGATTGGAAGAATTATCGAGCGTTGATGAGCTAACCGGTTTGCTGAACCGGCGCGGCTTTCATGACACCGTCGGCAAACGCCTTGCCCAGCACAAGCGCCAGAAGCGCTTTGGCGCCCTGTTGTATATTGATATGGACCATTTCAAATCCGTCAATGACACTCATGGTCATCAGGTCGGTGATGCCGCCCTGGTCGCCGTGGCCAAATTATTGAGCAACAGTGAAGGCCGTGAGAGCGACATATCAGGCCGCCTGGGCGGTGATGAATTCGTCGTCTGGCTGGAGGAGACCGGTCCGGAGGGCGCCCGGCACAAAGCGGCAGAACTGCTGGGCGCCGCCACGGGCTTACAGCGTTTCTCGGGGGATGCAAAACGCCCCCTGTCCCTTTCCATCGGCATTGCCGTAGCCGATCCCGAAACTGATGAAAACCTGGACAGTTTAATCAGTCGGGCCGATCGCGCCCTTTACCAGGCGAAGAGCAAAGGGCGCGGCCAAGCGATGTTGGCGGAAGGGTCTGACGCGGGCGAAGCTGGACGCGATGCGGAGGAATTTTCGACATGTTGAAGTCGTTACTGGACCGAATTTCGAAGCCGAAAAGCTATGAAGAACAGCGCAACACGCTGGAAAAGGACAACACCAAGGAACGCCTGCGCCTGGCCAGGCGCGAAGATACCCAGCCAGAGGTTCTATATTACCTTGCCGATGACAATGTGCCCGAAGTGCGCCGCGCCATTGCCTCCAACCGTTCAACGCCGCGTCAAGCGGATGCCAAGCTGGTGCAGGACGGTGATGACGAGGTCCGCTACCAATTGGCCGACAAGATTGGCTGTCTGGTGCCCGAATGGTCCGCCGAGCAAAGAGAGAAGGCGGAAGCGCTGACAATCACGGTGCTACGCCAACTGGCGGCGGATCAATTGCCCAGGGTCCGGGCCATCATCTCGGAACATCTGAAATCCGCTGACGGCGTGCCCAAGGACATCGTTTTGCAGTTGGCCCGGGACCTGGAGGTCATCGTCGCTGCCCCGGTACTGCAATTCTCGCCTCTTTTGAGTGATCAGGATCTGTTGGAGATCATTGCGGCAGGGCGGGAGGCCGGGACCCTAAGCGCCATCGCAAAGCGCCGGGGTTTGGGCGGTGACGTCGCCGATGCGGTGGCCCAGACTCTGGATGCCAAGGCGGTCGCCACCTTATTGGCAAACGATAGCGCGCAATTGCGCGAAGATACGCTGGATTGGATCATTGACAATGCCACCACAGTGGAGCCCTGGCATAAGCCCCTGGTGAAATGGCCGTCATTGACCGACGGTGCAATTCGCCGCATTGCGGGGTTTGTGGCCACATCGCTGGTGGAAACTCTATGCAGCCGCAACGATATCGACGCGGCCACGGCGGCCGATCTGGCCAAGGCCGTGCGGGAAGAGATTGGTTCCGATAGCACCGCCGAGAAGAAAAGTCCGGATCCGGAGCGGACGGATAGCGGCAAGAACGCGGCCACCGCGCTGTTCAACAGCGGTGGGCTGAACGATGAAACACTACAAGAGGCGATCGATGCTGGTGACCGGGGGTTCATCGTTCATGGCATTGCCTTGAACAGCGGATTTTCAGCTGACGTCGTCGATGAAGTCCTGGATTCGGCGAACGCGCGGGCAGTGACCGCATTGGCCTGGAAAGCCGACCTGTCAATGCGTACGGCAATGCAATTACAACTCCGCATTGCCCGCGTGCGTCCGCAATCCATACTGAATGCCCGCGACGGGATCGATTATCCTCTCAGCGCGGCCGAACTGGAACAACAGTTGAAACGATTGCGGTAGCAGCCTTGGCCATGGAGTCTTGATAGGTTATTCACGGCTAGCCGCCGGCTTCGATCATGGTGCCGACACCAGCGGCGGTGAAGGCTTCCAGCAACAGCACGTGGGGCAGCCGGCCATCCAGAATATGGGCCGCGCCGACGCCCTGTTGCACGGCGCTTAGGCAGGTTTCCAGCTTTGGGATCATACCGCCCTTGATGACCCCCCTGCGCTGCAAAACATCAGCCTGGTCCAGGGTCATTTTCGAGATCAACGCGCCGTCCCCGTCCAGCACCCCGGCAATGTCGGTCAGCATTACCAGTTTGGCGGCTCGCAGAGTGGCGGCGATTTTGCCGGCAACCGTGTCGGCGTTGATGTTATATGTTTCCCCCCCGGCACCGACACCAATGGGAGCGATCACCGGTATCAGATCGGATTTTGCAAAAATCTGCAGCAGGTCAGGATTGATGCGCTCCGGTTCTCCCACAAAGCCCAGGTCCAACACCTTTTCAATATTGGAATCCGGATCCCGCGTGGTGCGCTGCAATTTGCGCGCCTCGATCAGTCGGCCGTCCTTGCCCGACAGGCCAATGGCCACGCCGCCGGCGCCGTTGATGGCGGTAACTACCGCCTTGTTGATCGAACCGGACAGCACCATCTCGACAATTTCGACGGTCGCGGCGTCGGTGACCCGAAGGCCGTCGATGAACGAGCTTTTGATTTTCAGACGATCCAGCATGGCGCCAATTTGCGGACCGCCGCCGTGTACCACCACCGGATTGATACCCACCTGCTTCATCAACACAACGTCCCGGGCGAAGTTGTCCGCCAGTTCGGCATTGCCCATGGCGTGGCCGCCATATTTGATGACGAAGGTCTGGCCCGCGAAGCGGCGCATGTAGGGCAGCGCCTCGGACAAGGTTCGTGCGGTGTGTAGTTGTTCTTCTTCTGGCGTATCGGTCATGGCGCCGGCTTATAACCCACTCAACTCCTGTCCGCCAGTGTGCTTTCCGCCAAAGCGCTTTCCGTCAGCGCGGCAAAACTGGCACGGGCCTCTTCCAGGCCAAGCCGCTTGGCGGCCGAGGTTGCCAGGACTTCCGGATAGGCGGCGCCGTGGCGGCTGATCTCCGCCGCCGCCTCATCCCGTATCTTGGCCAGGGCGCCGGGCTTTTCCTTGTCCACCTTGGTCAAGACAAGCTGATAGACCACGGCAGCCTTGTCCAGCAGCTCCATCACGGCGCGATCGGACGCCGCGATGCCGCGCCGGGCATCGATCAACAGGCAGACACGGCGCAAATTCACGCGGCCCCGCAGGTAGTCCTCGATCAATTTGTTCCAGCGGGCGATTTCTTCCTTGCCGGCACGGGCAAAACCATAGCCGGGCAGATCAACCAGCATCAATTCCCCGCCAAGACGGAAGAAATTGACCTCGCGGGTGCGGCCCGGCGTGTTTGAAGTGCGGGCCAGAGTACGCCGGTTGGTCAACGCGTTCAGCAGGCTGGATTTGCCTACATTGGAACGGCCCGCAAAGGCCACTTCGGGCAGTTCCGGTTTCGGCAGGTCCGCCTCCGTACGCACGCCCATGACGAATTCGCATTCCTGGGCGAAAAGCAACCGGCCCCTCTCGATGGCCGCCGCGGCCTTCGCGCTGTCGTCATCGCCCGCCGAAATCTGGTTCATTCACTTGCTCTTAATCGGCACGCCCATCCGTTTCATGATGACCCATTGCTGCGTGATGGAGAGAACATTGTTCCACGTCCAATAGATCACCAGACCGGCAGGGAAACTGCCCAGCAGGAAGGTGAAGAACAACGGCATGAACAGGAAGATCTTGGCCTGAACCGGATCCGCCGGTTGCGGGTTCAGCAATTGCTGCAGATACATACTGGCGCCCATGAAGACCGGCCAGATGCCGATCATCAGGAATTGCGGCAGGTCCCAGGGAATGGCGCCAAACAAAGTGAAGATGTACATGGGATCCGGGGCCGAGAGATCTTGGATCCAGCCAAAGAATGGTTGGTGGCGCATTTCGATGGTCACGAACATGACCTTATACAAGGCGAAAAATACCGGAATCTGAACCACCACCGGCAGACAGCCTGCCGCCGGGTTGACCTTTTCCCGCTTGTAGAGGCCCATCATTTCCTGGTTCATCTTGGTCCGGTCGTCGCCAAAGCGTTCCCGCAACTTGGTCATTTCCGGTTGCAGGGCCTTCATCTTGCTCATGGCCTTGTAGGATTTGTTCGCCAGGGGGAAGAACACCGCCTTGATACAGACGGTCAGCAACAGGATCGCCAAGCCGAAATTGCCCAGCAGCTTGAAGAAATAGTCCAGGATGAAGAACAGCGGCTTGGTCAGGAAATAGAACCAGCCGAAATCCACAGCCAGATCAAACCGCGCGATGCCCAATTGCGTTTCGTATTTGTCCAGCAAGTGCACTTCCTTGGCGCCGGCAAAGACGTGGCTGATGGTTTGCGCCGTCGCCCCCGGTACGATCACCTGCGGCGCCTGGGTCAAAAAATCGGCCTGATAGGTATCTTGTTTGTTGGGTTGGCTGTAACGGAAGGTGCCGGCGAAAGGCTCCTTCTGGTCGGGGATCAAAGCCGCCAGCCAGTATTTGTCCGTGATGCCGATCCAACCGCCAACGCTTTTCGTCGCGTCTGTCGGGCTTTCCTGCAGGTCGTCGTAGTCGACCTCTTTCAAGGTGTCGTTGAAAACCGCCAACGGGCCTTCATGGAGAATATAAAATCCAAGGGTATCCGGCGTATGTGTCCTGGATATACGGCCAAAGGGATGGATGGAAATTGCCTGGCCAGAGTTATTTTCCACTCTTTGGGTCACTGTCAGCATAAAGGCATCGTCGATTTCGATGACTTGGATGAAGCGCACGCCGTCGCCGTTGTCCCAACTCAAGGTCAGGGGCCGCGACGGTACCAGGGACGGACGGTCGGCCTGCCAAAGGGAATCGCCGTCGGGAACTGTCAGTTCGCCAACAGGCACCCACCCGAACTGGCTGAAATACGGGTTCGCGGCGCCACGCGGCGACAGCAGGGTGACGGCGGGGCTGTCGTCGTCGATTCTGGCCTTGTAGTCCAGCAGGGTCAGATCATCGATGCGGGCGCCTTTCAGGGCAATGGAGCCGCCCAGCCGGGTGCCATTGACGGCCACGCGTGGTGATTGTTTCAAGGCGGCGTCGCGGCTGGCAAGCGCGTTCGCAGCCCCCGGCACCGCGGTTATCCCAGGCGCCCCCGGAAGGGTTCCGACGGCGCCCGTTCCGGCGCCGCCTGCGGCGTTTGGCGCAGTCGGAATCATTGATCCGTCCGTGCCCTGCGTGGCCTGATTTTCGGCGTGCTGTTGCTGCTGCTGTTGTTGCCGCGGCGTCTCCCAAAAGTATTGAAAGCCCAGCAGGATCGCCAAGGACAGGGCGATCGCGATGATAAGATTACGTTGATCAGACATGTGGCGTCGCTTTATCGATATTATAGGTTGGCCGACGGGTCGTCAGCGGGCGGCCAGCAGGCGGGCAGGTCAGATGAGGCTGATTGCTCTGCGGTACCGGGTCATAGCCATGGCCACCCCAGGGATGACACCGCGTCAGCCGCCGAAGGGTCAGCCAGATACCGCGAACGGGACCATGCAGATGCAAGGCCTCCAGGCCATAATGGGAACAGCTGGGCAAATAGCGGCATTGACCGGGCAATAGAGGCGACAGGCAAAGACGGTAAATGTGGATTGCCCCGCGCAGCAAAAGGTTTGCCAGGTCACTCATGACGGCGCCTTTTCCGCACGTGGTGGCGCCAGACTGTCGGTGCGGCGCAACGCCTGCTTCAAATCGGCCAGCAGATCTGCGTAAGGCCGTCGCAGAGTTGCCTTGCGGCCAATCAGTACATAGTCACGGCCGCCCACGGCGTACCCTGGAATCACTTCTGCGACCACTGCCCGCAAACGCCGTTTTGCGCGATTGCGCGCAACTGCGTTGCCGACCTTTTTACTGGCCGTGAAACCAATACCCACAGCAGTCTCCGATCCCTCGTCCACGCCAGATTGCCGCCTCGTGAGACCTGGCCGGGCGTTTTGCCGGCCGGCGACCTGCAAGACCAGACCTGGCGCCGCGAAACGCCGACGGGACTTTGCCACGCGCAAAAAATCCGCGCGCCTTTTCAGGCGCACGAGCCCCAAATCACTATGCACCATTTCAATACACACAGATCCCAATAACCCAGTAATCCGGGCCGGAATCATCCTATGCCGAAAGTTGCTTGCGGCCCCTGGACCGGCGCTTTGCCAGAAGACGGCGACCGCCAACGGTCGCCATGCGGTGACGAAAGCCATGCCGGCGTTTGCGGACCAGTCTGCTGGGTTGGTAGGTGCGTTTCACCCCTCAACCTCCATCAAAAAATTAGCCCGTTAGGGGCCCAAAACAAGACGCGCTGTATACGGTCTCGATTACGAGAAGTCAACGCCGCCCGGAGCCCCTGTACAACCGCCCCGCCCGGCCGCCGCGAGATCGGACAGCAACACCTTCACGGTAACCTGATGAGGTTGTCGATTTGCCAAGACATCCACTCTAGTTCAAGGCCGGGATTACGCTATAGTCGCCTTCGGACATTTTTGGGATCTTACCATGAGCGGCCAGAACCACGGCGAGAGAGATGAAAAGGCCGCCGCGCGTGTGCCATTGCTGTCCCTGCGCCGATTGTGGCCCTTACTGGTCTTAGCGGCCGGCTTAATCGCTTTTTTGGCGGTTGGTGGCGATGCCTATTTCACCCTGGACAGCTTGCGTCTGTACCGCGCCGATCTGGCCATGTATGTCGCTGATCACACAGTTTTCATGGCTTTGTGCTTCGTCGTCGCCTACGCGGTGATGGTGGCGTTTTCCCTGCCCGGCGCCTTGCTTATGACAGTGACCAGTGGGTTTTTTTTCGGTAGCGTCATGGCCACCCTTCTAGTGGTTGTTGGTGCCACAACCGGTGCCACGGCAATATTCTTGATCGCCAAGACCGCCCTGGGCGACCCCTTGCGGGCCCGGGCCGGGCCTGCCCTGCTGAAAATGGAAGATGGATTTCGGGAAAACGCCTTCAACTATCTGCTTATTCTGCGGCTTATTCCGTTGTTCCCGTTTTTTCTGGTCAATCTGGTCCCGGCATTTTTGGGCGTCAGGTTACGGGATTATGTGTTGGCGACCTTCATCGGTATTATTCCGGGCACCTTCGTTTTTGCCCAGGTCGGTACGGGTCTGGATAGTATCCTGGAAAGCGACGAAAAGTTATCGGTTGGCTCTCTTTTGAGCCATGATGTTTTAGCGGCGCTGATCGGTCTGGCGATTTTGTCGGCCTTGCCCTTGTTGTACAAATTTTTTCAGGCACGCAGGCAAGGCAAGGACACAGCAGGATGAACGCGGCGCTGAAGGTTGACATTTGCGTCATCGGCGCCGGTTCGGGCGGGTTGTCGGTGGCGGCCGGCGCCAGTCAGCTTGGCGCCTCTGTAGCCTTGGTGGAGCGGCACTTGATGGGCGGTGACTGCCTGAACTTTGGCTGCGTACCCTCCAAGGCGTTATTGGCCGCGGCCAAGTCCGCCCATATCATTTCCAACGCCGCCCGGTTCGGATTGGCTACCGGCCCTCTGGCCGTGGACCCGGTCGCTGTCCGCCAGCATGTCCGCGACGTTATTGCCGCCATCGCCCCACATGATTCGGTGGAACGTTTCCGGGCCCTGGGCGTCAACGTGATCCAGGGCGCCGCACATTTTTCCGGCCCTGGCGAGATTGAGGTCGGCGGGCGATCCGTGAAGGCGCGTCGCTTTGTCATTGCAACGGGCTCATCGCCCATGGTGCCACCTATTCCAGGCCTGGATAACGTGCCCTATCTGACCAACGAAACCCTGTTTGATTATGACCGGGCCATGGCGCATCTGATTGTCATTGGCGGTGGCCCCATCGGGGTCGAAATGGCCCAGGCTCACCAGCGCCTGGGGACCCAGGTGACGTTGATCGAAATGGCCCGGTTGTTGCCCAATGACGACGGCGAACTGGCCAAGCTGGTGCATGACAGGCTGGCCAGGGAAGGAGTTGATATCCGGACAGGTGTCAGGGTCGAAAGTGTCGCCGCCAGCCTGGACAATGATGCGAACGGCATAGCTGTCCGGGTCGACCATGGCGGTACCGTGCAGGGCAGTCATCTGTTGTTGGCGGCCGGCCGCAAGGCGAATGTGGCGGAACTGAACCTGGAAGCCGCCGGTGTAGAGTATTCAGCCAAGGGTATCCTGGTCGATCGTCGTCTGCGCACTTCGAACAAGAAGATCTTCGCCATTGGCGATGTGGCTGGCGGCTTGCAATTCACCCATGTGGCCGGGCATCATGCCGGCATCGTTATCCGCAATGCCCTGTTTCGCCTGCCCGCCAAGGCCAAGCAGACCGCAATCCCCTGGGTTACTTACACAGACCCGGAATTGGCCCACGTGGGCCTGCGCGAAGACCAGGCCAGGGCTCAGTCCGGCGATATCCGAATATTACGCTTTCCCTTCGCGGAGAATGACCGGGCCCAAGCAGAGCGGGATACGGTCGGGCTGATCAAGATCGTGACGGCCAAGAATGGCCGCGTTTTAGGCACCTCCATCGTCGGCCCGCACGCCGGCGAACTCATTCAGCCCTGGGTCATGGCGGTGGCGCAGGGCATGAAAATAGGCACCATGGCCGGCACCATCTGGCCTTATCCCACCTTTGGCGAGGTTGGTCACCGCGCGGCCGGCAGCTATTTCATCCCGAAACTGTTCACCGACCGCACCCGCGCCCTGGTCAAATTCTTGAGCAAATTCGGCTAAAAATCTGACGGTGGAGTCACGCCGCAAGGCGCCAGCGCAGCGGTAACCGCTGCCTTGAGGCGCGCCAATCCCGCCTCGTCGCCGGCCTCGCAGCGGACCACCAGGACCGGCTGGGTGTTGGAAGCCCGCAGCAGCCACCAGCCATCAGGGGTCGAAACACGAGCGCCATCGATATCGGAAAAATCGGCGCCCTGGGCCCGCAACTGGTTGACGACCTCGTCCACCACCTGAAACTTACGCGCATCGTCGCAATCAAACCGTACTTCCGGCGTGTTGACCATTTGCGGCAGGCTGTCGCGCAACGCGGCCACACTTTGCCCGGCGCGGGCCACGGCATCCAGAAAACGCACCGCCACATACAAGGCATCGTCAAAGCCATAATATTTATCAGCGAAGAAGATATGGCCGCTCATTTCGCCCGCCAAGGGCGCGCCGGTCTCGGCCATCTTGCTTTTGATCAGGGAATGGCCCGTGCGGTACATCAATGGTTTTCCACCAAGCCGGGCCACCTCGTCGAACAGTACCTGGCTGGCTTTCACGTCGGCGATAATGGTACTGCCGGGCCGCTCCTCCAAGACATCGCGGGCCAGGATCGCCAACAATTGATCGCCCCATAAAATCCGCTGCTGGCCGTCCACCACGCCAATGCGGTCGCCGTCGCCGTCGAAGCCGATTCCCAAGTCCAGGCTGTTCTGGCGCACGGTTGACTGCAATTGCACCAAATTTTCCGCCACCGTGGGGTCGGGGTGGTGGGCCGGAAAGGTGCCGTCGACCACTTCATTCAAAGCCACATGGCGTCCCGGCAGTCTTGTGATCAATTCAGGAAGAATATCGCCGGCCACGCCATTGCCGCAATCCCAGGCCACGGAAAGCGGGACTTCGGTGGTATAGGCTGCGGTCAGTTCTTCCAAATAGGCCGGGCGCACGTCGTGATTTTCCGATCCGCCCTCGCCCTGGGCCCATTCCCCCGCCAGGGCCAGGCGGCCAAGTTCCTGGATCTGATCACCGAAAAATGCCTTGCCACCCAGCATCATCTTAAAACCGTTATAATCCGCCGGATTGTGCGAGCCAGTGATCATTACCCCGGCATCGGCCTGCAAATGATAAACCGAAAAATACAGCATGGGTGTCGGCCCGCGGCCGATCCGCAGGGCGTCAATTCCAGCATCGTTCAGGCCCCGGACAAGATGGTCCGCCATTTCGATCGAGGACAGGCGACCGTCATAGCCCACGGCGACCCTTTGCCCGGCTCCGCGCGCTACAATGGATCCAAATGAACGGCCAACCGCATAGGCGTCCGCCGTGGACAGAGTGTCGCCGACAACGCCGCGCACATCGTATTCGCGCAGTACCGTGGCATGAAAGGCGTGATTTTGGATCTTGTATCCTTTCCCAGGTTCAGGGATTCACCGCTGGACGGCCAATTGAAACATAGGTGAAACCCAGATCGTACATGGTCCCGGGGTCGTAGATGTTGCGCATATCGATCAGAACGGGCGCCCGCAAAAGCGCTTTCACGCGAGGCATGTCCAGGGCGCGGTACGCGTTCCACTCCGTGACGATCACCAGGGCATCCGCATCGGCCAAGGCGTCATAGGCGTCGTCGCAATATTCGATCCCAGTCAACAATTTACGCGCCTCGTCCATGCCCTCGGGGTCGTGGGCCCGGACCTTGGCGCCCGCCGCCAGCAGGGCCGGGATGATATCCAGACTGGGAGAATCGCGCATGTCGTCGGTGTTCGGCTTGAAGGTCAGGCCCAGGATCGCAACAGATTTGCCCCGTAGCGAGCCACCGCAGGCATCGATGACCTTTTGTGCCATGTCCCTCTTGCGTTGATCATTGACCGCCACCGTGGCCTTGACGATGTTTAACGCCAGGCCGAAACCCTCGGCCGTGCGCAACAGGGCAAGGGTGTCCTTGGGGAAGCAGGAGCCGCCATAGCCGGGACCCGCGTGCAGAAATTTGTTGCCGATGCGGCCATCCAGGCCGATGCCACGGGACACGTCCTGGACATTGGCGTCAACCTGTTCGCAGAGATTGGCGATCTCGTTGATAAAGGTGATCTTTGTGGCCAAAAACGCATTCGCGGCATACTTAATCAATTCCGCCGTCTGCAGGGCGGTAAACATCACCGGTGTCTCGTTCAAGAACAGGGATCTGTACAATTCGCGGATAATCTCACGGGCCCTGTCACTTTCAGTGCCCACAACCACGCGATCCGGGTGCATGAAATCGCTGATCGCTGCGCCTTCGCGCAAAAACTCTGGGTTTGAGGCAACATCAAACTCGGCATCCGGCCGGCATTCGCCAATAATTCTAGCCACTTCCGCCCCGGTACCGACCGGCACAGTGGATTTGGTGATGATCACGGTATAGCCATCGAGGGCCGTTGCCACTTCGCGTGCGGCATCAAAGACGTAGCTTAGATCCGCATGACCATCACCTCGGCGGGACGGCGTGCCGACTGCAATAAACACTGCATCGGCATCCGCCACTGGCCGTTGCAGTTCCGTCGTAAAGGTCAGGCGGCCGGCCGCGACATTGGTCGCCACCAGTTCCTCAAGACCCGGTTCAAAAATCGGTATGCGGCCCGCCAGCAGGGCGTCAATCTTGCCCGCATCCTTATCGACGCAGGTAACGGTATGCCCGAATTCGGAAAAACAAGCGCCCGATACCAAACCGACATAGCCGGTTCCGATCATGGTGACATGCATCGCTAGGTACGCCTTGTTCTTGATTTCGGCATTGGCTTCACGATTCTAGAGGTCCTTGGCGATCATCGATAAATAATCACCTAGACCTTGCCGTAAATCATCCCGGGCCAGACCAAAGGCGATCGTCGCCTGCAAAAATCCCAATTTATCGCCGCAATCAAAACGCGTGCCGTCAAAGCGCAGACCATGAAAAGGCTTCCCGCCAAGCATTCTGGCCATTGCGTCCGTCAACTGGATTTCCCCACCGGCGCCCGGTTCCTTTCGGCTCAGATGGTCAAACACCTCAGGCATCAGAATGTAACGCCCAATGACCGACAAGGTGGATGGCGCCGCGGCCGGTTCGGGCTTTTCCACCAGGCCCCGAACCTCGGCCAGGCGGCCATCGTCGCTGCCTACGTCCAAGATGCCGTAGCGTGAGGTTTGTTCGCGAGGCACATCCATCACAGCGACAATGTTGCCTTTGGTTTCGTGGGCGGCAGCCACCATTTGCTTCAGGCAGGGCTCTTCACTCAAGATCAGATCATCGGCCAGCAGGACCGCAAAAGGCTCGTCGCCCACCAATTTTCGGGCGCACCAGACCGCATGTCCAAGACCAAGGGGCACTTGTTGCCGGGTATAGGCGATCTGGCCGGCGCCGGGAACGGCGGCCCGCAATGCTTCCAGGGCCTGCAGCTTGTTGCGCGAGGACAGCAGATCTTCCAGTTCATAGGAATGATCGAAATGATCCTCGATCGCCGTTTTGCCCCTGCCGGTGACAAAGATAAACTCTTCAATTCCAGCCGCATGAGCTTCTTCAACCGCGTATTGGATCAAGGGTTTATCGACAATAGGCAACATCTCTTTTGGCAACGCCTTGGTTGCTGGCAGAAAACGCGTGCCTAATCCGCCCACGGGAAAAACCGCCTTGCGTACACGCATGCCAATCGAACCCTTCGTACCATTGCGCAAATTGAAAATAGTCCGGCGCCGTGACGACCTTCTGCCATGGCCAAGGCCACCACGCAAGCCATGCCGTCACACGCCCAGCAACAAATCCTTGGCCTGATTGATTTTTGCCGCAAGGTAGGAAGAGCCGCCCTTGTCCGGGTGCAGTTTCAACATAAGGCGTTTATGTGCGGCGCGAACCTCACCGGGCGACGGATTGGCCTCCAGGCCCAAAACCTCACACGCCTCTACCAGGCTCATACTGCCCATTCCCGCATGACGATTGGCACCACTGCGCCCGCCGTGATGCTGACCATGATCTTCGGCGTTCCGGCGCCAATCACTACCCTGGGTCCTGTCCAAATAGGCTTCCAACACCTGCGCCGCCTCGCCATCTTCACGCTGGCATTCCGCCAGCAATTCAATCAACTCGTCCAAGGTCAGACCGTTCAGGTCACGGCCCGCGTAGGTGCCCCGCAGCACCTCCCCACGCATGGCGCCGCTATCATGGTCCAGGGTCATGCGCAGATAGTCGGTTTCCACGTTTGAGCTGCGGCCCGTGGACGGCCCCGACCCGCCGCCAATGCGCGGCCCCAACTTGGGCAGGGCCCATCGGCGCAGAAATGCAGCGGCCATGAACGCCAGGGGCAGGCCCAGGGCAAAGCGCCCGGTCAACAAAAGAAATAGGGCCACCGCGGCACACAGGCCAAACGCCGTATAGCGCAAAACCTTGGCAAGGAATTTCGGGTCCGCGGTGACTAGCAATTTGCCCATCAACCCCAAGGCGCCCAGCAAACAAACCCCCAATATGAAGTAGCCAATCATGATCGCCGTGCGCTCACCTGATGGGCGATCTGCAGAACGCTGGCGGCCTTGCCCTGGGAAAAATCCGACAGCGCCTTGCGCCCGCCGGCGGCATAGACAGCAACGGCGGCAAGCAAATCCCGCAACTGTGTCGCGGACGAGGCATCAAAGCGGCAATAGGCGCCCCGGGTCAGTGTCGCAATTTGCTTAAAGGCCCGGCTTGCCGTCGGTTCAAAACCCTCGTGGAATAGAAAACACGGAACCCCCAACATACCCAGTTCGCCGGCCACGGTACAAACCTGGTCAATATCCTCTTCCAGACAGTCGCCGACGAAGACCAGGGCGTTGATCCGCTGTTTCGTGGTTTCCCGCACCGCATAGCGCAACAACCTTTCCACCTGGGTCTGTCCGCCCAGGCAGCGCACGCGGCTCATGAACGGGATCAGATCGGCCGAGGTGGAAACCCAGGGTGTGGCGCGGAAATCCTTGTACCCCCGGTAATAGGCCAGTTGCACATCCAGGCCCCCCAGGGTCGCCGTCTGGGCGAACATGTCGCCCTGGATTTGACAGGCGGTGTCCCAGCTCGGCTCTCGTGATGCAGTCGCGTCCATGGCGAACAACAGCCGGCCACGCGTCCCGGCGGCATGGGCAGTGGTTGTCGCGGCCAGTTTGTTCAGGAAACCTTGAACGTCCGTACGGCCGTCGGTTGCCGTTATGTCGCGTTTTTTTGGGGCCATCACCATATTACATTGTATGCGATGGTGACTTGTCCAGTGTTGTTCCCGCCGATGCCCCCTGCCAACTAGTCAACGATGATCTTCGCCGTCGGGTGGAAGGCGTAAAAGGCAAAGGCAAAGTCGACCCGGTACAGCACATCCACCAGTTGACCATCGCCATCTCGCCGCTGCACGAGGACGTTGCCTACATCATAACCCTCGGCGATGATTGCACTATCAAGCGCTGAATTCTGCCCATATTCCCAGGTCAGGACCAGGCCGTCCTTGGTTTCAATGCGTTTCTTGATCTGCAGAAAATCCACCGACCAAGCGCGATCGCCGACCGCCACCACACGGGCCAGGGGGGCGACGACTTCCGGCAGTTTACCGCGGTACAAGAACGGCGTGTGTGATGAATCATAGCCGGCATACGGGTTCATGCCATAGCGGCGCATATTTGGATTGCTTGGCACCAGGACTTCGCCCTCAGGCGCGCGGGCCTTGAACTTCGCAAATGACTCCAACCGGGCGGGCAGAAACCGCAATTTTTCTCCCATCATTGCACCGATGATGGCTTCGCCGGTGAATTGCTGCCACCAGCTTTCGCTTTGCCGATCGTACATGACAAGATCGGAATAACGCAGTTTGCCCGTGGTGCCGAATTCCAGCGTCTGTCCCGCGACCCGGCGGTCAAACACCACTGCGGCGTTACACAATGGACAGAAAGTCACCGCCACCGGCACGCCGGCAAAGAGGTCATTGACAATTTCATGCCAGATCAGGACCGACAGAGGATAGGCTCGGCTCCTGCCATTGATGGTCAGGCCGACGACCGGCTCGGTCGGCGCCAGACCTTCGGCTTTCGCCACTGCGACAAAGCGGGGTTGATCGATGGAGGGAATGCGGTCTTTTGTCACCCCGCCCGACATGATCTGGTCGAATGGCACCGAATGCTTATCGAAATCCGTCTTGGGCCATTCAGAGCGCCATTGTCCGGGATTGGCCTGAAGTTGCGCTGGCGCCGCCAACCAGGCCAGTACGGCCAAGACGGTAATATTCAGATATGGTCGCATGAGAGGTTATCCTTTCCTTTTGCCCTATGGTTGCCATGAAGGTGCCACGGTGCAAATCACAGCTGCTTGACCCAGGCATCGACCCAGGCCAAGTTGCGCGCCATGGTCGAACGTGTGGACAGCATAGTGGTAGGGGCGGGCGTGGTCGGCCTTGCCATCGCCCGGGAACTGGCCCTGGCCGGCGACGAGGTCGTCGTCCTGGAAGCCGCAGATGCCATCGGCACGGAAACCTCGTCACGCAATAGCGAGGTGATCCATGCCGGGATCTATTACGCCAAGAATAGTTTGAAGGCCCGCTTCTGCGTCGCCGGCAAAGCCTTGCTCTACGAGTTTTGCGCAGCCCACGGCGTGGCACATCGAAATAGCGGCAAGTTCATCGTCGCCACCTCTCCCGACGAACTGGAAATTCTGGCCGGCATCAAAGCCAAGGCGGCGGCCAATGGGGTCGATGATTTGTATGAAATCAGCGCGCCCGAGGCTATGAGCCAGGAGCCGGCATTGTTTTGCACCGGGGCGCTGGTGTCCCCTTCCACGGGTATTATCGACAGCCACGGCTTGATGCTGGCCTATCAGGGCGAAGCGGAGGATCACGGCGCCGTCATTGCCTTTCGCAGCCGCGCCATAGGCGGGCGGGTGCTGGACGATGGTATCGCACTGCGCGTTAGCAGCGAAGACGGCGGCGAAATGGATTTGGCCTGCCAGCGGTTGATCAATGCGGCCGGCCTTTATGCCCAGCCTTTGGCCCGAACCATCGACGGTTTGAATCCGGACACGGTGCCACCGCTGTATTACTGCAAAGGCAATTATTTTTCCCTTGCTGGCCGGCAGCCGTTTTCCCGCCTGATTTATCCGGTGCCGGCTTCGGCCAGTCTCGGCGTCCATCTGACGATCGATCTGGGCGGCCAGGCGCGCTTCGGCCCGGACCAGCAATGGTTGGAGGGAGCGGTGGAGGATATGGACGGCGCCGTCGATTATCGCGTCGAACCGGACCGGTCTGATGTTTTCTATGATGCAGTGCGCCGCTATTATCCAGGCCTGCCGGACGATTCGTTGCAACCAGCCTATAGTGGCATGCGGCCCAAGCTGCAAAGGCCCGGTGCCGGGGCCGGGGCCGAGGATTTTCTGATTCAAGGACCGGACAACCATGGCGTGCCGGGGCTGATAAACCTTTATGGTATTGAATCACCGGGCTTGACCGCCTCTTTGGCCATCGCCGAGCATGTGGCTTCATTATTGTCCGATTGAGGGCTGCTTGTCACTTTGGTGAGGCATGGGATAGTTTGCGCAAGGGCACGGGGAGGCGAAAAAGGATAGGCAATGGGCGGGTTCTTGATTGGTGGCGTTTTTTTCGCTCTGCGGCGCGCCGTGCTGCCGGTGCTGCTATTGGCGTTGAGCTTGTCCATGGCCCAGGCCGGGGCGGGGCTGGACGTTAGGTATAATGACTGGGAGCTTTGGACGTCTGCCGCCAATGCCGTGTTGCCGGCAAGACGGGGAAATGTGAGCCCTTTTCGCGTCAATGCCGGGCTGGGCACCGTCGCGGCGCCGGAATATCTTGGTTCCGATGAAGTGTCAGCGCGAATCCTGCCCCTGTTGGACGTGAATTATGCCGGCACCTTGTTTTTATCCACGCAACAAGGCATCGGCTGGAACATGTGGCGCAAACGGACACTTCGGGCGGGACCCAGGATTACCTTTGATTTCGGTCGCGAATCGGGGGATTCGGTGAATTTGACCGGCCTGCCCGATATAGATATAGGAACTGAGGTGGGTGTGTTTTTTGAAGGTTTCGTTTCCGCCTGGCGTTTCAAGGGCGATTTCCGCAAGGAAGTCGGTGGCGGTCATGGCGGCCTGTTGATTAATGGCGAGGTGGCCTGGGGCAGCCGCTGGACCAAGAACATCTCTGCGATTATCGGCGCGCGCACGACCTATATGGACGACAGCTATGCCGAGAGCTATTTCACTGTGTCGGCGGCGAATGCCCTGGCCACACGCCCGGCCTATGCGGCGACTGGAGGTTTTCGTGACGTCAACGGCTTCGTTCAATTTGTCTATGACTTCACCCAAGCCTTCTATGTCGCAACCGAATTGCGCGGGACAGCCTTGTTGCAGCAGGCCGCTGATAGTTCCATTACCGAGAGCGATACCTTCATGACCGGTTCGATCTTGGCGGGTGTCCGTTTTTAGTAATGGCCGTGCCCCGCAATTCGGCGAAAACCACGGCTGCCGGCAGCGCCGCCCGTGCGGTGCGTACCGTCGCGCAGGCCCGCCAGATCGTCAAGCAACGGGGCCTGGACTATATCAAAGTGGGCGTGTTCGACGCCGATGGGGTGTTGCGGGGCAAATTCATGGGACGGGAGAAATTTCTGTCCGCCTTGGACAAGGGTTTTGGATTTTGCGACGTGGTTTTGGGTTGGGATAGCGCCGATCAGCTCTACGACAACACCACATTTACCGGCTGGCATACGGGCTACCCTGACGCCCAGGTGCGGATCTTACCCGAAAGTTGCCGGGATCTACCTTTCGAGTTTGATGGCCGTGGCCTATTGTTCCTGGGTGAATTCGCTGGTCCGGCGGAACAGATCTGTCCCCGGGGCGTTTTGCGCCGGGTCGTGGCGCGGGCCAAGGACATGGGCCTGGCGGCCACGGCCGCGCTTGAGTATGAATTCTTTCTGTTCGATGAAACGCCCAACAGCGCCGCTGCCAAGGGTTATCGCGGCTTGCAGCCCATCTCGCCGGGCAATTTCGGCTATTCCATGCTGCGCGCCTCGACCTGGGCGGATTTCCATGGCGCCCTGTTGCAGACTTGCCGGGAAATGGACTTTCCCCTTGAGGGTTTCCATACCGAAACCGGCCCCGGCGTGTTGGAGGCGAGTATCGACAAGGATCTGGTCCTGGCCGCTGCCGACAAGGCCGCCCTGTTCAAGACCTTCGCCAAGGTCGAGGCCCAGCGGCACGGCCTGATGGCGACTTTCATGGCCAAATGGTCGCCCGATTACCCCGGCCAATCGGGCCATATACATCTTTCCCTGAATAACATAAGGAACGGCCAATCGGCCTTTTTCGCCGCCAAGGCGGCGGATGGCGTCAGCCCCGTCATGCGCCACTTTCTGGGCGGTCAGCAAGCCTTGATGCCCGAGTTACTGGCCATGATCGCACCGACCGTGAATGCCTATACCCGGCTGATTCCGGGCTTTTGGGCCCCGACGGAGGCGACCTGGGGATTGGACAACCGGACCTGCGCCCTGCGGGTGATCGGTGGTGGCGCTCAATCGCAACGGGTTGAATACCGGACCGCCGCCGCCGACGCCAACCCCTACCTGGCCCTGGCCGCAGCTCTTGCCTCAGGTCTGTGGGGTATCGAACATGGCATCGAGCCGACGGCCCCGATGTCGGGCAACGCCTACGACCAGCGCCAGCCGAAACGCCTGGCCCTGCCGCAAAGTCTGGGCGAAGCGGCCCAACGGTTTGCGCGTTCGAAAGCGGCACGGGTCCTGTTTGGCGATGCCTTTGTCGAACATTTCGCCGCCAGCCGAAACTGGGAAGAGCGGCAAAGCCGCCGCGCCGTTACTGATTGGCAGTTGCAACGGTATTTCGAGATTATTTGATCTGCGCGGGGCTCCACGCTCGGCCGAATTACCACGGGCTTGCCGTAGGCCAAGCGCCAGCCGGGCCCGGAAGGCATTGCCGCCCCTGCCCTGTTTGAGCACCCTGCCGGTATCCGGCCGGGAAATCCACGATCGGTATGATCCAGCGGTCGAAACCACGATCGGCAATTTGGCGCCGCTTAATCTGCGACAGCAAATTTCACATAATCAGGTCGGTCTGAAATATTTCTCCGGCCCCGGAAGAGACCGCGACAGAATCTGGCGAATTGTAGTATCCAGCCGTTATCTAATTGAAAATTAACAAATTGCCTGTGAAATATGGGCTGTCTCCAGACCTAGTCAGGAAAATTTGTGATGTCCGTATTCGCCGAGAAAAATTTCCGTAATCATGAGCAGGTTTTATTTCATCAGGATCAGGCCAGCGGTCTTTTCGCCATCATTGCCATCCACAGCACGGCATTGGGACCGGCCTTGGGCGGTTGCCGCTATTGGTCCTACGACGATGAGACGGCAGCGCTTGATGACGTCCTGCGTTTGTCGCGGGGCATGACCTATAAGGCGGCCTTGGCCGGCCTGGCCTTCGGCGGTGGCAAGGCGGTGATCATCGCGCCAAAGAACGAGGAACAGAGGCCGGCGCTGTTTACCGCTTTTGGCCATTTCGTTAATAGCCTCGGCGGCCGCTACATCACCGCCGAGGACGTTGGCACCAGCCCCGCCGACATGGAAATTGTCCATGGCGCAACGCCTTTTGTCGCCGGCATCGCCGACGGCGGCGCCGGCGACGGCGATCCCTCGCCGGCCACCGCCTGGGGCGTGTTCCATGGCCTGCGGGCGGCGGCGGGCGCGGGATTGGGACGGGACGGTTTACGAGGCGTGCATGTGTCCCTACAGGGTCTCGGCCATGTCGGCAGCTATCTGGCCCAGCATCTGGCCGACGCAGGCGCCCGTCTGACTGTCGCCGATTTGGACCAATCGCGCCTTGCCTGGGCCCGGGATAGCCTGGGTGCGGAGGTGGTCGGGGTAGATGCGATCTATGACGTGGCGGCGGATATCTTTGCCCCGAACGCCATGGGCGCCATTCTGAATGATCAGACCATCTCGCGCCTGCGGGTGCGCGCCGTGGCGGGGTCTGCCAACAATCAACTGGCCGAGGATCGCCACGGCGCAGCACTGGCGGAACGGGGAATCCTGTATGCCCCCGACTATGTGATCAATGCCGGCGGTATCATCAACATCTCTCACGAAGGCCGTGCCTATGACCGGGATGCCGCCCTGGCCCATTGCGCCCGAATCCACGATACTCTGGCGGGAATATTCCGGCGCGCCGAGCTTGAAAGCCGGCCTACCAACGAGGTCGCCGACCAGTTGGCGGAAGAGCAGATCGCCGACCGCGCCGCGGCACAGGCGCAAGACAGGCTGCGTACGGCCGTCGGCTAGATACTAATTGATTCTCGATTGCCCGGAATCAGGGCAGTCCGGAGCAAGCAGATTTCAAAATTGCCTTAGCCGTGCTGGCCGCTATCCATCACCTGATCGAACTTGGCCTTTTTCTCGTCGTTGGCTTCCGTCTGGTACTTGTCGCGCCATTCGTCGTAGGGCATGCCATAGACAATTTCCCGCGCCCCGGCCTTGTCCAGGCTCAAGCCTTTCTCATTGGCCTCTTCCATATACCAGCGCGAAAGACAATTACGGCAGAATCCAGTCAAGTTCATCATGTCTATGTTTTGGACATCCGTACGCGCCCGCAGATGGTCGCGCATGCGGCGATAGGCCGCCGCCTCCAACTCCAACTGGGTCTGCGAATCTATGTTTTGCTCACTCATCGTAGTCGTCCCCTTGTGCTGTTGTCCTAACATATAGTCTTCCGGGCGCCGTAGGCTATAGGTCCCGCACGGTTTCCGCGATCAGCCAATCCACCACCTGGATTAGGGCATCCGCCTTGGTGGCACCGCCGGCCATCGCCAGATCATAGATCTGAATTTGCCTTTGCGCCGAAGTGCCTCTTGTCAGGATTTCGCGGGCATGGCGCACTTCGCCGGCACAGCCCAGGGCTTCCGCGTCGGCGGCAACCATATCCATGATCTCCGCCAACAGTTCGTCATAGGGCACCTGTTCGCCCAATCCGAAGTCGACCATGGTGTCGGTGACCCCATAACGTTGCGCCCGCCAGCGGTTTTCCTCAACGCAGATCAAAGGATAGATACGCCAACGCTGGTTGCTGGTGCGCAGGCGGTACAGCATGGCAAGGATGCATTGGTACAGGGAGGCGACGGTCAGGGTATCTTCCAGACTGGTACAAATGTCGGTCATCCGCATTTCCAGCGTCGGAAAACGGGCCGAAGGGCGCATGTCCCACCAGATCTTGGTGGCGTCCTCGATCACCCCGGCGCCGACCAGACGGTTAACCAGGCGTTCGTATTCGCCAAAAGAATCGAAGCGTTCCGGCACCCCGGTGCGAGGCAAGGCATCGAAAACGGTCAGCCGATAGGACATCAAGCCTGTATTCTCACCGTCCCAGAACGGCGACGAGGTGCTCAAGGCCAGCAGATGGGGCAGGAAATAGGTCGCCTGGTTCATCAGGTCGATGCGCATATCCTCGTCTTCCACGGCCACATGTACGTGCATGCCCGATATCAGCAGGCGCCGCACCGTGGCCTGCAGGGCATTGGCCAAATCGGCGTAACGTTCCTTGTCGGTGTGGTGTTGTGTGCGCCAATGGGCAAAGGGATGGGTAGAGGCGGCGATGGGCGCCAAGCCATAAAGGCCCGCAACCTCGGCTACCGTGCCGCGCAATTCCTGTAATTCTCCGCGCGCCTCGCCGATATGGGCGCAAACCTTGGTGCCGACTTCGATCTGACTGCGCATGAACTCAGCCGTGACCCGAGGGCCCAAACGAGCCTCGCATTCAGCTAACAATTCAGCCGGCGGGTTGGTCGCCAGGTCCCTGGTCTGCACGTCGACCAGGAGGTACTCCTCCTCCACGCCCATGGTAAAGCTTGGTTTTGAAATCGTCATACCGCCAGCCTAGCCCATTGCATGATCTCTACCATAGTCCGTCCACACCGGATTCAGGGACATTGCCGCACCTTCGCAATTTACCACCGTGAAAGGATTTTGCGCGATAGTGGTGCATTCAACGTCGGATTCTTGTCTCACGTGGCCGATGTTACCCGAGATTCTTGTCATCAATGCACCCTCAATAAGGCACATGAGCAAGGTGCCGCAGAACGGAATTGTACAGAGTTAAGTGACGATATTGGTGTCCCGTCAATCATTTAGCCAAGAAGGGCAATGCCAAAATGTTAAGGCCAATGTCTATCCTTGGCAAATTATGGTCCGGGCCAACGTCAAGCGATTCACCCGAGGATCGCGCCGTTCGCATCGAGCAGTTAGTTTCGATATCGAAACTAACTCCGGTTTATGCCCTTGCCAGCCTGGTCAATTCCGTACTGACAGTGGTTGTATTGTGGGATTTCACCCAGCCTCTGTTCGCCTTGATCTGGTGTGCTACCGTCAGCGTGTTGCCAGCATTGATGCTGCCGTCGTGGTGGCGAAATCGGACCAGAGCTAGACCCGCCAATATCCGTCCGGCGGTGATCGCCCGTGCCACAAGGCGGATGGTTGCGTTGGGCTTGATCTGGGGTGCAGGGCTCGCCTGGATGTTTCCTTCGGATGCCTTGCCGCAGCAAATGTTTCTGGCTGCGGTAGCGGCCGGAATCTGTGCCGCCGGTGCCGCCGGTTTTGCATCAATCCCGCGCGCCTCAATTCTATTCGCCCTGGCCTTGTTGTTGCCAACCGTCGGTCTCATCCTGAACGAGGGCACGGTCATGCATCTTGCCGTGGCGGCGATGGCTGTCATGTTTGCGGCATTTTTCATTTTTTTCGCTAGAATGGCCCATGCTGGTTCCCGTGATGCCGGGCATACACGGGTTGCCAACGCCGGCCTGGAGCAGGATCTGGAGGTTTTGCGGAATGATCTGCTGGACGCCGTCGAAAGTATCTCGGAGGGCTTCGCCTTCTTTGATGAGAATGACCGCCTGCGCTATTACAATAGAAAGTATCTGACGATGTTTGGGTCCGATGGTGATAAGATTATACCGGGCATGAGTTTTACCGACATCACTCAAGCGGTGCCCATGCCGTTGCAATTCGAAGGGCGGACACCGCAGCAGGCAGATTGGTTGGAATGGCGCCTGCGGCACCACCGGGAAGGCGCCGGTGATTTTCAACAACAGCTTGCCTCGGGCCGCTGGAATTTGACCACGGACCGGCGCACGCGAGAGGGTGGCTATGTCACCGTGCATGTTGATATAACTGATATGAAGGAACGCGAGGCGGAATTGGCCGCGGCGCGGGATGATGCCGAAAGCGCCAATCGATCCAAGTCTGAATTTTTGGCTTTGATGAGCCATGAATTGCGAACACCACTGAACGCTGTTCTGGGATTTGCGGATATTTTGACAGACGAAAGCTATGGTTCCCACAGCGATGCCCGTTATCAGGAATATTCCCAGCACATTCACGATAGCGGCAGCCATCTGCTGCGCATTATTAACGAGATACTCGATCTGTCGACGCTTGAAGCCGGAAGATTCAAAATCCACGATGAAGATTTCGAATTGGCATTGCCGTTCGACGACGTCCGCCGCATGATGAGCGGCCTTGCCCGGGACGCCGGTCTGACCATGAGCGTGGAAAGCGACGACGGTTTGCCGGGTTTGCGCGGCGATCTGCGTACGGTGCGGCAAATTTTGATCAACCTGATATCCAATGCCATCAAATTTACGCCGGCGGGCGGTTCCGTCACGGTGACGGCCAGGCGCCAAAGCCTCGCGATGGGCGGGGGTCTATTGATTCAGATCGCCGATACGGGCGTCGGCATCGCAGAACAGGATATCCCAAAGGTCTTGGCGCCGTTCGGTCAGATTGAAGGACCCTTGCACCGCGAGCACCAGGGCACCGGCCTTGGCCTGCCGCTGGTGCAATCATTCATGCAACTGCACGGTGGTGAAATGTCCATCGACAGCGCCTTGGCGGAGGGGACGACAATCAGTCTCCAATTCCCCCGGGAACGGCTGATCGAACAGGCGGCGTAAACGCCGTGACGGAACAACCGCGCGGCCTATTGAAGCAATTGTTCCAGGCTGCGGTGGCCGAAGCGGATCCGGCAATTTGTCTGCCGCCGCATCTGCCCGCCCGGCCCGCCGGCCGCACCTTGGTTCTAGGTGCCGGCAAGGCGGCGGCCAGCATGGCCCAGGCCGTGGAACGGAATTGGCCCGGCGATGCGAGCGACCCGGGAGAGATAACCGGCCTCGTCGTCACCCGTTATGGCCATGCCCTGCCGACCCGGCATATTGAAGTCGTCGAGGCTGCCCACCCGGTACCCGATGCCGCGGGAGCGGCCGCGGCCGCGCGGATCCTCGCCATGGCGTCGGACCTGGGAGCCGGCGATCTGTTGCTGGTTTTGATATCCGGCGGCGGTTCGTCTTTGCTGAGCCTGCCCGGGAGCGGTCTTAGCCTGGCGGACAAACAGGTGGTGAACCAGGCGCTGTTGCGAAGTGGTGCACCGATCGACCAAATGAATGTGGTGCGCAAGCATCTCTCGGCCATCAAGGGCGGCTGGCTGGCCGCCGCCGCTGCCCCGGCAACAGTCGTCAGTCTATTGATTTCCGACGTGCCCGGTGATGATCCGGCGATCATCGCATCCGGCCCCACGGTGGCGGATCCGTCGACTTTTGCCCAAGCCCGGCAAATCCTGATGCATTATCGGATTACGCCGCCGACGGCGGTGGCCCGGCATTTGGCGGCCGCTGAGCTGGAAACGCCGAAGCCAGGCGATCCCCGTCTGGCCAATAGCCGGACCGTGTTGATCGCGACACCGGCGCGCTCCATCACGGCAGCGGCAAAGGTCGCGGCGGCAGCGGGTTATCAGGTTGAACTGTTAGGCGATGCCCTGGAAGGGGAAGCCCGCGACCTGGGCGCCCAACATGGCGAGATGGCCCTGGCGCAGCAATTTGCCGGGCAGCGCCTGGCGCTGTTGTCCGGTGGCGAGACCACGGTCACGGTGCGTGGCGGCGGACGCGGTGGGCGCAATCTCGAATACCTGGCCGGACTGGCACTGGCGCTGGGCGGCCGCGCCGGTATCAGCGCGATCGCATGCGACACTGACGGTATCGATGGCACGGAAGACAACGCCGGCGCCATTGTCTTGCCCGACAGCCTGGCACGGGCTGCTGCCGCCGGCTTGAATCCCAGCGCTTTGCTAGCCGATAACAATGCCTATGCGCTGTTTCAGGCGCTGGATGACCTGGTGATTTGCGGCCCAACCCTAACCAACGTCAATGACTTTCGCGCAATTCTGATCGATCCTGTGTAAACTGTTTTCATGCAAAGAAAACGCTCTACCAAGATCATTGCGACCTTGGGCCCGGCCAGCGGTGATCTTGACATGATCGCCGGGCTACATGCGGCTGGGGCGGATCTGTTCCGGCTGAATTTCAGCCACGGCGTGCATGCCGACCATCAGGCCCGGCTGGCGGCAATACGCGCGGTTGAACGGTCCGCCGGCGTGCCCATTGGCGTCATGGCGGATCTGCAGGGGCCGAAAATCCGCGTCGGTACGATCGCCGGCGGCGGCGTCGACCTCGCTGCAGGCGGCCTTTACCGTCTTGACATGACAGACCAGCCGGGCGACGGCCAACGGGCACCCTTGCTCCATCCGGAAGTTTTTGCCGCTTTGGAACGGGGCATGGATTTATTGATCGATGATGGCCGTATCCGCCTGACCGTTACACAGTCGGGCGCTGACTTCGCCGAATGCCAGGTCATAACGGGTGGTCATCTCAGTGACCGCAAGGGCGTCAATCTGCCGCAAGCTTTGTTGCCGGTGGGGCCGATGACGGCCAAGGATCAGGCGGACTTGCGCTTTGCGCTTGACGCCGGCGTGGATTGGATTGCCCTGTCGTTCGTGCAACGGCCCGAAGACATCGCCGAGGCGCGGCGGCTGGTCGCCGGCCGGGCGGCCGTCATGGCAAAAATTGAAAAGCCGGCGGCGCTGCACCAGATTGACGAAATTATCGAACTGGCCGATGCGATCATGGTCGCGCGCGGCGACCTTGGGGTGGAGCTGCCGGTGGAGGAGGTCCCGGCGCTGCAAAAGGATCTGGTCCGCCGCGCCCGGCGCGCCGGCAAGCCGGTGGTCGTGGCGACCCAGATGCTGGAAAGCATGATCGCCGCGCCGGTACCCACAAGAGCCGAGGTCTCCGATGTTGCGACCGCCGTATACGATGGCGCCGATGCTGTTATGCTGTCGGGCGAAACCGCTTCGGGCGACCATCCCGTTGCCGCTGTCGAGGTCATGGACCGGGTTGCGGCCCAGGTCGAGGGGGATCCCGGCTACCGCAAATTCATGGACGCCGAACATGCCGACCCGGAGGCGACGTCCGCCGACGCTATTACCGCCGCCGCCCGCCAGGTCGCGGAAACCATCTCGGCCACGGCGATCGTCACCTACACGACGTCAGGCTCCACAGCCCTTCGCGCAGCGCGGGAGCGGCCGCCGGTGCCGATCCTGGTTCTGACACCCAGCCTGATCACGGCCCGGCGCCTGGCCGTGGCCTGGGGCCTGATTTGTGTACATAGCGCGGATGCCTCCGGTTTCACGGATATGGTGGACCGGGCCTGCCGCGCCGCCGTCGATTGCGAAATTGCCGAACCTGGTGACCGCCTGGTAATCACCGCCGGCGTTCCCTTCGGCACCCCCGGCGCCACCAACAGCCTCCGCATCGCCTGGATACCGTAGAACCTAGACCACGTTTACAGAACATAGACCCGTTTGCCAAAAATGCGCCTGAACTCTTTGCGGCTGCGGAACTGCGAATTGCCGGCACCGGCCTGAAAGTGAAATCCACCCTGTTTATGGCCGCCGCCAAGAGCATTTCCCGGCTATGCAGCCGATCTCGAAAACAACCTAAATATTCTCACCCTTGACCTTTCGGCGCAGACGTTTCACTTCCGTCTTGGCTTGACCCAAATGAGGATTAACCTTTAGGGCCCGTTCGTAGGCATCCAGGGCGCTGGCGTTGTCTTTCAGATATGTATAAATCATCCCAAGACCGCTCAAGGCGCCGAAATGCCGCGGTTCCAGGGTTAGGGTGTGCTCTACATCCGCAATCGATTCTTCGTAGCGGCCCAACAGGAAATAGACTGTGGCCCGTTTATTCCAACCTTCGGCGTAATTAGGGGCGATCGCGACTACGCTGTGCAGGATATCCAGTGCGTCGTCGAATTTTTGCTGTCCCATGGCCGTGACGACCCGCCCCATGAGCAACTTCAAGGTCGGGCTTTTGCTTTCCAGCCAGACGCCCCAGATCAATTGTTCGACCAAACGGGCCTGCTCGGATGTATCGACGTCATGCAAATGCACGAATAACTGATCCAGACGTGGATCGGTTTGGTCCGCCCATGCGGCAGGAGCCGACCAAAACGTCAGCGGCAGGAACAATGCAAGCATGCCGGCCAAATTTTTCATAGTCAGATGATAAGAACCGTCAGCCGGACATGCCAGCACGATCTGCGCCACGTACCTATCATTTTGTCGTGAAGAAAAAGGCACACGGTGCGGCAGCCATGCCACCGTTGGCTTTCGTTGGGAAATTGCCGACGATCCAGTTCAAATCCAGCGCCCGCCAGGCATCTCAATAAATGACGAGCAGTGCCCGACGGTATCAGTCGCCGCTCAGGAAAGGCGCCAGTTTGGCGATCAGGGTTTCCGATTCACCGGCAATCAAATCGGGATAGCGTGGACGGCAACATTCAATCAATTGGGCCTGAAATAGCGCCCGCCCTTCGGGGCTGTCGGGATCGTCTATACTGGTATGAATTTCGGCGGCCGACGCCAAGACATCGGCGACGTTGCGTGGCAATTTGGCCGCCTGGCACAATGCCGCAGCGCCCTTCTTGTCACCGTTGGCGACCAGCGCATGGGCATTGTCCGCTTCAATGCCGGCGCGCCGGGCCGCGGCCATCTCAAAAAAGGTCAAATGGCCCGTGCATAAAGAGCGCAGCATCATATGTGCCGTCAACCGGCCCTTAACGTCCAGACGACGGACCAGGCGTTCCAGGTGGATTTGCCGATCTTCCGAGCGCTTGATCTCCATAGCCACGACGGCCTGACCATGGGCAACCAATTGTTCGGTGATCGCAGGAGACAAACCGCCTATGCCGGCCATCCGCCGGCGAATCGTATCCGACACCGCATTGATCAAACGCTCAGCCAGTTTGGCCGGGAAATGCGGCCGTCCGATCAAGCCTGTCATCACCGCTTCGCTGTCCGGGAACCGGTCGATCACCTTGTTCGAGGTTACATCGGAGAGTTCCGCGCCGGGATTGTGCACCAGGATTTTTACGGCGCTTTCGCTGCCGGCTTCCACCAGGGCGTCGGAAACCGGAACCGATATGGTTTCCCGGCCCGCCAGCGCCTGTTGCCAGGCATCCGGCCGGCTATGGGCAATTTCGATCAGTTCGGCGTCCGTGAAGACAACGGAATAAAGCAGCATGGGCGTCGCAACTTCAGCGACGTCGTGGGCCAGTGTCATGGCCAGTTCGGATGGCACCGCCGGGTTGTCCTTCAAACCCTCGGCCAAGGCCAGGCGCACAGCCACATCCGTGTCACGCACCATCATGCGAAATATGGCCTCGGCCAGGCGTTGCTCGGTCGGCGTCAAGTTCGGCTTATTGAACTCGTCCGCCAACAGGGTCACGGTTTCCCGGCGCACTTCCGGCGAACTGTCTTCGCGAAGACGGGTGATCAAATCAGCGGTCAGTTGCCCCATGTCAAAACCTCAAGATGCCGCTGCCCGGCCAACCACTAGATACGGTTCGGGGCAGACGCGTGAATTAGACATTAACCCACTGAATTGCTTAAGATTTCGTCAAGACTGCCGTTATTAGTGAGATATTGTGGGTGGGGCCTCGAAAGCCTATTCCGCAGCCGCCACACGGACAGCGGGGCGCTCGTTTATGGGCAGATGAACCACGGCTGCGAATAGCCCCAAGGCAACGCCAAGCCACCAGACCATGTCGTAGGAACCGATTTGGTCGAACAGATAACCGCCCAACCAGACCCCCAGGAACGAGCCGAACTGGTGCGATAGGAAGACAAATCCGAACAGGGTTGCCATATACCGCGGGCCAAAAACCTGGGCCACAATACCGCTGGTCAGGGGTACGGTGGACAACCAGGACAGACCGATGGCGGCGGAAAACAGCAACACGCTGGTGGGGCTAATGGGCATCAGCACGAACAGCGCTATAAACACTGCGCGGGACAGGTAAATCAGGCTCAGAATATTCTTCTTTTGAAACCGATTACCCAGAACACCTGCCATAATGGCGCCAAAGACATTAAACAGGCCCACGGTTGCCAAGGACCAGGCACCAATCTCCGCCGAAAGTCCCCGGTCCGTGATATAGGCGGGCAAATGGGTCGCAATAAACGCGACATGAAAGCCGCAGACAAAAAATCCGGCGGTCAAATACAGATAGCCGGAATGCCGACCGGCTTCTTGCAACGCCTCGCCCATGGATTGTTTTACGGCGCCGGCGACTTCTTCGGCGCGGCCTCGCATGGCGCTCGACAGGGGAATGATCAGGGTGACGATCACGGCCAGAAAAACCAGGGCGGTTGACCAGCCATAGGCTACCATGAACTGCTGCCCCATCGGGACCAGCAGGAATTGCCCCATGGAGCCCGCCGCCGTGGTAATGCCAAAAGCCAGGGTGCGGTGCCGCTCCGGCACCATGCGCCCGAGGGCGGCCAAAACCAGCGAAAATGATGCCCCGGACATGCCCAGGCCGACCAGCAAGCCACCGGTAATATACAGCTCGGTAGGGCTGGACGCGTGCGCCATGCCATAGATGCCCAAGCCATACAACAGTCCGCCAAGCGCCAGGATCCGGGCCGTACCGAACCTGTCCGCCAGCATGCCGGCGACGGGCTGGCCAAGGCCCCACATCAAATTCTGAATGGCGATGGACAGGGCAAATACTTCCCGTCCCCAGCCTAAATCGGCCGACATGGGCGCCAGGAACAAACCGAAATTGGCCCGAATACCCAGGCCCAAAAGTGCAATCAGGCCACCGATCGCCACCAAAATCCACATTTTGCGCGATTGCTGCACCGACATCCCCATATCAGTCCCCTACATCAACTGTCCCACTGACGAAGATGCCGTGCATCACCGATTGTACCTGGGCCAACGGCCAACTATATGTTGCCGCTAGGGCCCTTATACCACCTTGCGATGATAGGAACCCATATAGATCGTCGCCGCGCGCCCTCGGGTAGGAGAGAAGGCGCAGGCGATGTGGGACATCGTCAAGCCTTCTCGACAC
>JAJFGG010000014.1 GCA_021776235.1 Alphaproteobacteria bacterium | reverse complement strand
AGTTTTGTCGGTCATGGTTCTGCTCCTGTGTTGAGTGAGGTTCGGAAACCACAAATCTCAACACAGGACAGGCCAACCCGTTATCGTGCAGTCCTCACCACACGCTGACAAAAATTATCGCGGGAGCGATTTAGTTCATTGACCCGAAGCGGGCATCATCAGAACGCAATAGCCGGCGACATCGGCAGCCAGGATGGCGGCGAGTTTGCGGGTTGGTGCAGTCATTCTTCCGGCAAGCCTGCTTTGCGCAAGCCTTTCACATAATCCGCACCAAGAAAGGGACTTATTTTGAGGACATGTGACACGGTCAGGTGCGGATACTTTTTTATCAATATTTCGCGTATTTGTTTCATCTCGCTTTCACGCCCGAGAAGGGCTAACGCCGCCATTCGCACTGAGCCCGTGCGGCCATAGACACTTATATCAAAGCCGGATTTGGATGACCATTCGAGACAGGCTTCATAATCACCCAATGCGAAGTAGGCCGTTCCCATCTCGAAGTAAAAAGCATCGGACATCGGGTCGCGCGGACTTAGTTGAATGGCGGTTTCCAAATGCGAGATCGCCGTTTCGGGTTGCCGTCCAGACATGAACGCAAGGCCAATCCCGAAATGCGCGATGGCCAAATTGGGGTTGATTGAAAGCGCCTCTTCAAATGCACGAATGGAGGCGTCAGCGTCGGTCCAAAGCTGCGCAAATCCGAGGCTAGCATGTGCATAAGCGTCGTCCCGGTCCAGGGCCACAGCAATTTTGGCCTCTTCCAAAGCTAACTTGCATTGTTCTTCCAGGTTTTCCGGTAGCTCCGTGACAATGCTACGGCTGTACGTACGTGCGATGATAGCGTGGGGCGCACTGAAATTTGGATCAAGTGCGACTGCCGCACGAAAAAACCGCCTCGCTTCCTCATCATCTTCCTGGGTATATTTTTGAAAATGATGCATGCCGTGCTGATACATTGACCATGCATCGAGACTGCTGGGCGGCGTACGGCGGACACGTTCAAACTCCGCTTTGGTAATTTCGGGTTCTATCGCACCTGCGACCACTTGGGTAATTTCATCCTGGACACCGAATATGTCTTCCAGGTCCCTGTCGTACCGTTCGGCCCAAAGATGGTTTCCCGACGCGCCTTCTATTAGCTGAACGGTGATCCTCACCCGATTACCAGCCTTGCGAACACTTCCCTCCAGTACGTAACGAACGCCTAGTTCGCCGGCTATCAATTTTACATCGACGGAACGGCCTTTGTATGTGAAACACGTATTGCGCGCCAATACGACGAGTTGCCGAAAGCGGCATAGAGCGGTGATGATATCTTCGGTGATACCATCAGAGAAATATTCCTGCTCTGGATCACCAGACATATTGTCAAACGGCAGCACGGCGATAGAAGGCTTGTCGGGTAACGGCAGCGGTTCATTTTCTGAGATTGATTTTACCGGAGCACGGGCTTGATCTGCCGTCCAATGCCAAACCTGAATAGTTCGGGCGATATTTTTGGCTTTATGTTCGCCGCCGTCTTCCCATCCGATGTCGAGCCGGTCTCGGACCTGCCGGTAGGCATCGTCGGAAATGCTGACGCCACCAGGTTTGGCCATTGGCTCGATGCGGGCCGCGATGTTGACGCCGTCGCCAAAGATGTCATTGCCGTCAACCATCACATCACCGACGTGCACGCCGATGCGATAAAGCATCTTATTCTCATCAAGCTGCTCGGCATTGCGCCCCGCCATCAGAGTTTGCACCTCGATGGCGCTGCCAACAGCTTCAACCACGCTGGGAAATTCAAGCAGAACGCCGTCACCTGCCGTCCCAACGATGCGTCCACCATGTTTCTCAGCGATGGGATCGGTGGCGGCGCGATGTTCCTTCAGGCGTGCCAGTGTACCCAGCTCGTCCGCGCCCATGAGGCGTGAATAGCCGACCACATCAATGGCAACGATAGCGGCCAGTCTACGTTGAGGTCCGTCCGACATGGGGTCGAGTGTAACGACCTACGTTCGTCGAATCCATGCGCGCTATTGACAGGGCACCATGACCGCTTATGGCACTCTTCAAGCATCAGGTGGCGTCGGGCTGATGTCTGCTTGTACCCTGGCTTCGAGCACCACATTAAATGTACGGCTGAGCTGCTGATTGAGCACGCGATGAATGTCGTGTTACACGACGAATGAGGATACAGACGCAGGATATTGCCCATGCCATTGCTGGACTATTGACAGAAGAGCAGCATCATAAACGGCGTGTTTTTCGCCCCGACACCAAGCGTCAGGTCGCAAAATTTCGCAGAATACGGGCGATGTACAGATCGTGTACGGCATCCATTTGACGATTGTTAATTCGTTGATTTTATAGATATTTCTCGTCCAGCACGTTATCTGAGAATCCCCGTGTCGGTGGTTCGATTCCGCCCCTGGGCACCATTTTTCCCCCTTGAATACAGTATATTTTCATGGGTCCCTCTCGGTGCCCGGTTTCTTAGGCCAGCTACAGCCGCTGCCGATTTTGTTGTTTCTGATTTCCATGACAAAGGAAAACACACGATTTATCATCACCGTTATCATCCCGTCTGGACCACCAAGTACCGTTACAAGCTGTTCCCAGGCGCGGCCCGGGAGAGGGTGCGCCAGATTGCAGGCCCAGCGCTTCTCCGCCGACCGAGCTATCTTTGCTGCCTTGCACCTGACCCGCACCATCAGATTGTTGGCCGTCCAAAATGGCAACTGGTGCGCGAATGCTGATTCTGCATAACGCGCAAATTATGTAATGATAGCCGCCGCTCCTTCGTTCTATGGTTGAGGAACCATGTCCCGAGTCATTCCGCCCTTCGAGGTCCAAGCGGTCCGCAATTCCAATGCGCGGGCGGACGCGACATATGGTCCCGAACTACGGGCGCTTCTAAACGAAGCGGGCATTGCGGCCGCCTGGGAGGAGATTTCCAGCTGGCCCGGCTACGCGCCGACGCCGCTGGTGCGCCTGCCCGGCCTGGCCGCCGCCGCGGGCATCCACGACCTTCGTTACAAGGACGAAGGCGGGCGCTTTGGTCTCGGCAGCTTCAAGGCGCTGGGCGGCGCCTACGCGGTGGGGCGCCTGCTGCTGGGCGAGGTCGAGGCCAGGAGCGGCGTCCGCAGCACGACCGCTGAGCTGCGCGCGGGAGGGCACAGAGATATCGCCAGGGAAATCACCGTCTGCACCGCGACTGACGGCAATCACGGCCGTTCGGTCGCCTGGGGCGCGCAGCTCTTCGGCTGTAAATGCATAATCTATATTCCCGCAACGGTCAGTGAGGGCCGCAAGGCGGCCATGGAACGTTTTGGCGCCGATGTCCGCTGGATCGAAGGGAATTACGACGATTCGGTGCGCCAGGTCGCAGACGATGCGGAAAGAAATGGCTGGTATCTGGTTTCCGACACCTCCCATCCCGGTTACACGATACCGCCCCTTGATGTCATGCACGGCTATACGGTCATGGCCGGTGAAACGATCCGGCAATCCATGGGCGACGCTGCGCCGACCCACGCCTTTGTCCAGGGGGGTGTTGGCGGGCTGGCCGCGGCTGTCTGTGCCTGCTTTTGGCAATCCTACGGCAGCGCCAGGCCGCGCCTCATCGTCGTCGAGCCGAACAAGGCCGCCTGTTTCTACGAAAGCGCCAGGGTCGGTGCGCCGGTCACTGTTACGGGCGACCTGGACACGGTGATGGGCGGACTGGCCTCCGGCGAAGTCTCGAGGGTGGCCTGGGAGGTGCTCTCGGTGGGCGCCGACGCCTTCCTGACCGTGCCCGACGAAACCACGTTCGAACTCATGCGCGTTCTGGCCCGGGGCGTGGACGGCGATCCGTCAATTGTGGCGGGGGAATCCGCAATAGCCGGGTTGGCTGGGCTATTGGGCGCGCTGGAAACACCGGCGCTGGCCAGCGATCTGGGCCTTGGGCCCGACTCCCGGGTTCTGGTCTTCGGCACCGAAGGTGCGACGGACCCGGAACTTTATCAAGCGATCATCGGCGGCCCATCTGGTGCTCCCGCGTAACCCCGACGTGCTCTAACCGGAGCGATATTGCTGCCGGGGGTGGCAGGGGCAGCGCCCCTTTTTACTGCGCTCGAGGCGGGAAGAAAATGACCTCAACCTGTTCAAGGAGGCGCCGGCAGCACCTGCCGGATATAGGCTTCCACGCCCCTCTCGCGGGCCCACTGTCCGGAGTATCCCAGCGAGACCTCTTCAAACCGGACCCCGTCAATCCACTGGCACTGCCGGATGTGCAAGTGCCCGTATATCACCACGGAGGCCCGATACCGCGTGTGCCAGTCCTGGGTTCGCCGGGTGCCGCACCATACGACAAACCGCGGCACGCGCGGCAGCACGGCGAGCTCGCGCCGGAGCGGAAAATGGTTGATGAGCACGGTCGGGAGGCCGTGAACCGACATGGCCTCGTCGAGTCTTTGTTTCGTAACGCGGCAGCGCTGCTCGCACCACGCCTCGCGGGTGGCATGGGGATCGGGGTGGAGCAGATACTCGTCCACGCACTGAATGCCCGACTGACGGGCCCATTCCACGGCCTCGGATGGTGCCAGCGCGTCGGGACCAAAGCTGTAGTCGTAGAGCAGGAAAAGCGGCGCGATCAAATGCGGCCCGCCGGCACCCGGCCACACGACGTACGGATCCTCGGGCGTCAGCACGCCGTACTTGCGGCAGGTTTCGACCAGACACTGGTACTTGTCCTCGCCGCGCAATGTTTCGCGGCGCGGAATTGTCCACAGCTCATGATTGCCGGGCACCCACACGAGCCGCGCGAATTTCTGATCGAGGACCGAAATCACGAATTCCAGATCCTCGACGGTCTCGCAGATGTCTCCCCCGAGTATCAACCAGTCATCGGGCTGGGCCGGGATCTCGCCGAGCGCGCTCCGATTGTCGGGGTGTCCGACGTGCAGATCGCTGATCGCATAAAGCTTCACGGCGCCGCCCCGACGCTCTGGGCCAGCCCCCGAAACGGGATGCACGTCGCCATTCGTAGCCGCATGGGCGCACCGGGTCCGACCTTGGCACCGACCGCGAGGAGGTGCTCCGCCGAGGCGCGGAGCAGCGCGAAACGCCAGTGGCTCGGATCGTCTTTGAGGCGCGGGTCGAACGAGACGCCGATGGGCATGCCGTCTTCGAGATCGAACGCGAATTGACCGAGGGGGATCCGCAGCCCCAAGCCGCAGGCCTTGATATAACTTTCCTTGAGGGTCCAGTAAGAGAAGAACCGCTCGCGACGTTGTTCGGCGGCAAGCGCATGCAGGGCGTCCGCCTCCCTGGCCGCGAAGAAGCGCTCGGCCAGTCCGTGGAGGTCGGTCTTTCGGTCCACCGCCTCGACATCGACGCCGAGGAACTCGTGGGCAGCGCTGACGGCGCACGCGACCAGGCCCTGCGTGTTGGAGAGGTTGAACCAGATCTGCGGTCTGACCACGGGCGCCGTGATCGCCGGCTTGCCGTGCGCGCCAGATGCGAAACACCACGCGCCCGGCGCCACCGGGGCGTAGCGCGACAGGGCCCATCGGCACAGGGCCCGCGTGACAAGGAACTGAAGTCTGTGCCGCGCGAATATCAGGCGACGATGGCGCACCCGTTCATCAGGTGCCATCAGGGCCTCGTATGCCGCCAGCAGTTCGGGGTCGCGAACGTCATCGTAGAAACAGCACCAGATGTCGACATCGCCCGGGCCAAGCTCGATGCTATCCAGGGGCTCTATGACCGGAAGCTGACCGATAGACGCCAGCGGCCGGAGTTCCGCGGCCGAACGCCCAGGCGCCATCATGGGTGCGCCGCCTGCGTGCGGCTCGCAGCCCGGTCACGCCGCGATGCGGTCCCGTCGATCCGCTCCCGGGCCGGCAGGCGCGCCGCCGAGCGGACGATGCGCCGGCACAGCCGAAGGCGAGCGCTAGGCTTCCTGGCGGCGAAAAAAGGTGTGCCGAGGAGGCCGGCGGTCAGGCACCGCACGGATCTGCGCCATCGTGCGCACCCGGTTCCATCGCTTTTCTGAGGCTCAGGGGCCGCATGTCGGTCCATACCTTCTCAATGTAGGCGAGGCACTGCGCTTCACTGCCTCGCACACCCGCATCGTTCCAGCCTGCCGGTGCCTCATAATCCGCGCGCCAGAGGGAGTACTGTTCCTCGTCGTTGACGACGACTTTGTACTCTTGCCTGTCTTCCTCGTCTTCAAGTTCCATGGCATCGCCCTCCTGACGTGGTCCGCGGATCGGCGCACTCTAGAGTATTTCCAGGCTATTGTGAATCATTTGACCGCCTGCCCCCGGGGTCTTGGTGGGTGGTCGACTGATCCAGGACACTAGAGAATGTCGGGGCGGGCGGCCTTCAACCTCGCAGCTCGTTGGAGACATACGCGATGAGCTCGTCCGCGTGCTGATTTATGTAGAAATGGTCGCCCGGAAACATCTTCAGCCGGGACCGCCCGCGGGTCACGTCTTTCCAGTCCTCTAGCCTTGCGCCTGACCCCTCCTCGTCCTCGAGGCCGCCTAAAATGGTCACCGGGCAATCAAGCGGCGCCCGGGTGAGAGGCGTGTGAAAATTATTGACCTTGAAGTCGGCCCGCATCACCGGGAGGAGCAGTGCCATGAGCTCGCGGTTCTCGAGCACTTGCGACGGCGTTCCGTTGAGCTTGTGCAGCTTCGCCAGGAACTCGCTGTCGGATAGCTCGGCGCTGAAATTCTGGTCAGGCGGTATGTGCGGCGCCCGCCGGCCCGAGACAAGCAGATGCACGGGATCCAGTCCCCGGGTCCGGCGCAGCTGATGGATTGTCTCGTATGCGATGAGCGCCCCCATGCTGTGGCCGAAGAACGCAAACGGCAGGTCGAGATAGGGGGCGAGGGCCTCGGCAAGTGCTTCGATGAGGGCGTCCGTGCGTGTGAAGAGTGCTTCCTTGATGCGCTCTTCGCGGCCCGGAAGCTGCACGGGGCAGACTTCGATATCCGGGGATACGGCGCTGCTCCACTTGCGATAAATGGAGGCGCCCCCGCCGGCATAGGGCAGGCAGAAAAGGCGCAGGCGGGCGTTCTGTCTGGGTTTGCGAAACGAGATCCACGGATTGTTGAAGCACTTGTCCACTATCGTCCCTTTTTCGGCTCGTCGTTGTTGCGACGGTTCACGCTGCCCGAACCCCGTTGCCGGGGCTACGGTCAGCCGCCGCGACCGAAGCGGTAAGTATCATCTCTCGGTTCGTCTTCGCAAGATCTCGGCGACCAGCTGCTCGGCGAGTTTGTCCACGGGCTGCATGCCGTCGAGGACAAGGTCGGCGAACTGCCGCACAGTGTCAGAGTTGTAGGCGTCGAGATCGCGACCGGTGGCCAAGTATTCGTGCAGGTCACGATGAATCTGACCGGGCAGCTCCTCGCCAAAGAGGTGATGCTCCTCTTCCAGCCGCCGCTGCAGCCTGCGGGCAAGTAAAATGTCGGCGGGAACGAGGAGATGGGCGGCGAAATCGACGAACCGCGCCGTCTCGTGCCGCGACTTTCCGAACGGCTCCTCCACCACGACGAATTCCGCGGGCTCGACGATACCCAGATCCTGCGGCAGGTGAACGCGTTCACCGGAGCGCAGCTTGCCCAGGTCGATTGCCAGCTGCGGCGTGCGCCACTCGTCGAGATCGGCGCCCTGGTCCAGCCAGGCCTTCAAGTCGGGCGGATAGCTGGAGACCGATCTGTAGTCGTCGAAGTGGAGCCGGGCGGCGTTTCCGAGCAGCGTCACCGTCCGCTCGATGAGGCGCGTCTTTCCAGCGCCGGAGCAGCCGCTCACCGCAACGATGAAAACCAGGTCGGACACGCAGTCGGCTCCCTTCTAGAGCATTTCCGGGCTATTCTGGGTCATTTGACCGTCCACCAAGGTTTCGGGCTCAGCCGTCAGGTCAGGGAACCGCGCGCCTAATCATCCGGCCTATACCCGCCGACGCACAGGTATACATTACCGTCGTCGTCGTCCGATTGAAATACAATCGAGAGTTGGGATCCGACCCGGCACATGGTCATGGCGCCATCCGGGCGGACATAGGCGCCGTCGATGGGCTGCTGGGCGCTCCAACCGGCTTCGGCCAGCGTGCCGTAACCGTTGCTGGCGTTTTTGGCATCGCTCTTGTAGACGACCGCCTTCGCCGGGGTCATGATGCCGGCGATCGAGAAGGTCTCCGTGATGATCTTGGCGTTGCCGGCGCCGGGGTGAGCCAGGTGGATGACGCCGTCGAGGGCAGCGGCGGCGAGCGGCGCGCCGCCAGCATACGGCGGGATATTTATGCCCGTGTCCGTCTCGTTGGCCCCGGGGCCGCGCGAGAAATGGGCTACGGGGTACTCGCTGGGCGACCAGGTATTGATGGTGGTGTCGTTGCTGGGATCATCCGCGGCCGTGACGACATTGTAGTCGGCGGTGTTGTAGGAGACCACCATCATCTCCTTGCCGAGCTGATGGATCAGGTAAAGCGAGGGGCCGATGGCCGCGAGCGTCAGGTCGCCGTCGGTTGATTTGCAGACCACTTCCGGTTTACTCCACTGGCCATCTGAAAAAACCCTGTAATTGATGGCTTTTCCCGCGGTCCGGTAGGCAAGCATCAAGTTCTCGACCTGGTCGCCATGGTCGAAGTAGGCGGTCACCGCGAACGAGCCCGGCACGTCGTCGGCAATCGTTTGCTGCGGGGACCAGCCGCCGTTCGGGTCGTAGGTAAGGGTATCGAGGCATCCGTCCTGGGTCTGTCCGAAAAGCATCAGTTTCGTGCCGTGGGCCGCCAGCCGGACGGCCGAGGCGGTCGTGCCGATCGGACGGGCGCAACTCCAGTTCCCTGCGTAGAACGTGCTGCTGCTCAACTCGCCGCATTCATTCGCGCAGACCACGTGCAGCCTGCCCTCGAGACTCGCCGCCGCCAGGATGCCGTTTGCGGCGGTGATTGGCGTGGCCTGCGGACGACCCCAACGGAAACGCCGGTTCCACAGGAACTGGAAACAGTTCGCGTCCACGTCGTTCTTGCCGAGATTGCCGAGGCCAAAGTTCTTCTCGATCGTCTTCAGTAGGCTGTAGTGGTTGTAGCCCTCCAGCTCCACCGCGGGCTCGATCATATCCCCCAGGAGCACCGTGTAGATCTGGTTGGGGCCGTCGTAGGATTCCCCGACGGGCTTCTTGGGCTTGGGCGGCTCGGTGTCGAAGTCCGACTCGTCGAATGTCACGACCACAAGAGTGCGCGGTGGCAGCAGGGAGTCCGGCCCCGGGAAACCCAGGTCGCCGAAGAAGGATTTCAGCCAGCCCGCCAGTTGGTCGACAAGAATAGGCGCGCGTCCGGCTTCCGGCAGGCCGTATTTACCATAGCTGTAGTGGCCGTCGTTCCACATGTTGGGGGTGAACCAGGCATAGTGCGGAAGGTCACCCTTGGCGATGTCCCGCCAGAAAGCGCCCTCATCCTCGATCTTGCTCCAGCGCTCCTGGCTGCCCAGGATGCGATCGAAAAGGCAGAAAGGATTGTGCCAGAACATGTAGGGATACAATGGCTGGAGATATGAACCTATTGGTTTACTCGCGTCCCACAACCCGCTCGGACAGGGAAACGGAAGCGGGAAGTCGGCCGGTTTCAGTTTGGGGTCCCACAGCATCTTGACGTAGCTTTGCATATACGCCCCCCACTGCAGGCCGCTCACGGAGTGCTCGATGAGGTCAACAATCGTGCTCTGACCCAGCGATTGAAACGGTTCCGCGCCGGGCATAGGGTTGGGGTCGGCACTGACGTTGCACAGCTCGCCCGCGACCGAGGCGACGTAGTTGGTCGTCGAAGGATGCATGACGCCAAAGTAATTCGCCATATCTATGCCCCGGGCGGCCAGCCCTCGCATGTAGCTGTTCTCCATCACGTAGTGACGGTATTCGTTCTCGAACATGATGATCAGAATGCGGTCGAACGCCCGGCTGTCAAATCCCATGCTTCGCCTCCCTTATCTGACTCGACCGGCGCACTCTATCGATGCGATTTGAAGCGCAGGCCACAGTTACGCAATTGCCAAACATTCAAGACATTGCACATCACGCGACGGTATGCAGCAGGCGGGCAACGATACGCCGGCAGGCATTGGCGGTTGCGCACGGCGTCACCAAGCGCCCGCGCGGGCCTATTGCCTACTTGGCTGGCTCGAGGCTTGCACCCGCGCCATACTCGGCGGCAGCGGCGGTCTCGACGAGGGCAGAGCGTACAAAGGTATGACGCGGGTCCAGGAAAATGGTCTCCGGGCGCGGACGGCCTTGCCAGGGCGTGGCGAAGAATTCGCGATTCTGGGCCATGAACCGGGCCGCCGGACCGCGAAGATGATCGCTGAACGCTTCGGCATCCCGATAGATCTCGAAGAAGACGAGCTCGGTCTGATCGCCGGGCGCGACGACCTTCATATCGTCACACACGGCATAGTCGGGTTGGGGACCGATGGGTGGGTTCGGCGCTAAGAAGCTGATGTTGTACACCAGCGTGCCAGGCTCCTCATCCTCGACAGCAGTCCGCAGCTTCTCCAGCGCCGCCTCGAGCTCGGGCGGGCATCCGTTCTTCAGTTTCCAACGCGAGACCACACTAAACACGGCTCCCCCTTGTCGTCGACTCTTCCGTTCCGTTCCCTCGGGCGCGCATTGCGGTACCGGGAACACGCATCTTGCACCCCTGGTTGCTTTAAGGTAGCGTAACCATAGGGTGTGTGCAAGTTTTTAACCCTCTAGAACTGCTTAGTTTTAATTAGGGGAAGCTTCGATGGCTGGAAATAACACTCGGATTTGGAACACCGACGAGTGGGTGGGCAAAGAGCGGATGTACGATCCGCCGGACTGGTACGGCGTCTCACCCGAGGTGATCGCCAAGCGGGGCAAGAATTGGAACCAGGACTACGCCGACGGACCGTGGCTCGATCATGATGGTGCCGAAGAAAAAATCCGGTCGCGGCAGGACCAGGGGCTCATCACGGCCGAAGAGGCGTCGCTGCTGTCGCAGTGGGTGAGCGAGGGCTATTTCATCCTGGATGGCGGAATCCCGGAATCGGACTTCGACCTGATCGACCAGTATGTCCAGGATCTGGACGGCCTCTGGACCGCCGAGGAGCCGTCGGATGGCCTTCAGATCATGAGCCTGCACATCGAAGGCCGGCCGCCGGGCCCGACCGAACACGCCGAATTGTTGAGCTGGCCCCTGGAAGAACGGCTCGCGCTTCGTGACTCGCAGCGATGGCGCGTTCACTACTATCACCCGCATTCACTTGCGGCGCTGGAGTTGACCAAGGCGGACCGGATTCTTCGGATGTGCCAGCTGCTGCTGGACGAGGACCCCGTCCTGATCAACTCGATCGCTTTCAAGTGGGGCTCGGAGGTGGGTCTCCACGAGGATCTGTGCGCCTATCACGTCCATCCAGCCAACCGACTCATCGGCGTGTGGCTGGGCTGCGAAGATGGCAATCCCGATGCCGGTCCGCTGGACGTCATACCTGGAACCCACAGGGTGCCGCTCTGGCCAGGGTGGAACAATTACCCACAGACGAACCTTCGAACGTGCCATCTCGAGACCCGGGACGCATCGGCGAAGTACCTGTCCGATGCGGTCGCCGGCCTCGAGACGAGGCCGCTGGTGGTCAAAAAGGGCGACGTAATATTTCAGCATCCTCTACTCATCCACGGTGCGGACAAGATTATCGACCACGAGGCCACGCGGTTTTCCATGGTCCTGCACTATTCTGTGTCGGGTGGCGATAAAATGCACGATGTGGAGGGGCCGTTCAATTGGTAGAGCGGGGCGGTGCCGGCGTCTTGAATTCAGGAGTCGATGGCCGCGCCGCCATCTCCACCGCGCAGGCCAGTCTGCACGAAGACGCACGGCGGTAACCGGAGTCAACGCATGTCGCATCGGCACGGGAAACGCCATCATGGAACGAGAGAACTGTTTGACTTCGAGGCGCTGACCCGGCGGCGGAAACGCAGCCAGGGAGGGCGTGGGCATCAGCGCTGGTGTCGCTCGAACCCTCTTCGCCAATTTCGCCTTATCATAACATGCGGATACTAGCCCATGCGCACCCATGACAACACCGTCGTCCTCGGCACTCGGGATCTCACCATCGACGACGTTGCACGGGTCGCGAAGAAGGGCCATCGCGTAAAAATCTCGCGTGATCAGCGGTTGCACGACCGGGTCCGGGCCTCCCAAGAGTACGTCATGCGGCTGGTCAACGCGGGCGAACGGATCTACGGCGTTACCACGGGATTCGGCGGCATGTCGAACACGCCGATTTCCTCCAACAATGCACGTAATCTCCAAAGCACATTGCTCTGGTTTCTCAAGGCGGGAGCAGGCGAGCCGTTACCGGTTGCCGACGTACGCGCGAGTATGTTGCTGCGTGCGAACTCGTTGCTGTGTGGTGTGTCGGGGGTTCGCATGGAGTTGATCAGCCGTCTGGAAGCATTCCTGAACGGTGGTGTCGCACCACGGATCCGCGAGCTGGGCTCGATAGGCGCCAGCGGGGACCTGGTCCCGCTCGCCGCCATCGCGGGATCGATCGTTGGTCTGGACGATTCGTTCAGGGTCGACGTGGATGGCACCGAGATGGGGGCGGTGCAGGCACTGCTTCTTCTCGGCCTCGAACCAGACACACTGGAGCCCAAGGAAGGGCTGGCGCTGGTCAATGGCACCTCGGTGATGACCGGTATCGCCATGAACTGCGTCTACGACACGCGCATCCTGTTGAGCCTGGCCCTGGGCGCCCATGCGCTGATGTATCAGAGCATGCGGGGGAACGCCCACGTCATGCATCCGTTCATTCACCGCCACAAACCTCATCCCGGCCAAGTCTGGGTTGCCCGCAACATGTTCAAGCTGTTGAAGGGATCCAGATGGACACAGGGGGAGGTGCGCGGCGGCTTCACCCGGAACGACGGGGACCTGGCCCAGGACCGCTACTCGCTGCGGTGCCTGCCACAGTACATGGGGCCGCTGGTCGACGGACTGGCGGTGATCGCCCGGCAAGTCGAGACCGAGGCCAACTCCGCGACCGACAACCCGTTGTTCGATGGCGAGGCGGAAGCCTACTTCGAGGGCGGCAACTTTCTGGGCCAGTACATCGGGATTGGTATGGACCAGCTGCGATCTTACCTGGGATTGATGGCCAAGCACCTTGACGCTCAGATCGCCATGCTGGTCGCGCCGGAGTTCAACAACGGCCTGCCGGCGTCACTGGTGGGCAACGCCGCGAACCCCGTGAACATGGGTCTGAAAGGCTTGCAGCTGACGGGCAATTCGATCGTACCGCAACTGTTGCACCTCGGGACACCTCTGGCCGACCGCTACCTCACCCATGCAGAGCAGTACAACCAGAATATCAACAGTCTCGGATTCGGGTCGGCTAATCTTGCCCGCCGTTCAGTCTCGCTCTCTCACCAGTACATGGCCGTCGCGCTGATGTTCGGTGTTCAGGCTGCGGATCTGCGGGCCTATCGCGAGGAAGGTCATTACGACGGGCGCGTCGGTCTTTCGCCGGCGACGGTCCCCCTGTACGAGGCGGTCTACGAGGTCTGCCGCACGGGACCGGGCGAACAGCGTGCCTTTGTGGACAACGACCCTGACCAGTCACTCGAGACCTACATCGCCAACATCGCCGCGGATATCGCGGCTGACGGCCGGACCGCGGCTGCGGTACAAGACACATTGCAAGCCCTAAAGGACCCGTCACCGGCCTTGAGCCTGCGACAACAAGAGGATGTCACGATGAATGTCGCCCAAAACATCATCCGCGGCCGTCGTCTGTTCCCCGAGAAGGTTGCCATAATCTTCGAAGACAGGCAGTACACCTATGCCGAGTTGGACCAGTGGTCGAATCGTGTGGCGGGTGGTCTTGCGAAGCGGGGTGTTGGGCGCGGCGATCGAGTCGCCCTGTTCGTGCCGAACATACCAGAATTCGCCGCCGCCTACCTCGGCATAGAGAAGCTCGGCGCGGTCGCGGTGTCCTTGAACACGACGCTCAGGACCGAGGAGACCACGTTCATCCTCGAAGACAGCGATTCCGTTGCCCTGTTCACGACGGAAACGCTGCGCGCCAACATCGACAGCGGCGCTCTGCACCTCCTGGAGCACGTGATCATCGTCGAGGGGGCGGCCGGCGATCCGGATGTGGCACTGAGCGAACTCATTGCTGACGCCTCTCCCGACTTCGTTGCCGCTGTCATGGACAGCGACGATCCATCGGCAATCCTGTACACGTCGGGAACCACCGGCAAGCCGAAAGGCGCCTGTCTCTCGCACGGTAACGTTATCTCCAACATGTACTCTTTCAATCACAATTGCGGCATGCGGCCCGACGATCGCCTGCTCCTGTTCCTACCCCTGTTCCATTGCTTCGGCCAGAACGCGATCCTGAACAGCAGCCTCAACGCCTGCGCGACAATCATACTGCATCGCAGTTTTCATCCCGACACCATTGCGCGCTCCATCGTCGATGACAAAGTGACCATGTATTTCGGGGTGCCCACGACTTTCATGCCGATTTACAATGTGGTGTCACCAACCAAGATGAGTTCGGTTCGCTATCATTTCTCGGCGGCGGCGGCGCTGCCACGCGAGATAGCCCGGAAATGGCAGGAGAAGTACCAGCATCCCATCTACGAGGGCTACGGTCTGACCGAGACCTCGCCGTTCGCAAGCTATAACCACCGCCTTTGGCATAAACTCGGCTCAATCGGCGCGCCAATCGAGAACGTCGAGATGCGCGTCGTGGATCTGGAGACCGGTGCCGAGGTGCCCACCGGCGAGCCGGGCGAGATCGTCATTCGCGGCCCCAACGTGATGTTGGGATATTGGAATCGCCCGGAAGCAACGGCCGAGGCAATTCGCAACGGCTGGTTCCACACAGGTGACATCGGACGGGTGGACGAGAACGGCTACTTCTACATTGTCGACCGCCTCAAGGACATGGTCAACGTAGGCGGCCTCAAAATCTACCCTGTCGAGGTGGAGAACACCATCTATCAGCATCCGGCGGTCGAAGAAGTCGCGGTTTACGGCATTCCCGATAAACTGATGGGCGAGCAAGTCTGCGTCAATATCGTTTGCAAGGCGGGCCACGAGACCACCGACACGGAGATCATTACATTTTGTCGCCAGCAGCTCGCCGACTACAAAATACCCGGGCGCGTGAACTTCGTGGAGTCGCTTCCGAAGAGCCCCACCGGAAAGATCTTGAAACGCGTGCTTCGCGACGAGCACGTCGGACCGGCGGAGACAGAGGCCCGGTCGGTCAGCTTAGACGAGATCGACGCGTGGATCCGCAGCTGGCTTGCCGAGAACCTCGAGATGAATGCCGATGCCATCGACGCCGACACGTCGTTCTTCGACTGCGGCATCACCTCGATCCTGGGCCTGCAGCTCTCGCAGCAGCTAGGGGCCTGGCTTGGGCGTCCCCTCGAAGACGTGCTGGTGTGGAGTTACAGCACCGTGGGCTTGCTGGTGGAATACATCGGCGACCTGGTCCGGGACGACGTGCCTTCACCGGACCCTGGGGGTGGGATGCATGAGGCAGCAACGGACGAACTGGACGGAATGGCCGATGACGAGGTCGCCCGCGCGCTCGCCGAAGAGCTGGGCGACGACGAGAGAACGCAGGGCGACCGTCCCCAAAGATTGTAAGGGCGAGCGCGCTTCGAGCCGCACGAGATTTTCCGCCGAGGGCTCCGATCATGAACGATGAAATCGGCCATAGCGCCTTGATGCGGAAGGCGCTGGCGAAAATACGGGCCTTGCAGACGGCATTGGAGAAAGCCGACTCGGCGAGGCGGGAACCCATTGCTATCGTTGGCATGGGTTGCCGGTTTCCAGGTATCGCCGACGATCCCGAATCCTATTGGCGGCTTTTGAGCACCGGGTTCGACGCCATCACCGAAGTCCCCCACTCACGCTGGCCGATCAACGACTATTTCGATCCGGACCCGGACGCGCCAGGCAAGATGTACACCCGGCACGGCGGGTTCTTGACCGACATCGACCAGTTCGACGCGACGTTCTTCGGCAGTTCTCCCCGCGAGGCTATGAACATGGACCCCCAGCAGCGGCTGCTGCTGGAAGTGGCATGGGAGGCACTGGAAAACGCAGGGCAGGTCCCGGGAGAGGTGGCCGCTACCGGTGTCTACATCGGCTCGTTCATGGATGACTATCTACAGATGAATTTCCATGATTCCGACGTCACCGAACTCGACTCGTACAGCACCCTCGGTTTGCTCAGGGGCGTCGTCGCCGGCCGTCTCGCCTACGTCCTGAACCTCCATGGCCCAACGGTACAGCTGGACACGGCATGCTCGTCGTCGCTGGTCGCGATCCATCTTGCCTGCCGGGCCTTAAGAGCCCGGGAGTGCGACTTGGCGCTCGCCGGAGGGGTCAACCTGATCCTGGCGCCGGAGATCACGGTTGGGCTGTGCCGGATGAAAGCGATGGCGGCCGACGGGCACTGCAAATCTTTTGATGCCAGCGCCGACGGATACGTTCGGGGGGAAGGTTGCGGGATCGTCGTCTTAAAGCGACTGTCCGACGCCCTGGCCGATGGCGACCTCGTGCATGCGGTCATTCGCGGCTCTGCGGTCAACCACGACGGGCGCAGCAACGGGTTAACGGCGCCGAGCGGCACCGCCCAGCAAGCGGTCATCCGCCAGGCTCTGGCCGACGCGAATGTGGATCCGGGCGACGTCCAGCTCGTGGAAGCGCACGGCACCGGCACCGCGCTGGGTGATCCGATTGAAGCATTGGCGTTGGCGGAGGTGCTGTGCCGGGGAAGGGACGCGCACCAGCCCCTCTACGTGGGCTCCGTGAAGAGCAACTTCGGTCATCTCGAGAGCGCGGCAGGGGTGGCGGCGCTAATCAAGGCCGCTCTTTCATTGCAGCACGGGAAGATCCCTCCCAGCCTGCATTTCGATAATCCCAACCCGCACATTCCCTGGGACAGACTTCCCATCACTGTGCCCATTGAGTTGATGGACTGGCCCCGGGCGGAAAATCAGTTCGCGGGCGTTAGCGCCTTCGGCATGAGCGGCACCAACGTCCATATGGTTGTCGAGCGGGCGCCGGACGAGGCGCACCAGGCGTTGCGGGTCCGGGCCGCAGACCACGCGCCGGTCGTCGAAGCGAACGGATTTCACCTGTTGACGCTATCAGCCGCCAGTCCGCAAGCTCTCGACGCGCTGGCGCAAAAATATGTCTCGTTCTTCGGGTCGGCCGCGGAATCCTCCCTGGCTGACATCTGCTACTCGTCCAATCGCGGGCGCAAGCATTTCGACCACCGGCTGGCAATCGTTGCAGATACCGTGGCCAGCGCCGTTGGCCGGCTGACGGATTCTTCGCGGACACGGCCGCCCCCAGTGAGGCGCGCGAAACGTCCCCGGATCGCCTTTCTCTTTCCAGGACAAGGCTCTCAGATCGCGGGTATGGGCGAGACGCTGTATGCGGAGGCACCGGTATTCCGCGGCGTGGTCGACCGCTGCGACGAGATCCTGCGTCCGATCCTGGGCAGGCGCCTGGGCGAGATCCTCTTTCCGCGAGGAGCGCAGGAACACGACGGCGGCGTTCCCAATCAGCAGCCTCTGGAGGCGTTTGCGCAACCGGCAATATTCGTCCTCGAGCACGCACTCGCGACGCTCTGGAAGTCATGGGGCATTGAAGCCGACGTGGTGCTGGGGCACAGCGTCGGTGAGTTCGCCGCCGCCTGCACAGCTGGCGTGCTCGACCTGGAGGACGGGCTGAAGCTGATCGCGGAGCGGATGCGTCTGATGAATGCGCTCCCTCGTATCGGCGCTATGGCTGCCATCTTTAGTCCCGAAGACCGTATACGCGCTGCCATTCGATCCCATGGCGAGAATCTCTCGATCGCGGCGTTGAACGGTTCGCACGTGGTCATTTCAGGCAAGCGGGAGGATGTCCAGGCGATCACGGAGCAATTTCGGGCCGAGGGCGTGGATGCCCGGCCCCTGAACGTTGCCCATGGTTTCCACTCGAAACTCATGGATCCCGTCCTTGAACCGTTCGAGAGAACCGTCTCCAGCACCATGCTGCGGCGCCCGGAATGCGCCTTCATTTCGGGCGTATTGGGTGATCGGGTCGAGAGTGAACTGACCCAACCTTCCTACTGGACACAGCATATTCGCCAGCCCGTGCGTTTCGCCGACAGCGTGCGCACGCTGGCGGATCTCGACTGCGGGTTCGTCATCGAAGTCGGGCCTCAGCCGACGCTGATCGGGATGGCACGCCAGATCCTCGAAAACGGACAGGATACCCCCTTAGACGTGAGGATGTTGCCGAGCCTGAGGCCTAAACACTCCGAATGGAAACAGATGCTCGAATCGCTCGGCGCGATATACGAGGGTGGCCGCGACATTGACTGGGCGTCAGGGCCACGCCGGGGCGCAAAGGCCGTCCTCCCGACCTATCCGTTCCAGCGCAGCAAGTTCTGGGTGGCCACGAAGACGGGCCGGGCCGGGCATCGGGAAGCGCCCGGCTCCGAGCGCCTCGGCCGCCGGGTGCCTTCGCCCTTTTCACCGGAAATCCGCTTCGAATCGAGGTTGAGCGCAAACTGGCCGCGGTATCTGAAGGACCACGGGTTGGACGGATCGATCGTGGTTTCCGCCGCCACCTATCTGTCCATGGCGCTGGAGAGCGCTGTTGAGTTGCACGCGGCGCAGGCCTGCAGCCTGCACGATCTGCAGTTCCCGAGCGCATTGAGTTTCTCCGAAGAGGCCTCTCAGGTCTTGCAACTGATCGTCTCACCGGCCTCGCGAGACAGCTCGGCGTTCCGATTTGCCAGTCTCCACGACGAGGCGAGGCCCTTCGAGGACTCGTCATGGCTCACGCATTGCTCGGGTACGCTCGAGCATGGCCCGGTAGCCGTCGCCGGCCGCTGCGAGCTCGAGGAGTTGCAAGCTCGACAGCTTGATAATCCCGGGGGGCAGACATCAAGGCTCGACGCCGGCTTCACCATTGGGCCTTCGTTTCACTGGGTCGCGGACGTGAACCTGGGCCGGCAAGAGGCTCTCTGCCGCATAGTATCGCCGCTTGAAGCAGGCGCCAGCGAAGCGTTCCAACTCCACCCGGGCCTGTTGGATTCCTGTCTTCGCATGCTTGGGCTTTGTCTACCGGGCGACGTCCGGCTGGACGACGGGATTTATGCACCATTCCATATCGCGGCCTTGCGTTTCGCGGGCAGGCCGGATCCGAACGCGACGCTATGGTGCCACGCGCAAGCGTCCGCAATCAGCGAGGCGCGTATCGTCGGCGACATCCGCCTGTTCGATGACGCCGGCCACATCGTCATGGAGGTGAATGGTTTCGAGGCGAGAAAGGTCCCTTTGTCTTCGCTGGTCGGGCAGGCTGGGGGGGATCAGGCGCGGGGTCTGCCGCTGTTGCATGTCGAGTGGGAGCCCGCGGACACCGGCGAGATGCCGCCGCCCCGGTCCGACCTCTCGTGGCTGATCCTGTCCGAGGCACCGGAGGTCGCGGGCGAGCTGCTCTCGATCCTGAAGCGCCGCGGCGATTCCGTGCTGGTGGCCTCACGGGGCGCAACCTTCAGTAGCGCGAGTGAGGATCACGTCGTCATCGACCCGAGGGACAGGGATCAGCTGCGCCGTCTCATGCAGGAACTTACCGGAGATGGTGCCAGGCGCGAACTCAACATCATCGACCTGCTCGGCGTGTCGGGAGTCTGTGAGGCGGGAACTACCGTTCAGCACTTGAAGGACGCGCAGTCCCGCGTTGGCCGTGGCCTGCTCGGACTGCTCCAGAGTCTCGAGGACAGCGGCATCGCGGCAAGGCTGTGGATCGTAACGCGCGGTGCGCAGGCCGTTTGCACATCGGATCAAATCGACCCGACCCATTCCTGGATCTGGGGATTGGGCAAGGTCGTTGCCATGGAGTACCCGCATTGGCGTTGCGTCCGCGTCGACCTGGATCCGGGTCTGGCGACTGCGAAACAAGGTTCCCGCGAAGAGATCGAGCTGCTTGTGGAGCAGTGTGCCGCTGCCGGGAATGAAAGCGAGGTCGCGTTTCGCGATGGCCTGTGCTACGTGCCGCGGCTCGTCCAACGACGGGTTGACGCGGCCGGCGGAGCCGGGAAGATACGGTTTCGCGAAGATGCCAGCTATCTGGTCACGGGTGCCTTCGGTGCGCTTGGTGTCCACGTCGCCAGATGGTTGGTGGCGCACGGCGCACGCCATCTGGTCCTGGCCAGCCGCAGCGGCTCGTCGTCGGCGCCGATTGTTGCCGAGCTGGAGGGATCCGGTGCCAGGGTTTTCCTCTTCAACGCCGACGTCGCCGATTCGGAGGCGGTCGCGCGGCTTTTCGACGCGGCCCGGGCGTCGATGCCACCGATCAAGGGCATCCTGCACGCCGCCGGCGGGCTGGATGATGCTCTCTTGCAGGACCTGACGTGGGAACGGTTCGAGCACGTCTTCGGACCGAAAGTCCATGGCAGTTGGAACCTTCATTGCTCCAGTCTCGATCTGGACCTGGACTTCTTCGTGTGCTTCTCGTCCGCAGCCTCGTTGATCGGCTCCAAGGGGCAGGGCAACTACGCGGCCGCCAACAGCTTCATGGACGCCTTGATGCACTACCGACGCTGCCTGGGTTATCCCGCCTTAGCCGTAAACTGGGGCGCCTGGGACGAAGCGGGCATGGCGGCCAGGATGGGCGATCGGGTTCGTGACCGCATGCAGGCCATAGGGCTGGAACCAATCACGCCGGAAGCCGGGTTGGAAACCCTCGGCCAGCTAATGTGCGGCGACGCCGGACAGGTTGGCGTCATTCCCGCAGACTGGCCCCGAGTGCTCGCCGCCGTGTTCGAGGCTCCCCCCAAGCTGTTCTCCAAACTGGCCGGGTCCGGTGTTGAGACGAAGCGGCGGATCCTCACGCTGCTCGAGGAGGCAACCGCGGCGCGACGTCGTGGCGTCCTGGAGCATTGCATCCGCGAGTTGATCTTGTCGGTAATGGGCTGGGACCCGTTTCCCTCGACCGACAACGACCATGGCTTCTTCGAGCTCGGGATGGATTCCCTGATGAGCCTCGACCTGCGCAATCGTCTGCAGGTCGAATTGGATCGGCCGCTGCCTTCAACGATGACCTTCGAGTATCCGAGCATACCCGAATTGGCCGACTACCTCATCACCGAAGTCCTGCCCGAGGAGCTGTCGGGTGCGCAACTTCGGCCAGGGGCGGAGCAGCCGCAGAAGACGTCGGAAGCCGACGTGATGACCGATGGCGAACTAGCCGATCTGCTGGCCACAAGGATCCCGGCCCTCAAAGGGTCCGGGAACTGACGGTCAGCCGCGTCGAGCAAGGGAGGCACTTGCACTTTCCTCGCGACGATCGCCACCCGCAATTGTGGCCTCACGGCCGAAAGACCTCCGTGACGCGTTAGGGGTTAGGCGTTTGGATGTTGTGCCCTGGCTTTGCGCTTACTTCCCTTGCCAGTCGCCTTTCCGTCCTTCTTGCCCTCGGCCTTGGCAGCCTTCGCATTCGACTTGCCGGTGTCTTTCGACTCAGCTTTCGCCTTCGCCTTCGCGCTCGACTTGCTATTGCCTTTCGACTCAGCTTTCGCCTCGGCCTTCGAGTCAGACTTGGCCGTAGCCCCTCGAGCCTTGCCGTTGGCCTTGCCGCTAGCCTTGGAATTGTCCTTCGAGGTGGCCTTGGCGGCCTTCCCCTGCTCCTTGCCCTTGGCCTTCGCGTTGCCCTTCGCTTCGGACTTGGTAGCTTCCTTTTTCGCTTTACTCCATTCCTTCAGCTCTGACTTTCTGGCTTTTTGCTCTGGTGTTGCTTCCATCTCAGTCTTCTCCTAAAATGCTATCTATGTTAGAATGTAATTCAAAGTAGAAAGCGTATCAGATTAAGTTCAAGCGTAGCATCCCGTCAAGTGCTGATAAATTGTAAATACAGGGGTGTCCGCAAACATCGAATTGTATCACTACGACGTGGCAGCGCCCCGAGGACGGTGTATGGACGGCAGTGCAACTTGGTATCCGCTCTCGTACGGTCAGGAAGCCCTGTGGTTCCTGTGGAAGCTGGCTCCCCGGAGCTGGGCGTACAATATTCCGCTTGCCGTGGGGGTGCGCGGGGAACTCGATCCGGCGGCTTTACAGCGTTCCCTGCAGACGCTGTCCGACCGGCATCCGTGCCTGCGCATGGCGTTCAGGGAGGAGGGTGGCCAGCCATCCCAGCGTCCCATCGGGCGGCACCAAGTCCAACTCAATACGGTCGACGCGTTCCGATGGAGCGAGGCGCAACTGCAAGATGCCCTTCGCGACGGCGCCCGCAGCCCCTTCGACCCGGCAGCGGCAGCGGGAGCGGCGTTGCGTGGCACGCTCTTCCGGCGCGACCACAATCGCCACGAGCTGCTCATCGTCGTGCACCACATCGCCTCCGACCTGTGGTCTCTGGTGGTGCTGATGGACGAACTCAGGCAGCTCTACGCGGCCGAGAAGGCCGGCACGGGATGGAGTCTGCCACCGCTGCCCCTGCGCTACGAGGACTACGTCCACTGGCAGCGCCAGCTGCTGGAAGGAAAGGCCGGCGAACGGCTGTGGAGCTACTGGCAAGAGGAGCTGGCAGGTGAGCTGCCCGTGCTCGACCTGCCAACTGACCACCCGCGACCGCCGCTGCAGTCCTTTCGTGGCGGTACTGTCACCCGGAAAGTTGATGCCTGCCTGGCAGGGGCGCAGAGGGACTTGGCCGGCAAAGAGGGCGCGACCCTTTTCATGGTTCTGCTCGCGGCTTTCCAGATACTCCTGCACCGCTACACCGGTCAGGAGTGCGTTATGGTGGGCACGCCCACATCCGGCCGCCACCGCCCCGAGCTCTCGGATCTGATTGGGGACTTCGTCAATATGGTGGCCCTTCGTGGCGACCTCGCCGGACAACCGACCTTCTCCCAGGTGCTCGGGCAGGTTCGCCGCCAGGTCGTCGGAGCGCTCAAGCACCAGGACTACCCTCTCTCGCTCCTCGTCGACCGGCTGCATCTGGCCCGCGACCCCAGCCGCTCGCCGATCTTCCAGACTTCGTTCGTGCTGCAGAAATTCCAGCGCTATGAAGAGCTGTCCCGGATGCTGCTGCCGGGCAAGGACGAGCTGACGATCCCGTTCGCCGACCTTGAACTCGTGCCACGGCCCCTGGCGCAGCAGGACGGCCAGTTCGACCTGAACCTGGAGATCAAGGAAGATGACGTCGGCGGCCTGATGTGTGCCTGGAAGTACTCGACCGATCTCTTCGAAGCCGCGACGATCGAGCGCATGGCCGGGCACTTCGAGACCCTGCTCAGCGAAATTGCCAGCCATCCGAAGCGATCTGTCGCCGAGCTGCGCCTGTTGGCTCCCGAGCAGAGTCGGGAGTCGATCACCGATGGCCACGGAGCGACGGTGGAGCTGCCGGCGGCTGCATCTGTCTACGAGCTCTTTGCGGCCCAGGCCGAACGGTGCGGAACGGCCATCGCGGTCCGCTGCGGCGAGGATTCGCTGACCTACGCCGAGCTGTCCGACCGCGTCACGCGTCTCGCCGGTAGCCTGGCGATGCTGGGCGTCGGACCGGAAGTGCTGGTCGCGGTGCTGCTGACCCGCGGCCTCGACTTCGTGACCACTCTGCTGGCTGTTTCCAGGGCCGGCGGCGCCTTCCTGCCCCTCGACCCTCGCCATCCGCTTCCCCGCAACTTGCAAATTCTCGAAAGCAGCGGGGTGCGGCTGGTGCTGAGCACGAAATCCATCGTCGAGCAGGCGCATGATGCCACCAGCGACCTCGGCGGCGCGGGACGTCGCCGCGTCGTGGCCATCGAGGATCTGGCGAGGCAGCGCGCGTGCGAGCCCGCGGCGAGGGTCGACGGCGGCAACCTCGCCTACGTGATGTATACGTCGGGCTCCACCGGCAGTCCGAAGGGGGTCATGGTCGAGCATCTGGGCATGGTCAATCACTTCCTTGCGAAGCTTTCGGATCTGGGCATGGGCGCCGACGACGCCCTCGCCCAAAACGGTCCCCAGTCCTTTGACATCGTCGTCTGGCAGTGCCTCGCGCCGCTCGTCGTCGGGGGGCGGGTGGAGGTGTTCCCGGACGATATCGCCGAGAATCCAGAGGCGTTGATGGCCGCGGTCGAGCGCTGCGGTGTGACCGTGCTACAGCTGGTGCCCTCGATGCTGCAGGCGGTTCTGGACGAAGCAAAGGCGCCGGGTGGAGAAGCGCCCCCGCTCGGGAAGCTACGGTGGATGGTACCGACCGGGGAGGCGTTGCCTACGGAACTTTGCCGGCGCTGGCTGGCCATTTATCCGAGCATCCGGATTCTTAACACCTATGGCTCCACCGAGTGCTCGGACGACCAGTGCCACTACGTGCTCAGTGTCGTCGAACAGGCGGATGATGCCGTCGCCCTTGTCTCGATCGGGCGACCGGTCCACAACATGAGCGCCCACGTGCTCGATGAAAACCTGGCCCCGGTGCCGGTCGGCGTGGTAGGCGAACTTTACATCGGCGGCGTGGGTGTCGGGCGTGGCTACCTGAACGATCCGGTACGCACCGCCGCGTCGTTCATAGCGGATCCGTTCAGCGACCGGCCCGGCGCCCGGCTGTATCGCACGCGGGACCTGGCCCGCCGGCGCGCCGACCTTGCCCTGGATTTTCTGGGGCGGGTTGACCACATGATCAAGCTCCGGGGCTTTCGGATCGAGCCCGGCGAGATAGAGGCGGCCCTCTGTCAGCATCCGGTGATCTCCGAGGCTGCCGTGCTGGCTCGTGATCATCCCTCGGGTGAACGGCAGCTGGTCGGCTACGTAGTAGCCCCCGGCGGGGCTCCCGACGACCCTCCCGATGCGGAGAATATTCGTCAATTCCTCACCGACCGCCTGCCTCGGTACATGGTTCCCACGGCCTTTTGCTTTTGCGACGCCCTGCCCTTGACCGCCAATGGCAAGCTCGACCTGCGCCGATTGCCGGATCCGGAGTGGGAGGCGGCCCGCTCGGAGCAGTTCGAAGCCCCGCGCACAGCCACCGAGAAAAAAATGGCCGATATTTGGGCCGAAGTGCTGGGGCTCGAGCGTGTGGGCGTGAGGGACAACTTTTTCGCAATCGGAGGCGACTCGATCCGAAGCATCCAGATCGTCGCGCGCTTCAATCGCGCCGGCTTGCAGGTGCGCCCCGGCGATCTTTTCCTGCACCAGACTATCCCCGCCCTGGCCGCCCTCGCGGACAGGAACGGACCGCCCGCTTCCGGGGACGGCGAGGCGGCGCCGGTCCTCGCACCACCCGAGCTACAGGTCAGCCGGGAGCACTTGGAGCTCGCGCACGCACAAGTCAATTTCGACTCTGAATAGATACTCAACCCGCCATAGCTCAGGATGAAATTCTAGGTTCGCCATGGACACCTATCCGCTCTCTCCCATGCAGCAGGGGATGCTCTTCCAGAGCGTTTCGGCGCCAGGCACGGACGTGTACGTCGAGCAGCTTTCGTGCAAATTGCACGGGGCCATGAAAGTCGCGGCGTTTCAGCGGGCCTGGGAGGTGTTGCTGGAGCGGCATGCGGTATTACGGACAGCGTTCGCCTGGCGGGGACTGCCGGAACCCTTGCAGGTAGTTGGCCCGCAGGTCCGGCTGCCCTTCGAAGTTATGGACTGGCGGGAGCTTTCCCACGAGGCGCAGGAAGAGCGCCTGCGCGAGCTGCGAGTGAGCGAACGGTTCAGGGGTTTCAAGCTCACCAATGCCCCCCTGATGCGGTTGAAACTGATCCGATTGTCCGAGTTCGTGCATCAGTTCGTGTGGACCTGGCATCACATCATTCTCGACGCCTGGTCGGTGCCGGTCATCGTCGAGGAGCTGTTCGCTGTCTACGAAGCCCACGTCGGAGAGTATGCTCGCGCGCTGGAACCAAGCCGCCCCTATAAGGATTTCGTCGCCTGGCAGCGTTCGAGAGATCGTTCTTCGGCCCAGGCCTTTTGGCGCAAAACCCTCGCCGGCTTCCATGAGCCGACGTCGGTCGGCCTCTATGGGGCTGGTAAGAGCAGTGCCGCCGGGGCGGGCGCCGAGAGCGCAGGCTCGGGTTACGGGCTCGAGTTCCTGCCGGTGCCTCCCGACCAGGTCGATGCCCTGCAAGCCGTCGCGCGCCGTTCAAAGCTCACCCTCAACACGTTCGTGCTGGGGGCCTGGGCGCTGCTGCTTAGCCGATACAGCGCGACCGAGGACGTGGTGTTCGGGACCGCGGTCGCGGGACGGCCACCCGAGCTGGCTGGCGTCGAGACGATGGTGGGGCTCCTGATCAACACCCTGCCCGTTCGCATAGAGGCGCAGCCACAGGCACGGTTGGGTCGATGGCTGGAGCTGTTGCAGAGGCAACAGGCGCAAACCCGCCGCTTCGAGGACACGCCGCTGCTCGAAGTGCAAGAGTGGAGCGACGTTCCCCGCGGCACGCCGCTCTTCGAGAGCCTGCTGGTTTTCGAAAATTTTCCCTTGGACATGAACCGGCTGCGTGGCGGAGGTCTCGATATCACCGACGTCGAATTCGTGGAGAGAGCGGATTTTCCCCTGACGGTGATGATGTCGGTCCGTGAGCAGAGCAAACTCGGGGTGGGCTATCAGCGGGACCGGTTCGATCGTGCCGACATGCGTAGGATGCTGCACCACCTGCGTAATCTGCTTGGCGCGATGACCGGAGATCAGGAGCGCCGTCTGTCGGATCTGGATTTCCTGGGTCATGCCGAGCGAGAGCAGCTCGTCGGGGATTGGAGTCGCGGCGAGCATCCGCTCACCAACGCCGAGCCGGGGGTCGAGCTGCCGATCCACCGGCTCTTCGAAGCGCAAGTGGAGAGATCGCCCGAAGCGATGGCTGCGACTTTTGCCGCGGCCGACGCGGACATGAACCTGACTTACCGACAGCTGAACGACCGGGCCAACCGGCTTGCTCGTCGGCTGCGGGCGCTCGGCGTCACCACTGAGGAGAGGGTGGTGATCTGCATGGAAGCATCGCTCGTGCGGCTGGTGGCGATCCTCGCGGTGCTGAAGGCCGGTGCCGCCTACGTTCCGCTTGAGCCGACGTCTCCGGGCGCCCGCCTGCGCAGCATTGCGGTCGGCAGCGGCGCCCATGTCGTCCTGACGCAGCCGGATTTGCTGGTGGACCTTTCCGGTCCCGAAATGCCGCCGGTGATCCCGCTCGACGAGCTCGGCCCGGAGCCGTCCCTTGCGGCCCCTGTACCCGCGGCAGAAAGCTCGCAGAACCTGAGCGACAGCGCCGGTCCGGGCAACCTGGCTTACCTCATTCACACCTCGGGCTCGACGGGGCGGCCCAAAGGGGTGCAGATCACGCACCGGTCACTCCACCACCTGGTCGAAGCCCAGCGCACAGCGTTCCGCATCGAATCGAAAAGCCGGGTGCTGCAATTCGCTTCCCTTGACTACGACGCTTCGGTGTCCGAGATCTTCACCGCCTTGCTGTCCGGGGCCCGGCTCTACATGGCGCCGCGCGAGGCGCTGATTCCGTCGCGCGAACTGCTCGATCTGATGGCCCGCTGGCGTATCAGCACCGTGACACTGTCTCCCTCGGTCCTGTCCAGTTTGCCCGCATCGGGTTTGCCGTCGCTCGAAACCCTGGTCTCGGCGGGCGAAGCCTGTTCCGCCGAGGTGGTGGCTCACTGGGCGGACGGGCGTCACTTTCTCAACGCCTACGGGCCGACGGAGTGCGCCGTGTGCGCCACTGTCACCGAGGTCGCAGACCACCGCGGCAAGCCTTCAATCGGCCGCGCCATCGGAGATGCGCGGGTCTATATCCTCGCACCCGACCTGCGCCCTGTCCCCATCGGGGTCCCCGGCGAGCTGCACGTCGGGGGGCCGGGTGTGGCGCGGGGCTACTGGGATCGCCCTGGACTGACCGCACAGTGCTTTATTCCCGATCCGTATTCCGGCACGCCGGGCAGCCGCATGTACCGGACCGGTGACGCCGGGCGGTTCTTGCCGAACGGGGAAATCGAGTTCCTGGGCCGGCTCGACGACCAGGTCAAGATCCGCGGCATGCGGGTCGAGCCCGGAGAAATCGAGATGGCGCTGCATGCCGAGCCCTCACTGCGGGAGGCCGCGGTGGTGGTGGACGGAGACCAGCGGCTGGTCGCCTATGTGGTTCCGGCGAGCGGCGTTCCCGACGATCCCGCGCCGCGGCTGCAATGGTGGCCGTCGATTGCCGAGTACTTGGTTTACGACGAGCTCGCTTACCACGCCATGACCAGCGACGAGCGGCGCAACGTGAGCTACCGCGCGGCGATCGACGAGAGGGTCCGGGGCAAAGTGGTTCTAGACGTCGGCACCGGTCCGGAAGCTCTGCTGGCGAGGTTCTGTGCCCAGGCGCAGGCGCGCAAAGTCTACGCCGTCGAGCTGCTGTCCGACACCTTCGCCAGGGCACGCGAGCGCACGCGCGTGCTCGGCCTCGAAGACTGTATCGAGATGATTCACGGCGACGCCACCGAGGTCGAGCTGCCCGAGCCGGTTGATGTCTGCGTCTCCGAGATCGTCGGCCCGATTGGAGGGTGTGAGGGCGCGGCTGTGGTGCTGAACGGTGTACGGCGCCTGCTCGGCAAGGGCGGTGAGATGATCCCGGCGCGCAGCACGACAATGTATGCCCCGGTCGAGCTTCCCGACGCCCTGCTCGAGAATCCGGGCTTCGAAGCGCTGCCCGCCCGTTACGTAGATAAGATCTTCGACGAGGTCGGCCATGCGTTCGACTTGCGCCTGTGCGTGCAGGGCCTCGACCGCTCGCAACTGCTCGGGGCGCCCTGCGTGTTCGAGGATCTCGACTTCCGTGGGCCCGTTGAGACCGAGTTCCGCCGTCACACGAACCACCTGATCGAGCGTGAGGGAAGGTTCGATGGCTTTCTGGTTTGGCTTACACTCGATACCGGGGCCGGCGAGCTGATTGACATTCTCGAGAACGAGCATTGCTGGCTACCGGTTTTCTTCCCGATCTTCGACCCCGGACTCGTGGTCGCTGCCGGCGACCGGATCGAAACCACCTGTGGCGCGGTGCTCTGCGAGGATGCCTGCCACCCGGACTACTTCGTGGAGGGCTCTCTACTCCGACTTGATCGGGAGCCGGTGCCCTTTCGACATCGCTCGCCCCACCACGCACCCGAGTTTCGGGCATCGCCGTTCTACCACCGGTTCTTCGAGGACGGCGAGGTACCGAGATCGACGCAGGTATTCCGGCCGCTGCCGGCACCCGCCTTCGATGGAGCGGCCCTGAAACAGCGGTTGCGAGGACGCCTTCCGGAGCACATGGTGCCTGCGACAATCATTCCGCTCGACCGCCTGCCGCTGACGACGAGCGGCAAGGTCGACCGGCAGTCGCTACGCGCCGCCGGTGCTGAGTCCGTGCAGGGGAGTGACGGTGAGCTGGCCCCGCCGCGCAGCGAGGTTGAGCGGGTGATCGCGCAGATCTGGCGCGAGGTGCTGGACCTGGACGAGGTAGGTCTGCAGACGAACTTCTTCGATCAGGGCGGGCATTCGCTCCTGCTCCTCAGGGTCCAGGATCGCATCCGGGAGGCGATCGGCGTCGAAATGGGCGTCACGGATCTCTTCAAGTATCCGACTGTCGAGGCACTCGCTGAGCACGCAAGTCGTCAAGAGGCTCCGGGCCGGGCCGCGGCCGTCGACCGGGACAAGAGCCGCCAGCGCGCCGCGGCGCGTCAAAAGGCGCAGTCCGCAAAGGCCATGGCGAAGGCCGGCAGCAAGGCGATGAAGGAGAAAGGGAAGGCGATGAAAGAGAAGGGCAAGGCGATGAAGGTGAAGGGCAAGGCCATGCACAAGGACAGGAAGACAAGTGCCAGCGAAGAGAGCCACACGAGCGTAGAAGGGCAGAAGTGAGCGACGACGAGACTGGCTCCCCGCCCGGGGCCATCGCCGTAATCGGTATGGCCTGTCGATTCCCCGGCGCCGAGTCGCCGGACGAATTCTGGCGCAACCTACGCGACGGTAAAGAATCCATCACGTTCTTCACCGAGGACGAGCTGCGGGCAGCGGGCGTCGATCCCGAGCATATCGGGCAGCCGGGCTACGTCGGCGCCAAGGGTGTACTCGAGCAGGCGGATTGCTTCGACGCGGGGTTCTTCGGCTTTAGCCCCCGCGATGCCGCGATCACGGATCCCCAGCAGCGGGTTTACCTTGAGTGTGCCTGGTCGGCCATGGAGGATGCCGGCTACGAGTCCCGGGACTATCCGGGAGCGATCGGCGTTTTTGCCGGCAGCATCCTCAGCATTTACCTGGTAAGCAACTTGTGGCCGAATCGGAGCCTGGCGGAAGTGGCTGGCAATTTCCAGATGGCGGTCGGCAACGACCCGACCTTTCTCGCGACCAGCGTTTCCTATCATCTCGACCTGCACGGACCCAGCGTAAGCGTGGGCAGCGCGTGCTCGACCTCGCTGTTGGCGGTTCACTTGGCGTGTCAGAGCCTGCTCGCCTATGAGAGCGACATGGCCCTGGCCGGCGGGGTCTCCGTGCACCTGCCCCTGGTCACCGGCTACCGCTATCAGGACGGAGGCATCCTATCTCCCGACGGGCACTGCCGGCCTTTCGACGCCCGCGCCCGGGGCACGGTCTCCAGTGACGGGGTTGGCGTCGTCGTGCTCAAGCGTCTGGACGATGCGATTGCCGACGGCGACGTTGTGCATGCCGTGATCCGCGGCTCGGCCGTCAACAACGACGGCAGCGAGAAAGTGGGCTACACAGCGCCGAGCGGTGCGGGCGAGGCGCAGGTGATCACCGAGGCGATGGCGATCGCCGGTTTCGAACCAGGGACGTTGACCATGGTCGAGACGCACGGCGCGGCGACGCCCCTGGGCGATCCCATCGAGTTTGCCGCCCTGGTCGAGGCCTTCGAGGACGGCGACGGCGCGCCAGACTGTGCCCTCGGCTCGGTCAAGAGCAACATCGGGCACCTGGACGCGGCGGCGGGGATTGCCGGGTTTATCAAGACGGTGCTGGCGCTGCGACACCGCCAGATTCCGCCGACCTTGCACTTCGAGGAGCCGAACCCCCAGATCGACTTCAGTGGCAGTCCGTTTTACGTCAACGCCCGGCTGCGCCCAATACCGGACTGCGGGTCGCCGGCCCGCGCCGGCGTCAGCTCGTTCGGAATTGGCGGCACGAACGTCCACGTCCTGCTAGAGGAGGCGCCGGCTCCGGAGCAGCCTCCCGCGCCGCTCGGACAACGCAGACCCTACGATCTTCTGGTCCTGTCGGCCCGCACTTCCACGGCGCTGGAGGTCGCGACTGAGCGCCTGGCGGAACGTCTCGAGCAGGCTCCCGAGCTCGATCTCACGGACGTGGGCTACACCTTGCGTCGGGGACGGCGGGCCTTCGAGCACCGACGCATCCTGGTGTTCGACGGCCGCGAGGATGCAATCGCTGCCCTGCGTACAGGCGACAGGCATCGAAGTCCGACCGCGGTGGTTTCCGCCGAGAGGCCGTCGGTGACCTTCATGTTCCCCGGACTGGGCGACCATTATCCGGATATGGGCTGGGAGCTTTACGCTACCGAGCCTGGCTTCCGGAATTCAATCGACCGCTGTGCCGAGCTGCTAGGTTCACAATTGGATATAGACATCAGGGATTTCCTTTACCCTGGCCGGGACTGGTCCCATCCGGTGCTGGAAGGAACCGCGGGCGCGGCGCCGAACAGCAATCCGAGGCTCGACCTGCGCGCCATGCTCGGCAAGGAGAAGGGCGCCGACCCCGCGCCGGATCAACCTGCCGTTGCCCAACCGGCGATCTTCGTTACCGAAGTTGCCCTGGCGGAGCTCATTCAAAGCTGGGGCATCGAGCCCGACGCCATGATCGGCCATAGCATCGGCGAATTCGTGGCGGCGTACTTGAGCGGCGTTCTCTCGCTCGCGGACGCCCTCGAGCTGGTGACCGCAAGAGCGCTGCTGATCCAGTCACAGGTGACGACGGGCGCCATGCTGGCGGTGCCCTTGGGTGAGGAGGCGCTGCGCGCGCTGCTGCCGTCCGCGGTGACGGTCGGGGCGGTGAACGGCGCCTCGCTTTGCGTCGCCTCGGGTGAAGACGGCGCAATCGACGAACTCGAGGCCGGGCTCGCCGAACGCGGGATCAGTTCGCAGCGGTTGCGCACCACGCGCGCCTATCATTCGGAGATGATGGCTGCGATCGCCGAACCGTTGACCGCTATCACGAGACGGGTCGAGCTGAACCCGCCGCGGATCCCCTATATTTCGTGCACGACGGGGACGTGGATCACGGACAAGCAGGCGACCGACCCGGTGTACTGGGGGCAGCACCTCTGTCGTACGGTCCGGTTCCAGCCGGGGCTGTCCGTGCTGCTCGAGGATCCGAGGCGGGTCCTGCTCGAGGTTGGCCCCGGCCAGGGCCTTACCTCTCACGCTATCGGCGAGCGATCGAGGATCCCTTCGCGGGAGAACCCGGTGATCCCCACCATGAGGTGGTCCTATGACCGCCAGTCCGAGTTGGCCGTCGTCGTGCGCGCCATGGGTCAGCTGTGGCTCGCGGGGGCGCCGCTCGACATGTCTCGGTTCCTGGCGCCGGAGCATCCGCGGCGCGCAAGCCTGCCAACCTACCCCTTCGAACGGCAACGGCACTGGATCGATCCACCCGTCGCCGGGTCGACTACGGCGACGGAAGTATCGCTGCTAAAAAGGCCGGACATCGCGGACTGGTTATACCTGCCGTGCTGGAAGCCCTCGGTCCGCCCGCGAGCCCAGTCCAGTGACGGTCCCGGCAGCTGGCTGCTGTTCGTCGACCGTTGCGCGGTGGGTGCGGACCTCGCAGAGCGGCTTCGTGCCGAAGGCGAAAGGGTTGCGACCGTCGAGCCGGGTAGCGGGTTCCACAATGGCGGGGAGCGTTTCGTCGTCGATCCGCTTGCCAGTGCGGACTACCTAGCCGTGCTGCGCGAGCTGTGCGAGCGGGGGCAGGCGCCGGCGCATGTCGTTCACCTATGGGGCCTGACCCCGCATGAGCGCGCCGCGCCCACGAGCGCGCGGTTCGAGCGCGAGCAGGGGCTCGGTTTCCACAGCCTGATGCATCTGCTCCAGGCACTGTTCAAGGAGAACCTGGAGAGTTCCGTCAGGCTCGATGTCGTCGCGAACCAGACCCAGGAGGTCAACGGCGGCGACGATCTGGCGCCGGAGAAGGCAACCCTGCGTGCACCGGCCATGGTGGCCGCACAGGAACATCCCGGAATGATCTGCCGTTGCCTGGACATGGACATTCCGCCGGATGACCGGCGTCAGCGCGATGTCCTTCTGACCCAGCTGTGCGACGAGATTCGAAGCAGTTCGACCGACCCGGTGGTGGCCTACCGGCGCAGGACCCGCTGGGTGCAGGACTACCAGCCGGTTCGGCTCGAGACCGTGGACGGCCGTCGTTCACCCTATCGCCAACACGGGGTCTACCTCCTGACCGGTGGCCTGGGCGGGGTCGGCATGGTGCTGGCGCGGCATCTGGCGCAGACCGTGCAGGCACGGCTGGTGCTGGTCGGCAGGTCCGTGTTTCCGGCGCAATCCGACTGGGCCCGCTGGCTCGCCGAGCACGACGGAGACGACCCGACAGGTTTGAAGATCCGCGAGCTTCAGGCGCTCGAGGCGCTGGGATCCGAGGTCCTGCTACTGCGCGCCGACGTGTCCAGCCGCGATGCCATGAGCCGGGCTCTGGCCGCGGTCGACGCGCGCTTCGGCGAATTGCACGGCGTCTTCCACGGTGCCGGCGCCGTCGGCGTAGAGACATTCTGCGAAATAGGCCGAGCGAGTAAGTCCGACGCGGAGGCGCAGTTCGCCGCCAAGGTCCATGGGCTGATGGTCCTGGAGCAGGTGCTCGGTGACCGGCCGCTTGATTTCTGTTTGCTCATGTCTTCCCTGTCCGCAGTGCTCGGCGGAATCGGCTTCTCTGCTTATAGCGCCGCCAACCTGTTCATGGATGCCTTTGCGCGCTGGAAGAATAGCAACGGCGGTACCGTGTGGACGAGCGTGGACTGGGACAGTTGGCGCCTGCCCGATCTGCGGCCGGTGGTGGCCGGCCTTGGGGCGAGCGTGAGTCAATTCGTAATGGAGCCCGAAGAGGGAGCCGCTGCATGCGAGCGTATCCTTGCCGAAGGCTACCCTGGCCAGGTTGTGGTGTCCTCAGGCGATCTCCGGGCACGGCTGCAACAGTGGATCGAGCGCGACGGACGCCAGGATCGCGAGACGGGTCCGCTCACGCTACACGAGCGCGCCGATCTCTCGACCCCGTACGAAGCGCCGCGCGGCGAGCTCGAGCGCCAGCTCGCGGAGATCTGGCAGGAGCTCTTCGGCGTCGTCTCGGTGGGTGTGCACGATAACTTCTTCGAGCTCGGCGGCCATTCGTTGCTGGCGACCCAGTTGAATGCGCGCATTTCTTCGAAGTTGCACGTCGAGATGTCGCTCGCCCTGCTACTCGAGGCTCCGACCATCGCAGAGCTCGCCGAGGCGGTGGTGAGCAAGCAGGCGGAGATGACCGATCCGGCTACCCTCGAGCGATTGCTGGTCGAGGTCGGGGCGCTGACCGACCCGGAGTTGCGACACATGCTCGCCGACGAGGGTCCCAGCTACGCCGCGGACGACGCCGATGCGTGAGTCCTCCAGCCATGGGCCCGAGAGCAAGACGGAAGCAGCAACCAGGAGGGCGCTCACCTGGGCGTTTTCGTCGGAATGCGCGGCTTTTTCCCATGTCGCGCCATGGCGCGAAATTCCAAGTACGAACCCCTTGGTTCCATGCCATGCCCGCCGTGACAACGATCCCTGCCTCCACTACTATGCACCGGATAGCAACCGGTGAGAGACTTGGGAGTCACCAGATGAGCGTCCAGCGAATAGGTGTCGTCGGAGCGGGCGTAATCGGTTCCGGCGTTGCCCAGCTCTTCGCGCAGACCGGGCATCAGGTCGTCCTCGTAGACATCGCCGAAGGGCAGCTCGCGACCGCCCGCAAATCCATTCACAGGGACGTCCGGCTATTTGGCCTGCTCGGATCCGAGCGCCTGGACCCCGACGAGGTTCTGGGCCGGATGACCTTCACGCAGGAGTTGAAAGCCCTGGCCGATGTCGACTTCGTCATCGAGAACATCGCCGAGGACTGGTTGGCCAAGCAAGCGCTCCACGGCCGCCTGGCCGGCATTGTTCAGCCCGGCGTCGCTGTCGCGGCCAACACCTCGGCCATCCCTATCACCCGCATCGCTGGTGCGGGGAGCCACCCGGAGCGCTACGTAGGCATGCACTTCATGAACCCTGTCCCGCTCATGCCGATGGTGGAGGTCATCCGGGCTGTGCAAAGCTCAGACGCGGTGATCGCGGCGGCCTGCGCGCTGGTGGAACAGGCCGGACGGCAGTCCATCGTTGTCCAGGACTCGCCGGGCTTCGTGACCAACCGTGTAATGATGCTTATGGTGAACGAAGCTATGTTCCTGGTGCACGAGGGGGTCGCCGGCGCCCAGGAGGTCGACCGCCTGTTCAAGACCTGTTTCGGCCACAAGATGGGGCCCCTTGAGACGGCGGACCTGATCGGTTTAGATACCGTCCTGCGGTCACTCGAGGTCCTGTACGACGAGTTCAATGACACTAAGTACCGCGCCTGCCCGCTTCTCAAGCGCTTGGTCTATGCGGGCCAATTCGGGAAAAAGAGCGGCAAGGGATTCTTCGATTACAGCGTCTGATTCTCAGGATAGTCAGTGAGTAAGATTATGAACGACTGCATTCGTACCAGCATCCGTGGCTTCATGTCGCGCTCCTTCGAGGGCCGCGAAGTGGCCGACCATGACAATATCTTCGCCCTCGGCTTCGGCAACTCCCTGTTCGCCATCCAGCTCGTGGCCTACATTGAGCGCGAGTTCGATATCGAGATCGAATCCGAAGATCTGGAAATGGAGAACTTCCAGAGTATCGACGCCGTGACCGCCCTGGTCGGCCGGAAGCGCGAAGCGTGACTCCAGCGCTCGAGTCCTACGCCGAGCACGCCGCCGCGATGCGGGTCTTCGCGGACGAGCATATCGTCCCCTTCGCCCACCGCATCGACCAGGAACAGCAGATACCGCGCGAAGTGGTCGAGCGCATGCGCGAAGCCGGCCTGTTCGCCAGCGGCTTCCCGGAGCGACTTGGTGGAACGCCTGGTTCCAAGGCCGATCCCGTGAGCGCAACCGTCCGGCACGGGATGATTCACGAGGCCCTGGGCCGGGCCAGCCCCTCGGTACAAGGCTTGCTCAACGTCCACCACATGGGCGGCAGTGCGATATTGCGCTGGGGCACTCAGGCCCAGAAGGGGGAATGGGGCCAGCGCCTGAGCTCCGGTGAAGTTATCGCCGCCTTCGCCATCACCGAGCCCGAAGTCGGCAGCGATGCCTCGGCCATCCAGACGACAGCCGTCCCGGTGGGGGACGGCTGGGAGGTGAGTGGTACCAAGACATGGATCACCTGTGGGCAGAGCGCGGACATCTTTGTCATGCTCACCCAATCCGAGCGGGGGCCGCTGGCGGTGATCCTGCCCAGGGATACGCCGGGCCTGCGAATTGAACCGATCCTCGGCATCCTTGGCTGCCGCGGCTATATGTTGGCGACCCTGTACATGGAGCGCTGCGCCGTTCCTCCGGAGCGCGTGCTGGGACAACCGGGTTTCGGGCTGAGCCACGTTGTCGCGGAGGGCCTGGATAACGGCCGCCACAACCTGGCCTGGGGCTGCGTCGGGCTCGGCCAGGCCTGCCTGGATGCGAGCCTGCACCACGCCGCCCAGCGCGAGCAGTTCGGTGGCCCGATCGGCGAGTTTGGCCAGATCCAGCGGCTGCTCGCTCGCATGATGACCGACGTCCACGCCGCCAGGCTGGTCTGTTGGAGTGCTGCGGTGGCGCGGGGCCGGCGCGACCCGAGTGCGGTGCAAGAGAGCTTCATGGCCAAATACCTCGCCTCCACAATGACGAACCGGGTGGCCGCGGACGCCGTCCAGGTCCACGGGGCAAGCGGCGTGGGCCCCGGCTCGCCGGTCGAAACGGCCTTTCGCGACGCCCGCATAATGGAGCTTATCGAGGGCACAACCCAGATCGTCGAGCGCGCCATCGCTCGCTTCGGACTCCAGGGGCGGTGATGGAGACCCGGACCTTCGACCTCGCAGAGCTCGCGGCCGCCGATGTTCAGGCCATCGTGGAGGCGCTCCGGGTGGACACGGAGAACGTGCTCCGAGCGCAGCACCACGCGGACACCGGACTGCTCGAAGTGACACTGGCTCGGGTAGAGGCCGCCGAGGACATCGCCGCCTTCGTCAAGGACATGAAGCGGACTCAGAAGCGCCTGCGGCGCAGCATTCACTTGGAAAACACCGTCGAAGAGATCCGGATCCGCGACATTGACGCCGATCTCCTCGCGTCGCAGGATCTCCACCCCGTGGGTGACGGCCTCACCGTCCTGCGCGGCGATCTGCTGCGCCTTTTCCGCTGGTTCGAGCGCCGCTTCCGGGCCCTCGCGGCGGATTTTCAGGCGGAGGAGCAACATTACCCCGTGCTGGTGCCGTTGGAGGTCCTCACGGAACTCGGCTACCTCGACCATTTCCCGCAGCACGTAACCTTCTGCTCCCACCTCCGCGGCAGCCTGCCCGTGCTGGAGACCATGGCAAGTGACGCGCGCGAGGGCTATTTGTCGGAACAGCTACCCGGCAAGCTGCGCCAGCCGCGCCACGTTCTCACTCCTGCCGTTTGCATGCCTTGCTACCGGATGCTCCGAGACGCCGTGCTCGAGCCCGAGGAAGTGCGGACCTACACGATGCAGAACCATGTATTCCGCTTTGAAGCCGGGGGCTTTCGGCCCCTGGCGCGGAGTTGGGACTTCACCGTGCGCGACATCGTCTTCTTCGGCAGCAACGAGCGTCTGGTCTCGCTCCGGATGGAGGTCATGGATCGCGTGATCGAGCTCTGCCGGCAACTCGGCCTGCACGTGGCCATCGAGTTGGCCAACGATCCCTTCTTCCTGGACGCGAGCCGGTCCAAGGCGGTCTACCAGCGCATGACCGAGGTCAAATACGAGCTACTCTTCCCTCTGCCGCACCGGCAAGAGGCGCTGGCGGCCTCGTCGTTCAACCTGCATCGGGACTTTTTCACGGCCATACATAATACACGGAGGACGGACGGCAGTGGCGTGGAAAGCGCCTGCATGGGCTTCGGCCTGGAGCGTTGGGTTTACGGATTCCTGACCCAGAAGGGCCTCGCCCCTTCCGGCTGGCCCGAACTCGTCCGGCGAGGGCTGGAGTGAGCCCGGGGCGCGGCGCCGTGCCGCTTCCCCTGGTGATCCGAGCTGCTCCGGCAGAGGATGCGAGCGCGTTGGTTAGGCGTCTGGCCGAAGAGACGGCGTGGATCAATGAGAAGCTTCTGCGCCATGGCGCCCTGCTTTACCGCAATTTTGGCGTCCTGAGCGATGCTCAGTTCGAACCCGTCTGCCGCGCCTTGAGCCCGGAGCTGAAGCTCTACGTCGAGGGAAACTCGCCACGAGATCACACCAGCGCCGCCGTATACACGGCAACGAATTATCCTTCCGAGTTCGATATCTCAATGCACAGCGAACTGTCCTACGCGCATACGCCGCCACAGCGCCTGTTTTTCTACTGCGCCACCCCACCGGTAAGCGGTGGCGAGACCCCCCTGGTCGATTGCCGCCGGGTCCTCGAGCTGCTCGATTCCGCGGTGTTGCAGCGCTTTGAGGAGCGCGGCGTCCGCTATGTCCAGAACATGCATGGCGGCGCGGGCCTGGGCCGCTCCTGGCAGGAGACCTTCGAGACGACCGAGCGCGCCGAGGTCGACGCCTACCTGGCGCGGAGCGGCGTGCGCGGGCACTGGTCCGATGCGGGCGACCTGCGCACAGAACAATGCCGTCCGGCAGTGCGCAAGCATCCCTTCACGGGAGAGCGGGTCTGGTTCAACCAGGCCGACCAGTGGCACCCGACGAACCTGGACGAGGACACCCGGATGGCGCTGTCGACGCTTCTTGACGAGAAGGACTACCCGCTCAACGCCGTCCACGGTGACGGCTCGCCCATCGCGCCTGAAGACCTGAACCACATCCGCGAAGTGATGTGGGAGGCCGCGGTTGCCTTCCCGTGGGAAGCCGGCGACGTCCTGGTCATTGACAACTATTACGCCGCGCACGGGAGACGGGCCTACACGGGCGAGCGCATAGTGCGTGTGGCGATGGGTTGAAGCCCCCGGGGGCGTAACTGCCGCTCCCTCTGGCTCTAAACGGTCACGGGCGATTTGCGAAGACCTCCGGCAGCTTGGTTCCGGCGACCTTCCCGCCGGGCGTGGTATGGAGGAAGTCGGCAAGCGTGGGGAGTACGTCGACGTTGCGCACGCCCTCGCGGTCGTAAACGCCGACCGACACCCCTGGCCCGAAAAAGCCAAGCGGTACGAAGGAGTCGTAGTCCCACGGTGAGCCGTGCTGAAGCAGGTCGAAGGCCCCAAAGGGGCTGCTCTTCTGCTGCCAGTACTGGTTCCGCACAACATAGAGGTCGCCGGAACGCCCGGGATACTGGTTTCGGAGGATACGGAGAGTAAGGGCGTCGCCGGAGTTCCCGCTGCGATCCGCCGTCCGGACGACGGTTTTAACGCCCCGAATGCCCCTGACTGCTTCCTCGATGACGTCGAGCACCTCGTCTTGATCGAGCGTCAGTCTCTTGATCCATGCGGGGTCGAGGTAAACGTAGGGCTGATTGTAGCTCGCAACCAGCGCACGAGGCCATATCATTGCATGAAGGGCGGCCTCAACCGCCTTCTTGGTTGCGCCCTTGGGGATCCACTGCGCCTGGAAACCGTCTCGGGTGCGGCTGACCACCGGATACTCGGGGCCACCGTGGTCGCTACTGATCACGATCAGGACGTTGTCCATTCCGAGCATCTCGTCCAGGGCCGTAAGGAGGCGCGCCAACGTCCGGTCAAGCCGGAAGATGACATCCTCGCTCTCCCGGGTCGCGGGGCCGAAGTTGTGCAGCACGGCGTCATTGGCTGAGAAGCTGATGCCAAGGTAGTCGGGCACCTCGTCCTGGCCGAGGCTTTCCTCACGGATAATTTCGAGGGCGAAGTCGGCGATGAGCTCGTCCATCCCCGGCGCGCCAGTGAGAAATCTGTAGTACGCTGTGCCGGTGCCGTACTCGTGGGGGAAGGTCCGCCCGAATTTCATGTTGTCCAACATCATCATGTTGAATTCAGCCTGGCTGTTTTCCTCGAACTGGTTGCCGCCGTCGAAGCTGTAGTTGGCGGCTGTCGGGCTGCGGGAAAGTTTCCACTGCTGGCCCTGATAGCGGTCGATGATCGGCACCTCCGAATCCCGGGCGTGCCAAGTCACGACCCAGGCAGGACAATCCCTAAAATAGTAATCGCTCGTCACGAAGCCCTTGGCTTCCCCGTCGTACCAGAAGGCCTTGCCCTTTTTTCCGCCCATCGCTACCCCGGAGCGGGCCTTGCCGGAAATGGAGAAGACCTTGGCCCTTCCTTTGCTGGCCTCGTGCAGGTTGTCGCCGATGGTGGCGACCGCAAGCTGCTCGGGCGAGTATCCACTCGCATCGCGACCGCAAAGCTGTTTGGCACCGGATTCGAAGGCCTTGAGATTGCCGCGTGCGCCCAATGAGTACCAGGAGTTTCCGATCATACCGTGACTCGACGGATAGGCGCCCGTGACCAGCGTGCTGTGGCCCACGACGGTCTCGGTGTGCGCGTGGGAGAGGCGAACCTTGGGGAACCAGGCTCCGCCTTTCATCAGGCGATTGAAGCCGCCCGCCATGAAGCGATCGGCCTGACGCGTCAAGATAGAGGCCGCCAGTTGGTCGACTATGATTTGAACGACCAGACGCGGGGTGGTGGCCGGGGAACGATGCTTGCTTTCGCTACTCTGTGTCAGCGCCAAGCCAAACGCCAGTGACAGAAGGATGATATTCCTCATGGCCGTGTCCACTTATTGGTGGAAATTTTATGTTGCTATAGTAGCTAAATTCAATGGCTATTCAAACAAAAGGGGAAGACGGTTCCCAAGTACCACTAAAAGCGGAATTGCTATTGCCTGCCTGTCAAGGCACAGCGCGAGCCGGGTGCCGTCCAGGATCAACCGCGCAATGTTCTCGCCCGGCGGACTTGGCGCGGATGGTCAGGCGCCTGCCCCGCAGAATTGACACTTGCCTGTTCTGTAACTCATTCGATTGACGTGTCCGTCGTCCTGCCAATGTCGTCCCGCTCGCATTGACAGCCCTCATGGGGCGCAATAAAATCGCGCTCAAGTTGCACTCTTCCGTGCCCCGGCCTGACCCATCGACCACACCGGGCCGTCTCCTCGCGGACATGCAGTTTGGCAGCAAGGACAAGGAGCGGGCGGTCCGGATGACTGATGGCAAACGCTCGAGCAAGGAGAGCCTGAAGGCGCTTGCGAAAGCCGCGGGAAAGGACGCCAAGAGCCGACTCCGTGACCTGAGCCCGGCGCAACGGGACCTCCTTCTCCAGCGCCTGCTTCAGAACAAGTCCAAAGAGGCGGCCGCACCCAGCCTCGTACGCGTCCCGCGGGAGGCTGAAGGCAGCGTTCCGCTTTCCTTCGCCCAGGAGCGGCTGTGGTTTGCCGACCGCCTGGCTCCGGGGGACCCTGCGCTCAATATCTCAGGAGCGCTCCGGCTGAAGGGCCGGCTCGTAGTCGACGCTCTGGAAAAAAGCTTCGATGAATTGCTGCTGCGCCACGAGACGCTACGCGCGACCTTCTCCGAGTCCGCCGACGGCCCGGTGCAGTTCGTCCACCCGCCGCGCTCCGTCCCCATCGTCCGCCATGACCTGCGCTCGCTCGATCCGGCGCAACGCGAGACCGAGCTGACCCGCCTCTACGCCGGCGAGAACCAAACGGGCTTTGACCTCGAGCGGGACCTACTGCTCCGTGTGGTCCTGATCCAGCTTGCCGACCAGGAGCATCTGTTGGTGGTGTCCATGCACCACATGTCCTCGGACGGCTGGTCCATCGGGCTGGTGCTGCGCGAGCTCGGAGCTTTCTACAGCGCTCACGTCGAGGGACGCAGCGCCGAGCTTCCAGAGCTTCCGATCCGCTACAGCGACTTCGCCGCTTGGCAGCGCGCCACCGAGAGCCAAGGCGCCATGGAGTCCGGCCTGGCCTACTGGCGGGAAAAGCTGGCGGACCCGCCGCCGGTGCTCGAGCTCCCTGGTGACCTCGAGGTGCCGGATGGCCCCCTCAGCGAGCGCACCCTCGACGGCGCCACGATCGTCCGGTCACTGGGCCCGGAACGGAAGCGGGGCCTTGAGGAGCTCAGCCGCCGCTACGACACCACCTTGTTCACGACACTGCTCTGCGCCTTCATGGCGCTGCTGGCGCGCTTGACGGCACGCGAGGATATCCTGGTGGGCACGCCGGTCAGCAATCGCCAGCGGGTGGAGACCGAGGGCATTGTAAGTCTCTTCCTGAACACACTGGCGCTACGCGCTCATCTGCCCGGGGACCTGTGCTTCTACGATGCGATCGCCGATGTGCGGCGCACTGTGCTCGACGGCCTGGAGCATATGGACATCCCCTTCGAGCGGGTGGTTCAGGAGCTCGTCCCGGAGCGCAGCGCCTCACGCCACCCCCTCTTCGGCACCTTCTTTAACTTCACGCCCAAGCCGATCCGAACCCTCGATCTCCCCAACCTCCGGGCAACCTACGAGGCGCCGCCGACCTCGGGCGCGCAGTTCTCGCTCGAGCTCTATGTCACCGAGCGGGGCGATGGCCTCGATCTCGAGCTGCTCTACCATCGGAGCCGCTATTCGACCGGGTTGATGGAGGTCTTCATCGAGCAGTTCGACAGTGTCTTAGCCCAGGTGGTGGCGGACCCCGGGCTGCGGATCGCCGAGCTGGATCTGGTCACACCAATCTCGCGCGCGCTGCTTAGCGATCCCACCGTGACCATCCCGCGGGTCCCGGTACCGTCGGTGGTGGAGTGCATTGCACAGCAGATTGCCGTGCGGCCACAAGACACCGCGCTCGAGTACGGTGCTTGGAGCGCCAGCTACAGCGAGTTCGGGCGAAGGATGGTGGGCATTGCCCAGGCATTGGCCGCCCAGGGCTTCGAGCCGGGGCAGGTCGTGGCCGTGTCCGGGCCGCGCTCCCCCGGTGTGGTGATGGCCATGGCCGGCGTATTGCTGGCCGGCGGCGTGCTCTTGACCCTGAGCACCGATCTGCCGGAACAGCGCCGCACCACCATGGTCCGCGAGGCCGGCGCGCGCTGGCTCCTCCACGTCGGCGAGGCGCCGGAACTGGGCCCGCTGCAGCGGATAAGCGTCGGCCTACTGGGCGAGGTCGCTGATGAGGCGCAAGTCTGTGAACTGCGGCTCTGGCTCGAAGAGCACCCCGCGCCGCCTGCGGACGTAACCTTGCCCGCCTACGTGTTCTTCACCTCGGGGAGCACCGGGACTCCAAAAGGCGTGCTCGGCAATCACGGCGGCCTGGCGCACTTTCTCGCCTGGCAGCGCGAGACCTTCGGTGTCGGCCCAGGCCATCGCTGTGCCCAGTTCGTGGGCATCTCCTTCGATGTCGTCCTCCGCGACATCTTTCTGCCGCTCAGCTCCGGTGCGACGCTGGTGCTCCCCGAGGGGGTGGACGCGCTCTCTGGCGGGCAGGTGCTCCCCTGGCTCCACGAGGCCCGCATCACGCATCTGCACGTGGTGCCTTCTGTCTTGCAGACCTGGCTGCAGGATCCTGCGGAGGATTTTTGTGTCGCTTCAATCGTCTGCATTTTCTGCGCCGGGGAAGCCCTGACGGCCTCGCTCGTCCAGGGCCTGCGCCGCGTGCTGCCGCCCTCGGCCGCCATCGTCAACCTTTACGGACCGACCGAGACGACACTGGCCAAATGCGCCTACGAGGTCCCGGAGCATCCCCGCTCTGGCGTTCAACCCCTTGGACGGCCCATGCGCCAGGCCCAGGCACTGGTTTTGCGGCCCGACATGCGTCAGTGCGGCATCGGCGAACCCGGCGAGATCGCGCTGCGGACGCCGTACCGGAGCCTCGGCTACATCAACGCGCCCGAGGAGCAGGCCCGCCGCTTCGTCCAGAACCCCGGCACAGAGGACGCGGACGATCTGCTCTACTTGACCGGCGACCGCGGCGTGATCATGGCGAACGGGATGTTGGAGTTCCGTGGCCGGCTCGACCACCAGGTGAAGATTGCGGGAATCCGGGTCGAGCCGACGGAGGTCAGCGCTGCGCTCCAGGCCTGCGACGCGGTCTCGGCTTGCGCCGTCGTGGCCCAGGAGGCGGTTGCCGGGACCGTCGCGCTGGTTGCCTACGTCGTCTCGGTCGAGGGCTATCCGGCCCATGCCGGCCGGCTCCGAGAGTATCTCCGGCCGCGGCTGCCCGGAGCGATGGTCCCGTCGACTTTCGAATTCATGGACCAGCTGCCGCTGGACGCCAACCACAAGCTTGACCGTTCGCGCCTCCCCGTGCCAAGCGGCGCCCGTCCTGAGCTGAAAAGCCAGTACATCGCGCCGCGCGACGGCATGGAGCTCCAGTTGGTGCGGGTTTGGGAGGAGTTGCTGGATGTCCGGCCGATCGGTGTGACCGACAACTTCTTCGACTTGGGCGGCCACTCCCTGATGGCGCTTCGGCTACTGGTCAACGTCAAGCAGCTGCTCGGACAGTCCCTGCCGCTGCCCGCACTCTTCGAGCGTCCAACGGTGGAGCACCTGGCTGCCGTCGCCAGGAGCCAGGCGCACTCAGAGCGGCGCCTCGTCCCCCTCTGGAACGCCCCGCACCGGCTCGCGCTCTTCCTTGTGCATCCCGGCGGCGGGATGCTCTGGAACTACAGCCCCCTCGTCCGTCACCTTGCCGCGCCGGTACCGATCCACGGCCTCGCCGCGCGAGGCATCGACGGTGTCGAGCCGCCCCACGACGACCTGGAAACCATGGCGGCGGACTATGTCGCCGAGATCCGAGCGTTTCAGCCCGAGGGCCCCTACCTCCTCGCGGGGCACTCGCTGGGCGGCGCCGTTGCCTACGAGATGGCGCGTCAGCTGACCGAGGCGGGCGAGGAAGTCCCCCTGCTCGCCATTCTTGACACCGTCTCGCCGGCGCTCCGCGCGGCGGAGGACGGCGAAGTGAAAGACGACGATACGCGACGCCTGATGGACATGGTGGCGGCGATCGAGGCCTTCGCCGGCAACCCTACCGGTCTGCGCTACGAGGCCCTCCGCCCCCTCGGCGCCGAGGCGCAGATTAAGCAGGTGGTGGAGGCTCTGCAGGCAACCGACGCGCTCCCGCCAGGCGAGAATATCTCGCTCATCGCCAACCTGATGCAGGTGGGCAAGGCCCACGTCTGTGCGCGCCGTGCCTACCGGGCGCCCCGCTCCGCAGTCCCGATCACGCTCTTCCGGGCCACGAAGACGGATATCCAGGAGGATACGCTGGGCTGGGCCGCCAGCTGCTCGGGCCCGATCCAGACGCACTGGGTGCCGGGGGACCACATTACGATGATGAGCGAGCCCCACGTCCAAAGCCTCGCCCGGGAACTGGCCCGGGAGATCGAGCGCGCCGTGGCCGGGGGCAGTTAGAGCAGTTTCGATATTCATCGGTTCATTTCTAGCTATTGTCGCTCACGCTCGTGCGCCATGGCGCACCGCTCCGCAAGAGCTTCAGGGGCGGCGGCGCATTAGCGCCGGGCCGCCGTCGCGGCCTGGATTGCGTAATTTGAAATCGCATTCGGTCTAATACTAACGAGCGCTGACATAACACCAAGGTTCGGCGGGCGGGCGGGCGATGTCCTCCGCGCCGGGCTCGACCAGGAACGCCTCGCGGGCACCAAACCCGCGCGCCCGCTTCAGTAGTTGAAAGGGCCCTCGATTTCGAGCCTCTTGTCCGCCCCGGGGATGGTGTAGTGAAAGACAATGGAGAAGCGGGTCAACTCGCCACGTGCCTGGGCCTTGTCTGCGCCGTGGACGCAAAGTCCGTTCAGGAAGACTGCGTCGCCCTTCTTGATCGGCATCCGCAGCCGATTGTCTTCCGAGACCGAATCGATCAGGTAGTTCTCGAAATCGATATGCCCCTGGCGGTGGCAGGTTCGATAGCTCGTCTGTGGATAGTTCGAGAAGCCGGGCCAGATGGGGATTCTGTGGCTGCCCGGGTAAACCGCGAGGGGGCCTGCTTCGGGTTGGACATCCTCGCACGCCAGCCACACGCCCACCATGTGATTGGCAGGATGGACATGGTAGAACATCAGGTCCTGGTGATGACCAACCTCGCTGCTGTATTTGAACGCGGTCAAGTTGAGCAGGGCGGGATATTGCTTCAGCAACAGATTGCACATCCGCATTAGCCGGTCTGCGTGGGCGAGCTCGCGGCCGGTCTGCGTGTACGATTGATAGTAATGAATGCGCCAACTTTGGGTGTCACGGCACTTGAGGCGTAGCTCCAGCGGCCAGCTCAGCAGCTCGGCGTGATCGACCGGCCCCCGCCGTACGCCATTGACGCGCACACCGCTGAACTGCATGTTCAAGGGTTCGTCCGTACTGACCCAGAGCCCATCGAGCTCCCGGGCATACGCATCGAGCAAATCGAACTGCGAGGGGTCGATGGCATTCTCGAGGACGAAGTAACCGTCCCGCACCCACTGTGTCATCAACCGTGCCTCATCCGCCGAGATGAGCTTCTGCGTCAGCTGCGAGTTGATCGACTGCGCGGCTCCGTCCTGATCGAACCAGGGCCGCTGGGATGGATCCTGATTCCACGGCTGGCCGCGCCGGGCGACTTCTTCGGGCGAGACGCCACTCCAGTCCGGCGGCTGGTGCTGGTGCACCTCGTCAGCCCAGCCTTCAGTGTCCACCTCAGGTGGGGGTAGGATTTTCATGCGGAACCTGCTGCCTAATAGTTGAAGGAACCCTCGACCTCGTGGATCCTGTTGGCTCCCGGTATTGTATAATGGAGCACCATCGAAAAGCGTGACTTCGGGCCGCGTTCTTCAACTCCCCTGGAGCCGTGGACGAGACGTCCGTGCGTGAAGATGGCGTCCCCCTTCTTGATCGGCAGTGTTACCGACTCCATCTTCGAGACCGCGTCGCAGACGTACTCGAACTGCGCCTTCCCCGCCTCGGGGTGTGCGGTGCGGTAATTGGTCTGTGGGTAGTTGTCGAAGCCTGGCCAGATCGGAACTGTCTGCTGGCTTCCCGGATAGACCTCGAGCGGGCCGCTCTCGGGGCTGACATCCTCACAGGCCAGCCATATACCCACGAAGAAGCTTGCAGGGTGAAGGTGATAGAACAGGACATCCTGATGAGGGTCGCTGATACTGGTGTATTTGTAGGCGGTCATGTTGAGCAGCAGCGGATCCTGGCCCAGCAGCAGGTAACACATGCGCATCAGCTTCTCGGCACTGGCAAGTCGCAGACCGGCGTTGGTGTACGGCTGGTAGTAGTGGATGCGCCATGACTGGGAATCGCGGAGCTCCAGCCGCTTTTCCAGAGGCAGGCTCAAGAGCTCGGCATGGTCCATCGGCTCCCGCTTGGTGCCGTCGATGCGCACGCTCATCAGCTGCAGGCCGGGCAGCGCCTCTTCAGCCGTCCAGACGCTGTCGAGGTCGCGGGCATATTCATCGAGCAGACCAAACTCGGTGTCAATGATGGCGTTCTCGAGGACGAAGTAGCCACCGGAAATCCACTGCCGCAAGAGCTTTTCCTCGGCCGCGGAAATCAGCCCCTGCTCCAGCCATGAGCCAAGCTCTTCGCCGGAGTTCTCCCGTTCGAACCAAGGCCGATCCAACGGGTCCTGGTGCCATCGCCGGCCGCGCCGGGCCACCTCTTCCTGCGTCACATCGCGCCAGTCCGGTGCATGGTTCATGGGAACCTTCTCGGCCCAGGCTTCCGTGTTCACTTGCGGATGGGATCGGATGGTCAAGTGGCAGTCCTTTCGTTGATCTGATGACGGCTGGAGCTACAAAAAGAGGTTGCATACCCTGGGTGCCAAAGCAACATAAGCCGGTTCATGGCGAAGATCAACTTAACGGCGAGTACGTGGTGTGGCGGTGAACCAACAGGAACATCGGGCGGTAAAGTTGAATGCCGTGTTGTCATGATTGCCGGGCAATTCGGGCCGCTACGGCCCTCTTCCAGCATATCCCACCAGCTTCCAAACACACATAACACGGATTATTTCCGCTAGAGGTGGCGTAGCGATTGTAATATGTTTTCGTCAGGATTCGACGGGGGTTTTGATGTTGCTGCTGAAAGTTCTGGCGATTGCAGGCGCGATGGCGTGTTTGGGCGCTATTGCCCACGCCGCTGAGCGGCCGAAGATTAATCTGCTCATGCTGGAAAAGGAACTACGCACCTGCATTTCCGGGCAGATCCAAACAAAGATCAACCAAGTTCAGCCGGTGCATGACTTATCCAATGCAATCCGTCCGCCGCATCTGGAGCTGGCGGTCATATGTGAGCCGGTGACCGTGGAAATCCGCGATCGGAAGGGCAATCTGATACCGGTTCGGGTTGCGGCCTGCGCCTCGGTCCTGTCGGAGAATCCCGGTGCCGATATCGCCAAGCGGGTGACGAAAATGAACCTCTCCGGTGTTCGTCATCGCATCCATGTGCAGGCAACAGCCGGCCAGGTTGGCCAGCAATGCCTCGCCATATCAAATCAAATGATCCCGCGTATTTTTCGCTGGCTTGGCCAAGGCGCCGCGTTCAAGTAATCGGCGCAGGGCGAAACGCGGTATGTGTCGAGTGTGTAGGGAACGACGGTAAGGGAATGAGGATGGAATGCACGGCGCAAGGGGCAGGTCTTGCGTTGTGAATAATGAAACTTGAGCGGTATCTTTCGCGGCATTGCATATTCACAATGCAAGAGTTGACTTCAAAACTTGCACTTAAAACCTGAAGCCACCAGATAGGTTTCCGCGCCGTTGGACGGCCCTACGTTCAGGGGTCAAGGTCGATGTGGTCGGCCTTGATTATGGTGTCGACCTCCCGCCAAGGCCTTTCCGGGACATCGCAATAGATCTCGAGCTCGTTGCCATCCGGATCCTTGAAGTAGACGCTTTTGGTAACGCCGTGATCTACGGTTCTGACGATGGGAACGCCGTGCGCTTCTAGAGCAACCTGCGTTCATTTGAATGCAAATAAGTTGCTCTAACTCTTAGAAATAGATCAAATTATCAGCGCAAAAATGATTCCAATTTTGCGCTGTTTGATCTAGGCGCCGGTACATGGCCTTGACCGCCTCCAGGTCGTCGGTGACCAGGGCCAGATGGGACAGGCCGACCTGGTTATGCTCCGGCGCCAGGGCATTGTCGGCGACTTTGAAAACAGCAATGTCGTGATGGTAATCCCGAAAACGAAAGAAGACCCCGAAGTCTTCCCGCTCTTCGGTGATCTTCAGGCCTAAAATATCGCGGTAGAATCCCTTGACCTTTTCCAGATCCCGCATCTTGAGGACCATATGCCCCAGTTTCAGTGTCGGCCGGGGCGCTTGCGTCTCCGTCATCGCCGCCTCCTTTCAGTTTGCCCGGGTGACTTTAGACCGGTTTCAGGCAATTGCCGCCGCGGATCGTTTGCGTTCGGAAATCCCGGCCCCGCCTTTGAACCCGCACGGCTGTGCCCAGGCCACGGGGCTGATGGGGGGTGACAGCCTCGTGAACCAACGGCTACGGCCATTCCTGCGCAAAACAGTGCACTTACCATTATTCGACGCTTCGCGGCGCAATGATGATAGCGTCGTGATGGTTTCAGGGATGGTTCGAAAAACGTTGGTTCAAATGATTGTCGCGTCTGATTCAACGGCAAATGGGAGGATGTAGTGAGCGAAGAAAATCCAGGGCGGCCAGGCGACGGGCGCCCAGACGATAACGTATCGCGTGCTTCCGCGGCGGAGCAGGCGCGACTGGAAATCGAACTCAAGCGCCAGGCGCTCAAGGAACAACGCTCCGGCCTGACGCTCTTGCAAAAATGCCTCGGCATTGTTGTTGTGGCGCTTGGGCTGCTGGCAACCTACCAGGCCTATCGGCTCGACGCGTCGTCGGAGGAGATCAACCAAGTTGAACTGCAACTGAAAAAACTCGACCTGGCCGCCAAGCACGAGCAGAAAAGGCGCGCGGGCTTGAAAACCTTCGGCCCGGAGCTCATTCGCTTCATGAACGAGCTCATTCAAAGTGACAAGCTGTCCGGCGACGACAAAGAAAGCGCGGCCTTGATCGCGGCAATCTATTTAATTGCTCTGGGCGTCGATGCTGCGGAAATCCGTCCCTTCCTAGAACTCGCCGACAAGCACGATAGTGACCGATACAGTTGCTTTGGGCATTACGCCAGGCACTTGATCAATGAGATTGATTACGAAGATCTTCAGCCGTCGTGCAAGGAGCAGATGAACTATATATTGCAGCGGCAGTGAGCCGCTTCGTTTCGACCAGCGCCAATATGGGGAGTATGGAACATTATGAACAAACTGGATAAATGGTCGGACTTTCTGCCGCCTGAAGAGTTGGCGACATACGCGAAAGGCAAATTCGGCGAGAGCATTGGCTTCGGCAAACGGGCCGCGCTACTCAATATCGATACCACCTATATGTTCGTCGATCCCGCCTACCCACAATGCGGCGACGGTGATCCGGCGTTGGTTGAAAACATCACCCGGCTGGTCGCGGTATTCCGCAGCCTGGACCTGCCGATTTATTACAGCCGGCGGGATGACCGCAGCCACCCGGTCCGCCGGGGCATGTGGAACGAGAAACTGGGTATCGCAGGCGATGTGATCTACAGCCGCGAGCCCAGAGCCGATCAATGGCCGGATGCCTACGCGCCACGCGAGCAGGACGTCGTCGTGTACAAAAACAAGGCGTCCTGTTTTTTCCAAACACCGCTCGAATCCTTCCTCCGCTATGACCATATCGATACCATCGTGATCTGCGGCATTTCCACCAGCGGCTGTGTCCGCGCGGCGGCCAACGACGCCTTTTCCCACAATTTTCGCGTTATCGTCGCCGAAGAGGCGGTCGGCGACCGTAGTCAGACCGCCCATCGCGCCAATCTCTTTGATATGGATATGAAAATGGCAGATGTGGAACCACTGGAAAACGTCATCACCGAGCTGCAGCGACGCTATGGCGCCGTCCCCCGGGCGCCTGCGTCGTGACGGCGGTGTGGCAACCTGTCAATGGCGACAAATGCCGTTGCGCGCCAGACGTCGCGTCTTGAACTGTGTGTTGAACACAGCATTCTGGTATAGAAACGGGCCTTGCGTGGCGCGGATTGTGGACGGAAATGTTTGAGACTTTTAGAGATTCTTTTTCTGACACCGGCAGATCGTTTTGTCTTTACATGTTCATCGCCGTCTTGGTCGCCCCGACAGCGTCCGCTCAGGATATTGGCGAATTCAACCTGGAACTAAAGACGTTCTATTTTAATCGTGACAAAAAGCAGGATAATCCCGATTCCGAAGCCTTGGCGCAGACCCTGAAGCTTAACTATCAGTCGCCCTATTGGCATGACCTCGTAAAACTTAATCTCGGTTTGTTCGGTAGTTTGAAGCTGGACGGCGAGAATGGCAAAGGCGGTACGGGCCTGCTCAGGGATGATCTCGACGGCAGTCAGAATTCCTATGCAAAATTCGGCGAAGTCAATTTGGCTTTCAAGTTGCCCAATGCCGGTCAATTCAGGATCGGCCGCATGCAGCTCTCGCGTGGCCTGAAAAGGGATAGTACGACCCGCGCGCTGCCAGCGACCACTCAGGCGGCCGATCTTTCCCTCGAACTCGCCGGCACGACCATTTATGGGCTGGCGACCGACAGGGGTTCGCGGAAGGCGGATGACGGTTTTGGACACTATAGGGACAATACAGGTGATGAGTTCGTCGTCTACATCGCCGGCGCCAGGCATACCTTTGCCAACGGCCTCTTTATAGAGGCCTCCGCCGGGCACGCGGACAACGTTTTGAACCGGGCGTATCTGAATGCCAGATTGCCGTGGAAACTGGCTGATGATGCAAGTCTGTTGCTTGATGCCTATCAGTATTTTGGCTGGACTGATGGCGCCGGCGCTCTGGACAATGTTGGCCCGGACCATGACTCGATCCTTTCAAGCGTTACCCTTCAGTTGCGCAGTGGCAACGCCAAACTGGCGTTCGGCGGACAGAAGGTCGGTGGCAATTCACACCAGGTTTCCTGGGATGGAGGTGTCAATGATGACAATTCGTACGCGACCTGGCACAGCGTGACCCGGCTGGATTTCGACCGTGGCGGAGAGGTCTCTTGGCTGGTTCGCCTTGACTACGATCTGAAGGACATGCTTGACGGTTTGAGCGTTATGAGCCGCTACATCTCGGGCGACAACATTGACCGAAATGACGGGCGCGACGGCAGCGAGTGGGAGCGCGATATCGTCCTAAGATATCGCCCGCCATCAATCAAGAACCTCTCGTTTGCTTGGATAAATGCCTATGTCAAATCCACCGAAACGTTTGATTCCAATGAAAACCGCCTGATCCTGAACTATGCCCGGCGTTTTTAGGGCCGCATGGCGTGGCTAGAGGGGCCGGTGGTGCGCAGGGGCGCGGCGGTGTTGGCGAAATCGCACAGCAGGGCCCGGGTGTCCCGGGGATCGATGATTTCCTCGATCCAGAAGGCCTCCGCCGAACGGAACGGCGAACGCAGCTTTTCCAGGCGCTCGGTGATCTCGGCCAGCTTGGCGTCGGGGTCGTCCGCGGCGGCGATATCGGCGCTGTAGGCGGCCTCGATGCCGCCTTCCAGGGGCAGAGAGCCCCAGCGCCCCGACGGCCAGGCATAGCGCGTGGTAAAGCGACCGCCCACGGTATGCGCGGCGCCGGCAACGCCAAAGACATTGCGGATAATGATCGTGCACCAGGGCACCGTGGTCTGCCAGATCGCGCTCATGGCCCGCACGCCTTCCTTGATGACGCCGCTTTCCTCGGCCTCCAGGCCGACCTGAAAACCCGGGCAATCGGACAGATTGACAATGGGTAAATGGAAGGTTTCCGCCAGATCGACGAACTTGGTGACCTTGCGGCAGGTATCCGCCGTCCAGCAGCCGCCATAGGAATAGGGATCCGAGGCCATGCAGGCGACCGGCCAGCCATCCAGCCGGGCCAGCCCGGTGATCACCGATTTACCGTAGGCCCGGCCCATTTCGAAGAACGAGCCCTGATCCACCAGCGCCTCGACAATGGGGCGCATCTTATAGATCTTGCGAATGTCCCGGGGCACGGCGTCGATCAGCCAATCGACCCGGCGCTTCGGGTCGTCAGCCTGGCCCCCGTCCGGGATACTTCTGGGCGGCAGTTCGTGGATCGACTGAGGCAGGTAGGAGAGGAACCGCCGGGCGCATGCAAAGGCCTCCTCTTCCGTGTCGACCGCATGATCGACGGCGCCGGCGCGCAGCTGGATCTTGTAGCCGCCCAGCTCGTTCTTGGTCAGTTTCTGGCCGATGCGCTCGACCACGGGCGGGCCGGCGACGAACATCGCCGATTTGTCCTTGAGCATGACGGAATAGTGCGAGGCCGCCAGATGCGCCGCGCCCAGCCCGGCGACCGAACCCAGGCCCAGGGCGACCCGCGGCACCAGGCCCATGTTCGCCACCACCATGTCCCAGCCCACCACGCCGGGCACATTGGCCCGGCCCGTGGTCTCGATGGTCTTGACAGAGCCGCCGCCCCCCGAGCCTTCCACCAGACGGACCAGGGGCAGGTGCAGGGCATTCGCCATGGCTTCCGCGGACAGGTGCTTTTCCTTGATGGTGGCGTCGGCCGAGCCGCCGCGGACCGTGAAGTCATCGCCGCTGATCACCACCTGCCGGCCGTTCAGACGGGCCCGGCCGAAGACAAAGTTGGAGGGCACGAAATCCGCCAGGTCGTTGTTGCCGTCATATTCGGCCATGCCGGCGATTTTTCCCAGTTCGTGAAAGGAACCGGCATCGGCCAGCAGTTCGATGCGCTCGCGAATGGTGTAGCGGCCGCCGTCCTTCTGCCGCCGGACACGCATTTCGCCGCCCAGCTTTTCCGCCAACGCCTCGCGCCGTTTCAGTTCATCCAGTTCCGCTTGCCAGGACATCGGCGCCTACCTCCATTGCATCATACCGTTGCGTCATAGGGCGCATCGCCTTATGCCTGCCTTGCACGCTGGTTGCTCGGCCAAAATCACAGCCGATAATGGCCGGGTTCGCCGACGAACACGGCCCCGGCTTTGCTATTGCATCTTTATGACGACGCCGTCGGCGCCAAGGGACAATGCCAGCCCCTTGCGCTCGGCGTTCAAATGCAGCACGACGCCGCTGGTGTTCTCGAGCCACAGCCCGCCGGTGCTTTTATCGAAAAAGGCGACGCCGGCCCGGAGCTGGCCGTAGAGGCCGGCAAAATCCGCGACGTTGTTTAGGTTGTATACCTCGCCCGTCGCCTTGATCTTCGAAATGCCCACGCCGCCGATGCCGAGGCCGCCGATCTTGAAGCCATAGTTCCGGCCTGCGTAGGCCAGGGTGCCGCCGCCAAGGTTGCCGCTGCCGATGAAGGCGATTTGCACTTCGTCGATCGAGACCGTGCCCGACGGCGTCTTGCCGGCGGCGGCGGCGGCGGTGCTCACGCAGACCGCCAATAGCAGGGCGATGCAGCGATACATCGTCTGCCAGCGAGCAGCGTTGAATTTGATCTTGGTCATGGCGGTTCCTTCCTGTGCGGATTCGATCTCATTGAAAACCAGGGCTTGGCGCTTCCGGCTCGCGCCTGGTTGGCGTAAGCGAAAACGTCCCGGCGGCACGATTAACACCCAGGCGGGATGATTAACAGGGAATTTTGCCGCAGACGTGACACTTTCCGCCGCACCGCCTCCATCCAGCGGCTTCCGCACGGATCGAGAGCATGTCGCGGTTAATCTGATACATTTGATGGCGCAGCCAAGCCATTGGGGTAGGCGCGTGGCGCGGCGCGATGTGGGACATCGGGTAAGCCGCGCAACGCCGCCCAATGGCTTGGCTGCGCCACCGCAGGCCGGTCCACCAGGATCCGTGGCGGCGTTACGGTTCTTGCCCGATGCCCCACATCGCGCTGCGAACCGCGCCTACCCACGGGTCCTGGTGGACCGGTCAAATGGATCAGATTAGCCGCGACATGCTCTAAATTAAGTTAGGAAAATATTGCAATGCCGCGTCAATCGATACTACCGTAATGCAGCATGGGGTGGTGGCACCACTGGAGACAACCATGATCGGCGTCAGGCAGACCGATGCAGCGTTTTACAGAGGAAAACATGATAATGCTCAGGACTCTTGCAACTAGTTCGAAATTCGCCATTGCAGCCCTTGTGCTCGGGGCTTTCGCGGGCCAGCCCGGCGCGGTTTCCGCGCAAACCAGCGACGGGCGCTCCATCGGCGAACCGGGCCGCAGCGCGGGCAAAAAGAACCCCCTGAAGAACGTCTATTTTGGCGAAGAGCACATGCACACGCGCAATTCGTTCGACGCGTTCACGGCCGGTGTCACGCAGACCTGGGAGGATGCCTACCGCTTTGCCAGGGGTGAGGCGATCAAGCTGTCCACGACCGGCGCGACCATAAAGCGGCGCACGCCCTACGACTTCGTCGCGATCACCGACCATTCGGAATATTACGGCGTCCTCAAGGATCTGACCAATCCGAAAAGCCCGCTGTCGAAGTCCGATTTCGCCAAGAGCCTCGCCAATATGCGCACGGACCCGAAGGCGGCCGCGGGCGCGGTGGTAACGCTTATTGGATCCCTGGTTAACAACAAGCCTTTGACAGAATATGTGACGCCCGAATTGCGGGTCGGGTATTGGGGGAAGTTCGTCAAAACGGCGGACAGATTCAACGAGCCCGGCAAGTTCACGGCCCTCTACGCCTACGAATGGACCTCCATTCCCAACGGCGCGAACATGCACCGCAACGTCTTCTTCAAGAACCGGCCGCCGGTGATACCGTTCTCGTCCTTCGATTCAACCCAACCCGAGGACCTGTGGACCTATATGGAGATCCAGCGCAATCAGGGCATCGACGTCTTGGCCATCCCGCACAATTCCAATGTCTCCGACGGTTGGATGTTCGGGCGGAACAAATTCCGCGGTGGCGGCGCGTTTTCCGGCGGCCCCATAGATGCGCGCTATGCCCGGCGGCAGATGGAGAACGAGCCGCTGTTCGAGATCCACCAGACCAAGGGTAACTCCGAAGCCCACCCCTGGCTCTCGCCGAACGACGAGTTCGCCTCTTTTGAACCGTTCGCCAGCCTGATCGCGCAAAACGTTCCCTCCGCGGTCAAGGGCGGCTATTACCGTCAGGGACTGGTATTGGGGATGAAGCTGGAGAGCGAGCTGGGCTTCAACCCCTACAAGATGGGCGTCACGGCCGGGGCGGATGTGCATTCGGGAATTCAGGGCAACGAAGAGTGGGACTGGCAGGGTGCGCACGGCGGGATGGACGACACGCCGAAGAAGCGGCTCAACCCGACCCCGAATGCGACCGGGGAAAACGGTTATACGGTCTCCAGCGCCGGCACGACCGCCGTCTGGGCCACGGAAAATACCCGCGAGGGTATCTTCAACGGCATGCTGTCGAAGGAAACCTACGGCACCACCGGCACCCTTATCCGCCTGCGTTTCTTCGGCGGCTGGGACTATTCCAAGAGCCTGGTCAAGGACAAGGCGTTCGTGAAGAAGGCCTATGCCGGCGGCGTGCCCATGGGGCGCGATTTGCAAAGCAAGCCGCCCGGGGCCAAGGCCCCAAGCTTTGCCGTCTGGGCCTTGAAGGACCCCGAAAGCGGCAATCTCGACCGCATCCAGATCGTCAAGGGCTGGTCATCTCCCAGGAACGGCCAGCCACGGGAAAAGATCTACGACATCGCCTGGTCGGACGGCCGCGAGCCCGATGCCAAGACCGGCAAGCTGCCGCCGGTGGGCAACACGGTCGACATCAAGAAGGCGACCTACAGCAATAACATCGGCGACAGTCAGCTGGCTGCCGTCTGGACCGACCCGGATTTCAATGCGAAATTAAAGGCCGTCTACTACGTGCGGGTGCTGGAAATCCCGACGCCGCGCTGGTCGACCTATGATGCCAAGAAGCTGGGTGTCGACCCGCCCAAGGGCGTGCCGGCCAGTATCCAGGAGCGGGCCTACTCGTCGCCGATCTGGTACACGCCGGCGGCGAAAAAGATGGCCAAAAAATAGGCGGGCCGCCACCGCGCCGGATTGGCCGGAAGCGTCCGGCCATCTGGGGTGGGCGGGTGCGCCGCTGGGCGGCGCCCATGGCGTCTATTCGGTGCCCGTAATATCCTGGCGCAGTTTTTTCAGTTTCTCGGCATAATCGACGCCATCGCCGTAATCGAGAAAATCGTCGTAATAACGGTGTGGATTTTGCACCCTGCGGGCGTGCTTGATCGGGCACCAGAATTTCTCCGTTCGGCCGGCAACTTCCGCCGTGAAGGCGATGACACCGTTGGCATAGCTGCAATAAACACAATTCAGTTTTTGCACGCCGTTGAGATAGGCCAGATAGTGCCGGTCAATGAAGATGTAGTCGGCGCGGGCGATTTTTGGCATACCCCATAACGGGAAACAGAGCATCTGGAAAATCGAAACGCAAAGATCCAACAGGATAATCGGCAGGACCAGGGCGTAAACCGCCGGCGTCGACAGCATGTAGAGCACGGGCGCGTTACGCAGGAATGATAGCAGCCCGACCTTGATACGGCGGTGTTGCTGGCGGACGCTTTCCTCGAAGACGACGCGGCGGCGGTCGATACTGTATTGAAATGAAGCGCGGCGTTCTTCCAGCTTCTGTTCCACCTCTTCCTCCAGAAGGCGAATGCGCGCCACCAAAGCCGTCAGCTCATTGTCCATGGTGATCGCCTTTCAAAATGGCCCGGAAATTCTCTACTGAATGATTCTCATCAAGGAGCATGGATGTTATTGCGCGGTTGATGGATCGTCCGGCCCGCCCGTATAAAGGAATATATGTCAGAGTTTCACAAATTGAGCATTAGCAATCTGTTTCGGCAATTGGATAGTTCCAGACAAGGGCTGAGCGAGCCGGAGGCGCAACGCCGGTTGCAGGCGCATGGGCGCAACGAATTGCGGGTGCGCGGGGACGTGCCCGAATTCGTCAAGTTTCTGCTCCAGTTCAAGAATTTCTTTGCTCTGCTGCTGATGGTTGGCGGCCTGCTCGCGGTTGTGGCCGAGCAGCTGGATCCGGAACAGGGAAATCTCTATATCGCCATCGCGCTGTTTGCCGTCGTCCTGTTGAACGCCGTGTTCACATACCTGCAGGAACACCAGAGCGAGCAGATCCTGGACAGCTTCAGGAAAATGCTTCCGGCCATGGTTACGGTATTGCGCGACGGCGCCGCGCATGAGGTGGAGGCCGGCAAACTGGTGCCGGGAGACGTCATAATTCTGCACGAGGGAGACCGTGTCCCGGCGGACGGCAGGCTGATCGAGGGCAGCGGGCTGAAAGTGGATATGTCCAGTCTGACGGGCGAGAGCGAACCGCAATTGCTTGAACCGGTGCTCAGCCAGAAGAGCATCCTGGAAAGCGCCAACATGGTGTTTTCCGGCACCCTTGTACAGAATGGCGAGGGCCGGATCCTGGTCTGCAATACCGGCATGGCAACGCAGATCGGCGGCATCGTCGCGCTGACCAAGGCCACGGCAGAGGTGGAAACGCCGATCCACAAGGAGCTCAGGTATTTCATCAAGGTGATCAGCGCCATCGCGATATTCCTCGGTGTCGCGTTCTTTCTGGTCAGCGTGGGGATCGGCAATGGCGCCATTGCCAGTCTGATCTTCGCCATCGGCATTATCGTCGCCAACGTGCCGGAAGGCCTGCTGCCGACGGTGACCCTGGCGCTGACCATGGCGAGCAAGCGCATGGCGCGCAAAAATGCCCTGATCAAGAACCTGGAGAGTGTCGAAACCCTTGGCAGCACGACGGTCATCTGCACCGACAAGACCGGCACCCTGACTCAGAACAGACTGGGCGTGAATACCATTATGCTGGGCGGGCGGGCCTATTCAACTGGCGGCCAGGAGTTGGCCGACGATCCCGTTTTGCAACATCTCCTTCGGGCCATGGCCCTGTGCAACAACGCCTATCTTTCGGACGGCGGCTTTTCCGGCGACGCAACCGACGGTGCGCTTCTACTGTGCGTCAATGACCTTGCCGATCTTGAAGCGGTCCGCCGCGAGACGAAAATTGCCGAGCAGCCGTTCAATTCGACCGTCAAGCGGATGATCACCGTGACGGCGCCACCGGACGGCGGGCAGCCGCGGGCCCACCTTAAAGGCGCCCCGGAAGTGGTCTTGGAAATGTGCGATCAGATCATGCTTGACGGCGAGGTGCTGCCGCTCGACCTTACGCGACGCAGCCAGGTGATCGATGACTATCGCATGCTGGCGGGCCGGGGCGAGCGCGGCCTTGGCTTCGCCTGGCGCCCGGCCCAGCGCGGGGATGTTCCCGAGGCGGGTTATACATTCATCGGCCTCATCGGCATGATCGATCCGCCCCGGGCGGAGGTGCCCGGCGCGCTGGCCAAATGCCACACGGCCGGCATAAAGGTCGTCATGCTGACCGGTGATTTCGGTCTTACGGCGGAAACCATTGGACGCCAGATCGGTCTGATTTCAGGTCATGGCAGGATCGTCCACGGTAGCGAGCTGACGGCCATGAGCGATTCCGAGCTGGCTGAAACCCTCGAAACAGAGGACGAATTGATCTTCGCGCGCATTGCGCCGACGCAAAAACTGCGTGTGGTGCAGGCCTATCAGGCACTGGGTGAAATCGTCACCGTTACCGGCGATGGCGTCAATGATGCACCGGCGTTGAAGAACGCGGATATGGGCGTCGCCATGGGGCTCATGGGCACGGATGTCGCCAAGGAAGCAAGCAACATGGTGCTGATGGACGACAATTTCGCCACCATCGTCAGCGCCGTCGAAGAGGGGCGCGCGATTTTCGACAATATCAAGAAGTTCATCGCCTACATACTGACCAGCAATATTCCCCAAATACTGCCGTTTCTGGCTTATGTCCTGCTCGATATTCCCTTGCCGCTGACCGTTGTCTTGATCCTCAGTATCGACCTTGGCACCGACATCCTCCCGGCCCTGGGTCTCGGTGCGGAACCGCCCGAAACGGATATCATGCGGAATAAACCGCGTAAGCGCGGGGAACGCCTTCTTTCGGGGAATTTGCTGCTCATGAGCTATGGCATTATTGGCATGATTCAGGCGGCGGCGGGATTTTTCAGCTATTTCGTCATTCTCTATGCGGGCGGGTGGCAATGGGGCCAAGACCTGCCGTCCACCGACCCGCTGTACCGGACGGCGATCACCGGCTTTTTCGCATCGATCATTATTTGCCAGATTGCCGATGTCATCATCTGCCGGACACGGCAGCAGAGCCTTCTGACGGTCGGCGTCCTGACCAACCGGCTGGTTCTTCTGGGCATCGGCACGGAGCTGCTGCTGCTGATGCTCATTTCCTATGTACCTATTCTTAATACCTTTTTCGGAACCGCACCGCTTGCGCCGTGGCAAATCGCCTTGAGCATTCCATTTGCGATTCTGATTCTGCTGGGCGACGAACTGCGCCGCGTGTTCGTACGTAAGGAGAACCCGTTTGTCCTGAAATGGCTGACCTGGTGACACAACCAAGTGCGTGCCGCCACCGCTTGAAATGGTTGAAATATCCTGGTGAAGGGCAGAAGATTCGTTTGTGCGAATGGAACCCCGAGGCGCCATGATACCCATACGAATTGTCAAAGGCCTGGACCTGCCGTTGGCGGGAGCACCGGAACAGCTGATCACGGACGGCGCCGCGGTCTCCAGCGTCGCCCTGATCGGTGCTGACCATGCCGGCCTGCGGCCGCGGATGCTGGTCGAGGCCGGCGAACGGGTAAAGCTCGGACAAGCGCTTTTCACGGACCGGACAAACCCGCGAATTTTGTTTACGGCGCCGGGCAGCGGTCGCGTCGATGCGGTTAACCGCGGCGCACGGCGCGCGTTGGCGTCCGTTGTCATCAAGCTGGAGGGCGACGACGAGACAACATTCCCTTCCTGGCCGGAAGCGGCACTGGCCACGCTTCGCCGCGACCAGGTGACGGACGCGTTGCTGCAGTCGGGGCTTTGGACTGCGCTGCGAACGCGGCCCTACAGCCGGCTTGCGGACCCTGACGCCCCGCCGGCGGCGATCTTTGTCACGGCCATGGACAGCAACCCGCTGGCGGCGCAGGCGGAGGTGATTGTCGGGGCCAACCGCGGCGCCTTCGCAAACGGCCTCACGGCTATTTCCCATCTGACCGACGGCAATGTCTATGTCTGCCAGGCGCCCCGCGCCGGACTTCCCAAAGGTGCGGGGCCGAATGTCCTGGCCGTCGAGTTCGCCGGTCCGCATCCCGCCGGGCTGGTGGGAACCCATATCCATTTCCTGGAGCCGGTAAGTGCGAAGAAAACCGTCTGGCACCTCAACTATCAGGATGTCATTGCCATTGGAATGCTGTTCACAACGGGCCGGCTTTCGGTCGAGCGGACCATTTCGATCGCCGGGCCGCCCGTCAGGCGGCCCCGGCTGGTCCGCACCCGTCTGGGCGCGAATACCGCCGATCTGCTCAGGGGCGAACTGGACGACGGCCATTGCCGGGTCATTTCCGGTTCCATTTTGTCCGGCCGCCGGGCCGTCGGCGAGGTGGCCTATCTCGGCCGCTTTCACGGTCAGGTTTCGGTTCTTGCCGAAGACGTCGAGGCTACCGAAGCGGCCTCGCATGGCTTCACGATATACAACATGCTGGCGACCAATCGGCCTGCCAGATCCAGGTTCGCGCTGACCACCGCGCAACGGGGCGCCGCGGCCCCCCTGGTTCCCATGGGTGGCTATGAGCGGGTGATGCCGCTTGACGTGCTGCCGACACCGCTGCTTCGTGCGCTGATGGTCGGCGATTCGGATATGGCACAGGCGCTGGGTTGCCTGGAGCTCGACGAGGAAGACCTGGCGCTTTGCAGCGTTGTCTGTGCCAGCAGGATTGATCATGGCGGCTTGTTGAGACAGATGCTCGACCGGGTGGAAAAAGAATGGTGACAGGTACTGCGACCCTGCGCGCGCCCCATGTCCGCGATGCCATGAACCTTTCGCGGGCGATGAATATTGTCATCGCTGCGCTTATGCCCTGTGTCCTGGTCGGCATTTACAACACCGGATACCAGGCCAACGTGCTGTTATTCCAGGCCGGTATGCAATCCGCACCGGGCTGGCATGGCGCGGTCATCGCCGTCCTTGGCATCGGCTACAACCCGGCCAGTTTCCTGGCCTCGGTCAGCCACGGCCTGCTGGTCTTCCTGCCGGTCTTTGCCGCGGCCCTGATCTCGGCCGGCATCTGGGAAACCATTTTCGTGCGGGGGCGAGGCGGCGGTCGTCGTGGCGATTATGTGTTGGTCGCCCTGCTGTTTACCCTCAGCCTGCCGCCCGCGGTGCCGCTCTGGCAGGTGGTTCTGGGTATGAGTTTCGGCATTGTCGTCGGCAAGGAGATCTTTGGCGGTACCGGCAAGAATTTTCTCAACCCGGCGCTGACCGGCCTAGCCTTCCTCTATGTCACATATCCCGCGCAAATGGTGGGTGAAACGGCCTGGGCGGTGCATGGATTAAGCGGCGCGACGCCCTTGCAGACGGTGGCGGATGGCGGCGCGCAAGCCCTGGCATGGATCGGCTCCACCTGGCTGCAGTCGTTCCTGGGACTGGTGCCCGGACCGATCGGCGCCAGTTCGACACTGGCCTGTATCCTGGGCGCTGCCCTGCTGATCGCGACACGGGTCGCCTCTACCCGCATCATGGCCGGCATGCTGATTGGCATGATTGGCGCGGCGCTGCTGTTCAATCAGGGCGGCGATCCCGCCAATGCCTTCGCCGGGCTGGCCTGGCATTGGCACCTGGTGCTGGGCAGTTTCGCGTTTGGCATGGTTTTTCTGGCGACCGACCCTGTCAGCGCCCCTATGACGGACAGCGGCCGCTGGATTTACGGCTTGTTGATCGGCGCCTTGGTGATCCTGATCCGGGTGACCAATTCCACCCACCCCGATGGCGTCATGTTCGCCATTCTGTTCGGCAACATTCTGGCGCCACTGATCGATTATGGGGTGATGTACGCCAACATCAGACGGAGGGCGAGGCGCAGTGCCTGACGACGACCAACATGGTGGCCAGCACGGCGGCGACCGCGCCGGGGCAAGCTCTCTTTTGCGGCGCTTCCGGGCGCTACCGAACGACAGTCCGGCCAAGGCGGTCATCGTCACGCTGCTGGTCTGCATCTTTGCTTCGGTGCTGGTCGCCGGGTCAGCGGTTCTGCTACGGCCAAAGCAGATCGCCAACAAGCAGTTCGCGCAAATGCAGCAGATCTCTGTAATCCTGGAAAACGCCCCCGGCGGCGCTGGCCGGCGCGCCATTGACATAGCCGATCTCGATGCGCGGGTCGTGGAACTGGCCACTGGTAATTATGCCGAGGCAAAGGATCCGGCGGCATTCGATCAACGCGGGATGGACAATGATCCGGCGCAAAGCATCAACATTCCACCCGGCGAAGACCTGGCGCAGATCAGGACTCGTGCGAAATATGCGGCGGTGCATCTGTTGTTGCGGGATGGCAGGCCGCAACTCGTGGTGCTGCCCGTATATGGCCGCGGTTTTGGTTCTACGCTGTACGGCTATGTCGGGCTCTCGGGCGATGCCAGGACGGTAATCGGCCTGGCATTCTACGAGCACGGCGAAACACCTGGCCTTGGCGCCTTGATCGACGATCCGGCCTGGCGCCGGCTGTGGGCCGGCAAGGCGGTCTGGGACGCCGATGGCGAGGTCGGCCTGGGGGTCGCCCGCGGCCCGGTCGTGCCCGGCACCCCCGAAGCGCGTCACCAGGTCGACGGACTGACAGGCGCCACCTGGACCGGCCAGGGCGTCACCAATCTGCTGCGCTATTGGCTGGGCGGGCACGGCTTTGGGCCATATCTGAAGAAACTACGGAGAGCGGCACGATGAGCACGGCGATGTCCATGCGGCGGGCGTTTATTGATCCGTTGATCAACGAAAACCCGATCACCCTGCAAATCCTGGGCCTGTGTTCGGCGCTGGCGGTCACCAAGACCCTGGCGACCGCCTTGATCATGGCGGCGGCGGTGACCGTGGTCATAACACTATCCAATGCCACGATCAGCCTGATCCGCAATCACATGCCCCGCCATGTCCGCCTGATCCTGCAGATTACCATTATCGCCTCGCTGGTCATCGTCGTGGACCAGATCCTGAAAGCCTATGCCTATGGCCTCAGCCGGGAGCTTTCGGTCTTCGTTGGCCTGATCGTCACGAACTGCATCATCATGGGCCGGGCCGAAGCATTCGCCATGAAGAACAATGTCCGTCTCAGCGTGCTGGATGGCTTGGGCAACGGCCTGGGCTATAGCTGGATTCTGATCCTGGTCGGTTCGGTCCGCGAGCTGTTCGGTTCCGGAACGCTGCTGGGTGCGGAGGTCTTCCGCACCGTGTCCGCCGGCGGCTGGTATCACCCGGCGGCCTTGATGCTGCTGCCGCCAAGCGCCTTCTTTCTCATTGGCTTTCTGATTTGGGCCTTGCGGTCCTGGCGGGTGGAGCAGGTCGAGCCGGAGGAGTTTGCTGTTCTGCCAGCGGTCGAGACCGGGGAGGCGAGATGAGCGGTTACCTTAACCTTTTCATTGCCTCGGCCTTTGTCGAGAATCTGGCGCTGTCCTTCTTCCTGGGCATGTGCATGTTTCTTGCCGTCTCCAGGCGGGTCGAGACGGCCGTTGGCCTGGGTCTGGCAGTCTTGGTTGTGCAATCGGTAAGCGTACCGCTGAACAACCTGATCTATGGCGCTTTCCTGGCTGAAGGCGCCTTGGCGTGGGCCGGTCTGCCTGATGCCGATCTGAGTTTTCTGGCCCTGATCACCTTCATCGGCGTCATCGCGGCGATGGTGCAGATCCTGGAGATGACCTTGGAGCGGTATTTCCCGGGCCTTTACCATGGCCTGGGCATATTTTTGCCCCTCGTCACGGTGAACTGCGCCATCCTGGGGGGCTCGCTGTTCATGGCCGACCGCCGTTATGACTTCGCTGAAAGCGTGGTTTACGGGTTTGGCAGTGGGTTTGGCTGGGCGGTCGCCATCGTGGCCCTTGCGGGCATCCGGGAAAAGCTGAAATACAGCGATATCCCCGACGGCCTCAAGGGTACGGGCATAACGTTCATCGTGGTTGGCTTGATGTCCATGGGCTTTATGACTTTTTCGGGGATTCAGATTGACTGAGCCGTTTTCAATTTTGATTGAATCTCCGGGCCGCCCGCTCCCCCGTCCCGGCCACCCATCAATGGTACCCTGTGGAGGGCCGGGACGGAGGAGCAGGCGGCTAGGTCAGGCTCGAAAATGGCCTAGGCATTTTCACTCAAGGGTCGGGGACCGCTGATGTACGAGATCGGCCTGGGTGTTCTGTTGTTCACGGCCATCGTCATGGCGCTGGTCGCCGTTGTCCTGGCGGTCCGTTTCAGGCTTGTGCCCAGCGGAGAGATACAACTGGTTGTCAACGATGGCGAGCCTCTGACCACGGCCGCCGGCGGCGCGCTGCTTGATGCCTTGGCGGACGCGGGCATACACCTGCCGTCGGGTTGTGGCGGCAAGGGCACCTGCGGGCAATGCCGCGTCGTGGTGCTCACGGGCGGCGGCGCGATCCTGCCGATCGAATTGACGCGGGTGACAAAACGCGAGGTGCGGGCCGGCGTGCGCCTCGCTTGTCAGGTTTCCATGAAGCAGGACATCGCGGTCCGGGTGTCCGACGAAGCGTTCGGCGTCGCGCAGTGGGACTGCATTGTTCGCTCGAACGAAAACGTTACCACCATGATCAAGGAACTCGTGCTTGAGCTGCCGCCGGGGGAAGAAATGCGCTTCCGGGCGGGCAGCTATGTGCAGATCACGGCGCCGCCCTACAGTGCGCGGTTTGCCGATTTCCAGATCGCGCCAGGCTACAGGGACGAGTGGGACCGGCTCGATCTCTGGCGCCACACATCAACCTCGAACAAAGCGGAAAGCCGGGCCTATTCCATGGCCAACAGTTCGGACGAAAAGCAGATCATCATGCTCGACGTCAGGATCGCCATTCCACCGCCTGAAATGGCCGACGATGTCCCGCCCGGCGCCGTATCGTCCTATATTTTCTCTCTCAAGCAAGGCGACACAGTCTCGGTTTCGGGGCCCTTCGGCAATTTTTTCGCGGCCGATACGGAAAACGAAATGGTCTTCATCGGCGGCGGTGCCGGTATGGCGCCCATGCGGTCCCATATCATGGATCAGCTGAAAGTGCGGAAGTCCCGGCGCAAGATCACCTTCTGGTACGGCGCCAGAAGCCGGCGGGAGTTGTTTTACGTCGATGAGTTCGATGCCCTGCAGGCGGAATACGATAATTTTGCATGGTTCACGGCGCTTTCCGATGCTAGACCTGAAAACAACTGGACCGGCCGGATCGGGTTTATCCACGATATTCTTTACCAGGATTACCTCAAGGATCACCCGGCGCCCGAGACGTGTGAATATTACCTTTGCGGTCCACCGATGATGCTAAGGGCGGCACTTCAGATGCTGGACGGTTTGGGTGTCGACCCTGAAAACATAGTCTACGATGATTTTGGAGGCTGAATGATCTCCTCCCCAGGCACACTATCCAGACGGGCGGTTCTCGGACAGGCCGGGCGCTTCGCCTGTGCCGCACCATTTTTGACCCTGCTTGGTTGCAATGAAGCCAGCAGCGGCGGCGGGCGCATAGGCTTTTCCGGCGCGACCATGGGAACCCGCTACCGGGTGACGTTGACCGGCGGCCGTCCAATGCCCGCGCTTGACGACCTTCACGCCGGCGTCGTGGAAATTCTTGGGACCATAAATCGCCAGATGTCGACGTTCCGTCCGGACTCGGAACTTTCGATGTTCAACCGGACAACGGCCACCTCATGGCGCGAGGTTTCGCCGGACCTTGGGCACGTGTTGGCAAAGTCGCTCGACATCAGCCGTCTTTCGGGCAGCGCATTTGATCCGACCGTCGCCCCTCTGGTGGATCTTTGGGGCTTCGGTCCGAAGGTATCGACGGCGCCTTCACGCGGCGACAAACGCATCGGCGCGGCGCTTGGCGTCACCGGCCATGAGCACCTGAGAGTCAAAGAGACGGGGACTGCGGTCAGAAAAAGCAGACCCGGCCTGACTGTGGATTTATCCGGCATCGGGAAAGGCTTTGCCGTGGACCGGATTACGGACTACCTCGCCCGGGCCGGTGTGCAGCATTTTCTGGTCGATATTGGCGGCGACATGCGGGCCCGCCGCGCCGCGCCCACGCAAGCCACCTGGCGAATAGGCATAGAGCGACCGGTGGCGGGACAGCGAACCGCGCATCGGGTGATCAATATTGGCGATGGCGCGGTGGCGACCTCTGGTGACTACCGCAACTTCTTCGAGGCCGCGGGCCTGCGGTACTCGCATATCATCGATCCACGAACGGGCGCGCCGGTCAGTCACGGCCTTGCCTCGGTCACGGTGATCGCCGCAACCACTGAAGAGGCCGACGCATGGTCCACGGCCTTGATGGTGCTTGGCCCCGACGCCGGGTCCGCGCTGGCTGAGCGCACTGGCATTCCGGCATTTTTCATCAGCAGGACCGAAGGCGGCCTGATCGACCGGCCGACAAGGGAGTTCAAGCGGTTTCTCGCCGTTTGAACAGGATCGCCATGGAGCTTTTTGTATTGTCCTTCATATTCATGGGCTTGGCTGCGCTGGGGATGGCCGTGGGGGCACTGTTCAGGGGCGCTGAATTGAAGGGGACTTGCGCGACGCTGGGCGGGGGTGTGCATGGAATCGCGACGTGCGGCATCTGTCCGCTGCGTCAAGGGCGCGGCCGGGGTGAAGGGCAATCCTGTCCGCGCCGAGAGATCCCGGGCCAGCACACGGAGCCCGCCCCTGCCCGGGCCAGACAGTCATGATCCAGACTTTGTCGACAAGGGACTATATGACGACGGACGTCATCACAATTGCGCCGGGGACGAATATTCATGCGGCCATCAGGGTGCTGGTGGACAACAGGATTTCGAGTACACCGGTGGTCGATGATAACGGCAATCTTATTGGTATCCTGACGACGCGGGATTGCCTCAACGTTGCCTTCAGCGCGAGCTACCATAAGGATCGCGGCGGCCGGGTCACGGATTACATGAGCAAAAACGTCGAGACCATCGACGCCGGCAGCGACATCGTCGAGGTCGCTGATCTGTTCCTCAAGTCGCACTATCGCCGGTTTCCGGTCACCGAAGATAGCCGTCTGGTGGGTTTGATCAGCCGCTACGACGTCCTCAGAGCGCTTGCGGACCTGTGGTGAGCAGACCGCGCAATCAGGTGGGCACGCGCGCCGCGGCGCGCGCCAATGGCTGGTGCGGGGGACGCTTTCGCTGTGTCCTTGCTATCACGGCCGCCCTTTTCCTGCTCATGGTCCTCGCGGGCGCACCACCGGATACAGCCTGGGCCCAACCCGCCTCGCCACCTGGTGGCGCTGGCGCGCAATCAACGGGCGGGTTTCCCAGTAATCTGACGGAAACCCGGCACGACCCGGAAATCTGGCGCATTTTGCGCCAGGGCGGGCGCGGCCATACCGCCATCCCCGACCGCAAGGCCGGCGTCCTGATCCAGGCCAGCGGCCAGTGGTGGCGAGAATTCCGTGAAGATCTTTTGCCCCGATACGGCATCTGGGGCCTGTCCGGCATCTGCGCGCTTCTCGCCCTGTTCTTCATGCTGCGGGGACGCATCCGGATCGAAGCCGGGTTTTCCGGGCGGGCCGTTTTGCGCTTCAGACCCTTCGAACGGTTTGCCCATTGGCTGGTTGCCGTCAGTTTCATCGTACTGGCCGTGACCGGGCTGAACATTCTCTATGGCCGCGATGTGCTGAAGCCGTTGCTGGGCCACAACGCCTTCACCGAAGTGACGGCCTATGGCAAGTGGCTGCATGATTTTACCGGCTACAGCTTTATCGTCGGCCTGGTGCTTATTCTGCTGCTGTGGGTCCGTGACAACATGCCAAGCCGGCATGATCTGATCTGGCTGGCCCGGGGCGGCGGCCTGTTTTCAGGCGGCGTGCATCCGCCCGCACGGCGTTTCAATGCGGGTCAGAAAATGATCTTCTGGTTCGTCATCCTGGCCGGCGCCTCCGTGAGTTTTTCCGGAATATGCCTGATATTTCCGTTCACCTTCACGCCGTTCAGCGACACCTTCGCCGGCCTCAATCTGCTCGGCTTCACGTTGCCCACGGACCTGTCCGCCGTGCAGGAAATGCAGCTTCTGCACGCCTGGCATGCCGTGCTCGGCATTATCATGATCATCGTGATCATCGCGCATATCTATCTTGGCTCGATCGGCATGGAGGGCGCCTACGACGCCATGGCCTGGGGCGATGTCGATGAAAACTGGGCCCGTGAACATCATCCGCTGTGGGCGGCGGAGCTTGACTTGAAGATGCCCCGGGAGGAGAGCAATTTGTCCGAGTGAGGCGCCGCAGCGATGGTTGCCGATGCCAATGGCTCAGGGCTTTTCAAGCTGGCGCCAAGCCGCCCGGTGCCCCGACAGGCCCCAAGGAACCATTGCGGCCGGGCACGCGGGCGGTTTGCGTCGCCGGACACACCCGAGAAACGCCGGCGTTGCCGCCAAACAGTGCAATATTGTCTACAAGCGATTGTCGGTAAGCGATTGCCTGCGGGCGCTGCATACGCTCAGCGCAGGCGGAATCCCGTCTGTTGATACAATCGAGCCGCACCGATTTGCCCGCGCCAACCGGACCGACCGCTATGACAAACCGGCGAACAAACAAGGTTGGCGGAGCATGCGCAGTGGCTGTTGCGTCTTGAACAACACAAGCGGAATTTCAGGGCCCTGGTTCATTTGCATTTGCCGCCTGGCCGATAAGCCCGATTGCTTGGGTCAGGCAAAAATGCAGATGGATTGGCTATGATGCCCGTTCGACAATCACCTTACCGCGGCCCCGTCGGATCACATAACCCCCTCTTGGTAAGCGAATAGTGCCGGCCAAAACCGACGGTGACACCAGCTCAACCATTGCCTGTATGTTCTTATCGACTTGAGTTTCCTTTTTGGTCGGCAGGGCGGCATGCCACTTTGCAAATGCGTCATCAGCAATTTCATCACCCAACGATTTGCGAAGTGCTTTTAGCTTGCGTTGGTGTCCTTTGGACAGGTTCTTCTCTTCAAAAGAGGGCATCACATATTCTCCATAGTTATGACGACAGTTTCATAATCTAGATAATTGAAAAATGCTAGTGATCAATTTTTCGAGACAGGAGATCGACAAGAGATTCTGCAGAACTCCATCTTCGCAATCAAGAACTATGACCATGTTGGCGTAACCGGTTATCGCTATCAGGCCCCGCAAAACCGGCCGGGCGTCCACAGACGGTAAACGCAACCTGCCCCAGGGCTTCGTCGTAGGCGCCGCCGCTGTGGGATCAATCAGTTTTCAATATGATCCAATCGCGCAACCGGCCTGTGATTGCCGACACTGCGGGCATTGGGCCCACTGAGTAGGATGCGGATAATTTTTGCAGTAGGATCGTCCATGATGCGTGTGAATTTCAGCGTTGTCTGCAACATATCCAGCCATTGTGGAGGTTGAAAGATGTCCCTAATAGATGGAATAGGGCACTTATCCTTTCTTATTGTCGCCCTGTCATTGCTTATGAGAGATATTGTTCTGCTTCGGGTGCTCGGTATCTTATCGGGGGTGGTGGGTATTGGTTACAACTATTTTGTAACGGAAGAGCCTCTTTGGGTGCCAATCATTTGGCTATCCATCTTCATGATGATCAACGTCTACATGATAACGACATTTTATCTGTCGAGCCGACAAGCCAATCTGACCGACACTGATATGGAAATCTGGAAAACCAATTTCCTGGGTTTGACGACAGATGAATACAGGCGAATCAAAAAGCTCTTTGAAATACGGTCATTTGATGACGGTGAAGTCGTGATACACACGGGAACGGAAAATGGCTTTCTGTATTTTGTAACTTCAGGCCGACTTGATGTACGGAGAGAAAACAAGGAAATTGGCAGCCTCGCCCAGGGCGACATCGTTGGTGAAATGTCGTTTTTAACAGATTCCCCCGCCAATGCGGATGTCATTGCCAATAAAGGCGCGGCTTGTATCATGATTGACAAAGCCAGACTTAGATCACTAATGATGAAGCATCCCACATTTCATTCTTCCATGACCAACCTATTCAATATGAACCTTATGAAGAAACTCGCTTCATAAGACCTGGATGCTACATGGTTTTATTGATCTAAGATTATAAATATATGTCAAACCACTGCAATGGCGACATATGTCAAACTGATGCGGCGCTGAATACTACAGCGGGTCGAGGGCGCGGCAGTGGGCGGTCGCCCAACCGATTTCCAGATTGTCGCCCAGGCGAATATTCTCCGCCTCGGCCGCCACCGCCTTGGCTATCAACTGACCGCCGCCGGCCCGCGCGATCCGGATCATGGAATGATCGCCGCCATAGATTATTTCCGCCACTTCGCCCTCTAGCTTGTTGGAGAGCGGTTGCGACGGCTGCCGGCCGTCGGTGCGCAGGTGCAGGCGCTCGGGCCGGATCGAAAGGCAGGTATCGGCGCCCTCTCCCTGCACGTTTGTGGCCAGGGCCTTAACCAGTTCACCTGTGTTCAGGGTCACTTCGCATTCATCGCCAAGCAGCCGCGTGACCCGGCCGTCCAGGTTGTTGTTTTCGCCAATGAAATTGGCGACGAACGAATTATCCGGATACTCGTAAATTGTGCGGGGGTCATCAATCTGCTGCACGATACCGTCGTTGAAAACCGCCACCCGGTCCGACATGGTCAGGGCCTCCGCCTGGTCGTGGGTGACATAGACCACGGTCATGCCAAGCGCTTCATGCAGATGCTTGATTTCGATCTGCATCTGCTCCCGCAGTTTCTTGTCGAGGGCGCCCAGGGGTTCGTCCATCAGGACCAGTTCCGGCTCGAATACCAGGGCCCGGGCCAATGCCACCCGCTGCTGCTGACCGCCGGAAAGCTGCTGTGGGCGCCGTCCGCCCAAGTGGTCCAATTCGACCATCTTCAGGGCTTGCAGGGTCCGCTTCTGGATTTCCACTTTGCCCAGGCGCCGTTGCTGCAGGGGATAAGCCACGTTGTCGGCAACAGTCTTATGGGGAAAAAGTGCGTAATTCTGGAATACAATACCCATGTTGCGGCGATAGGGCGGCACCCGGCTGAGGGATTTGCCGTGCAGGCGAATTTCGCCCGCCGTCGGTTCCTCGAAACCGGCCAGCATCATCAATGTTGTTGTTTTGCCGGAGCCCGAGGGGCCAAGCAAAGTGAGGAATTCGCCGCGCCGGATCGTCAGCGACAGATCCTTGACCACGTTGGTTTCACCGTCATAGGTCTTTTCGACCTTTATGAACTCGACCACGCCGGCCGGTTTCGCCCGCATCGGTCCTGTTGTGCCTGTCGGCGGTATTTCTGAAACCGGTTCCACTCTATCGCCGCGATGGCTGTGCCGTTGCAACCAGACCCACCCGCGCCAGCAACGCAGAATGTCTTGCCGGATGGTCCGTCGGCAGTGCTAGAATATATTCCATAACAGCTCATGGTCAGCGCGGGCCGATAAGGGGTCCGCGGGCCTAGGGAGGAGAAATAGCAGATGACTATAAAGAAGTATATGACGGCCGCGGCGGTCGCGATAGCAGCGGCGGCATTGGCGGGTAGCGCCCTGGCGCGGGATTTCACCATAGCTTCCTGGGGCGGCGGCTACCAGGATTCACAACGCAAGAATTTTTTCAAGCCGTACGGCGATTCCAAAGGCATCAGGGTGTTGGAGGATACCTACCTTGGCGGCTGGGCCCAGTTCAAGGCAATGCAGGAAACCGGCAACCGGCCCTGGGACGTGGTGCAGGTTGAAACCTCGGAACTGATCCGCGGTTGCGAAGAAGGCCTGTTCGTCAAACTGGACTGGTCGCGCATTGGCCAAAAATCAGACTTCATCACACCGGCGGTGACCGAATGCGGCCTGGGTGTGGCCGTGGTTTCGCAACTGGTCGGCTATAACCCCAAGAACACCAAGGTTCAGCCCACTTCCATTGCCGATTTCTTCGATCTGAAGAAAATTCCCGGCAAGCGCGGCCTGCGCAGTGACCCCAAGGGTACCCTTGAATTCGCCCTGATGGCCGATGGCGTTGATGTCATGGACGTCTACAAGGTGATGAGCACCAAGGCGGGACTTGACCGCGCCTTTGCCAAGCTGGAATCGATCAAAAGCAGCATCCAATGGTGGGAAGCCGGCGCGCAGGCGCCGGAATGGCTGGTCAGCGGCGATGTGGTGATGAGCACCGCCTACAACGGCCGGATTTCCAAGGCCAACAAGGACGGCCACGGCCTGAAGATGCTCTGGCAGAACAACATTCTGTATGTGGATAAATGGGCCATTTTCAAGGATTCGGCGAATGTGGATGCCGCCTACGGGTATCTGAAATTCTTCACCGATCCCAAGCGTGAGGCGGCCTTCACCAACGACTACACTTACGGCCAGCCAAACAAGGCGGCGCTGAATTTTATCAAGCCTGAGGTCGCGGCGGAATTGCCCGCGGGTAAGAATATCGCGGATGCGTTGGATACCGGCCGCGAGGATTCGGTGGAATTCTGGCTCGATAACTCTGACGAGATATTCGAACGCTGGACCGCCTGGAAAGCGAAGTAGGACGCAAACCATGGACGCGGGGGTGCCCTCGGGCGGTGCGGGTGCCCCCGCCGTTCCAGATGCAAGAGCCCGGAAGTGCTCTGGCTGAATGACTGAAACTGCGGCAACCGGTAGGCAAGTTGGGCCGGTGGTGGATCGGGATACACTAAGGGGGAACTTGCGGCGGGCGGACCGCTTGCGCAAATTCCGTGCCTATGGCCTGATCGCGCCGCTTTTTCTTTTTCTGGTCGCGTTTTTTCTCGTCCCCATTGGTTTCGTTCTCTATTTCAGCATATCCAACCCGGAAGTGGTCACCATGTTACCCCGGGTGACAGAGGCGCTGCGGGCGTGGGACGGACAGAACCTTCCAGACGAAGCCACCTTCGCCGCCCTGGCCGAGGACCTGAAGCTGGGTTATGCGGACCGGACCCTGCCCAAGGTGTCCCTGCGCCTGAATTACGAGGTCAGCGGCTTCCGCAGCCTGTTAATGCGCACGGGGCGCAAGGCCAAACGAATGCAGGCGCCGTTCAGGGAGGCCATGATCGCCCGCGATGCCCGGTGGTCGGACCTGATCTATTGGCGCACCCTGAAGGGCAACGATTCCGCTTTCACTATGCATTACCTGCTTCAGGCAATCGATCTGGACCTGCAATGGGACGGCGGTATTCGGCGCGCGCCACCGGAAAAACAGGTTTATCTTGATAACCTGCAACGTACTCTGTGGATTGCGCTGGTTGTTGCCCTGAGCTGTATCGTGCTGGGTTATCCGGTCGCCTATATGATCGCGACGGCCCCGCGCCGCCTGGCCAAGATTTTGATTTTATTGGTTCTATTGCCATTCTGGACGTCACTTTTGGTGCGTACGGCGGCCTGGGTAATCGTGCTGCAAAAGGCCGGCATCGTGAACGACGTGCTGCTCGGACTCGGCTTGGTCGAAGAGCCACTGGCGTTGATTTTCAATCGCACGGGCGTCTATATCGCCATGGTGCATATCCTGCTGCCGTTCATGATCCTGCCCCATTATAGCGTCATGAAGGGTATCCCCAGCGATCACGTACGGGCCGCGACCTCGTTGGGCGCGACGCCCCGCGCCGCCTTCCTCAGCGTGTATTTTCCGCAAACCCTGCCGGGTCTGGCTGCCGGCTGCCTGCTGGTCTATGTCATCGCCCTGGGCTTTTACATTACGCCGATGTTGATCGGCGGCGGCAGCGATCAGATGCTGGCCTATCTGATCGCCGAGTACGCCACCAATACAGCCAATTGGGGGCTGGCGGGGGCTCTTGCCATTCTGCTGCTGGCTTGCATCGGCGTGCTGTACCCATTGTACCAGCGCTTCGCCGGCGCCGGCGGCATGAAACTGGGTTAAGGTCGAACCATGGCACTTCCCCTGCATGCGACCCTGGGCCAGCGGATCTGGCAACTGACCTTCCGGGCCATCTGTGTGCTGGTCTTCATCTTTCTGGTGATGCCGATCATCGTTATCATTCCCATATCGGTCAGTTCCAGCAGCCTGTTGAATTACCCGTTGCCGGGGGTGTCCTGGAAGTGGTTCGAGGTCATATTCACGCCGTACCCGTGGATGCTGTCCCTGGAAAACAGCGTCATCATTGCCTCGGCGACCACGGTTCTGGCGACCATCCTGGGCACCCTGGCCGCCTATGGCCTGACCAGTGTCGAGTTTCGCCTGAAGCCGCTTTTAATGGCGTTGTTGCTGTCGCCGATGATGGTGCCGCTGGTGATCACGGCACTGGCCGCCTATTTCGTCTTTGCCCGTGTTGGCCTGGCTGGAACCTTCACCGGCATGATCCTGGCGCACACGGTCCTGGCGGTGCCCTTCGTGGTGATCACGGTGACGGCGACCCTGCAGGGTTTCGACCGTAATATGGTCCGCGCCGCGCAAAGCCTGGGCGCCCGCCCCCTGACCGCCTTTTTCGGCGTGACCCTGCCGTTGATCATGCCGGGGGTGATCTCGGGCGCGATTTTTGCCTTCGTAACCTCATTCGACGAGATCGTCGTCGCCCTGTTCATCGCCTCCCCGGCGCAATTCACCCTGCCGAGGCAGCTTTTCTCCGGCCTGCGCGACAATCTCGACCCTTCGATCGTGGCCATCGCGACGCTTTTGATCGTGGTGTCGGTGGCCTTGATGGCGGTGGTTGAATTGCTGCGCTGGCGCAGCGAGCGCCTGGGCCGGGCGGCGGAAATGCTCTAGTCTTATGCGATCTCGTCAAAGCCGTCGATCGTATGAATATGGTTGAGAATGATGACGCGCTCCTTGAACAGCCATGTGCCATCCACCTTGATCAGCCTGTCTTCATAGCGTCCGGCGCTGACCTTGATGACGTTCGCCGCGATGATCAGCGCCGAAGAATCCAGGTAGCACCAGGCGCGCGCGTCATTGCCTTCGATCCTGACGAAGGGCGCGGTGATCCTGTGGCGCCGATGACGCCGCCCGGCCCGTACCTCCCGGTCGTATTTCTGGTACCAGGCGCGGATCGCCGCCCGGCCTTCAAAGCGCGCGTCGCCCTGATAGGCGGGCCGCAGGACCCCATCCTCGGCAAACAGGGCGGCAATTTCATCGACCTCGCCCCGGTCCACCAAATGACAGTATTGGTTAAGGCAGGACAGAACCGCCAGCTGATCCGCCACCGGCTGTTCCGGCCCGCGGACAATCTTGAATCCGTTTTCCGACATCGTTTTTCCGGCCCCTTTTTCGGCCGCGTCGCGGCGGGTTAGCTGACAGTTTCCATGCACTCGCCGCCGGTGGATGGGTGCCGCTCTATCGCAGGTGACAGGACACCACGTGACCGGGGGCGTAGGTTTTCAATGCCGGCACTTCGACCTTGCAACGTTCTTCGGCATAGGGGCAGCGGGTGTGGAAATGGCAGCCCGACGGCGGCTGGATCGGGCTGGGCACGTCGCCCTGCAGGATGGTTTTCTTGCGCCGGATCGTCGGGTCGGGAATGGGCACCGCCGAAAGCAGCGCTTCGGTGTAGGGGTGTTGTGGATTGGTGAAGAGGGTTTTCTTGTCGGTGTATTCAACGATCTTGCCCAGATACATGACCGCGATGCGGTGGCTGATATGCTCGACGACGGCCAAATCATGGGCGATGAACAGATAGGATAGATTGAGTTCCGCCTGCAGGTCCATCAACAGATTGATGACCTGGGCCTGGATCGAAACGTCCAGTGCGGATACCGGTTCGTCGCCGATGATCACTTTCGGGTTCAAGGCCAGGGCCCGCGCAATGCCGATGCGTTGCCGTTGCCCGCCGGAAAATTCATGCGGAAAACTGTTCATTTGCGCTTTGCGCAGGCCGACCCGTTCGAACAATTCGGCGACCCGCTGGCGGCGCTCGGCGGCCGTGCCAATGCCGTGGACACGCAGCATTTCCTCGACAATATCGCCGGCCGACATGCGCGGGTTCAGCGAGGAGTAAGGATCCTGGAATATGATCTGCATCTCGCGGCGGACCGGCCGCATGGCGGTCTTGCTAAGGCCGGTAATATCGCGGCCGTTGAGCCTGATACTGCCTGCGGTGGGGTCAAGCAGGCGGAGTACGGTTCGTCCCACCGTCGACTTGCCGCAACCGCTTTCGCCCACCAGGCCCAGGGTTTCGCCCTGTTTAATGTGAAAACTGACGCCATCAACCGCATAAACCTTGCGGCCGACGCGGGACAGCAAGCCCTTCTTGAGGGGAAAATGCTTCTTTAGATCGACGACCTCCAGAAGCGGCGCTTCCTCCGTTTCCACGGGGCTCCGGCCTGGAGCCTGGTTTGGGGCCAGCTCAGTCATTCCGGTCTCCATACAAACGATTTGAATGCCAGCATGCGGCCCAGTGTCCGGGCCGCTTTTCCTCATAGACCGGATACTCCAAGGCGCAACGGTCATCCGCGAACTTGCAGCGGGGCGCGAAGGCACAGCCCGGGGGCAGATCGTTCAACGGTGGCACGATACCGGGAATTTCCTCCAACCGTTCGGTGACGACCTGGTCGTTACCCTTGATGATGTCCAGGTGCGGCACCGAGGCCATCAGGCCATGGGTGTAGGGATGCATGGGCTCGGCGAAAAGCGGTTCGACATCCGCTTCCTCAACCTTCCTGCCGGCGTACATCACAATGACCCGTTGGGCGGTTTCCGCGACGACGCCCAGATCGTGGGTGATCAAGATCACGGCTGTTCCCAGTTGTTCCTGAAGCCGCAGGATCAGATCGAGAATCTGCGCCTGGATGGTGACATCAAGCGCCGTCGTCGGTTCGTCGGCGATCAGCACCTTGGGATTGCAGGCCAGCGCCATGGCAATCATTGCCCGCTGGCGCATGCCGCCGGAAAGCTGGTGGGGATATTCCTTGGCCCGCTGCGCCGGCTCTGGAATTTTCACCAGATCCAGCATTTCCACGGCCCGATCCAGGGCCTGGGCCTTGGACAAATCCTGATGCAGGATCAAAGCCTCGGCAATCTGGTAGCCGATGGTCAGGACCGGGTTCAACGAGGTCATCGGCTCTTGAAAAATCATCGAAATGTCGTTGCCGCGGATTGCCCGCATCTCGGACTCGTCGAGATCGAGAAGATTTCTGCCGTCCATGCTCACCTTGCCGCCGACGATACGTCCGGGCGGGTCGGGTATCAAACGCATGACAGAGAGGGCAGTGATGCTTTTGCCGCAGCCGGATTCGCCAACGATGCCCAAGGTTTCGCCCTTGCGCAAATTGAACGATAGGCCGTCCACCGCCTTGACGATGCCCTGGCGGGTATAAAAATAGGTTTGCAGCCCCTCTACCTCAAGCGCGGCCGCATTGCTTTGGGGCGTTGCCCTTACCGGTGTTTCCAGATCTTTGTTCGCCGTGTCCGCCATGCACCCGCCGTTCAGGATGGAGTTTCAGGTATTTTCAAAATTACAACTCATGAACCGGATTTGCGGCTCAGTTGCGCTGTCTTGGGTCGAGAATGTCACGCAAGGCGTCGCCAAAGAGGTTGGTTCCGAATACCGCCAGGCTGATGGCCAGGCCGGGAAAAATCACCAGCCAGGGCGCCACGCGTACATATTCGGCGGCCGATTCAGATAACATGCGGCCCCACGAAGGGTGCGGTTCGGGCACGCCGAGGCCGAGAAAGGAGAGCGAGGCCTCGATCAGTATCGCGGCGCCAAGCTGGGCCGTGAACAACACGATCAGCGGCGCCAGGATGTTCGGCAGGACGTGACGCACCGCCACCCGGATTTCACTCATGCCCGCCGCCCGTGCCGCTTCGACGAAGGGCATCTCGCGTAGTGACAAGGTCGACGAGCGCACGACCCGCGCCACGTTCGGGACCAATGGGATCGATATGGCGATCACCGTGTTTTCCAGCGACGGCCCCAACGAGGCGGCCATTACCAGAGCAAGCACCAGTAGCGGCAGCGCCTGCATGATATCGATGATGCGTTGCATGAGAAGATCGAACCAGCCCATCAAATAGCCCGACATCAGTCCGACGATGACGCCGATGATGCCACCCAGCAAAATCGAGGCGACCCCCACGGTCAGCGAAATCCGCGAGCCATGGATAATGCGGCTAAACATATCGCGCCCCATCATGTCGGCGCCCATGACAAAGTCGCTATTGGGCGCCAATAGCGAGGCCGAAGCCTTTGTCTGCAGCGGATCGTGCGGGGCGATCAGGTCGGCGAAGACGGCGGAGAAGACGAACACCACCATGATCACCGCGCCAATGGCTCCCAGGGGATAGCGGCGGGCGTAGAACCACAATTTATCCCAACGGCCGGAAATATGGGCCCCGGCTTTGACCAGTTCGGCCTGGTGGTCGATATCAACCATTATACCGGTCCTTTATAGCCGTGGGCGGTTCCGCCAATTTCCAACAAGCTCTATTCAGCATATTTAATCCTTGGATCCAGCACCGCATATAACAGATCGACCAGAAAATTGATCACGACGGTAACGATCGCGATGAGCATGACAAGGCTCTGGACGATCGGGTAATCCCGCATCAGGATCGCCTCGACCAGGAAATGCGCCACGCCGGGGATATTGAATACCGTTTCCGTAATGATCAGGCCGCCAATCAGGAATGCCGCCTCGATCCCAATGATCGTCGTCACCGGCAGGACCGCGTTTTTCAAGGCGTGACGATAGTTGATCGAGTTCTCCGAAGCGCCTTTTGAGCGCGCGGTGCGGATGTAGTCCTGGCGCATGACCTCCAGCATGGAGGAACGGGTCAGCCGCATGATCAGGGCGGAGGAGCGGAAGCCCACCGCCGCCGCTGGAATGGAATAAAGCACCAGTTCATCCCAAAGGTTTTCCGGCGGGTCCATATAGATCGGGATGCTGCCAAAATTGGCAACAAAAAACATCAGGATCAGCAGGGCCAGCCAAAATGACGGCAGGGACAGGCCGCTCAACGAGACGATCCGCATGATATAGTCCAGCGCGGTGTCCTGTTTCACGGCACTGATGACGCCAAGAGGCAGGCCGAACAGGATCGAGAAACCCAGTGCCAGTGCCGCCAGTTTTGCGGTTATCGGTATGCGGGGGCCCAATTCGTCGATCGCAGGCATTTCCGAAACATAGGAAAATCCCAAATCCCAAACCAACAGGCCCTTGATCCAGTCAAAATATTGAACCGGGATCGGTTGATCCAGGCCCAGTTCCTTTTCGATCTGGGCTTTTTCCGCCGGATCCACAAAGCCGGCGGAATCAAACATGATATCGGCGATGTTGCCGGGCATCAGCCGCAGCAGGACAAAGATGATGATCGATATTCCGATCAGCGTCAGCAGCATCAACAAGAAGCGCTTAACCAAATAGGTGCTCAACGCCGTTTCCCTTCACCCATGCAGGCCCACTACGGAACTTTCTTGACGATAACGGATCCATGAAACCGGGCCGGCCGGGACACCGTCGCAAAAACGAATTCACGCAGTGTCCCAGCCGTTGGACTATTTGTCCATCCAGACGTCTTCCATGCGCCAGTTGTTATAAAGACTGTTCACATGGGTGACGAAGCCCTTGACGTGAGGCTGCCAGCACTGCGCCGCCTTGCCGTGGGAAATCATTGGCCGGGCCGCGTCTTCCTGCAGCTTCTTGTCGATTTCCCAGACCAGTTTCTTGCGCGCGGCCTGGTCGGTCATCATGGATTGCTTCGCGAACAACTCCTCCATTTCCGGCTTGCAATAGCCCGTGTAATTGCGCTGCGAGCCACAGGAATAATTCTCGTAGAAGTTGGCGTCGGGATCATCCACCCCAATACCGGTCAGGTTAAGACCGACCATGTAGTCCTTGCGGGCCACTTTGGCGTGCCAATTGCTGGTTTCGACCGTGTCCAACTCGGCGTCCATATAGATCTCTTTCAGGTGATCAATCAATATGACCGCCGGGTCGCGGTAAACCGCGATATTCCGGGTCGAAACCTTGACCTTGAGGCGATTGTCGGGGCCATAGCCCAGGCCTTCCATGATCTTACGGGCCGCGGCGCGGTTGCCGGCGATGTCCGGATTATAGCCGGCCACGGTTTTCAGGAAGTCCGGCGGCATGCCCCAGACACCCGAGGGCGGGGGCATCATCGCGCCACCCTGCAGGTTTTGCCCTTCGCTCAGGATATCGATAAAGGCCTTGCGGTCGATCGCCAGCACCATGGCCTTGCGGACATCGGCATTGTCGAACGGCGGCTTGAACTGATTGACGATCAGATTGGTGCTGACATTGGTCGTCACCAGTTCGCAAACCGCATGCGGCGCCTGGGATTTCACATCCTTCAACAAGGGCACGGTCACGTCGACATTAAAGGTCATGTCGAATTTGCCGGCGATGAAGGCCAGGACCCGGGTCGCCCGGCTTTTGATGATGGTCCATTCGACGCCATCAAGATAAGGCCGGTCTTTCTTCCAATAATTCGGGTTCTTGGTGAACTTCACATGTTCGTTCTGTTTCAGGCTGACGAATTTGAACGGTCCGGTGCCCACGGGATTTGTCCGCATCTTCTTGGGCGATACGTGGCAGGGATAAACCGGCGAGTAGCCCGAAGCCAGTAGAGCAAGGAATGCGGGTTGCGGGCGTTTCAGATGGAAGGTCGCCTCGCCGTCACCGTTGGTGGTTACCTTGTCCAGGTTCTTGTACCAGGCCTTGCGCGGGTTCTTGCGCAATTTGGCCTTGCTCTTGCCCTGCAGCAAGTCCCAGGTGCACTTCACATCCTTGGACGAGAAGGCCTTGCCATCATGCCATTTCACGCCCGAGCGAAGCTTGAATGTCAGTTTGGTCAGGTCGTCGCTCCAGCTCCAGCTCTCGGCCAGATCCGGTATAATGGTTTCCAGGCTGTCGCGGGCGACGTCCTGGCGGTACATGATCAGGTTGTTGAACACACCCATGTAAGGCGTCAGCGTGGAGTTCGTGGCTTCCTCATGGATTGAACCACTGGGCGGCGTGCCGCGGTGATAGGCTTTCAGGACGCCGCCGCTTTTTTGTGCCAGCGCCGCTTCGGCGCAGAACATGAGCCCGACGAGCGAGGCGGCCGATGCAATCGTAAAGATTTTACGCTTCATTATACCCTCCCTGGATTAACTTATTATTGGTGCGAGACTGATTATGCGCAATTGCCGTGATTATGCCAAGCGATCCTTCGCGAGTCGAAATAGAAACCGCTATGTCATGGTGCAATTCCCAGGGGTGGTCCGCTGACCGCGTCCTGCCCGTCAATTCGAGGATTATCGTTGCGCGGATATGCCGCATCGCTAAATTGACCTCGGTTGGATAGACCAATCGGCTAGTGCCGTCTGTGCCTGGCCGGTCCGTTGGCGTTGTTGGCGTCACATGTAACGAGGTTGTCAGTATGGATTTTGAGACTCTGGTTCGCGAACGAAGAAGCATCCGCGGCTACAAACCCGACCCGGTGCCGAAAGAGGTGATTCAGGAAATCATCGAGATCGCCAAGGGCGCGCCGTCTTCGATGAATACGCAGCCCTGGTTTTTCCATGTCATTACCGGCGAGCCCCTGGACCGAATTCGCCGGGGCAACACCGAACGGATGCTGGCCGGGGCCGAGGTCCAGCGCGAGATCCCGGTGCGCGGCGGCTACGAAGGCATCCACCGGCAGCGTCAGATTGAAGTCGCCGTGCAATTGTTCGAGGCGATGGGCATCGCGCGGGATGACAAGGACAGACGCCAGGACTGGGTGATGCGCGGCTTTCGCCAATTCGATGCGCCGGTGTCTATTGTAATGACCTATGACAAGAGTCTGGAACCCGCGACCATCAGCCATTTCGACCTGGGCGCCGTCACCTATGGCCTGGTTCTGGCCGCCTGGACCCGGGGCCTGGGCACTGTGATCAACGGCCAGGGCATCATGCAATCCGCCGTGGTGCGGGAACACGCCAAAATCCCCGACTGGCAGGTCATCATGACCTGCATTGCCATGGGCTATCCGAATGACGAATTCTCCGCCAACGAGGTGAAATCCAGACGCACCCCGAACGATGAAATCGTCACCTTCACGGGCTTTGACGAGGATTGATCTTCGGGCCGGCGGATGCTCTCGGCACTGGCGTTTTTCCGACTGACGTCGAATCACTGAACCGCCCGCTCCCCCTCCCGGCCACCCACAGATCATGATCCCGATGGGTGGCCGGGAGGGGGAGCGGGCGGCATGGCCTTTCCGTCAAAAACGGAAAATTGCTAAACAATCCGCCTTTCCATCCACTGGCAATGGGCCAGCAGTTGCTCGTCCCGGCCCAGGGCGCCGACGGCCTGTACACCGACCGGCAGGCCATTGCCGCCCGCGTGACCAGGTAGATTGAGGCAAGGATTGCCCAACAGGGTCCACATGCGGTTGAACAGGGGATCGCCGGTGTTCGTCAGCCCCTTCGGCGCCTCTCCCGGCGCACTGGGACAAAGCAGGACATCGACCTCCGCAAACACGCCGTCCAACAGGCGGCGGCCTTCCGCCGCCGCCCCCAGGGCGTCCTGATAGGCGGTGAATTCCACCTCCCGGCCTTGTTCGATCAGGGCGATGATATGACGGCTCAGGCGGTCATGGTGCTGATTGTATTCAAAGGCCAGATCGCGGGCGGCGTTTTGTGCCATCACCAGCTTTTGCCTCTCTACCAGGCCGGCAAAGGGCGGCGCCAGGTCTATCTCCACCAATTCCGCCCCAGCGGCTTCCAGGCTTTTGGCGGCGTCCAGAACGGCGGCCTGGCTGTCGCGATCCGCCTGCTCCCATTCATATGTGCGGCACAAGCCTATCTTTGGTGCGTGATCGGGGGCGATGGCATCGACCGGGGCACTGGCCGGGGCGCCGACCAGGGCGGCGCGCATCAGGTGAATGTCGGCCACTTCCCGGCAAAAAAAGCCCAGGGTGTCCAGATCATGGGACAAGGCTTTCACGCCATACAGAGGCAGGGCGCCATACGAGGCCTTGTAGCCGACAACGCCGCAATAGGCGGCCGGACGGATAACCGAACCGCCGGTCTGGGTGCCAAACGCGAACGGCACCATGTAATCGGCCACCGCCGCGGCCGAGCCCGAGGAGGAACCCCCGGGGGTGTATGAAGGATTATGCGGATTGGCGGTCTTGCCCGGCTGGAAATAGGCAAATTCCGTGCTCACCGTCTTGCCGAGTACCAGACCCCCCGCCGCGCGCACCAGGGCGACACAGGCGGCATCGCTTTTCGGGTGGTGGCCGCCATAGGCGGCGCTGCCATAGGTCGTGGGCATGTCGGCGGTATCGATGATATCCTTGACGCCCACCGGCAGGCCGGAAAGGGGCAGACCGGACGAAGATCCGTCGCGGCCGCTATCCCCGTCCAGGCGCTTGGCGGCCGCCAGAGCCAGATCGTCGGCCAGATGACACCAGGCACCCACGATATTCTCCCGTGCCGATATGCGCGCCAGGCAGGCAGCCAGCAGTTCCTGGGCGCTGATCCGACCCTTGTCCAAGGCCTCGCGGGCCTGGCTGGCGGTAAGCTCATTGGCTGCGGTCACTGATTTTCTCCCCGTCCGGACTTCCGACGCCGGCATTGCAACACGAATGGTCCGGTTCGTCAGCCCCGGAAGGCAAAGAAAGATGCCCGCCACGAATTATTGTGCGCCGCGGTCCCTATCCGCGCAGGTTGGTATAAGTCCATCGGTTTCATGGTACGGGCCACAAGGTCTTGGTGCGGCCGTCCAGCCAATAGGCCAGCAAACCGAGATATTCGTGCACGGCCTTGCTAATCATGCTCATGCCTCTGCCAAGGTTAAAGCCCAGCCTGAAGGTGTTTTGTCCGTCTGTGGCGCGCGCCGGCGGTGCGGCCACGACCGGCCACTCCAGGGCGCGGAAGACGGCCATGGCGCGGGGCATATGCCAGGCCGAAGTGACCAAAAGCCAGCGCTCCGCCGCTTTGGGCTTGGCCAGGGCCCGTCCCAGCACGGCGTTCTCATAGGTATCCCGTGAGTTGGCTTCGACCAGAAGGCGTTGCCGGGGAATGCCTTGGCTAACCAGATAGTCGGCAATCAATGGCGCCTCGCGGTCCCAGCGCTGATCGCGAACGCCGCCCGCTTTGCCACTGCCGCCGCAAATCAGTAGCCGCGCTTCGGGATAGCCACGCGCCAGGCGAATGAATTCAACCAGGCGGTCCGCCGCCTTGCCGGGCACCGCGTGGCCGACACGGCGGGATACGGCCAGGTTCACGGCGCTGCCGGCCAACAGGATGACACCGGTCACCGGGCCCTCGGCGGCGGCGAAGGGTGCGAATTGTTTTTCCAGGGGTGCCAACAGCCAGCCGCCGACGGGCAGGATCGCCAAGGCCAGCAGCGCCGCCGAAAGCGCACTGGCCAGCCAGATGCCTTGACGCCGCCAGCGCGACCATAGCAGCAAGGTTGCCAGCAACAGGGGGATCAGCATCAGGTTCAAGGGTTTGGCGATAACCCAGAGAATCTTGGCGGCCGAAAAGAACATCGCATGTTTCCTTTGTGTGTCGGTTCCTTGGCGGAATCTTGATCGCGAACTTAGGATCCTGACCGTGACGGCGGAAAAACGTAAACGATCACAAATAATTACTGCGCCGGTATCGGCGAAATGGCTATGATTGTCCATCGGATAACCCTCTCGGTACGCGCCTTTAGTGCAATTCCCAGATAGGCAGAAAGTGTGATCCAGCATGGCCGTTGACGCCACCGCGGCGGGGCGCGAATCGCCCTATGCCTATGTCCGGCTGGCAGCCTCTCTGACCTTGATGACCATAGGCACCGTCGGCATGTATGCCGTTATCGTTGCCTTAAAGCCGATCGCCCTGGAGTTTGGCGCGACACGGTCGGCCGCCGCCCTTGCCTATGCCGCCACCACGGTCGGGTTTGGTGTCGGCGGTATCATGATGGGACGCTGGTCCGACCGGGTCGGGGTGATGTGGCCGTGCCTGACCGGCGCGGTCTTCCTGGCCCTGGGTTTTTTCCTGGCGGCCCAGGCCACGGCGCTTTGGCAATTGTATCTGGCCCAGGGGCTGTTGATCGGATTGCTGGGCAACGCGGCCCTGTTCGCACCGCTGGTAGCCGATACCACCCTGTGGTTTGACCGCCGTCGAGGCATTGCGGTGGCCATTGTCGCCAGTGGCAACTACCTGGCCGGTGTGGTCTGGCCACCTATCGTGCAATATTACATTGATATATCGGACTGGCGCGCCACTTACACCGGTATCGGCGTCTTCTGCCTGCTTTTCATGCCGCCCCTTTGCCTGGTCTTGCGCCGCCGCCCCATGGCGGTGTTGGCCATGGAGTCCAGCACGATCGCGGCTGCTGCCCGGCCGCTAAGTCTGGCGCCGCACGGCCTGCATGGTCTGTTGTGTGTCGCGGGGGTGGCCTGTTGCGTCGCCATGGCCGTGCCCCAGGTGCATATTGTCGCCTATGCTTCGGACCTCGGTCACGCGGCCCAGCGCGGGGCCGAGATGCTGGCCTTGATGCTGGCTACGGGGATCGTCAGCCGTCTCGTTTTCGGCTGGGTGTCCGACAGCATTGGCGGACTGGCGACATTGCTGTTGGGCAGCAGCTTGCAGGCCCTGATGCTGTTGCTGTTCATGTTCGCCGAGTCACTGGCGGCATTGTACCTGATGTCGGCTCTGTTCGGATTGAGCCAGGGCGGCATCGTGCCGTCCTATGCCATTATCGTGCGGCGCTATTTCGTGCCGGGCGAGACCGGTTGGCGCGTTGCCTTGGTGCTGTCGATGACCCTGTTGGGCATGGCTCTGGGCGGTTGGCTGGCGGGACTGCTGTATGATCTGACCGGTTCCTACCGGATGGCATTCATCAACGCCGTTGCCTTTAATATACTCAATATGATGATCGCCGGCATGCTGTTGCGGCGCTCGCGCCAAGAGCTATGATATCACCTATGTCCATAAGGGAGGATGCGTCATGACCGAGGCGACGGGTGTACAGAAACTTGTTCTGGACGAGGTGACCATGGAACAGGTCGGCGCGGGGATGCGCCGGCAGCTGGTCTGTGGGCAGCAGATGATGATGGCGCGGATCAGCCTGGCGGCTGGCGTCTCGGTGCCACAACATCAGCACGGAAACGAACAGATCACCTATTTGCTGGCCGGTGAAATGGAATTTCGCTTCGGTGACGACGGCGCCGATATACGCCATATCGGGGCCGGCGGGATATTGGTCATTCCGGGCGATATGCCCCATTCGGCGGAAGTGTTGGCGGATGCGGAAGTGATCGAACTATTCGCCCCGCCGCGCCAGGATTGGATCGACGGCACCGACAGCTATTTGCGGGGCCCAGAGGCGTAGCGCGTTTTCATTTATGGTCGCACCGGCGCCGGGCCTGCCGTGGCCCACGGAAGAGCCCTATGCTCTGGAGCTGCCGAATGACCAAAGCATGGCCGAATGACATGCTCTAATGATGCTATATTATGAGCGGGTCCATTCGATGGGGGAACTGAACAATGGCGACGACGGCGACAATACTTTCCGGTTTCGGTGAATTTGAGGTGCGTGCCGGACCGGGGCCGGGTCAAGGGGAAGGCCTTTGGCTCGATCGCGACGAGGCGGCGGCGGCGACAGGGTGGTCATTGCGGCCTGAAGGGCTATGCCGCGGCGATGTCTGTGTGCCGGTACCGAAGGGTCGCGAAGGGGTCTTCGCGGCCGATGGCAACGTTAACCTCAAGGCCTTCTGGGACCATATGGGGATGCCGGCCGCCCGTAGCCGGGACGGCGATGTCTGGGCTTTGGGCGAAGCCGCCGACAACCGTGCAGCCAGCCTGCGGTCTTTGGAGGCACCGGATTTCACCCTGCCGGATTTGGCCGGTGTGGCCCATAGCCTGTCGGATTATCGCGGCAAAAAGGTTCTTCTGGCTACCTGGGCCTCGTGGTGAGGCTGTCGTAACGATTTGTCCGTGTGGCAAAAACTCTACGACGAACTGCAGGACCAGAATTTCATCATCATCACCGTCGCCATGGACAGCCGGGACGATGCTGCCCGCCCCTGGATCGAAGCGGCGGGGCCAAGCTATCCGGCACTGATTGACCGCGATCATCGGGTGGCGGAGTTATACAACATGGTCAATGTGCCACAGGCAGTATGGATCGACGAGGACGGCCGTATCATACGGCCCGCTGAAAACGCCGGCGCTTACGAGGCTTTCCGGTCCCTGGACCGGACGACCATGACCGTGCCGGAAGACAAGACGGCCACCGCCGCGGCTGCCAAGGCCACCTATGTCAACGCGGTCCGGGACTGGGCCCTGCTGGGGCCGGCAAGCAGCCATGTTTTCAGCGCCGATCAGGCCCGCGCCCGGACCGCGGCACCCGACGCCGATATTGCCCGTGCCCATTGCCATTTTCGCCTGGGCCAGTATTTGTTGCGGCAAGACCGGGCCGCCGAGGGCCGCGAGCACCTGGCGGAGGCAGCGCGCCTGCACCCGGCTTCGTGGAACATCTGGCGCCAGGCGGCGGAGCCCAACGAAACCGGTCTGGCGGCCGGAGCTGATTTCTGGGAACGGGTGGATGCCCTGGGGGATGATTACTATTACCCCCCGGTGGCCATGGCGGGCATGCCGGAATAGGGGATAAACCTGTGCCGGTTCAGAATAACCGCGAATTGCTCTAACGAACCTGAATAATTCTTACCGGCCTTCGCGCTGCCAGGCCAGCATGGTCAGGCCTAGGAACAGGATCAGCACCGCAAGGGCGGGCAGCAGAGGCGTCTGTTCGACGCCACTGACCGTGTATTCGCCGCTGGCCCGCAGGCCGAGCCAGTTGCGTCCGCGATTGATGCGGCCCGGCTTCACCCGGCGGATGTCGGGCATGCCGTCGACCAGCCAGAATTCGCCGCCGCCGCTTTGCTGCAGCAAGGGCTGCAAGGGGACGGCCGAGGTGCGCATGTCGGCATATTCCAGGGGATTAATGTCCCCGGCCGCCGCGATCGTCTGATGGCTGCCGTCATGCAACCGGTAAAGGCCCGGCTCGTCTACCGCCAGGGCGCCGGCCTCCACGCCCCGGCCATTGTCCTTTAGCGTGACGCTGCGGACTTCGCCCGACGGGGTAACAACCTCTACCGCGCCGCTGTCCGGTGTCAGGCTGCGCCGCTGGATCAACAACTGATTGCCATTGGCGCGGGCGCGCAGGTCTTCTTCCTCCAGGTCCGGCTCCTGCATCAGCCAATGGGCGATGCGGCGCAGCAACTCCGCCTGCGGCCCGCCACCTTCAAAGCCACGGGTCCAGAGCCAGGCGTGATCGGACAGCAACTGCGCTACCCGGCCGTTATCAACCCGCGCGGTGATCAACAGTGGTCCCTGGGCTGCACCGCGCAACAGAACATCGCCCTTCACCTCGGTAACATCAATCTGTCGGAACCAGCGGCCCCAGGCAGGCGCCGTCCCCGTCTCGCCGATCCCGGTCAACGAGGCGGTGACCGGATGGCGGCGGCCCTTGGCCGTTGGCAAAGGACGAAAACCGGTCTCGCGCACAGAGCCGGTTGGCCGGCTGGGCAGAATTGCTCCCAGGGGCGTGCGTGACAGGCTGATGGGCGTGGCAAAATCGGGTCCCACGGCGGTCAATACCGCGCCGCCCCGACGGACATACTGCGCGACATTCTGCAGATAGATATCCGGCAGCACGCCGCGCCGGCGATAGCGGTCAAAGATGATCAGATCGAAATCATCAAGCTTGTCCTGAAACAACTCGCGGGTGGGAAAGGCAATCAGGGAAAGCTCGTTGATCGGCGTTCCGTCCTGCTTATGGGGTGGCCTGAGAATGGTGAAATGGACCAGATCGACGGATGGATCAGATTTCAGAATGTTGCGCCAGGTCCGCTCGCCGGCATGGGGTTCACCGGACACCAGCAAAACCCGCAAGCGCTCCCGCACCCCGTTGATAATCAACACCGCGCGGTTGTTCTTCAGGGTCAGTTCGTCGGGTCCAGGATCGATCTCCAACTCCAACACCGTGGCCCCGCCATGGTTAAGACGGAATGGAAAGCTGCGGCTGACGCCAATGGGAATGCTGCGGCTATCCGTTGTGCCGCCGTCCCGCCGCAACCGCAGCCGGGTGCGCCCGCGGGCGTCCCTGCTGTCCGCGTTGCCATTTTCTCCGGCGCTGTCTTCCACCCGCAGGCTCAGACGCAGGGTTTCGCCGACAATGCCATAGCTCGGCGCCTTCACCACCACCAGCCGGCGGTCGCGTTCGCCGCGCTGGCCACTCAGCAACAGATGCACCGGGCCACCCAGATCGTCGCCGGAATCCGGTTTCGGCGGGTCATGCACCTGACCGTCGCTGATAATGATAATCCCGGCGACCCGGCGGTTGGGCACATCGCGCAGGGCCCGGCGAATGGCGCCGAACAGATGGGTGCCGTCGGGCAGCAGTTGATCGCCGCCAAAGCCGTGGCCGGCCCGCACCACCCGCATTTCCAGATCGGGCCGGCCGCGCAGTTTTTCCTCAATTCGTTGCAGCGCGGCCTCTGTCCGTGTGCCGCGCCCGGCAATCCGTTGCGAGATGGATTGATCCACCACCACCAGGGCGACGTCGGGGATGGGGTTGCGCTGCTCGCGCACCAAATACGGATTGGCCAGTGCCAGCAGTGCTGCCGTCAGGGCCAACAAGCGCCATGTGGTGCCGCCCGAACGATGCCAGAAAGCCGCACCCAGCAAAATGGCGGCGGCCAGGGCGACGGTAGCCAGCAGCCACCAGGGCAGCACGGGGTCAAAACTGATGCGGGAAAACGTGGTCATGGCATTCATCTTGAGCTACTGCCCCAACCGTTCCAGGATGGCGGGGATGTGCACCTGATCGGACTTGTAATTGCCGGTCAGGGAATACATCACCAAATTGATGCCGAAACGATAGGCCATCTCCCGCTGCCGGGAGCCGCCGGGTGTGGGCAGGACCAGTGGCTTGTGGCGTTCGTCCGTGGCCCAGGCGGCGGCCCAGTCGTTGCCGCCGATGATCAGCGAGGACACGCCGTCATTCACGCTGCCGGACCGTCCCTCGACCCAGACCGAGCTACCCACATAGCGGCCGGGAAAGCCCTGCAACAGGTAAAACGATTTCGTCAGTACATGGCCCTGGGGCACCGGCGCCAGTGGTGGAATATCCAATCGCGCCAACAGGCGTCGCAGACGCCCGCTGCTGGAAGCACTATCGGCCAGCCCCAGACGCCGGCGTAGTGCCGGCATGTTGTTGCCGCCGTCACGGGTATCAAAAAGGATGGTGCCGCCAGTGCGCATGAATTGCGATATTCGGGCAATGGCCTGATCGCTCAGGCCCCGTTGCGAGGCGATCACCGGCCAGTACAGAATCGGGAATAACACCAGGGGGTCGCGCTCTACATTCACCGCCATGGGCGCTTCCGGCTCGATCGAGGTTCGCAGGCGCAGCATTTGGCTCAAACCCGTCAGGCCGGCCCGGCTCATTTCGTCAATCCGGCTGTCACCGGTGAGCACATAAGCCAGGCGGGTATCCAGTGACGCCGCCATGGCAAAGCGGTCGGCAGCACTGGGCTGTTGCGCCCGGGGTGATAGGTTCGGCAACAGCAAAAGGCTCCCTAACAACAGCGCCGTCAGCCGGATCCCCCGCCGTCTTCCCAGCCGGAAAAATCCGCGCAAGGCCAATACCGCCAGCAGATCCACCAGGGCCAGCAGCACCGCCGCCAACAGCAGCCATGGTTTCAGGTCGACTTCTTTGGTCTGCTGGTAACCGGTTCTGTGCGCGGGCACCGACAGGTCCGTAATGGCCCGCAGGCGCTGCCAGTTCTGGCTCAAATTCAGGGCCCGGCGGTCGTCCTCGCGGCCGTAGTAGCCGGGCGGATTCTTCGGCCCGGCCGGGGTCTGATCGATGGCGTCGGCGGCGACCGGCTCGGCGCCCGGGGCAGGGGGCCCCAGGTGGCCAAAACCGTCCAGACTGGCCACGGGCGGCAGTTCGCGCCGGGCCGCGGTTTCCGCTTCCGCCGTTACGCCACGGGACATGGCCGTCAGGCGGCGCATCATATTTACGAACAGGCCCGACAGGGGCAGGTTGGACCAGGCCGCGTTGGCAGTGATGTGAAACAGTACCAGCCAGCCCTGGCCCCGTGGCGCCGCCGTTACCAGTGGCGTGCCGTCGGCCAGGCTGGCCCAGGTGTGCTGGGCCAGATCCTGCGATGGCTCCGCCAGGACCTGACGTTGCACCAGAACATCGCCGGGTACCGCCAAACCCTGGAATGGGCTGTGCGCGGGAAAGGTGGCCAGACCCGCCGGCTTCGACCAGGACAAGGAGCCGCCCAAGGCCCGGCCGCCCTGGCGTAGGCGGGTTGGGATCAGTTTGTCGGCTCCTTGCGCCAAATGCGGTCCGGCAAAGCGGATCAGCATGCCGCCGTCCTTTAGCCATTGCGTCAGTTGTTGCTGCTCGGCCCCGGACAGGCGGCCGATGTCGGCCAGAATCAGGACCGCCAAAGGCCGTTGCAACAGGGTTGCGATTTCGCCCCGCCGAAGTTCCGCATAGGGCCGCAAGGCCCGTTCCAGATAGTACAGGTTGGACAACAAAGGTTGGGAGCGTTCTTCCACGCCGCCGCCCGACACCAGGCCCACTGGTCTTCGCCGCCAACGTTCGTCCACCAGTATGCTCGCCGCGGCCGAGCCGGCGCCCGCCAGCTCCAGCCGCAGGGTGCGGTTGCGCAGGTCACCGGGCAACGAAATTTCCGCTACCGCGCGATCCTCATCGCCTGCGAACTGCGCCTTCGCCTGGCCCAGGACCCGGCCTCGTTCGCCGATGGCCCGTACCGCTATACCGCCCGGGCCCAATGCCTCTGGTTCGGCGCCGCCGGGGCGAAGGACGGTGGCGGCAAGACCCTGGCGTGTCAATTCGGGCGGCAATAGGGCCATGGCCCGCTGCCCGACGGGCTGTTGCATCAGCTGCAGTGGACCGAGGGCCGCCAGGGCCGTGTCCAGTTCTCCGCGTTCGGGGCTGTCGACGCCATCGCTCAGCCAATGGACGGTCGGCTGTATTTCAAAGCGCAGCTCCCGCGCCACTGCGGCGGCGGCGGCCCGGTCGGTGGACCAGGGCTTGGGCTGCAAGGCGCGTATGATCGGCTCCGCCTCCGCCGCTTGTAACAGGCCACTGGACTGGATTGGACCGCCGGCTGCGGGCGGGGCCGTGGTCAACACCAGCACCGGGCGCTGCCGCCGTTTGGCCCGCTCCACCAGGGTCAGGGCGGTTTGCTGCCGCAGGGACCAATTGGGCGCCGCCGCCCAACCGTCGTCGATTACCAGCATCACCGGGCCGCCATCCGACAGATCGGTTGCCGGATGCAACACGGGATGCGCCAGGGCCAGCACCGCCAGTGCGCCCAGCAACAGACGCAACAGCGCCAGCCACAGCGGCGTCGCCGCCGGGGTTTCTTCCTCGCCCTGCAAGCCCAGCAAAATGCGCACAGGGGGAAAGCGCACCCGCCGGGGCGTCGGCGGCGTGATCCGCAGCAGCCACCATATCAACGGCAGCGCCGCCAGGCCCAGCAACATCCAGGGTGCAGTCAGGGCAATGGGTCCCAGCGGCAGCATGGCTTAGAGTCCCGCCCCGCCGTCCAGGTTATTGCCCAGGTTACTGCCCAGGGCGTTGTACAGGGCCAGTAGGGCGGTTTGCGGTGGGCGGTCCGTGCGGTGCTGGGCAAAGCCCCAGCCAACCCGGCGGCAAATGTCTGCGAGGCCAAGGCGCCGGGCCGCCATCCGGCGCAGATAATCGTCGCGCAGACCTTCGACCCGGCCGATCAGGACCTTGCCTTCACCTTCCGGCCCCTCGAATTCGGTGCGGCCTTGAAACGGCAGATCTTCTTCCGCAGGGTCCAGGATTTGCAATAGATGGCCGCGGGCGCCCTGATCCGCGAAACGCCGGACCATGACTTCAATCTGGTCCAGGGGCGCCAGGAAATCACCGAACAGCACCAATTGGGCAAAGCGCGGCAACCGGCCCGGTTCGGGTAAACCGGTCTGGCTGGTTTGTGCCGTCCGTCCGTCTCGCGCGTTCAGCAACTGCGCCCCCAGCCGGGTCAGGGTGGCGCGGCCGCCCGTTGCGTTTTTGTCCCGGCCGTAAAGACCGACATGCTCACCCCCGCGCAACAGCAGGGAAGTCAGGGCCAGCAATAACAGATCGGCCCGATCCTGTTTCTCTTCTTGCGCCGCGGCGGATCTATAATCCATGGAAGCCGAGCCGTCGCGCCACAACCAAACGCTTTGCGCGGCTTCCCATTCATTCTCCCGAACGAATATTTTTTGGCTTTTGGCGGATTGGCGCCAGTCGATTGACGCGGCGCTGTCGCCTCCCTGATAGCGGCGGTATTGCCAGAACGTCTCGCCGCTGCCGACCCGGCGGCGGCCGTGCACACCCTGAACCACCGTGGAGGCGACCCGTTCGGCGGCCACCAGCAGCGGCGGCAATGTGGCGGCCAATTGCTCTGCGGCATGACCGGCTTTGTGTAGCGCGGGCGCAGCCATCCGGCGTCAGGCCAGGGGTTCGGACAGGCGGTCTATGACACCGGCCAGAGTGATGCCATCGGCCCGCGCGGCAAACGTCAGGGCCATGCGGTGGCGCAGGACGGGGCGGGCCAGGGCCAGAACATCGTCGATCGAAGGCGCCAGCCGTCCATCCAATAGAGCCCGTGCCTTGGCCGCCAGCATCAAAGCCTGGCTGGCTCGGGGGCCGGGGCCCCAGGCGACCTGTTCACGGATACCCGGCAGGGGGCTGTCTTCGGGCCGGCCGTTGCGCACCAGGGTCAAAATCGCCTCGACCACACTTTCACCGACAGGGATATGGCGGATCAGCTGCTGGGTGGCCAACAATACTTCGCCATCCATGACGGCCTCGACAGATGCTTCGGAGACGCCAGTGGTGGCGATCAGCATGCGCTGTTCCGCCTCGCGGTCGGGATAATCCACGTCGATCTGCAACAGGAATCGATCCAGCTGGGCCTCGGGCAACGGATAGGTGCCCTCCTGTTCCAAGGGATTCTGGGTCGCCAGCACGTGAAATGGCCGTGGCAGAGGGTGATGCTGCCCGGCAATGGTCACCGATTTTTCCTGCATCGCCTGTAACAAGGCGGATTGGGTGCGCGGGCTGGCCCGGTTGACCTCGTCCGCCATCAGCAACTGGCAAAACACCGGTCCGGGGATAAAGCGGAATGAACGCCGGCCGCTCTCCGCCTCCTCCAGCACCTCGGAGCCGAGGATATCGGCGGGCATTAAATCCGGCGTGAACTGCACGCGTTTGTCGGCCAGCCCCAAAACCGTGCCCAGAGTTTCCACCAGACGGGTCTTGGCCAGGCCGGGTACGCCAATCAACAAGGCGTGGCCGCCGGCCAGCAGGGTGACCAGGGTTTCGTCTATGACCGATTCCTGACCAAAGATAACCCGCCCGATCATTTGCCGTACCTTGGCAATACGTTCGACGGCGACCTCAATCTCGGCGATCAATTGTTTGTCTGTTTCGCTGACGGATGTCATGTTGTCCACTATATTGATAAGTCCCCTGATTTGATCCCGCTGACAGGGTAACGATTACGCGAGCAGAGGACCAGAGCGCGTTCGAACGGGGAGAATTTAGTTCATACCCGGACCAGTTCCAATGTGAGACGACAAATGCTTGATGCACAGGAGATTGCGGCGATCGCGGCCCGACTGCCGAAAGGCAGAATACCGCCGGTGGAGACGTGGCAGCCTGATTTTTCCGGCGACATGGATATGCGCATTGCCCGCGATGGCACGTGGTTCTATCTGGGATCGTCGATCAAGCGCCAGAAAATGGTGCAACTGTTTGCTTCGATCCTGCGGCATGATCCGGACGGAAAGTATTATCTGGTAACGCCGGTGGAGAAGTTTGGCATCACCGTTGATGACGCGCCCTTTCAGGCGGTGGCCATGGAGGTACATGGCCAGGGGCGGGCGCAGGTTCTAACCTTTCGCACCAACGTGGATGACCAGGTCATGGCCGGTCCGGAGCATCCCATTCGGATCGAGATCGACCCGGTCACCGAGGAACCGTCCCCGTATGTGCATGTGCGCGCCCGCCTGGAGGCGCTGATCAGTCGTGCCATTTTCTACGATCTGGTGGAATTGGCGGTCGAGGAAGAACGCGGTGGCAAGAGCCAGTTTGGTATTTGGAGCGCCGGCGTCTTTTTCCCCATTGGTTCGCCTGGATCACTGGTATGAAACTTAGCGCAATTTTCAATTAATTGGAGTCGCGGTCGCGACCCAAGTGATTGGTTCAATTACTCTTTTCTTGAGAGTTCGAGCATGTTTTAAGAGAACATGCTCTAGCGTTTTGGCTCGGAAATACGTAGTATTGAGTTTCCGCGACACCAGATAGGAGCCGCAGTTGCGAGACCGTATTGTTTCCAAACTACGCCCCATGGCCGACTCCCGTGCCTATGACGATCTGCGTCCCGGTACGGGAGACCATGATCTCAACCCGTTCATGAAGGAATGGGTGGATGCTGAAGAACGCCTGAAACCGGCCGCGGTGCTGGTGCCCTTGATCGAACATAACACCGGCCTGACCGTGCTGTTGACCAAACGCACAGACCATCTGCACCATCATGCCGGCCAGGTCAGCTTTCCCGGCGGCCGGGTGGAGGAAGCTGACCTGGATGTCGTCGATACCGCCCTGCGCGAGACCGAGGAAGAGATCGGCCTGGACCGTAACTATGTGGAAGTGGCCGGTTATCTTGATGATTACGAAACCGGAACGGGTTTTCATGTAACCCCGGTGGTTGGTTTCGTGCGCCTGGGCTTCGATTTGAATGTGGACGACTTCGAAGTGGCCGACGTGTTCGAGGTCCCCCTGGAGTTTTTGTTCGACCCGAACAATCATCAGCGCCACAGCCGGGACTATAACGGCCGCAAACGGCAATATTATGCCATGCCTTACGGCGAATTTTACATTTGGGGCGCCACGGCGGGCATGTTGATGAATCTGTACCGCCGCGTGCATGATTTGCTGTAGCATTCACCATGGTCCGCAAATTGCTTTTTCACCTTGTTCCCTTTTTGCTGCCGTTCATCGCCTATGGTCTGTACCTGTTCGCGACCCGGCGGGCCCGGGAAAAAGGCCAGGCCTTCGATGAAGCGCCCTGGTATTGGCTGTTCGCCAGCGGTTTGGCGTTAATGGTGGCTTCGCTGATCGCAGTCTGGGCCTTTACGGGCGGTCCGGCTGGTGGCGAATATGTGGCCCCGCATATGCAAGACGGCGAAATGGTGCCTGGTCAGTTCAAGAAAAACTAGCGCCACTGGAATAATCTGACCATATGCAGCCCCTATCTCAGCAAACCTGGTTGACGGCGGCGGCCAGCCGCGCGGTGTTGGCGGCCCTGGGATCGGGAGGGGCGACGCCGCGTTTTGTCGGCGGCTGTGTGCGCGACGGTCTATTGGGCCGCAATAGCAGCGATCTGGACATTGCCATCGATCAATTGCCCAATGACAACGTGCGCCTGCTTGAAGGCAGCGGCATCAAGGTGATCCCCACAGGCCTGAAACACGGCACCATCACCGCTCTTGCCGAGGGCCAGCATTTCGAAGTCACGGCCCTGCGCGTGGACGTGGAAAATTTCGGCCGCCACGCCAAGGTTGCCTTCACCGACGATTGGCGCCTGGATGCGGCGCGCCGCGATTTCACCATCAATGCCATTTATGCCGATGGCGATGGCCAGCTCTATGATCCGGTCGGCGGCCGGGCCGATCTGGCGGCCGGGCGGGTGCGATTTGTCGGCGACGCCGCACAACGGATCGCCGAGGACAAACTGCGCATCCTGCGTTTCTTCCGCTTCCTCGCGCTGTTTGGCAAGGGCACGCCGGATGCCGAAGCCCTGGCCGCCTGCGCCGCCGCCGCGCCGGGCATTGACAGCCTCAGCGGCGAACGGTTGCGCGATGAAATCTTCAAGCTGTTGGCCGCTCCCGACCCGTCGCCCAGCCTGGAGCTGATGGCCCAGACGGGCGTGCTGCAACAAGTTCTACCGGCCGGCTTTCACATCGCTGACCTGGCCAAATCCGACGGCGACCCCCTGCGCCGCCTTTCGTTGATTGCCACCGGCGGCGATGAGGCGGCCCAGGCCATCGCTCAGCGCCTTCGCCTATCCGCCCGGCAACGGCAACGCTTGAGCTTCCTGATGGCGCCACCGCTGCAACTGACCGGCGCCATAACGCGCGCCGAGCTGCGGCAGTTGCTTTATGACCATGGTCTTGAACGGATTGACGATCTGGCCCGGCAACAAGGGGCCGTGGAGCTGCTGCCCCGCATCCAGGACGCCATGCCGCCGCCCTTCCCCCTATCGGGCCGCGATGCCGTCGCCGCGGGCATGCGCCCCGGACCGGGGGTGGGCAAGGCGCTGCGGGCGCTGGAGGCTGCCTGGCGGGCCAATGATTTCGCCGCCGGACGCGAGCAGTTGCTGGCGGAACTTGCCGAACGTCTTGCGCCGGGTCACTCCGAATAAAGGCTGCGCGCGGCCCGCCGAATTCCCGGACACTTTTACAAGCCCCGCCGTCGCGGCGCCGGTTCACAGCCGAGGCGCCACCGGCGGAAGACTTGCCATATTGTCTCGGACACGGGCGCCAGTGCGCCGGCCGTGCCGCAGGCCGCCCGCACGGCAAGGCCGGCCTCGCCCGGTAGCGTCGAGACGCCAACCCAACAATTCTCGATTTCGTCAAGCTGTTGGCCCAGAAGAGCGGTCAGCGAAGCGTCGGTTTCTGGGCACAATAGCAATCCATTGACGAAGCCCTGAATTGGCGAGGCAAAAGCCGTCTGCAGGCGCCTTAGATCTTGGCGACCAATTGCGGCGCGCTCCAACGCCAGCAATTTGCCATCGGGCCGGCCTATTTCGACTTCACTATCGAAACGATCAAACAGCGGCGCACCGTCATGCTGAAGCCAGGTCCAGGCGTCGATCAGCAGGCAGGTGCC